>JBGSTF010000052.1:0-6972 GCA_041736645.1 Oligoflexus sp. | reverse complement strand
AAAGTCAAATCTCGGCGTACAATCTCTGCGTCTTTTTTCATGTCGTTTTGTCTAAACTCAGCTCCTTCAAGCCTTCCAAGCAAAAACTCTGCGTACAATATCTTACGTTACTTTTTCGCAGCTGGGCGGCTGCTACCCGAAATAGAGCGGCAACGGGACTTTGCCACCAATCCTGACCGCGTACACCTTGACCTGCTGCACCTAAACACCTCCACGCCCGCGCAATCCATACACTTGAATGGTTAATTTTTAAGCGCAGAAGCGTCAAGTTGATTTTGTTGACATGGTTTTAGCTGGCGGCCCTGAAGGTTGCGCGTGTGGCCCTACATAGCGCGTCTAAGGATCGACCGGGGCCTGCTTGTTGTGGTGGTTGAAAGCCTGCTCCGGGGCGTAGGGTATCCCCGTAGCGGGCGAGTCATCCAAGGTTTCTACTGCCTCCAACCTCCAAGTCCATCCCAAGCGCTTCCGACCATTCGCCGAAGGCCTGGATGGGGAATCGAATAATAGAAGGATTGCATAGCATCCACGCCGCCATGCTGATCCGCAAAGGTTCCCAGTCTGCATGCATCTTCCTTAAACCGTTCCCGTGCTGCTGGAATCATGGTTTTTTCAGTGCGTGCGAACATGGGTATCCACTTATTTACAAAAACAAGGAAACCGGCTTCATCGCGAAAATCCCTGTTGTACAGATCAAACATAATCCTGACAGCTGGCCTAACATCCCCCAGCCCACGTTTCCAAACGATTTCGCAATCTGACTGCAAAATCGAAGCAACCTCGTCAGGCAGATCCGCAAAACTTCGAGCAAACAACAACGCATCGGAAACCGCTGACTGGTCAGGTTCCCCTTCTCTATCGAAAATTGGAAAGTCCAGCGACCAGCAAACTTTCACGTCGGGATCTTCGTCTTCGTCGATATAGTTCTGAAGTTCATCTTCGTTCAGGTGAACGAAGATGTGGCCCCCAATGCCTTCGTCAAAGCCGATTACCACTTGATCCCCGGATTCCAGACCTTTCAAGATGAATCGAGACATTCCTATCCTCCTTTGATGCAAGAATTCGCTGCCCAACCCTTTTCGGATCGCCGCCGAACCGAAGATAAACCGGCGCATGGGGCAGCGATGAGATTTCAGAACAGATGGGGGCAGCTTTCAGGACCAGATCTTTTGGAGGCAGATCTTTCTGAGAAGCATAGTTGGGCTGAAATCCCAGGACGAAGCTTGAAGCACCCGCACCAGACCGGCCTTATGACCTCGCCGGACCACGGCGCGATCAGCCTGCAATGTCCTGGTGCTGCGGATAATCGTCTTGAACAGCTCGATCAAAATTCCAAACATCCAGCGAGCCAAAGCCGTAAAGCCTATGAATGCCAATGCATAGACAATCAGAATTACCCGGTTCACCTGCAGATCGGCTGGAATGCTCCCGGATTCAATAGCGGCTGTTGACAATACCCCAAAAAATGGGGCCGCCAGAGCTGCCCAGATAACAAGGCTGATGAACCCCATTCCGCTGAAGGAATTTCGGACAGAATTGAATATCCCAAACTGGTTCAGGCGATAAAGCTCCGTCTCGCGGGCTATGATGGACTCAAGCAACTCAGGATCAGTGGTGGTGGCCAGCCGAACGTGAATTTGAGCTTCACCCTCATCATTCACGCGCAATATCCCCTTTGCGAATGGAACAGTGGAGTCTACAAGAACTTGTACCCTTTGCGGATCAAGCGTTTCAATCCACGGGACGACATGGCCTTTAATCATCATTCCAAATCTCCTTCTGTATGAAGTTTCTCTAGTGCATCGCTTGATTTATTCCGTCTGGAATAAATTACTTGAAAGCGGTTCTGGTTTTAGGAGGTGCAAGTGGATCGTCATTATTTCGGTGCGATCGCACCGGGATTTCCACTACCTCGCCTGGCTTCAGCTCGCCCGAAAGGATAGCGTTGGGTTCGGCGGCAGCCGTCGCTAAAGGGGCCTCTTCGGAGCCCAGAGCAGCTTTTTTGGATTTCATCTGGGGCGCGTGAGTGCGTTCAGGCTTTCTGGCTACCGAAAACAGGACATAGACGACAAAGGCACACAGGATCAGAAATAGAATCATGGGAGCTTTCCCAGGTTTCATCCATTTACCTCTCAAAGGTTCGACGTTGAAAATTGCTGTTCATAGCCGCAGTTGCGGTGATTTTTCAGAGGAAGAAGCCCAATGTATATTGATGTAATTATTGATGATATGGCGATGCTTGATGCGAGCAGACGGTGTCTTAAAAACCTGAAATGAAAAGGATAAAACCCAAGCAGCACCGCATTGCCCAGGCAAATATAGAGCAGCAGATCGCGTGCATCAAAATTCATGGTCAGCAGTTCGACATCCATAAACCCCATGGAATCCCCTCCTCTTTTCTCAATCAACCCGGCTGATCGCCAGGACTGAAACCAAGGCACCATTGCCCCTGTATTCCTCACTGCCATATAGTTTTCGCAGTCGGCTTCGGCAGACCCGAAAGATTCTGTCAGCCAGAGCAATACCCTTTTCATTCAGCCCAGTATTCAAAAGCTCATAGACATTCCCTGGCTCAGCAAGACGCTCAAAGCTCAAACATTGAACGGCAATTCCCATGTGATGAATATCCTCATCCAGCGCACCCGAAATCGGCCTTTTTGTAGCAAAATATCGGCCATTTTCTGGGCGTATCAGTCCCATTTTTAGGAGACGTTCCATAGACCTTTTCGTTTCCACGCAGCCGAGACGATCCTGAGCCTCATTGTGTTGACAGCCACTTTTTCTTCTTGCGAGAGTGAGCAGAATGAAGTCTTCCTTACATAAAAGACCACCAATCCCTCGGCAGGAAGCCGATTCAAAGAAGGATGCGTGCGCAGGAAAATGCTCCAAAAGAAAACGCCGGGCATCATCGTCAGGCATTATGTGGGGAAGAAGCGAAAGAACTGTATCCAGAGACGGAACCAATTCCTCGCCGATAATGCGGCGGATCGTTGGGTAAGATACGCCTGACTGCTGCGCTAGCAGGTTCGGGTTGCGCTCTGAATCTTCCTTCAGCCAACTGTCAACTTTTCTGGCCAGGTCCCTTCTTAGTTCCATCAAGTGCGCCCTCCTTAACGCATGGCGATATATGTGACATTCGGCACGGTGATATGTGCCTCGTACTTTGCTATGTAATCCGGCTTGGCAAAGACGTATGCATGATCGAATGTGCAGTTCTGCAGCTTCTCGCGCATCCTTTCCAATGTGTAGTTGCCATACTCGACCGCGACCACTTCATCCCCGGAACCTGATGACTGGCCAGGTACGGTCTCTTCGCGAAAGATGATTTCAGCATCCATAAAGGCTGGACCGGCTTGCCTTTGGTTGTTTTGCAAACCTCCCTTGGCTCGCGCAAATTGCATCGCTTCGTTCAGCAGTTTTTGGACTTCTTTGCCTTCCGATTTTTTCAATCTGATTACTTCCTGCACGCAGTCCACGACCTTGAGGTCATGGTAGAGAAGATCCTTGCGCTGTTGGGGTTTTTCAGGGATGTCGGCCTTGGCAATGTTCAGGCGGTGCTCCAAAAATTTACGGCCTGATATCGGGCCAGTGTGAGCGATGGAATAGTAAAAGATCGGTTTGCCGCTCTTCTCCAGTAGAACATGCTTATTCAGGATCTTATGTCGCCCTGCAGAGCCAAGGCCATTAGCATATCGCTGCAGATCCGCTTCGGGTAAACCTTGCCGGATTATCTGATCAGCTGTGGCCTGCTTGAACGTGTTTATGAATTCGAGAATCGACAGGTTAATGCCGTGATGTTTTTCGTAATGAGAAAGATACGCTTCCCGCTTGGCGTCCCTCATTCGCCATGATTTTGGCTCTTTTTTAACCCAGTTTTCAAATTCTCGACCTTCCGGGTGGAGTCCGTTTTCTCGCATGAAATCAAGTCGATCAGATTCTTTTTTAGACAATTTTTCGTTACGAATGACTTTGAAATAGATTTCATAGTCCATCAGTTTTTCGCCAACATCGGCTCTATCAACCAGATCTTTCAAGACGTTTATCAATTCCTGGTGAGGTTCCTTCATGTTCAAATTTTTCCGCATCGCATCGGTGCTGTTGAGCCAGATCCTGGCCTCGCGTAGCATTAAGGGCTCCTGGTGGGGGATGTATTTTTTTCCTCTGGTCTGGATGAATCCACCGTCTATCAAGCGCTGGACAGAACTCTCCGCAAGTCCGAAATCCGCCTGTGCGATTTTAAGAAGTGCTGCGCCGTCCTCTTTCCGCCAAGCTATTTTGCGAAGGAAAGCCAGCTCCTGGTTTGTAGGGATCACGGCATCCGCCAGAGATTTCCCGCCTGCCTTCAGTTCCGTCAGCCGCTCCACCTGCCCAAGACTCATAGGTTCCTGGGCAAGATCCGAAAGAAAAAGGGCAATGTCTTTGGCCATGATGTGAGGCTTATGGCTCATCGGACGACTGACACGATCAGCCAGCAGTTCCCTCTCCTCACGATACTGTACCCTGGGGTTGAGTCGGAATTTGGGTTCGGCATCCACGATTATGCTTAAGTCAACACCCGAGGAAGTTAAGCGTTTCTTCAGGCGATCGGGACGCACGACATCATGCTTGAGGGCTAGATCCTCAATGGATTGCTTTGGATCAGCAGCCAGCTCTTCGAGAAAAGTGCGCTCGTTTTCTTCGAGATAGTTGAGAAAACCCCTTGCCTTCAGGCCAACGAGCCTGCGTTCATCAAAGAGGAATCGATCCGCTGCCTGCATAAGGGCAGCTTTATCTTGCGGCTTTGTCCCGGCGACATATGAGAGGAAATTTCTTTCGTCGTCCTGGGGAAGATGGATAAAACCACGCCCCGCAAGTATCTGAAGGTTTGCGTTTTCATTTATAGCGGGATTTTTTTCTTTCATTGCCTGGAGCAGGGTTTCACGTTCAGTATCTTCGAGGTAATCGATAAAGCCTTGTGCCTTCAGCTTTGAAGTATTCACGCTATAGTCGCTTGCCAGTTTATCCATGCTGCCAGGATCACGTCGCAGAGCTGCCAGGAAAAAAAATTCATCGTTGCCGATCCGCTGTGCGCGCTCCTTGGTCTTAAAAACGTCGTCAAATAGGGTCGCGTTCTCCTGGCGGAAGGCAATTTGTCCTTTTGTCAGGTCGATTTCACCAAGCGCAAGCACCGCTGCCCGCTCCATTGGCGAAAGCAGTCCCCAGGAATGAGCGTCGAACACGGGCTTGTCAGCTTTCCGGGTATCCATCAGGCGCTTGAGCCGAACCGCCTGCCATGTACCAAGATTCTCTGCAGAGCTATTGAGGAGCCTTAGATCCTTTCGCTCGGGCAAAAGGGGGCTCAGTTGCCGCTTGGCAAGCTCGGATGAAGGCTCCCTCCGCCAACGGACCTTTGGGCTGTCAAAAACCAGAAGCTCGCCGTGCATGACAGTGGGCCTTACGTTGGCCTTCCTTTCCCCCATTTCGTCGACCTGGACCCGGTTTTTGAGTGCCCAGATTTTAATCCCGAGCTGATCTGCCAGAGTCTTGAGTTCTGCCGTTCCCGAACCGCCCTCGAAAGCTCTGAGCCACTGGACCTGTTCAATGCTGGGTAGCTCCAAAATACCGGCCTTCTGAAAGGCTTCATGCATCTCAGCAGAAATGCCATGTCTAGTCCTTAGCATTGAGATGGCCAGCTCCCGATCGGCTGAAAACTCAAGTTTCGCCATCGCTGCCAAATAGGCTTGTTCCTGCGGCAGCAGGCCATGAATAAACCCTTTTTGCTCAAGGCTCGCTTCAACGGCGGACCCTGGCGTTCTGAAAGGATGAGTCTTCAAACGATCCAGAACCACCCGCTCTTCCTGCGACAGATCCACAAAATATCGGCCACGCATTTCGCCCAGGCGGGTCTCATCGATGCCGTGACGTTTGGCTGCTTCGGAAATGGCCTCAGCCGAGGTCAAGTTGGACTGCTTTACATCGGAAAGAAAGGATAGCTCGCTATCTTTGATTCGTTCAGGGGTATAAGTTCTGCGCCCGCTACGCATCTCAGATCCACCATCAAAGATGGCATCTGCAAGATTGATATCAAATCGCCTGATCTTTTTCTGTTCAGCTTCAACACGGGCAACTTTTTCTGTGAGGCGCGAGATATTCATTCTGTTCTCCGAACAAGAGGGGGCTATTGAAAACCCCCTTCAGGCTTCAGGCTTGATAAGCGAGTGAATTTGCATAGAGCCGCACCAGAAGCCTTGGTGGCTTCTCCGTGGTTCCGCTACTTTCCTGGAGCTTCTTCTCCACAGCATCGTAGTCCCGATCGTAAAGCTCCTTGCCCTTCATGTATTTTTCCGGCTCTTTTATTGCGGCCTTGAAGAGGGTCGCATATTCGGCAACACTGCTGTTATTTTTGAATTTTTCGATTGCTTCACGGGTAAGTTCTCCGATATGGCCAGCAACTTCCTTGACCCAGGAAGCGACTGCCACCGAGAAATTCTTTGCACCATTCGCTGCATCCTTCAGAACATTCAACATCTGATCTTTCACCTCATCGACCCTTTGCAGGATCAGTTCGCGTCTGATGCGTGCCAGTTCTTCGCTAAGCTCTCTGACCTCGGCAAGCGTCGTTTGTTGGCGGCGGGAAGTGACTTCTCGGGCTTGGTCGAGTGCCATTTGATTTCTCAGCTGGTTGAGTTCCTTTCCTGTTTCGCTAACCAGACCAAGATCAACCGCTGGTTCCTTCTTAAGATCCGTCAGTGTCTCGGGAGCCTTCTCCTGGTTGACTTTGGGATCTGGCGTAATTGCAGCACCTAGCGGTAGAGAAACCTCATTGGATTCAAGAACTGGCTGCTCAGACTTCAGTTTCTCGGGTGGCTTTTCCTGAGGCTCTACCAGCTCCTGGGCAGGTGACTGAGGGTCCTTGGAAGATACGGTTTCCTGGGGTGGCCCCAACTCCTTCTCTACTTTTTCTGCCAAGTGTGAAGGTAGGTTGCCATAAGTATG
>JBGSTF010000155.1:0-29976 GCA_041736645.1 Oligoflexus sp. | reverse complement strand
GAGCTAAATGAGCGCCTAGTTGAGCTTTGGGCACTGAAATAAGCTCGGTCAGAACAGAGGGTTAGGGATTGCGATGGGTGGGTTTAGAGGGGCGCCCTGTTGGTACCAAAATGAGCCTGTCGTTGGCCCTCTTGGGAGAACTTATCCGAACCACAGGGTTTGTAGGTCAAGAGACATCTATTCATGAGGAAGGGCCTCGACGGTCACATCACCGACTAGGTCTGCTCCAACAGCGATCAGTTGCTCGAAATGATCGTCGGCATCGATTTTTTTTTGCCTCAACAAGCCTTGCAACTGAATGCCCTCAGGGAGAAGACCATCAAAGAAGGCTGGAAATTGCGAAAAATGATAGAGTTTGCTTGAAGGAGGCATGGTCAGTGACACGGGAGGGCCTTGGTAGCCTTCTTGATAAAGAAATCGATAGCTCCGGCCTTTTTCTATCTCTTCAAGGATCCCGGCCTCATGGTTCTGAACGAAAATTTTTGCTCGTTTCAAGCGACTGTTCCTCATAGACATGCATGATTGGGCTTGCCAACTTAACTTCAATATTGAGAACTCTCAGCACCTTCAGCAAAGTGTCGATCCGAGTGCTTTTTGATTGATGTTCTAAGTCGTAGACAGCCGCCTTACCGATGCCAGCTAGTTTTGCTAATTCGTGTTGGGTGAGCCCGCTTTTCTTTCGATGGAACTTAACGACAGAACCTATCTGTCCCAACATAGGTGGTCTCCTTTTACTGCTTTAGCAGTAAAATTGGGTTCTACTCGTCATTTTATCGAATAATTTGCATGAAGTCGATTATTTTTACTGCTAAAGCAGTAAAATTGCCCGAATGAGTCGCTCCGGGCATTGAATGAGGGGACTAGAAGGAGTATTTTACTGCTATAGCAGTAAATGTGGTGCTACCATTCGCCATCAAAAGCAACCTGGGATGGAAGCTCATAGATGGTGAGAGAGCCTTGGGAAGTAAAGCAAAATTCACTTCCCAAGCTTTGCATTAAGGTGCAGGAGCAGGTTCTGCTTTGCCCATGATCGCATCGATCAAGCCAAAGATAAATTGGAAGTCGTCACCTTCTTTCGCGTTCAAGATGCCGAACCATCCTTTATCATCCCAAACCGCGGTAGCAATTTTTGCATCGATCAAGGCTTGGGTGAAGGAACGATAGTACTCGCGTACCAGAAGAGTATTTCGTTCGTTCTGAGCGATTTCACGCCCGACGCCGTATTCACCAAAATAGAGGCCCACTCCCATCTTTTTCGACCAGGCGCTCGCATTCTGCACGAGATTACTGACATCTTTATGCAAACGATCCAGACTCGCCTCACCTTTGTCACTCAAGTAGAACTTGTTGAAACCGGTATTTCCACAAAAATCCCAGGGATCATAGGAATGACCCGTGATCATCACATAGGGATCATTGCCGCCACCTGGCAGAACTTGCGCTTCAGGATAGATATCATTGATTTGGCCGTGATTTCCCTGCCCATTTGGAGCCAAAATGATGATGCGGCTTTGATTGGCCCCACCTGTTGCACGAATGGCATCATAGCCCAGTTGATTGATTTTTCTTGTTAAAGCTATCCCACTGGCTTCTTTTGGACCGATGTTTTTGGTTTTGCTCCAGTCGCCAAAGACCCCATCAGGTTCGTTGAGGACCTCAAACATCAATCGTTGAGGATAGTCGCGGAAATAGCTGGCAATCTCAGTCCAAAGAGTACGGAAGGCTTTATCCATGGCTTCGCTTGAGTCATAGTTCTGCTTGAGCCAGTGCTCGTGATGGGTGTTGATGACAACATAAAGACCCTGGGACAAAGCATAGTCAATCGTCGCCACGAGATCTTTGAATCGGGGATGATTGGTGTTGATGTGTCCTTCGGCGTCGGCCAAGGTTCCGTCTTCGTGTTCCTGCATCCAGGTGATAGGAATGCGAATGTTTTGTATGCCTTGTTGCTTATAGAGGTCGATGATCCGCTTGGTGTGACCGATATCATGCTTTTGCCAAACCTGACCATAGGCATCAAAAGTATTGCCAAGGTTGAATCCACGGCCCATGAGTTCGGCGGCGACGAGTGAAGTGATGGCTGGCTCTGGCTTCTTATCGTCTTTGGCCTTGTGACAAGCCACAGTTAGCAGAAAGCCGGTGATTCCGGCAATGAGACGCTTGGTACATCTGTTCATGATAGTCCTCCATAAAACAGTAAAAATACTTCGCTGGCACAATCCAACGGCCAGCACTCACTCGATGGGGACGAGCGTCAAATTGATCGCATATTCTTAGATAGGGCACAGCCTGAAAGTGCCTCACACGGACTGACTGGTAGGGAAATGCTGCCGAGAATGCCACAGCAAAAGGTTTTAGGGCTCGATATGAAAAAACCTCCTGATCCGATAGGACTAGGAGGTCTTTCACGAGTGCCCATCCAGATTAGTTCTTGGTCGGCAGCTTCTTCAATTTCAGGCTCTTGATGCCCAAGACCTTTTCTCCATCACAGTAAAGATCACCAAAGGTATAGAGCGTAATCGAATCGCCCGTCTTGCTACAGAAAGTTGTTTCGCGGCGCAAGTTGAACGATCCTGGATCGAGATCCAAACTCTTGCACAATTCCAAAGTGTCAAGTTCCAGACTTCGATTGCTACGCGTTTGGTCTTCATAGATGCTCAAGAGAACACTGTTTTCGGCAAGATAGGATTGAGCCATCGCTTGGAGTGTCTTGTCGCAACCTTCAGATTTCAAAACATCGACCGGAGCGGCCATAGCAGCAGAATGGATGCTAAAGCTCAGACCGATCAAAATACTAAGTATGGATTTCATTTTATCTCCTGAAAAGACCCACTCATGGGGGATTCGGGGTATAGCACGAAGAGGCGAAGGATCTCAACTCAAATGACGCATATCAGGCAAATCCGATCTATTCTACCTATATGCAAAGGAAGCTTGCCCAGCCAGTGGTCAATTTGAGGCGGAATAGCGAGCTCGGAGACGCCTCAAGCCCCACCATGACAAGAGTCCATGCCCGGCCAGAAACAAGAATAAGATCTGCACTTCTTGTGCAAAATCACTGATGCTGAGGCCCGATCCATAAAGCTTTCGCAGCATAACAGCGCAATGAGTTAAAGGCAGAAGCTGGCTCCCCATTTGCAGGACAGCGGGGAGGGCCGATGTAGGCCAAGTGTATCCAGACAAGAGGAAACTAGGAACGGCCAAGAACATCAGAGCCTGAGTGGCACTCAAGCGATCGGGAAGAAAGAGACTGATCCACGTCCCCCAACTCACCATAACCAACACAAATAGCAGGGAGAATAGTAGCAGTGATCCGAGATGAGCCTCGCTGGACACTTCGCTCAAGGGCAGGAGTAAGCCAAGAAAAAAAGCCATCCACAGCAGATGAATTGCCACATAAGGCAAGTTTTTTCCGATCAATAGGGGCCATGAGCGGCTGGAAAGACTGAAAAGCTGGGGCCAGCTTTTAGTTTCACTTTCACCAGCCCACGCAAAGGCGAGACCGAGCAGTATGATTTGTTGCAGAACAGTCAGAAGAAGACCGGGAAGCATAAAATCTGCGTAGCTGAAGCTGGGATTGCCGAGGGACCGAATGTCAGCCCGAATTGGTGCAACCAGAGCCTGGGCTTGCTCTTTGAAGGCTCCGAGTCGCCGCGCTTTCTGCTTGGCAAGACCGGCATTGAAGGTTTGGGTGATGCCTTGGACAGCAGCGCTGACTGTATTGGCGAGCACAAGGTTGCTGGCGTCATTGATCACCAGCACACGCGCTTCTTGATTCTGTTTGATGCGCGTGGAGAATTCGGATTCGAAAACAATATAAGCTGAAATGTGACCAGAAGCCAGCAGTTGATCCGCCCGCTGACGTTCTGCGACGATGTCCTTGACCTCGAGCTTTTGACTTTGATCGAACCATCGGACCATCCGCCGTGAAAGTGCTGAGTTGTCCTGCTGAACGATAGCAATCGGTACTTCTGTGACGAAGGATGGTGCATAGACAGCACTCACCAATGCTGCATTGAAGAGAGGAGCCAGGAGAATGAGGCTGCGCAGCTTTTTATCCAACCCTATCATTTGCCATTCTCTGGCTGCAACAGCCATGATCTCCAAAAAAAATTGATGAAGCCCTCTCATGGCTTTGCCTCCAAGCGCAGAACCGCGGACATTCCCGGCTGAAGAAGGGGCACAGGCCCTTCGGGTTTCAGAGTCAATTCGAAGCTGCGAATATCCCGAGCCTGCCGATCTTCCGTGACGACTTGAGTTAGAACGGAGGGTAGAACTTGGATTCGAATCAGTTGAGCCTTGATCGTCTGTTGGCCTAGAGCCGGCAGTTCAATCGCATAGGATTGTCCTTGCTTGAAATGCAACAGCCGATCTTCTGTGACGTAAAAGCTCATGCGTGGGTGTTGACGATCCAGTAAGGTCAAAATCGGAAAACCTTGCGGTACAAGTTCTCCTGCCCTTGCATGAATTGCAAAGACCTGGGCTCCAGTCGATGCGGTAAGCTGGAGATCTTTATGGTAAGCAGCAACTTCCGCCAAACCTGTCTCAGCCTGTACTAGATTGCTCTCGGCGAGAGCCTTCTGTTCGCTTCGAGCTCCATTGTGTCCAGCTTCCAATCGAGCCTTGGCCATTTCATACTGAGCCTGAGCCATCTTCTCCTTGGCAACTATTTCCTCCCATTGCTGAGTGGATATAGCTCCTTTCTCAAAGAGATTTTTCGCCCGGTTGAAGCTTTGTCTGGCAAAATCTCTCTGACTCTTGGCGAGCTCTAGAGCAGCCTGCAGTTGGAGCAGGTCTTCCCTTCGAGTGGCTTGGTTGGTCATGTTTTTCTGCAGATTGGCTTGCTCAATCGTGATCTTTGCCCGATCATTTCGTATCGCAATCAGGTCATCATCCAAGATCGCGAGCACTTGACCATCAGTAACGTCATCGCCCAGTTCCACCTTTATCTCTTTGACTCGCGAGGAAAGGCGAGAGGCGATATCAATTTCGTCAAACTCCACCTGTCCATGAAGGATGATGGACGATTTTTGACCAGGGCAAGCGATCAAGAATGGAAACAACAGAAGCGCAAGCCAAGATGATGGAAATGTTTGAGAAAAGAACATAAGAAACCTCAATGTTGAGACTGGTAGTGATTGATATAAAGGCCAGCATCGCCGGCGCTTTGGAAGAGACTTATAAGCGAACGATTGTAGCTCTCGAGTAGCTCCAGACGCCGGATCGATAGTTTTTCCAACTCGCTATAGGCCTGCAGGACATCAAATTGTGATCCATCGCCTGAGCTGTAGCGCAGCTTGCTGATTTCCAAAGTTTCCTGGGCACCGGCTCGGGCTTTGTCGACCGCCTGCAAGGCAGCCAAGTCCCCAGTGGCTTGTGCCCAATACTGATCAATTTGCAAGGGAATATCCCGAGCTGCCTGTGAACGAGCGATTTCGACTTTCTGCCGCAAAGTTTCAGCTTTCTGTCTCTCAGGCAAAGCCTTAAGACCAGCGGTCAAAGTCCATTCCATGCTCACTCCAATCACCCATTTTGGTTCCAAAGCAGTCAATTGATCTTGAAGAAGCTCATAGCGGCCAAAGGCGTACACGCTTGGTTTGAGGCTGCCCGTTGCCGCTTGATGCATAGCCTCAGCCTTCTCGCCATTGAAACGAAGAATCTTCCACTCGGCGCGCTGATCGCCAGCCAAACGCTTCAGTTCAGCTGATTCAGTGGGCATCGACAGTGGCTTGAGCAAGCTTTTGAATTGACAAGAGCCGGATGCACCAAGCAGACTCTGAGTCGCCTGACAGAGAACATTTTTTTGCGCCTCAGCTTGCATAATCTTGGCCTGAAGTTCCGCCAGTGCGGATTCTGTTTTAAGACGGGCCGCGCGAGGCAAAGCGCCGCCTGCGATCAGATCTCGGGTGAGGCGATCGATATTTTGCAAATGAGTTTTAAGTTTCTGCAGAACCTGAAGCAGGTCCTCTGCATACTGAGTTTGAAAGTAGCGCTGCAGAACCAACCCCAATTGCAGGGACTGCTCCTGAATGAATTCGGCCTGTTTGATGCCAAAATCAGCGTTGCGAACGCTCTGCTGAGCCGTCAGTCTCCCGCCCAAGTACAAAGCTTGGGTCACTTGGAGCTGAGCTTTGGTCACATCTCGGTCTTGAATGGTCAGAGCGGGGGGATCGATATCCAAGCGAAAGGGGGCCCCATTGGGTAGTGTTCGTTGGATTGATTGTGCAGGAATATCCACTTGGATTGCGGAGTCCGTGCGAGTTTGGGTCGCCTTGAGAGTCACGTTGGGCAGAAAATCAGCCCGAGCCGAGTCTTGATCAGCTTTGGCGATCTCTTCATCGGCAGCCGCACGTTGGACACTGCTGTTATGTTGCTTGATAAATCCTGGCAAATCCTCCACAGCGATGGATTGAGCCAAGGCTGCTCCATAGCTAGGGAGACCAAGAAAAACTATGTAAATGCTTAGCAATCGATTCATGAACAAACCTTTGCAAGACCGTTAAAGAAAAAGAGAGAAACGCCGAAAAGCGACCATTGGTCACCTTTGGATCTGTAAGCAATTTCAAAGCCATTGGCGGATTTTCTGTAAGATATGGAAACTATGTTATTATTTACCGAAGACTCAGGCTTTCGAGGAAGCTGGGTGCTAACACCTGATCAAGTTTCCGACAGAAGAAAGGCAAGACATGACCCGCAGTCACGTTTCTGAAGCGAAAAAACAGGTGCGCGGCGTTCTTCGCCAAGAGAATCTACTGGATGCGTTTCTTACCCTTGCTGCTGAACAGGGGATTTTTCATGTCAGCCTTGAGCAGATTGCCAATCAAAGTGGTGTGGCCAAGGCCACCGTCTACAAACATTTCTCCAGCAAGGACGAGATTCTGGCTTTGGTCTATTTGCGTTTCTATGAGCCGCTGTCCAAATTGTTGGCAGAGCTTCCAGAGGATTTGGCCGTCGTGCCTCGTTTGCGGTCCATGGTCCGACTTTATCTTTCGTATCATCTGCACAATCCGAAGGTCGGAGCGCTGGTCATGACAAGCAAACACTTTGTCGATATTCGCAAGCTCTCGCAGGCTCTAGCGGAACGATGGCAGTCCTTTCAAAAGCAAAGGCACGAATTGGCTGATGCGGTGATCACCCGCGGGATCGAAGAATCGATGTTCCGTCCCATGGACCCGCGTTGGCTATCAAAGGTTGGGGTGCATATGCTTGATGGCGTCCTCGCCTGTTTTTATGAAATGGAAGCCGAGCAGAGACGTTCCAACTATGAGGTGATGGTCAATCAGGCAGAGGATATGCTCATTAAAAGCTTTATGCGGATATAAGGCTCATCTTGTCGCAAGACAAATCAGCAAAATCCATGCACTATAGCCCAGACCGGACGAACCTTTGATTGGGAGATGAGCTTTTGTTGCAGAATATCAAACGTCAGCTAGGCATACTTTTCCTTCTCGTCTTCAGTGTCTTGAGTGGGCTCGCTTGCACCAAGAAAAAGCCGGCTGATGCGGCTGCGACAAGTGGACGAAAAATTCTCTATCACCTGCGGGATGCGGAAGAAAAAAGTTTGGATCCCATGAGACAATTCGATGCCGCTTCGCATCAGTTGGTGAACAGTCTCTACGATACCTTGCTGCAATATCATTATTTGAAACGTCCCTATACTCTGGAACCGCTCCTTCTGGAAAAAATGCCGGAAAAACAGGCAGACGGTTCTCGGTATCTTTTTACCTTGAAAAAGGGTGTGGTGTTTCACGACAATGCTTGCTTCCCTGGTGGAAAGGGCCGCGAGCTGAAGAGTGATGATGCCATCTATTCCTTGAAAAGATTTGCCGACATGAATGTCAATCGCTTGAGCTACACTCTGATTCAAGGCTTGATCGTTGGTATGGATGCCTTCCGTGAGAAATCGCAAAAAGACGGAGCGGCCTTTAGCTACGATAAGCAGGAGATCGAAGGGATCAAAAAAACCGGGGAATATACCTTCACGATCACTTTTCTCAACGATAGTCCACTGAATTTCCATCCTCTGGCATTCAATGGTCTATCGATTGTGCCTAGGGAAGCTGTGGAAAAGTATGGCAGCGATTTTGAAAAAAATCCGGTCGGCACAGGTCCTTTCATTATGAAGAGCTATTCCCGTCGTGGGACCACCATTCTGGTCAAAAACCCACTCTATCACGGTGTCTATCCCAGCGAAGGAATGCCGGATGACAGCTCGGAAGGTCGTTTGGAGGCTGCTGGTCGGAAGATCCCTTTTGTTGATGAAGTGCAGTTACCCTTGATGGAAGAGACACAGCCACAGCTGCTCAAATTCAAAAAGGGCCAGTTAGTCTGGGTGAATATCAATCGCGATGATTTTGAGCTGATGGTAGATCGCAAAGGCACGGGTTTTCAATTGAAAAAGGAATTCATCAACCTCTTCGATCTTTATTATGCGAACAGCCTGCAGTCGGCTTTTTTACGCTTAGGCATGCGAGACTCGGTGATCGGTAAAAACAAAGCCCTGCGCCAGGCGATTGCTTTAGCTATGAATGCGCAAGGCTACTTAGATCTCATGTACAACGGTCGAGGTCACGTCGCCAATTCTCTTATCCCTCTCGATATTGTAGGAAATGCCCGAGATACAGGCTCGCTGTGGTATACCCAAAATCTAGAGCTGGCGAAAAAGAAAATGATTGAAGCAGGCTACCCTGAAGGCAAAGGCTTGCCACCGCTGCTGATTGAATATCGAAGTTCGAACAAAGATCAGAGACTTCGCTTTGAATTTATTCGCAACGATCTGTCGCGAATTGGTGTCAAAGTCGAAGGCAATTTCCAGAGTTTTTCGAATTACTTAAAAAAGACCGACGAAGGCAATTTTCAACTGGCAGATGCTGGCTGGAGCGCAGACTATCCCGATGCGGAAAACTTCTACGCGCTCTTTTATGGCAAGAATGTTGCTCCAGGGCCGAATGGCAGCAACTTCGTGCATCCGCGTTATGATGAGCTTTATGTCAAGGCACGACATATGACTGATGGTCCTGAGCGTTTGAAGCTGTTTGCCGAAATGGATTCCATCTTAAAGGAAGAGGTCCCCGTTATACTCTTGATGAATCAGATCATTATGGGTCTGAAGCAGAAGAATCTCAAATATTTCAAACGAACAATGATGGACGAATATCCGTATAAATACTTGGATATCGCCAACTGACTCAGAAGCGAATTCAGCGGCTTATGGGCTCTGAATTCGCCACAGCACCTCGCTGAATTCTTACCAAGTTCATTCGCCATAGTCGATCCTATTCAGGTTGACCAAGCCAAAGATTTGGCATATGACCAGAAAAATACTGTTACCTCATCCCATCCAGCTTGTGTCGGGAGACGTCTATGCACATAAAAATGCTCATCCTTGGTTTGGGGACGCTCTTCACTTGGAGCTGCCAGGCCCCACAAGAGTCATCGTCCTTGTCAACTCACCCCGAGCTGGTGCAGGGAACATGGGCTTTGCCGATCCAGCAGAGTGATGGCGTCATTCAGCAAGATGGCTCACAATTCAAGATACTTTTGCAGGTCGAAGACTATGCAAGCTCAAGCTTTGATCGCTATGGATTTTGGGACGGTTCGGGGCTATTTGAACATACTTACGGTGGTGATGGGCAGGGCTCTTTCAGCTATACCTTTCGCGGTCCCAGCGTGCCACTGAATAAGCTTGCGATCCAAGTGCGACTCAGCGCCGAATCACAGACGCAAGGTAAACCCGAAGAAACCAGTGATGTGGAACTCTTGATCAATGGTCATTCCTTGGGTCAGCAAACGGTTATGGCTGATGATGGCAAAGGCAGTTTTTACAGCTGGAACATAGCCGATCAAGAAAGACTGAAAAATCTGCAAATCACTGCAGAAAAGTCCAATGAGCTGCGCTTTGTGGTGGGGGCAAAGGCCAAGCACAAGAATGGACTCTGCATCTACGGTCGAACTCTGTCCCCAGTCAACGCTGCGGAAGGTCAGCCCATCATTATAGCTTTTGAAACTTCAGCCTCCACCGACCAGAAAAGGCACTGAACATGAAAATCACCATTCTGTGGCTCTTTATTTTCTTGAGTATTCAACCCGCACTTCATGCCGGTGAGCTTACGCTTGATGATTTCGAACAAGATTTCAACTGGGAAATTAAGGAATGGGGAGACGGTGGCACGCTGTCTCTGAGTCGGGACCATGCCAGCGATGGAACTCAAGCTTTGAAGATTCAATTCGACAAGGTCAGCGGCGCCTTGAACCCGAAAGGCATCGTCTTGCGTCGATCCCTCATGGGACGAGCTCGCGAGTATCGTGAAGTGAGCTTCGATGTCTATGTGGAGGCCCAAACTCCTGTGACGGTGCTTGCCTCGGTCGAGGCCGATCAGCACTACGAAGCCCAACCCATCAAACTCCACGCTGGATGGAATAGAGACATTCGACTGCCCTTGAATGCTGGCCATTTCAAGACGCCATCGGCAGACAAAGCTGCTCAGCCCCTCGATGAGAATATGTTTGTCGGTTCCTTGATGCTCAGTCTGCAGCGCCAAGACAATGCCCCGGGGATCGTTTATTTAGATCATATCCGTGCTTGGCATCGACCCGAGATGAGTTTCCCTAAAGCGGCCCAAGAAGCCCTCGGGCCCCATCCTATCTCAATCAAGTCCATCGAAGGACACCGTCCCGAAATCGAGAGATTCAAAACTCTTGAACTGACGATTGGACTCGCGGGTGAATACTTGGATCCCTACGATGCTCAAGAGATCGAACTGACGGCGCTGCTGAAAGCTCCTGATGGAACAAAGCGCACTGTGCTGGGCTTCCTCTATGCGGGAGACGTGAGTTTGACCAAACCGGTTCAAAATGCGATCTGGAAGATCAGGCTCACTCCGGATCAGATCGGCTCTTGGACTTATCAAATCGTCGCGCGCAACCGCTGGAACCAAGTCTCCTTATCTGAGCAAAGATTTTCAGCCAAAGCCTCGAATGATCCAGGATTTGTCCGTGTAGACCCTAAACGTCCCGAGTATTTTAGCTTCGACTCAGGACTCTTCTACTATCCTCTAGGCCAAAATCTAGCTTGGTTGCCTTTTGCCCAGTATGCCCACTATTTTAAGCAAATGGCTGAGCAAAAAGAAAATTGGGCTAGGATTTGGATGAGCAGCTGGAGTTTTGGCTTGGAGTGGAAACCCATGGGAAGTTTCGGCGGCCTGGGTATCTATAACCTTGAAAAAGCAGCCCTGTTGGATCAAATTGTCGATCAGGCTGACCATCATGACATCAAGCTGCAGCTGGTCTTTGACTTTCACGGAGCCTATAGCAGCAAAGTCAATCCTGAATGGTCAAATAATCCTTACAATCGCTTGAATGGCGGATTCCTGGCCCGGGCCGAGGACTTCTTTACCGATGAGTCAGCTAAACAAGCCTATAAAAAGCGATTGCGATATATTGTTGCTCGCTGGGGCTACAGCCCTTCGATCATGGCCTGGGAATTGTTCAATGAGGTGAGCTACACCGATAATTTCAAGGGTGAAGCCGTCACCGCTTGGCACGATCAGATGGCCCGATACATCAAGTCGATCGATCCTCATCAGCACTTGATCACGACGAGCTATGGAGGTGACTCGCCAGCCGGAGCGTACCAACTCGCAAGCATCGACTTCGCCCAAAATCATGTCTATACCGAGAACCTGAACAAGGTCCTGAAGAAAATCAATCAACGCCTAGCTCAAACCAAGAAGCCCTTCTTTATCGGTGAATTCGGCAGCAATGCAGCCAATGGTGGCGATGATAAAGATAAGGCCGGAGTGTTCCTGCATGCCGGTCTTTGGAATCAATTTATGCAAAATGCCAGCGGCAATGCCATGCCCTGGTGGTGGGATAGTCATATCGAGCCCAATAATCTTTACTATCATTTTGGAGCCCTTGCTCGCTTTGCTGAGGGGCTGGATCGACGCAAATATGTGTTTGAACCCTTGCAGCAGAAGCTAAAGATGCAAGTTGCCGGCAAGGACTATCATTTTGAATTGATAGGTCTGAGCAGTCCGGAGCTATCGATGTTTTGGATCAGTGATGCTCAGGGCCTGGTCTCAAAAGATGGCCTACGTGCGACAGCTTATGAAAAAGTGAAGCTTGCCTTCGATCACTTTAAAGGCGAATCCTATGAGCTTGAGTACTGGGATACCTATGCCGGCAAACTTGTCAAACGTGAGCAAGTCAGAACTCAAAATGGACGCTTGGAAGTGGAGTTGCCCTATTTTGTCAATGACCTCGCCATGAAGATTCGACCGGCAAAAGCTCTGCTCTCAAGCGTGTCGACGATGATTCCAGCCGAATAGATCGTTCGAGTCACGGATGAGCTTTAACTTCACCAAGCCTTTGGCCACGAGCCCTGCGAAGGGCTTTCATGGCTTCAAACCAAAGACCACTCGCGAGACCAGCACCCAGGATCAGAGCGACATCGACAGGATGCATTTGAGAAAAGCGGAAGAGGTTCCTGAGCGATGGTAGGTAAAGCACGGCTGCCAGCATTACGACGGTTCCGCCGAGAACCCACCAAAAGGCTTTGTTGGTCGCTCGGCCCCTTGAAAGAGTCGATTCAGTCCAGGATCGGTTGGAAACGATAAGGCCCAAGCTAGCGACAATGAGTGTTGCAAAGGTTAAGGTTCGCGCCTCCATTTCGCCTTGATTGCGCGAGAGACTGATCCCAAAGACCAAAAGCAATACGATCAGTACGGTCAACCCTTGCCAGAGGGTAGGGATGAGAAACGATTTTGAAAAAAGGCGCTCGTCCGAACGTCTGGGTGGCCTCTGCATGACGCCTTGACCCGTAGGCTCGGCTTCAAAGGCGATTGAACAGGCAGGTTCGATGATCAGATGCAAAAAAGCAATATGCATCGGCAGAAGAACCAAAGGCAAATTGAAGAACACGGGAATAATCGAAATACCGGTGATGGGAATATGGACGGCGAGAAGATAGGCCATTGCATGCTGGAGATTTTCAAAGATGCGCCGGCCCATTTTTATGGCTTCAACGATCGATCCAAAGTCATCATCAAGGAGTACCAAGGACGCGGACTCGCGAGCGACATCAGTTCCACGTTGACCCATGGCAATGCCGATATGAGCACTCTTTAAGGCAGGAGCATCATTGACCCCGTCACCGGTCATGGCCACGATCTCCCCACTGGCTTTGAGGGCTGTAATCAATCGCAGTTTTTGTTCCGGCACCATCCGCGCGCAGACTTGGATGGATCGAACTCTTTCTTGGAGTTGGGTGTCGCTCAGCTTATTCAGTTCTGTACCAGTGAGAATATCGTCTGCGTTCGGCAGATTAATTTGCCGAGCAATACTCCGCGCTGTCTCGGGGTGATCGCCGGTGATCATGATCACGCGTATGCCCGCCGAGTGACATTCCTTGATGGCCTCTGGAACCTCCGGTCTTAAACGATCTTCCAAGCCAACCAAACCTACGAATTCGAAATCGAAGTCGTGCTGCTTTTCCGGCAACGGTCCGTCTGGAAAGCGAGACTTGGCCACACCCAAAACTCTTAAGCCCGCCGCTGCCAGGACTTTGACCTGAGCGGATATCTCGGCACTTTCTTCCGGTTTTAAATGACAAAGTTCGATCACAGCTTCGGGTGCACCCTTGGCGGCGATAGGATGCATGGCTCCATCAACAGTTGTCCATACATGCGAAAGCGCCAGGAGTTCGGGAGAGAGCGGGTACTGCTTGAGGAGGGTCCATTCAGGATGCAGGTGCTCCGTTTGGCCAAGGTGGTCCTCACCCACCTGCTTGAACGCTCGTTCCATCGGGTCAAATGGATCGCGATCGCCGGCAAGAATACCGTACTCAACAATTTCGTGAAAGGCTTCTGGCAATTTCTGATCAGGATTTTCAAACAAATCATGTATCTGACCTTGAGCAAAAATTTTCCGAACCGCCATGCGGTTGAAGGTCAAAGTTCCGGTTTTATCTACGCAAAGAACAGTCGCTGTGCCCAAGGCTTCAATGGCAGGTGTGCGTCTGGTTAAGACGCGCTTTTGGGAAATTCGCCAGGCCCCAGCGGCTAAAAATATCGTCAGCACAGCAGGCAATTCATTGGGAAGAATGGCCATAGCGAGAGTCAAGCCTGTCAGCATCCCACCCAACCAATCTTGACGGGAAATCGAATAACTAACAAAAACCAGCAGGCAGAGAATCGCGGCGCCGATCGCTATTCTTTTGACAAGGTCTCGGGTTTCCAGCTGGAGTTTGGTTTGTTCCGGTACCGCCATCTGCAGAACTTTGCCGATCTTGCCCAGTTCGGTGAGAGAACCCGTGTGAACGATCTCGGCTATGGCTGAGCCACGGACCACAGTGGTCCCAGCATAGACCATGGAGCTTAGACCTTCCTTGGTGGCTTGATCGGTCTGGGTATGTTTCGCGGCTTTGATAACAGGGACTGATTCACCGGTCAGCAAAGATTCATCGACAGAGAGATTCTGGCAAGTCAGAAGCCCCGCATCGGCAGCCACTCGATCGCCCTCATTCAAGATGAGCAGGTCGCCTGGCACTAGCTCCATGCCGGCAATGCGTTGCTTTTTGCCGTCACGAATCACCAGAGCGCGTGGGCTGGAAAGATCGCGGAGGGCTTCCAGAGCTCGCTCCGTTTTGCGCTCTTGATAGATGGTAATGCCCAGAATGATGCCCAAAAAGCCCAGGAGCATGATGGCTTCCTGTCGATCTCCAAGAATAAAGTAAATGACCCCACAGCCGAGGAGTAAGAAAACCATAGGCTCGCGGATGATTTCCAAGACGATTCGGCCTAGGCGACGTGATTCGGTACGAGGCAATTCATTGGCACCAAATTCTCGCAAGCGTTTCCCGGCGTCTTCGCTCGTCAAGCCCGAGACCCCGTAAAGGGATATATCAGCTAGCTGGTTTGGTAGAGATTGGCTCATAGGGTATCCTTACTCAACGACAGAAAGAAGACGGAGGCAGCAGATTTTCAAGCTATTCTAGGCCGAAAAGCTACAAGTTTCCATCTTTGCTTTTGGCTCTCACATTGAAAATGATTCTCGCTCTAACGGTGTGAGTGCCTCATTGATTCAGTCGTTCAGTCGTTCAGTCGTTCAGTGAAGTTGTGCCAGCTGTTGGATCAATATGCCCGAACCCATCAACAAGACGAACCAGCCAAAGCCTTTTTTGAGGCGCTGTTCGGAAACTCGAGCTCCCAAGCGTGAACCTGCAAGACTACCCACGACGGCAACGCCAGCAAAGGACAAAAGAAAAATCCAGTTTGGATCAGAGTGATGCTGAAGGTCGCCGATAAAACCAACGAGAGACTGAGCAGCTATGATGAGCAATGAGGTAGCGATGGCCCTTGGCATAGGCAAGCCGACCAGAACAACCAGACCGGGAATAATCAGAAATCCGCCTCCAGCTCCAACAAAACCGGCGATGAGACCGACCATGAGGCCTTGGAATCCGATCCAAAAGATTTTCTGAATCTTAGGAGCTGCTGCCTTTGAGGGGTCCCTTTTTTTGATGGTAAATCCAACGATCATGGAATAGGAGGCAACCATCATCAAGATGCCGAAGGCCAGCATGATGACCAAGGGTTTAGATAGGACAAAAGCACCCCGTTGAAAGATGAGTTCCGGAAGCTGAGGAACTAAAATGACCCGCGAGGTCAAAACCCCTAGAAAGCTGGGTATGGCAAAGTTGATGGCTGTGCGGTAGTCGACGAGGCCTTTGCGCATATAGCTGATCACAGCAAAGCTGGCTGTCGTTCCGACAATAAACAGAGAGTTCCCTGTTGCGAGCACTGGGTTGATCTGGAAGATATAGACCAAAATGGGAACAGTCAGGATGGAACCGCCGCCGCCGATCATTCCGAGCGAAAGTCCCATGACGAGGGCCGCAAGATATCCGAGTCCGCTCATAATGTATGTCCTCTTTCAGTTTGGTCTTCATGCACTTGCTGGGCTGATTCTAAGGCTTTTTGAGCCATTCTTGATAGGAGTTCATTGCAAATCCCTACCCAAGCATGGGAATTTCGATAAAATTTCCATTCCCACAGTTAAATGAATAGTATCATGAAGATAGGGCTTCATCTGACAACGCGTCTGGAATGGGTGGTTGAATTCTGTTTCAGAAAATTAAGACAGAGTGGCAACATAATGATACATGATGGCTTATCTCAGGCTGGCCTGTAGGCCTCCTCCTGAGGCTAACCCGTGGCCCTTAAGCGTTAAATATGAATGCTTTACAGCAAGCGGTGACCAGCTTTGAGGACTGGCACGAACCTTGTAGAACAAGACTCACATGTGGTAAGGAGTAAGCTCGATGAAACCAAGCATACAAGAATTTTTTGACAAGGACACTTGGACTCTCACCTACGTCGTGTTCGATGAGGCAACCCGAGATGCCATCATTATCGATCCTGTCTGGGACTACAATCCAGCGTCTTCAAAACTCACACAGGCTTCCGTGGAAAAGGTTCTTCATTTCATACAATCGCAGCAATTAAAGATTCACTCTATTTTGGAAACCCATGCCCATGCGGATCATTTAAGCGGCTCACAGCTGCTTAAGCAGAAATTTGCGGGAAGCAAAGTGGGAATTGGCGCCCGTATCACCGAGGTTCAAAAAGTCTTTCAAAAGGTCTTTGACCTGAACCCTGATTTCAAGACTGATGGCTCTCAATTTGATATCTTGATGGAGGAGGGTCGACCTCTCAAGGCTGGCTCTCTGACGATAGAAACCCTCGCGACCCCCGGTCACACGCCTGCTTGTGTGAGCTATATCATTGGTGATGCTGTCTTTACCGGCGATGCCCTCTTTATGCCAGACTATGGAACAGGCCGCTGTGACTTTCCCGCTGGGAGTGCCGATGATCTGTATACATCGATTCATGAAAAACTCTACAAACTCCCAGACTCGATGAAAGTTTTTGTGGGGCATGACTATCTGCCCAATGGCCGACCACTTGCCTTCCAGTCCACCATAGGCGAAGAAAAAGCTAAGAACTATCAATTGAGCGAGGCAACGAGCCGCCAGCAATTTGTGGCTTTTAGAAACAATCGTGATAAATCGTTAGGGGCACCTCAACTCTTGCTACCGAGCGTGCAGGTGAATATCGACGCAGGCCATTTGCCAAAGCCGAGTGCTTCGGGCACATCCTTTTTGAAGATTCCTTTGAAGGAATCTTGAGCAAAGAATATTGAAGTTCACAGGCATGATTTCCTAAGGGAGTATTGTTTATGGCAACGAAAAATGAAAAATTGATTATTCTTGACGTCAGGACTGAGGCTGAATATCGCGAAACTCACCTCAAAGGGTGTATTCGTATTGATATCAACGAAGCTGATTTTCAGGAAAAAATCCTGAAGCTGGATAAGAGCAGAGCTTATAAGGTCTACTGCCGCAGTGGCAATCGCTCGGGACGGGCCATGGAATTGATGAAGTCTTGGGGTTTTGTAGACGTAGAAAATGCAGGGAGTGTGGCAGAAGCTGCGCGCACCCTCAACGTTCCTTGTGAAGGGGAATAGCGGTTCGACAGAGTTGCGCTGAGGCGGTCTCAAACTATATGAAGGTCGCTCATCGCTGGCCATCGGCAGTAATCTTACTTGGGAGGACGTGAGCTTGGCTGCAATATGGCCACTCGCAAAAATATTATAAGCAACGGAAATTAGGCCATGTAACCTAGCCAGTCGCATCAGCCATAACGTCCGGGAAAGCAGCAGAACGCTTCACATACTTAAGGATTTAACAATCATTTCTATAGAATTGATCTGGATGCTGGCCCCACTATTGCTTCCAGGTTTCGTTAGGATCGACAACTCAAATTGATTGACGATCATCTTGCCTTCGCTAACGTTATTGCTTGTGAACGATGGGGCTGGTTTCAAAGTAGCCATGCGGGTTTGGGGTGAACCAACCTCACCAAGTTCCATTCCAACACCCAAGCTTGTGCTGTTGGTCAAAGGATCGGTGCAAGAGTCTTTACGCTTGAGGAATGATGATACTTGCTTCGCACAGTGAAAGTTATCGCCGACCTGCGACACTTGGGTCAGATGATTGTCGTCCGAAAAATCTCCTAAATCATCGACAATGCCAAAGGCAAATCTGGCAGTCCCGTCAAAGCTCGTCACGGGTGCGAATGTAGTGAATTGAGTGCTGCTACTGACAACCTCTAGCGCGCTCGCAGTCTCGCCTAGACTGCTCGGAATCCTAGAATAGAGGCTGCAATTAATACGGGTGGTACCTGTACTGCTTTCATGAATGATTAAATCTTTGAAGACGATCTTGATCAGAAAGATGCCGGGTGTCATGGTAATGGGATCGAGCTGTTCGATTTGCGCATCGGTGCAATTAGGGGATGGTAGGATATGACGAATCAGAGTCTCTCTCACGAGTGAATCTATTAATTGACTTGGATTGACTATCGCTCTCGTCAGGCGGTCTGAAGAAACAAAAACGGGAGTCGCAGCCATAGCCGGAACCTGTTGGATCAAAAACAAACTTGCTAATACGCGATTCAATGCATTCATGTCATTCTCCGTGAGGAAAGTTTCTTCAGATTCCATTCATATTCGAACAAGATTTTGTCGTGTCTTGACAGAGCTCTTGCCTGACATTATCTGAGATGGTCGGTAATTCTATGCGGCCTTGAGGGCCAGAAATCGTCAGCGTTTGCTTGAGATCGTTAAAGCTCAAATCATCGGCCGTAAAGGGTCGACTTTTCGGCAAACGTATTTCACGAATCTCTCCATCACTCGTTCTGATCAAGTAGAAGTTTCCATTCTTGCCAGCGACGGCAGCTAGGCTTCCATCGCTTTTGAAACGTCCAAAGCTTAAGCCTTCTGCAAAGCTGTCAGACTTGATGGCTTTGGCTATCCAGAAGGCACCTTTGTTCAGCAGGATAGTAACGGTCCGGTCGGTAGTGACCAAAAGTGACTGGCCATCGCTAGAACTTTGAAGGCTAACAAGAGAACCTTCCCAGGGAGTTGCTACGGCAATGGGCTGAGCTTGTCCTGCTAAATTCACTGTGTAAACTTGCTGACAAGCGGCGACAAAATAGACGCCTTTGTTAACGTTGAAGTCGAGAGCGGCATTCAGGGAAACATCCTGGCAAAAACTCCACAGATTGCTGACCAGGAGCTGCTCAGGCTGCTGGGGGTCTTGTACCGATTTCCGGAACAGTTGACCGTTGCGATCGAGAACCAATAGCTGCCGACCATCCTCAGTGCTATCAACGCGAAGGAGCTCAGCCGCTGATGACAAGGTCCATTCCACGGGACTCTCACCCGCTGTCTTCAAAACCACCGATGCTTGATTCTTAATAAAAGCAAAGCTGTTTGAGCCGTTTTCGGCCCATAGACTCAGAGGCTTTTCCATCTGAGGCAGCAAAGGCTGGCTGGATTCCGTCACTCGAGTCCGAAACACGAAATCCTGTCCATTGCCTATCATGTGTTCAATTTTGACTACGCCCTGATTAAATGTTTCCACAAGAGAGCGAGTAAGCCGAAAGGATTCCAATCCTAAGCCCCAATAGGGCCCCCATTGCCCACCGCCATCGGAGGTGTTGCGAGTTTGATCAAGACTGGTATGAGGCAGGGGATCAACAATCAAAAGGCCGTCAGCTGCGTTCAGCAGAATCTTGTGACCCATAACGTCAATCAAACCCGAGGCAGAATTTTCCAAGCGAACAGCGCTCAGGAGGGTTCCCGTGCCGTTATAGAGACTCAAATCCAAAATTCCTGTAACAAGACTTCTATCCACAGCTATCAATTCCGTGCCGATACGAATCGATTCGGGATTGGTCACGGTCTTCAGATCAACTTTGAATGCCAAATCCGCTGTCGATAAATCGTAGAGAACCCAATCGGTACCAAGACCACCGCTTAGGCGCAGCAGCATTTGTTTGCCACCTGCAGCCTGACTGGTTGTATCATTGCTATTGATTTGGCCTATCGACAAATCAAGCTTGATAGTGGTTTGACCAGGAATAACCTGGAAAAAACTTGCCTCTTGAGTACTGCCCGTGGCGTCGATCCTGGCGTTTTTCATCATAAAGTGCGCGTTATCGAAAATTTTTACGAGGTCTCGCCCATTAAGATCGGGTTGTGGTCGGTTATCGCAGCCATCAATATTCTGCGTGCTATAGGCTCCGTCTTTGCGTAGCAGTAAAACATTCTGGTTTTGAAGGGGACTTAAAATCCACAAATCATCAACTGCAATCACTCGATCCTGATCCAACCCGAGGCTGTCAATGAGAGTAACTGTTTTGCTTGACGGGTCTTTCTTCTTTCCATACCGACAGGAACCTGATGATCGCCACTGCACAAGATTCAGCCCTTTAGGCAACACTTTCATTTCGCTTGAGCTCAATCGATACATATTGGGGCCAGCTTTGACAAACAAAATCCGTTCCCCGTTTTGGACGCATATAAGGGAGGATTGCATGGGACTTTCCAAAGGCCACCGATGGAGAATTTCCCCTGCTTCATTCCGCTGAATGAGTTCAGGCGTCGCTGCTCCCACTGAGAAAATGAGCGAGTTCTGCGTTCCGTCGCTCAACCAGTTGACAAAGGTTCCTTCGGTTTTAGGAATGCGAGTTTGAATCGGGGTGAGATAGGTTGAATAGAGGGTTTCGGCCAATGATTTTCGAAGAACGCTCTTCTCTATATCGGTTCCAAGCGATTCATAGGCGAGCAGCAAATCGGCGATTTTAGCTCGCGCAATGTCACCGTTCTGCTCCGAAGCCAACTGATCGATTAAACCCAATTCCGACTGCAGTCCTTGCAACTTGTTAGAGTCAAAGATTCGCAGTTGCGTGCTTTCTATGGCGCTGACATTCCCCGCGAGATCCACGGCTTTGACTCGGAGCCAATAGAGTCCTTGATTGGGTGCTGTCAGTTGACCCTTAGGCAGATTTTGGAAGGGGCAAAAATCCTGTTCGTTGGCTGATAGCGGCTGAAGGCAAGCGGACAAGGTAGAGCTTTCATCACCTTTCGCTAAAGAAAAAGGGATAGATTCACCCGGAGCAGCGACGATTCCCTGAATGAGTGAAGCACTCCCTGGCAATGTCACGACGGGTGGCGTTCGATCAATAGTCAAATTACATTGCACGGGATAGCTGCGTTGTTCTGGAGAAAAAAGTTCGGAGACATGTCCGGTGATAGTATAGGATCCATCAGGGAATGAATCTGTAAGCAGGAGTGCTTGTTGGGAACCTTCCTGAATCTTCAGCAAAGCCTGCTGGTTTTGCGCGAGATGAGCCCCTTGAATGCTGACGTCAATCCGATATATTGAGGCGGGTAGACCTTCATTGCTTTGGTAAAGGACTATTTCCTGCTGTCTGCTGACGATAGAACCCGAGCAAGTAATATTGGGAGGCGAGTACTGAAAACTCGCCAAAGAAACTTGTTGCAGAGTCGTTCCAACCAGGAGTTCTTGAGTCTGAATGGAAAGGCCTTCAGCCTTGTTTCGGTGGCGAATGTTCAAAGCCTTGGAGTCGCTGTTGTCAGACAGCAGTACGCAGCCTTTATTGGTTATCAAATCCGGATTTTCAACTTGATCCTGATTGGAAACCACAAGTTCACTTCTGCTGATCAGGGTACCTTTGCTCGAATAAACCTGCAAATAGTGAGTCCCAGGCTGTTCGGCAACTCCACAAACCTTATCAATCCGCGCAAAATGGTTAGTAAATCCCTGGCATCCCTGCAGAGCTAGCGCAAGCAACATCCATGGGATCAGTAGATTCTTCCGCATCTTTTTTAAACCTTCCCACTGTTTCGTTCGGATCCTTGGGGTCCCGTCTGACAGCAGCAAACTACCCCATGTGACCGTCTATGTCAATGTGATTTATCCTATTTTGCGATAGTTATTCACTAGTACTTACGGATAGTTATGGAGAATGAGACCTTCGCTAGGAAAGGTCATTGATTCCAAAACTCCCAGCGGTCGAAGCTCGTTCGGTTGCTCAGACCAACACCGACTTTGGCTTGTTCCATTACTTTCCCGGCTCATGTTGAAGCCTTGGGCGATACTTCCCACAATTGAATCGTTAATCCGGTTTGTGCTCGCTTATCCAGTGGATTCTATTTGCAGCTGTCGTGGGTCACTTCGGCAAACGCTGCTTGGGAGTGCTATTTCTGCCTATATATTCCGGTCCCATCGATGTGATGACCACTGCGCTGATTGCATCAATCGTAATAGGAATGATCCTTCCAGCCGAGTTCAAAAGCGGTGACGTTTAAAAGGGAGATTTCCTCTTTGCGATTTTGTCCAGCAAGATTGACCAAAAGCCTTGACTGTGGCTTGATACGATAAGTCTTGGTTCGACCGTTCCAATCGGTGATGCGAAGTTTAGGGCTCAGAAAAAGTCCTGGAATCAGACGCCGCGAGACGAGGATGCGAGCCGATTTGATTCGTTTGCGATCGAGCAATTCATTTTGAGTGGATCGAATGGCTAGAATCTCGAAGTCGCCTTGACTGGTTTTCCCGCCATGCAGCGACAATCGATCCCAGGTGGGAAGTTGGTCAAGTTCGTCAATCAGCTTCTTAAATGAGAAGGGCCTGACAGGTTTTTTTTGCCACCAGGAATGTTTCGGTGAACCACAGGTCAAGAGCGAGTAAGCAGGGAGATCGTCGATCTTTAGGACCTGAGATATTTTTTGAATGGAAGCATCCAGACTGGTCTGAGTATTGCTGATGACGACCGCTGCGTGCAGAGAAGAAGTTGGCAATGCCATGCCTCGCTGCGCAAGCCAAGCGGCCAGAGCCTTCAACTTCTGCTCGTTCAGAGCGACCGGATCGGCCAGAGGCTTGCTATCATTGCCTCGGATCTGCTGCCAATGGCCTTTGAGACGACTCAGGCGCCCGCCCCAATGCTTTACTTCGAGGGCTAGAACCGCCGTTTCACTAACGAGCAGCAGATCGATCTCGAACTTACCTTGAGCGCCTAGTTTCGGCACCCGAAGGGATTGATAGATTTTGGTTTTGCCATGCAGCGCCGAGCTGATACCTTGCAGGGCCTTCAAGCTCAGCTGCTCGCCGAGTTTCCCTGCCTGATCCGCAGCCTCAGGGAGGTACCGTTCTTGGGCTTTGCGAAGGATTTGTAACTTTGCTTCAAACATCAGTGCTCCTTAGAGGGCAACGCCTCCCTCTCAAGAGGTCCCAAGCAAAGCTATAGCCGAGATTTAAGTTCGTCAAATTCGGGGCATACCGAGCAGCCCTATGCCTAGGATTTTGACGTCTGTCATGAGCTTGGGATCCTCATAAAAACTCACTAAAAGAATCCGGCTCAAAGAACCTTGGCCAGAGGAGCGATGAGCCGCGTGTTTAACTGACAGGGATCATTATTACTTTTAGGTAAAGTCCTGCCCCTGCTGACCGATGCGGTGATGGGCTCCCAATATGAAAAAGCTAGCCCCTGGAAAGGATGTCGCCTTTGGTCTTCGACACGAAAAAACAGCAGGAGCAGGTGGTCACACAGGCTGAACGAGTTAACCTGACGAAGGCGAGCTATTCCCCCGTGCTCTCTTCGATCGTTATGGATGAGGACTCGGCAAGCTTTCATGCAACCTGGGATCGAGTGACCTTTCGCACACCGCTGGAGGTGATTCAAACTGTTCTTGAAGCCAATGGCTTTGCCAAAAATTTTGAAAATATTCTTTCGTGTTTGGATAGTTTTGTCCTTGCTGTTCGGGTGAAAAGCCCTGAACGAGCCGCAGAGGATCTGCCGATCCAAGCAAAATCATTTTTGCCTTGCGTCAGCTTTGAGCTGCCGACCAAAAAAAATCAGGGGCCGCTGCTAAAAAAATTCTACGCAGAAATCGAATCCTATGAGAGCGAAATAGCTCGTTTGAAAATCGGCGAATTAAGCTCCGATAAGGGCTCTCCATCCAGTCGCGAGCAAATGAAAAAAGAGCTTGCCCGTCTGGAAGATGAAAATGAAAAGCTCCAGCTGAAGATTCAGGATCTTGCCGAGCAGCTGGCTCAATCCATGCGCTCACAGGCTCATGTCGCCAAAGCCCTTGAATCGCAGAATATCATTCCGCCCCAGTTGAAGACGGCTGTGGTGCGAGAGATAAGTATCAAAGAACGCAAGGTCTACTTAAAATCAGGACGAAGCAATTATGCAGTCCCCTTGGCTCTCTTGCAAGCGGTCCCAAAGCCAGGGGATCATTGTCTGATCAATATCATCAAGGACTTGATCGTGGCCGTTTACTTCTATGAGACACAAGGCAAAGCTTTCACACGCCAATTGGGTGAAGTGCTGTATGTGGAAGGTCAGTCGTGCAAAGTCAGAAGTTCATCTCGTAGGACTTACCGATGGGATGCAACAGCTGACTGGGAGCAGTCTATGCTGGCAACCCTGGAGCGAGGTTCCACAGTTATCCTCTATCTTATGGATGAGATCCTTATCAAGATGAGTGTTGTGATTGATCCTGGCTGTGAGCACTTCATGCAGAAGATTCAGGAAAAACAGACCATTTTTCAACTCGAGCAAGCGAATGCTTCAGAGCATGATGAAACTGGCCTTTCTTTAGCGAAGGATAGATAGCCATGGATGGACTTTCTTTTAAAAAATACATGCAGACCACGAGGAAGAAGTTCGATCCAACTGCACTCCTATTAAGTCTGGCAGGACTCTCTGGAGTCATCTACTCCCTCTCTCATCACAATAAAAACAGCTCTTACTTTGACTTTCATAGCCTTATGATCGTACTGGTGGGGACGGCGGCAAGCTTACTCTTTCAATTTGATCTTTCCAGTGCTTGGATCAGTGTGGTGCAGGTCCTGCGATCGCTTTTGGGAACGCCAGAAAAAAATATCTTGGCGATCGTTCATGATCTAGATCAAGCTATTCTTAATCAGAAGTCGCTTAAAGATCTGCGTGATGGCCTTGTGATCGACGGGGAACTGCTCAACGATATCGTCTATATGCATAGGCAAGGTCTGCTGTTTGAAGAGATCGATGAATTTGTCAGCTCTCGAATTGCTGATCAATATCTGGCGCGAAGAGTTGCAGTTGATATCCTCAAAAGGGGCTCGATCGTTTCACCGGCATTTGGCCTATTTGGAACAGTGATGGGGCTCATAGGGGTTTTGAGAACGCTGAGTGATCCGACCCAGATCGGATCTTCAATGTCGCTGGCACTGATGACCACTGCTTATGGCGCTGGCCTGAGTTCGTTGGTTTTTACTCCTCTGGCGGGCCGCCTGGAACACCATAATATGATCTATCTAGAGATTCATCAGCAACTTTTGAGTAAGGTTAGCATTCTCCTTCGTCGTGATGAAAGAAATCTTAATGCGGTTGAGGAAGAGGGAGGCGTGGCAGCATGAAATTGCAGGAACTAAGTGTCGATCATCAAGAAAATTCTATGACTGCCTTCTACATTGGTCTGAGTGATCTCATGGTTCTGCTGTCAGTGTTTTTCTTAATGCTCATTTCCATGAGCAAAATCGACAAGGGATCCTTTGAGAAAATTAGGACCGGCTTCACTGGATCGACCAAAGGAACTCTCGTGGAACTCGCAGTCCAGCTGCAGGAAATTGTCGAGGGCCAACCGGGAGTGCCCGGCGTCAAGGTTCACTTGGCTGATGACGGTGTTCGCTTGGATCTGGATACCGGAGCGCTGTTTGATTCCGGCAGCGCCAGTATTAAGCCATCGGCTCTGGACCCTCTTTTGCCCTTGCTCAAAAAAATCCAGGACACTAGCTATACTATCGACGTAGAAGGACATTCCGATGATCAAGCTCTGCACAGAGTCTTTAAGATTGATGGGGAAGTGAATCTGGAAACGAATTGGTCTTTGAGCGGACGGCGCGCCAGCAGCGTGATCAATCATCTCTTAGACTTGGGATTTCAAGAAAGCCGAGTCCGAGTGGTGGGCTATGCGAGCACGCATCCCATCCAAAGTGTCGAAGGCAAAAAAGGTGATGAACTCACAGCGGCTCGATCAGTCAATCGTCGGGTGTCTCTCTTGGTGAAATAGAGCTTTGAGGCTGGCAGGTCGATGGGTGAATGGACGGTCTTTAAAAAGGGGTGCGGGCTTGGGTCTATCAAGTCTATTCGGCAAAAAAGATGCGAAGTCTGGACTCGGTGTTCGGGTCGGTAAGAATTACAAATTCTTATTGAAACGAGTTGCTGTAGCTGAAGGGTCCGAAGTCTACCATCTGGAAAATCGAGCCAAAAACGAAAAGATACTCATTCCTCGGGAAATCTTTGACCGCTTTCGCTCTACAGTAAAATCACTCTATGATGCCTGGATCAAGGCAGAAAGTTCGGACTTCGATTTTGAGAGAACAATCTATTTCAAAGATCAGAATATCTTTAAAATTCGCCGCGCGGCTGGTGATGAACCCAAAGTTCTGATCCAGGACTTGAGTCCCCAAAAAGGCTCCACAGGATTTTTGACTGTTCCTATGCACGCGATTGCCGAGCTTATCCCGATTTTCTATGATCCCAATCTCAAACATACCAGTGATTTGTTCGAACGCCTTATTCGCTACCACAAGCTCTTCCATTTTTCCTTCAACGAAGGCAGTGAGAGTATCACCAGTAATCTCTCTCTGAGGCGGGATGTCCTTTCGCAGATTGATGACTACGTCCCAGCGATGCGATCCAATGGCGCTTACACAGGACAGGGATCAGCGGGTGAAGATGATGACAAAGCACCATTGGATGTTTCTCAGCTGAAGGGCAAGGGAACCAATGCCAAGGAAAATGTCGGAGCCTTTAAACCAAAGTTGGGCCAAAAAGAAGGCGAAAAGTCCTATGCGATCGACTATGCTACTCTCTTTCAGAGCAGTGTCGGACCAGATCCAGATAAATTGCCACGAGCGGCAGATGACCAAAGCAAACGAGGCGCCATAGAAGGATCTAAAACCTTTCCCTTACCTATCAAAGCACAGGAAGTAAAAGCTCTCCAAAAGCCGCCCTTTCGCTGCGAATTGACTCAGGAAGAAAGCCAAAGCCTCAGGGAAAATTTTCTGCAGGATCGCAATTTTGATCTCTATCTTGGCTTTGAAGTGATCGATGCTATTTACAAATCCAGTGGAAAATTGAAGACCTTTCGCTTCCCCCTTTACTATCTGAAGGTGAGTGTGGAGGAGTCAGGTCGATTGATTTACATCAAGCCCCACAAGAATGCTGAAATCTATCTCAATCATTTGGCTCTAGCGACCTTGGTGGAAAGCTTTGCAGCGGAGAATGCCGCTCATACTGACCCCGTAGAACAATTCTTTCATAACCTTGTCTCGCAGAAAATCGAAGTTCAAGGTCGACTGTCGGAACTGTCGATTCATAAGCAACTGCCGGTTTCAGAGGAAGTGTTTGATCGAGTCCGCGATATTCTGTTAGGCCTGCCAGGCGAAAATGGCAAGGGAGGGATCCTCGGGCCATTGAAGACCATCGGCATCGAGTGTGATACGGAATCTGTGGCTCTTTACAAAGCCTCCAATCCAGCATCGCCAACGGTTAAAGCTCTTGAGCAGGATATCGATCGCATTCAAGAGGAGGCGGCGGAATACCCTGAACGCTTCTATCGATCGCTGCTTGGACAATTCCTCACGCCGGAGCTCAAAGATAGGGCAGCCGCGGTGGATCGATTCTGTGAACGACCTCTATGTCCGGGGGCGCTTCCCAAGTCGACTCGAGATCTTTTGGAAAAATTGAATCATCATGACCTCGTTCTGCTCGAAGGTCCTCCTGGTACAGGGAAAACCTTTGCCATTATGAATCTTTTGATTCATTGCATGAATACGGGCCAAAGACTTTTGGTGGTCAGTGATCAAAAAGCATCCATCCATGCTCTAGATGAGAAGATACAAGCCTTTCTTTTGGGCCAGGATCTGGATTCACCGTCGGCTCGCAATAAACTGTCTCTGTATCGTCAAGCAGTCAAGATGATCGATATGATTCCCGACGGCAATCCATCACTGACGAGTTGGATGGCACAGTTGACCCAAAGTTTGAACCTTGATCAAAATCGCGAGCATGCGGCCTTGGCAGACGACAATGAACTAGAGGAAAGAATTCGCGAGATTGACCATAGGATGCAACGGGTATTGCAGGCCATGCAAGAACGAATGGACCAACAGATGAGCGATCAGCAGCATGCGCCTATGATTGCATCCAAACATCTTCATCCAACAACTCAAGAGGATATTCAGGACTTCATCGCCTTTCTTGATTTCGCGGGAGCAGGTCGTCACGAAAAGCGCAGCAACTCAGCGCGTTCCATTCAAAAAGGCCAAATCTTTCGGGATTTTATCAAAGATCGGCAGATATTGGCTGGGCCAGCTTTGATGAGTTGTTACCGAGAATTTGCTCTAGAGGCTGATGGCTTGCCGCAGCATGAAGAGCAGATGCACAAGTTGGCAAAACTTTTAGAGCAGCTACTGGAATCCAAACCGAGGGACCCCGAGAGCCTGGAAAAAATACTTTCGGAATATCCAGATTCCAAAGTTTTGGAGTGCATTGAAGCTGATTGGAAGCAGGCATTTCCTAGAGATGCATGGATTGTCATCCGTTGGTGCAAGCTCTTAGGAAGTTATATCAAGCATCCAAATCAGGAATTTTGGGACGAGCTGAGAGATATCGTCAATCGCCAAATAGCCCTTGTTAAGACCCTCATCAAGCATGCCGATGGCCAGCGTATTTGTCGTCAAATTCAGAGCATGCATGAGGCGATGCGTCCGGATCGTGAGGGACATCCCTCACTGGCACTTGAAGCTGCTGTCTTCACCCATATGATCGCTCGGGATCAAAATGATTCGATTCAATTGCACCTCCTTTATCTCAAGGAATTGCAGCAAACTCGAGATGATACGGTGAAGGATTTGCTATTGACCAGGATGAGTCAAGTGATTCAGAAAGGTCAAACCACTGATGCCAAGAATGTGACAAGTGCCTGGACCACGCTCGGCAATTTGCTTGAAGCACTCAAGGACTGTGATTCTATCGATCATGGAGTTGGTGTGTCGCTCCTAAGGGAGTTACAGGCCACTCTGTTTCAGTGCTTTCCCGTGTGGATATGCCGCAAGCAGGCGGTTTCATTCCTCTTTCCGTCCAAAGATCGGATCTTTGATTTGGTTGTGATTGACGAAGCAGGTCAATGCCGAGTGGATGATGCGATACCACTGCTCTATCGGGCCAAAAAGCTAATGGTGGTTGGGGATGAGAAGCAAACGGTCTTGGATAAGAATTCAGTCATCGATGACTTCTTGTTTCGAACCTTTAATCTCGAAGATCATTTGCGGCAAACTCAAGCTCGGGGTATGAAGGGCGGGGGATCTCATATCTTTGGGTTGGTCAAATCAATCAAGCAAGCCGAAGTGATGCTGGAAGAACACTTTCGTTGTCCGCCCGAGATTATTCAGTATTCCAATGAGTTCGTCTATGATTCGAAACTCAAAGTGATGCAGTGGCATCATCGTCGGATGGCTCCCTCCGTGGTTGTGGACTACAGTGAAAAAGATGCAAAATCGAATGAAAAGGCCACCAGCGGAAAATTCAAAGATATCGAAACGCAGCTGGTTGACCGCTATTTGGACTTTGTGACTGCGACGATCAAGAGAATTGAAAAGGAAATTGGTCGGCAGATTAATATGGAAACCGAAGTGGCTCTTTGCTACTTTTTGCTGAAGAATGAAGTCTATGTCAAAGACAAAAAATCGGAATTTTTAAAGAAGCTGGGCCGTGGCAAGGATGTTCTGGATGGTGCGGGAGCTGCTCTGCAAGGAAAGGAGCGCAATTACATCTTCTACCTTTGGGATATTAATCGATCCAATATCCGATTCTTCCGTCAAGGGGATGATCCCGACAAGCGTAAGGGTGAGCTTAATGTTTTGATGAGCCGGCCTAAGATCAGGGCCTATCATTACCTGCACCCTGAATTTGAAACCTTAAAGCACGAGACTGCGACCATCTCCGATTATCTTTGGAAAACTTACCAGAGCCAAGGAGCTCGCAAATCGCAATT
>JBGSTF010000344.1:0-2113 GCA_041736645.1 Oligoflexus sp. | reverse complement strand
GAACTTCAAACGCCGTGATGAAATAATCCTGGTCCCGGGCAAGCGAAAACGTAAGGTCTCACTGAGGCCAGAGGGCACTGAAAAATCCAAGAAAAGAAAAGTCGCTTCTGGCAGTTGGGCGAGGCTCTTAAAACGGGTCTTGGCCATCGATGTTTCACGATGCCCCCGCTGCGGTGCTGATCTGGAAATCATTGCCGCGGTATTGGATCGCATCCAGATCGAGCGTTATCTCAAACATACAGGCATGCCTGCTGCTCCGCCTGCCCGTGCCGGGGTCAAAATGCGGCTCGCGAATGATGAGTGGTGCTGAGGGGGCCGAAAAGGGCCCTGCTTGGATTGAATAATTTTGCCCAGGCATCTTAAACCATCAAAATACACCGAAATATCCCGCTTATAAAGCCATGACCACAATGTTCTGGCTTCGTAGAAGAATGATTCTGTGCGGAAGAATGGGGAAGATTGCGGCAATTGAACTGGAATTCCCATTAATAGCCGAAAGCGGTGATGAGTTTTGCATTTCCTACTGCCTGCAAAAGTGCAGCTGTGTGACGAAGCAACAATGTAGATTTTTTGTCCGGATTTTTCTCGACGCATCGTGTGGAACGGAGGGCTTTTTTGGCAAATATGGTGCAAAAGAACTATTTGCAAAAGGCTAGAGTCGATCGATGCTCTCATCATTCCACAGCGTCGCTAAGAATTTCGAGGGGTTGGAGCAGCTGGAGCTTTGCTCTTCTAACGCCTCCTTTTCTTTCTCTTGATAGATGAAACCCACTGGGCATGTTTGGTCGTTTTGATCAAAATAGGCCTGATAATGGCATGACCATGGGCACGCAGTCCCATAATTCGAATAATCAGTGATTGGTCGTGAATAGCTTTTGGTGCCCACACGATAAAGATCAAGAACGGGAAAACTCTGAGGACTGATGAATAATGAAAGAGGTCGAAGTAAGTGGACTTTGGTATAGGTGTTTGTTTGATGATGCTCAGGGCTAAAGAGACCCCTGCCAGCATTCCTAGACTATTGAACAGACTCACCCATGATAACAGTCTTGAACGTTTCGATCGGTCCATAGATTCCAACAGGTAAAGGGTAATGCCAAGTTCATGGCAACTCCATACCAAGCCAGAAAAAAGTTGAAGGACCAGAATAAAGTAAAAATTAGGTGTTAAGGTGTATAGCCCTGCTACAGGAATAATGCCGAGCGCTCCTATCATCAATACGAATTTGGCTCCAAATCGTTGGTTGAGCTTGGCAATGAAGCCGTTGGTCACAACCCTTGCAAAAAAAGCTGCTCCTATGAGAATCGTATAGTCATCATAACTGAGCTGCAGATTACGCAGCAAATATGGCCCGAAGTAGGGCGCGGACACATGCACGGAGAAGTTTGTAGTAAAACAAAAAAGGAGCATGATAAGGACCTGTCGATTTCTAAGCCATTGCCAAATGGGTTCATTCTTTAGCCTTTGATTTGGAAGTGAAACGGTAGTGTCTTTTGGGTGCAAGGAAAGTAGATGCGTTGAAAAAAGACGGCAGCAAGCGGCAACGACCAGTAGGCCTATCAAAGCATAAAGGACAAGGTTTTGAGATTCGGCATATTTGAAGGTGAACGTGGCAATGGCTAGTGAAACAATGATAGCGACCTGGGCGTAGTAGTTTCTCCTCAGAAAAAACGCACCACGAGATGATGGAACCAGCAATTCGCTGATCCAACCGTTCCAAATCGGACCAGCGGCCAAAGCGGAACTCCAATAGATTGAAGCAACCAAGAAGAGAAGTATTTGCTCCGTAGGTTGAATGGGCTTGTGCGAAACTATTCCTATACACGCGAGGCCCAGGAGAGAAATTGACTGAATATAGCCACAACTCATAGTCCAGAAGCGAGCCGACAGACGGTGATGAAAAAGATAGATAGAGAAGAGTTGAAAAAAAGCACCACAAATAACGGGTATGACTGTCAAAAGTCCAGCTATTTTAGAATTCATGCCGAGTTCTAAAGCAAAGCCGATGATAAATGTTTCCCCGAGACCGACCATCAATGAATAGGCAATCGCATCTGCATAGCTGAGTTTCTTTAGGCGATCTTCATTGAATGCCAACGCAGATTTCTGACTC
>JBGSTF010000316.1:0-4593 GCA_041736645.1 Oligoflexus sp. | reverse complement strand
GCGGGTACGCACATAAGAAAGAGTGTGTTCAAATTTTGGATAGTCTCTTTTTGCAATGAAAACTTCGACGCCACCATTGTCTTTCAAGCTCGCGGCCCAGATATGCTGCAGCAGTTCCGGACTTAATTCCGACGGCCGAATATATTCGATCATCTAATCTAGTTGTATACACGACTTTAGCGAAATTATTGGGATTTCAGGCGATCAGAAAAAGCTGAAATCCGAGACTCCCGCAAGTTAGCGTTTTGCCTCATTTTTGTCCACGCCCAAGAAGTCAAAGATTTCTTTGGGTTATATCTGATATAAAATTGATAATTAGTCAAATAGCACATGTTGGTGGGGAACCGTTCCCCACAGCGGATTTCAGACATCCGGATCAAGCTCGTCAGCATCTTCAAAATCCTCATCATCGAAGTCTTTGTCCTCTTCGATAAACTCGCGCTTATCGCAACTGACTCGGATCGGATCCAACCCATAGTCAGGGGCTATATTGTCGTAATGCTCTGAAAAGAACTTGCCGATGATATTGCCTAGTCCCAGGCATACTAGAGCCAATCTGTGCATCAGCTGCCGGTATATGCCGATCAGAACCTTATCAAACGCTTCGGAACTGAACCTTTTGCAGTCCTTATAGGGCAATTTACGGCGATCAGCTGTGGTGATGAAGACAACAGTGTATTCGCCAGTCTTAGTGTTGGGGGAAGTGCCGCAATGGATCGCTTGCACGACACCCCTTCGAGTCCAGATTGGCAAGACTCGAGTGGGTAAAAGAAGAAGTTTTTCGAATATTAGTAATCGATGACTTTATCTGCAGCCAGCATCAATGCGGCTATTTCATCGGGTCCTTTTGCAAGGACAGCTCCTGTTAAAAGGTCTGCTTTATCAATGCCTGCAGCATGTGCGCAATGAGGGCATACAACAATTTTGCCACCTGCTGCTATGTAAGCGCTATAGAGTTCCTGAGCTGTCGGCTTCTTTTCACCAACACCCCAGATAAGATCCTTGGGTAACTTTTTGTCGACTAAGCGGACTCCTTCCAAATCAACAAACACAGTTACGTCCGCTCCAGCCTTGAGAAGGGCTGTGGCAATATTCATTGCCATAGACGCTCGATGTAAGTCGTCGGTGAAATGAGAGAGATGAACAACAATATTCTGCTTGGCTGTAGGGGCTGCAAAGCCGGGTGTTGCAGGCATGAACCAGCAGAAGAACGAAGCTAAAAGCGCCGAGACAAGAACTGTACGAAACCGAAGCAAAGTATTCATGGTCCATACCTCCTATTGTGCTATATGGTCAATTTGTGGAGAAGCAAGGAACTTGCCAACAGGCCGAATTCCTCAGGATCAATAATCGAAACCTCGAGCGAGGAAAGTCTGCGCTAATTGAGGCAATAGTCAGAACCATTTGGTGCATTCGATCGGCTTAAATCGTACGATAGTTAGATGCACCCAGTTCGAGTCTTAGGTCCTGCTTTTTTAGAGTCTTCAGGTGGAAACGAGTGATTGTAAGGCATCGTGGTGAACTTATGTTCTAGATTATGAGGGAATATGACAGATAGATTGGAGTCGATCGTGGCGTCGCAATTTTCATCTAGGGAGCCAGGATCGACTTGCGGCTAGTTCCAGGCAACTTAAAAAAGAAAGCTTCAGGCGGCTTTCTCGATTTTGTTCCGAATCGTGCGAATCTGCATGATAACCTGGCCAGAAAAATCGGAAAACCGACTCTTTGCGCCTAGCGCCGTTTCCTCCGATACGGATTCGCCCTTTTTCGCTCGTCTTATAATTTCAGCCGCTTCTAGATGAAAGCTGGCGTGAGCGGATTTGAGTTTGGCAAATTCCGGTAGTGTATTGTAGCGGGCACCTTCGCCATACAGCCATTTCCCAAGAGTGCATTGATCGTCCTTGCAGACGACATCAGGATTGAGCGAGTCATCGGGCTTGCGAAGATACGATGTCAACTTCATCTTCCAGTCCGTGTGGGCTTTAATTGCGTCGTCAAAATTCACTGCGATGGCCTCCTTGCTAACTTTTAGATGGATCTGCATATCGAGTGGGTATTCAAGATCAAGATCGGCAATGGGAGGCGCAAGCTTGAGATTTCAGGTTTAGAGGATGACGTGCTGTTTTGATAAAAAAGATCAAAAAACTTGAACATATCGATTCGTTAAAACAAATAAAGTGAATTCCTCTTTCCTGGCGACTTCTCATTAACACCCAAGTTCAACACGTCCTAGAGTTTCTCTAGCCGCTTGCCTTGGTAAGAGTCATGCTGGATGAGCCAATTCTCGATTGATTTGATATTTAGTTGCTTTTGCTCCATCCATAGCGGAGCTTGCAAATATTGCGCTGGAACGTCTGCCACGAGACGTTGGATTACTATGTAAGGCGATAGATACTCCAGAAAGAGTGCAATATCCTTGATATATTCCTCCTTGGTTAAAAGAGAAAAAGGATTTCTTTTGTAAAGTCGGCTCAAAGGAGACCTGTTCCCTCACCGAGAGGGAGGCCATCCCAGCCGTGGGCGTAAAACTCTTGCGATTACAAAAAAGACAACCCGCACTCGAAATCGTCCCATCCAAATTAGGGCAACTTAAGCCAGGATCGATGCAGGCGCGCCGAACGCGAGTCCCAAAACGATTTCGCAGAGCTCTTGGGTAGGCATTGTAGCGAAATTTCTGGGACTCCAAGTTCATCCTTCCTCTTATTGATTCATCCTTGCCGCTTGTCGACTCGCACGGAAAGTTTGCAATTCCGCTTGGGAAATTGCTCCTGACTTGTCCGTGTCAATGCTGTCAAACTGTGCGCTGAGCTGTGGATGTGACTGCAATTCATCTTTGGTGAGATCTTTATCTCCATTGCTATCCATCACCTCAAAAGCCAAAGGACCGCGTGATTTGCCCTGACCTTGTCCCCTGCCTTGCGCTGTCAATGTCGACACAGATCCAAGGAGAAGCGCTGCTAAAGATACTGCATATAGAACTTTCATAAAATTCTCCAGAGTTTTGCGGAAAGTGGTCTCCGCTTTTCAATCCTACTCCTTAAGACTGTAGGAAAGGGTAAAAGGTTCAATTCCTTTTGCGAGTCGAACGAAAAACTCTGCAAATATTGATTCCAATTTTCAATATCCTAGGTGCCGTCGCCAGCTTTGGTATCTGCATATTCTCTTGGCTTGACAGAGTTATGGGCATATGCCCATTATTGCGGGTGGAGATGAAAGGGGTATCATGCGACCAAAGAAAGCTCGGAACTTGGAATGCCGGATTCGATCGAAGTATTTCAAACCAAGGGGAATTCCGCTCGTTGAGCTTGAAGAGGTCACTCTGCTTGCAGAAGAGATTGAAGCGATAAAATTGAATGATCTTGACAAATTATATCAGGAGGAAGCTGCTCAGCAAATGAACGTATCGCGTCAGACTTTTGCGAGGATACTAGGCTCTGCGAGGCAGAAAATCGCTGACGCTTTGGTGCGTGGAAAAGCCCTGAAACTTGAACAAAAATCCAATGGAGAACTGTCATGAAAATCTGCTTGCCGACCTTAGATAGTCGTGGGTTAGAAAGTCAAATATCACAGCACTTCGGTTCGGCACCATTTTTCTTAGTCGTGGATACTGAGAGTCTTGAATGCCAAGAATTGCCTAATAAACTCCGAAATCATGGGAATGGTAACTGTCACAATTTGATAGGGCTTAGAATGGCTGGCGTTGAAAGACTTATCGTGCAAGATTTAGGGCGCGGAGCATTGCAGAAGTTACAAGCAGCACATTCAAAAGTATATCAAACTTCCCATCGTTATGTAGGGGAAGCGATCGAAGCCTTCAGTCAAAGTAGCCTTCCAGAAATGAAAATGGATGATGTCTGCCAGCAGGGAAGACATCATCGGCAACTTAAGCGTTACTGTGGAGAATGAGCGAAGTTTGTATCCACTCTGGATAGGGTCTCGAGATTTCTCTCGCCACTTAAGCCCGGCCTATGACGTTAATTACAAAGGCCTTGCCAGAATGCAGTGGACCTTCATCAAGGATGACTTCCTCCTGTCGAATATCGACAGATGAAAAAATTTCCGTGAGGAACTGGAAATCTTCGCGGCTTGAGAGCAAATTGATGTCTTTCGGTCCGCCTGAAGTTTGCGGCAATTGTTCTTTTGCAAAGACTTGAATGATCAGGGATCCTCCTGATTTAAGCGAAAGGCGGATCTTTCTCAGCAGCGTTTCCAGTGTTGCAGTGGGAAAATGTAAAAATATGATGGCAGCTTGGTTGAAAAAATCGGGCTGTGGTTCCCATTCTTCAATCGAAAGCTCAAGACTTTTGTATTTGAGTCCAAGGGCTTCGGCTTGGCTGTTGGCCTTCTGCACTGCTATTGCCGAGTAATCAAGCGCATAGACAGTGAAACCTTGTCTGGCCAACCAAAGACCGTTGCGACCGTCGCCATCTCCTGGGACGAAAACTCGACCGCTTGGAGTTTGCTTTTCGAAAAATTCTTTAAGAAATAGATTTGGCCTCTCTGTATAGAGGTGATCTTTTTCACTGTAGCGGCTGTTCCAAAATTCTTTTGACACGGTTTTAACCTTCCCGATGAGTCGTTTGGCAAGTGTCC
>JBGSTF010000142.1:0-20231 GCA_041736645.1 Oligoflexus sp. | reverse complement strand
CTCCAAGGCCGTCTGGTAAGCCGCTGAAACCTTTGCCTTCTTTGCCGCATAGAGATTGAGCTGCATCAACTCAAGTCGTTCGCTATCCGACTTGATCAAGTCCATACTGCCATTTAAATGATTGATAATGGAGAAGATATAATCGTCGCGGCGAGCGCCTTTATGAAGATCGAGGAGACTGCGCCCCACCTTATAGCGAACAATCTTGCGCGAGCTCTCGTCGATGAGATCATAAGCCGCTTGTTGAATGCGATCGTGGGTGAACTTGTATTCAATTCGCAGATCCTGGCTTTCCATAGGAATTTCAAGTTCAACCAATCGATAGCCATCACCGATCGGGACGATCAATCCCTGCGACATAGTCTCCCGCAAGAGACCTGCCGTGTGAGGCATACTGAAACCCGCAACCTGAGCAAGCGTGGCAAGGTCAAACACCTGTCCAATGCATGATGCCAACTGCACCAGTTCACGGGTCGCCTGGCTCAGCTTCAGAATTCGCGAGCTCATCAGCTCAACAACATTGTCGGTCATGTTTGCTGAGCGAATTTTTTCCAAATCCCAATCCCAAGTTCCTTTTTCGGGATTGAACGACAACAGTTGATCGGTATAGAGAGAGCGCAAAAATTCATCGGTAAAGAAGGGATTGCCGCCGGTCTTTTCCAAAACTAATTCGGACAAGGATTTAACCCGCTCGACATTGGTATAGAGCGCATCAGCAATCAGCTGGCTCACTTCTCTGGCTGCCAGTGACTGCAAATGCAAGGATTGAAAAGCAAAGTCAGTCGCTTCCAGCTCCTGAATATACATAGCCACCGGATGGGTGCTCGTCACTTCATTGTCGCGATAGCTGCCAATGAAATAGAGATACTTAAGACGTTTATCTTGCAACAATAGATCGATCAATCTGAGTGAACCCGTATCGATCCATTGCAAGTCGTCCAGATGCAAAACCAAAGGATGCTCTGACTCGCAGAAGACTTTGACAAAATTCTTAAACACCATTTTAAAGCGATTGTCGGCTTCAGTTGGCCCGAGGATCTGTGCGGGCGCCTGTGGACCGATCACCAGCTCCACTTCCGGCAGGACGTCGATGATGATTTGGCCATTAGGACCCAAAGCTTTCATGATCTTTTGACGCCATTCGATCAAACTTGACTCAGGTTCGCCAAGCAACTGGCGAACCAGTTCGCGAAAGGCGTCGACAAATGCTGAATAGGGCGTGCTCCGCCGAAACTGATCAAACTTACCGCAAATAAAATGGCCATTGTGCTGAGACACGGGCTTTTGCAATTCCCGAATCAGCGATGACTTGCCAACTCCCGAATAGCCTGCCACAAAACAGACTTCTCGCCCGCCATCACAGGTTTTCTCAAAGCTCTTGAAAAGTTGATCCATTTCCTTCTGTCGACCATAAAGCATCTCTGGAATATGAAAACGATCCGGCACATCTTGCAAACCCAGGGGAAATTTTTCGACAGTCTTCTCTTCACGCAGACTTTTGAAGATTTTTTGCAAATCGATCATGATGCCCCAGGCACTCTGGTAGCGATCTTCGCAATTTTTGCTCAAAAGCTTCAGAATCAATTCACCCAGAACTTCTGGAATCTGGTGATTGAAATTTCGCGGCGGAATAGGCCGTTTGGCAATATGAAAGTGAATGAGCTGCAGGGCGTCTTCCGACTCGAAAGGCAGTCGACCGCTAAACAGCTGATAGAAGGTCACGCCAAGGCTGTAAAAATCACTGCGATAGTCAACAAAGCGATTCATCCGACCAGTTTGTTCCGGTGACATATAAGGGAGGCTGCCTTCAGTCACACCACTGCTGCTCAACTCAGCTTGCTCCCGCAGGAGCTTGGTGGAAATGCCAAAATCGATAATTTTGACAGCTCCCGTTTCGCGATTGTAAAGAATGTTAGTCGGATTTAGGTCTTTATGTATGATATTTTTGCTATGAATTTCCACTAGCCCTTTCGCCACTTTGGAGGCGATATCGAGCCCTTCCAGAAGCGATACAGGTCCGTGCCGAAGGATCTCTTCCAGCGATATGCCACCCGTATCCTCAAACACCAGCATGGGGGCATTTTGATGCTTTTCATAGGCCAAGGCGACAGGAGCACAGCTCAAACCCGATTCCATGATAATGCGGTATTGGTTTTTGTAGCGAGCGATCTCGTGCCTTTCCATAAACTCTTCTTGCAGAATCTTGAGGATCACCTTCTTCTGATCGGTTTCCCGAACAGCCTTGAAGACTGAACTCCTTGGGCTCTCAAATATTCGGACCAAATGGGTATAACCCGGAACTCGAACAAGATCCTGTTCTTCCGAATGCCCCTGGAATTTGGCTGCTGGCGCCATAGTTCACCATTCCTTGCTTTGCCTGGTTGATCCAGAGGACTATCGGCAGCCTGCCCCGATTTCTTGAAGATTCGGGAACAATGGGGATAAATACCTTGATCTTGAAAAATTGGGACTTCGCGCAAAAGCTGTCAGGATTCTTCATCCTATCAGGGTACACGTGCTATCCCATATTCATGGTCCCCGGCGATGAAGAGCTCTTGCTGGGCCCGATACCCTTTGCTAGTCTAGCTCTCGCTATAGTTCACTCAGTTGGCTTTGTTTTGTGGCTTACCTGTTCGTGAGGAGATTGCCATGCAAGATGCTTTGGTTGAGATAGGTCGCCATTCTTTGACCCGACATTTACTCAAAAGAATCGGTATCCGACCGCCCTTGCCACTCCTCCGATCCTATAAGCCCTGGACCGATTCGCTCCTGGGTGGCAAGCGTATTCTGGTCCATAAAGGGGGACCCTACGCCGAACAGCTCATTGCAGGATTCCAGGCACAGAAAGCCATTGTTGATCATGTCGTTCGCATTGAAGCTCAAGTCGGCGACGTCGCTGTTGGATCGCGTCTGCCTGCCGTCGCTGCCGCCTACCAAGCCACACTGTTTGATGGGACAGAATTTCGTGAGATCCGTCGGCTCCGGGAACTGTACGAATTCTTTCACACGGCCCTCCATCATTTTGGATCCCATCACCGCATCGTTATCATTCTGCAAGCAGCCGATCCCAGCGGCTTACCGGAACAAAATGCCGTGATCAGCGCAATCGAAGGTTTCGCCCGAAGTTTAGCCAAGGAATGCGGTCCGCGCGGGGTGACTGTGAATTGCATTCGCATCACCAGCGGCGACGATACGATGGAAAGACTTGCTCCCATCGTCAACTTCCTCCTGTCCGATCATTCGGCTTTTATCACCGGCCAAATCATCGATTGTACGACTCTTGCCGCGGCCCGCCCGATTCCCGAGCTGGCCGGATCATTGGCTGGCAAGCGCGTACTGGTCACAGGGGCCGCTCAAGGCATAGGCTACTCGATTAGTCGTCGATTGGGCGAAGAAGGCGCTCATGTGCTTTGTCTGGATCGTCCTGAAAACAGACAAGCCCTGCAGGAATTGGCGCAAGCGATCGACGGGGAGGCCATGGAGGTGGATCTGGCTCAACCCGATGCCATACAATTGATAGCTGATCGCTTGCAATCATCACCGGCGCCGCTCGACATCCTCATTCATAATGCCGGTATCACCCGCGATCGAACCCTCTATACGATGGAGGACAGGCATTGGGACTCCGTCATGAATATCAATCTTCAGGCCGTCATCAATCTGACTCAAGAATGCCTGCACCGAGGACAGATTGCGGATGGAGGGCGTATCATCTGCATGTCTTCGATCAGTGGACTCTCTGGAAACTTTGGGCAGACCAACTACAGTGCCTCCAAAGCCGGGTTAATTGGCTATGTCAAAGCTCTATCACGTCATCTGGCACGCGAAGGCATCACGGCCAATGCTGTGGCGCCAGGATTTATCGAGACATCCATGACCGCTCGCGTCCCTTTTCTCGTCAAACAATTTGCCCGTCGCTTTTCCAGCTTGGGTCAAGGTGGATTGCCCGATGATGTTGCTGACCTCATCTGTTTTCTGTCCAGCCCTTGCTCGCAAGGAATTAGCGGCAGCGTGGTCCGGGTCTGCGGTGGCAACTTTATCGGAGCCTAGAACCTTGAAAGCCTTTGGATGATTGGCTTTTCCGCCTTTAAAGTGCCATGCTAAGATTATGATATTATTAAATAATATGAAGAGACTCAAGAAGAGGGGATTATGCCTCCGAAAGCAGGATTAGCTTTTGGAGGAAGATCCCGTGAACTCTCTATTATTACCAATGTTCACTTTTACAGTCAGCTTTGGCCTTTGCCTTGCCTGTGGGTCTGCTGAGCAAAGCTATCGCAAGGTCGCAGAAAACAGTCTGGATGCAAAACCCATTCAGCCTGTGCAGTTTTCCTTTTCCCTGCCCGCACGTAGAAGCTTGGGCTTAGATTCCAACCTACTCCAGCAGAAGATGACAGGCTATGCCTTCCGCATTGAAGGCCAAGGCGAACAATGCCGTGATAGCAAAGCTCATGAGTCGTATGGTGCCTACGAGGACAGCCGAACCTTTGCCATGGAACTGTCCGGAACTTGCAATTATCTGGTCAAAGTTATGGTCGGTGAATTAGCCCCCGCAAAAAGCCAACTGCAACTCACCGCCACCATCAACTACAACGATCACATCAAACCTGTCATCACCCAACAGTGCGTCAGCTGTCATGCGGATTATAAAGACTTCAGTGTAGTCGAGGCCAATGCTCGCAGCATCATCAGTTACGTTGAAAATGAAAGCATGCCGCCTAAAATGCCACTGGATGGTTCGACTATCGCTCTGTTCCTGGCTTGGGGTGATGAAGGATACTTAGAGAACGATCCCAATCCCAAAGACGTTACAGCCGCCGATACAGCTCTAAAATCGGTGTTCTATCGCAACAATACCAATGACTACATCATGTCCTACGAATTGCTAGGTCGTTCCATTTTTGAACTGCGCCGCTCACTGTGGATTCAACCCGATGGCGAGGCTCTGGGTTTGGCAAATGAACAAATCTATACCTTTCGTACGTCATCGAGTGACCCAGGGCTGCATTGAGATCGCCTCCATGAGCCTGCCCTCCCGCCGCTTACGCTGCGGGAGCACTAACCCTGTCAAATTCATTATTTTCAGTTAGTTACAAAGAAGTCTCTCACTTTTCCTTGCCGCGCTCCGAAGAGACTGTAGACGCATAGTTGTCCCCTTAAAGGAGGCACTGCATTGGCTCGCGTAGGACTTAGAAAAGAACAAATAAAGAGCATCCTCCTGTGTAAGGATCGCGAATTCAAACGCAAGACAATTGCTTTTTTGAACAATTCAGCCTTCGCTGCCGAAAAATTCGCCGTGGAAGAAATGAGCGATGCTCTGGAAATCCTTGAAAGAGATCTGGACATCGAGAACTTCGTGTTTGATGCTTCGCCTTTCAATATTGAAGATCTGCGGAAGCTGCTCGACCTCTACCAGCGCCGATCCAAAAATCCGGATGTACGAGTCTTGGTCTACCTGGACGAGGCTTATCAAAGCAAAGATAAAGATCTCATCACCCAGTTTATTCCCAAAGCGCAGATCTTTTTCCTGCCACCGGCCCAGATTCACTTCAATAAAACGTTTCACGGTGGTCGGGCCATCCCTGATCCTCCTGCCGGCAATGAGCCTCAGGACAAGTCCGCGCCGGCTTTGACTCTCATTGAAACGTCGTCGCATATCAAAGATACGGTCGACCTCTTGAATTCAGTGTCCAAGGATAAGTCCCGACTCGACATCCTGAAGCAAATTGGTCAGAAATTTAACGGTATCATCGGTACATTTTCCTTTTTTGTACAAAAAGGTGGTTATGGCAAAGTGAAAGACTTGGCCACGATCATCGATGATATTTCCAGAACCTACGAAGAGTCCGAGGACAGCAAAGAGCTTACGGATAAACACTGGCAGCTGCTTATGGAAAGCGCTAAAGCCCTTTATCTCATTTTGAAAGATCTGCGCGAGAATCGTCAAATCACCGCAAGTTATCTGGAAAAAGCCAATGGCCTCATCGCCATTTACCAAAAAGATACCGATATCAGAAAGCGCGCCAGCCAATCACAGGAAGAAGTCGACCGGATCATTGACGTTGCCACAGAAATTTTCAAACACTCCAGCTGACAGCAAAAAACCCGCAGAATTGACGCAATAAAAGCTGCGCAATTGCAGCTTTTTTGCATTCCGCCTTTATGTACTCCACTCCTCGTTGTCGTAAAAAAACCAATGCTGAAGCAAAACGCCCCTTATGTTATAAAAGAAAAGTGGAGAGTGGCGTTCCGATTCTGTTGGTAGCGAGGGAGGAACTCTATGTACTTTGCGGAAACAGAAGGTATCAGTGTTAACGTTGAACCCCATTTCATTGCAAAAGAAAGCAATAGCGGAGTCGACTATTTTATCTATTCCTACACCATCACGATCCGAAACAATGGCCAATCCATTTGCCAATTGTTGAGTCGGCATTGGATCATTCGCGATGGTCTTGGCCGTGAGGAGCATGTTGTTGGTGAAGGCGTTGTCGGCAAACAGCCAATTATCAGACCTGGCGAATCCTATACCTATCGAAGTGGCTGTCCGCTGGCCACAGCAACCGGCAGCATGCGGGGAACTTATCAGATGACGGGCGTCAGCCAGCGTCGTTTTGATATCAAGATTCCCCTCTTCTTTCTGCGACCTGATTGCCCGCGCTATGGCGCTTCAGGAATGTCGATGCAGCGCTGAATGAAACGCAAAAGGCTTCCCAAGGGAAGCCTCTTTACAAGGAAGAACGGGCAAACCCTCGAAGTGGGTTTAAAGGGCTGCGCGTCCTCAGATTGAAACGTTGTAGCTCACTGCCAATTCCCGTTCGAAAGGTTCAACTTTCGTTGGGTAGTTGTAGTGAAAGAAATTATATTCAGCCATGAAATACATTCTGGATGAAAAGCGAATCCCCGCCCCGACGCCCGAATGTGGATTGTATTTGGGTCCAACCGTGATGGATTCAGTTCCCACCCCCAACTCATCCTTTTCAATAATTCGCTGCATGGCCGTCACGCCAATCTTAAAGCGCATGATAAAAATCGAAAAGCTGGGATCAATCAGCAAAGAGAACTTGCCGACTCTCTGAGTTTCGGTAAGTTTTACTTGGTTGTCGGGTTGTGAAGTGTCCATGTTGAGATCGCTGCTCACATCGATTTTCCCGTAGTCATCGGTTACTTCTGACACCTTTTGAGTCGTGGTCATCTTGCTCTGACCGACCGATACTTGGGTCTTAAACAGCCTCCAGAAGCTCAGCGAGGCCTGAACCCCGTATTCCTGCCGCTGTTTGATCGTTTCGTTCTCTTTGGTTTTGTCTTTTTTACCTGGAGTCACACTTTTCGTCGACTTGATGCTGACGTATGGCGATATTGTCAGTCCAGCCCAAGCATTTGAACTTACAAGCAAAAATGATGAAACGAGGGCACCTTGCCAAAATCTCATAGTCATATGCAGTCCTCCGGACGTTCTGATAATGCGATCGGTAAAACTTGCCGTAACTTGAGTCCTAGGCATGGTTTCTCTGGGCTTGTAGGCTCGCATCGAGTCGTTTAAAACAAATGCCTCAGATCACTCAGAGAGAGGTTCCTATGCAAAGACAGATTCTGGGGTTTCTTGCCCTTATTGCGGCCATAACGACGAGCATTCTCTTACTCCGGAGTGGGCTTCAGACTCCCCTCGTGGCCAGCCTCTTGACAGCCACTCTGATTGTCTTGCAGATTCGCATGCAGGAAAAATCCAAAGTTCCTGTCAACGAGACTCATGTGCCTTTGCAGGTGATCGAGGATTTGAATCACCGGCTCAGCGAAACTCACGAACAGCTCGTCAGCGCCAAAGCCGAGACCCTCAAACTGGAAGATCAGCTTAAAAAAGTATCGACCGCCGAGACTGAGGATGCGGCCGTATTGATGTTCCTGCGTGTGCTGCAGGAAAAAAGTCGAATTTTGGATTTTGCCCTCACCGATATTGCTCGACTGCCCGACCCCCAGGTCGGTGCCGCTGCTCGTGTCGTTCACCAAGGACTTCGCAGCGTACTCGCTGATTCTTTCGCGATCGATCCCATCGCCACCGAGAGTGAAGGCCAAACTCTCCAATTGCCTGAAGACTTCGACAGCACTCGCTACCGGGTCTTGCACAGCTCAGCAGCTCAGCCTAACAACCGGGGCGTGGTGCTCCATCGCGGTTGGGAAGTCAAGCACATGAATCTCCCGCGCAGTCTTCGCCAACCCGGCGAAGCCTTGCCGTCGGTTCTGGCTCCGGTTGAAATTGAAGCGCGCGAGGCCCTCTCATGAAAGACAAGGCTGGCCTCGTTCGGGGTATCGATTTAGGAACCACGCACAGTGCCTTGGCTTATGCACGCTGTGATGAAGAAACACAAGAGCTGCACGCTATCGCTCAACTGGACGGACCAGGTCGACTGATCGATCATGAACTCCTGCCTTCCGTCGGATTTCTTGCCGAAGAGCGCGATGCCAGCCTACGTGATAGAGCTTTGCCTTGGGACCTTTCCGGCGAGGCGCCACTTGTGGGCCGATGGGCCCGCGCCCTGGCTTCAGGAAATCCAGAAAAAGCCGTACTCTCGGCCAAATCATGGCTCTGCTATGCAGGCTCTCATCGGGAAGCTCGCCTGCCTCAAGGCGCCAGCGAGGATCGATCGTGGACGGCGGTCGAAGCTTCTGCGCATTTCTTGCGACATATGGATGCTTCGTTTCGAGCCAGCCTCGGCCAAGAGCCAGTGCAACGGACGGTGCTCACGGTTCCTGCTTCGTTCGATCTTGTCGCTCGGCAATTGACTGAAGAAGCCGCGCGCCTAGCAGGTTTGCAGAATGTGACTTTGTTGGAAGAGCCGCTGGCCGCATTCTATGCATGGCTTTCAGCCCACCAAACGAATTGGCAAGACGCTCTGAAACCCGGCGACCTCGTCCTCATCTGTGATATCGGTGGAGGCACCAGTGATTTCAGTCTGGTGTCGGTATCAGCGGATCAAGGTCTTTTAAGACTGGATCGCATCGCGGTGGGCCGCCACCTGCTGCTAGGCGGTGATAATATGGACTTGGCGCTGGCCCATCACTGCCAAGCTCAGCTGCTCAAGACCGAACTCGATCACTGGCAATTCCTTTCCCTCCAACAAGAGGCGCGGCGAGCTAAGGAAAGCCTGCTCACGAGCGATGCTCCTGATCACTGGCCATTAGCGATCGCAGCACGAGGCAGCAATCTCTTTGCTCAAACTCTTCGCTGTGAGCTCACCCGTAGCACAGCCCAAAGCCTCCTGCTTGAAGGCTTTTTCCCTGCTGTCGAGCTCATCACTGAAAAGCCGAAAGCTCGCTCGGCGGGTCTGGCCCGCATGGGACTGCCTTATGAAAATGATCCGGCGATTACTCGCCATTTGGGAGCTTTTCTGCAGCAGGCGCAAGAACAGGTTCGCCTATCAATCGATCTACAAAACAGCTTGGGTAAAACCTGGATCAAAGAATCCAAAGCTCTCATGCCGACAGCCATTCTCTTCAATGGTGGCGTCTTTCACAGTGAAGCTTTGCGACAAAGGGTGCTGCATCTCTTGCAAAATTGGGGAGCGACTCGCCTTCAGGAATTGACCAGCCCCGGCTACGATCATGCGGTGGCTTTGGGTGCAGCGCATTTTGCTCGCCTGCAGATGACCGGCCAAGGCATGCGCGTGCGAGCGGCAGCTGCTCGTTCCTATTACATCGGTTTGGAAAGCAATGAGCCAGCCGTTCCAGGCCTGCGTCGACCGCTTCGGGGCCTTTGTGTCCTTCCTCAAGGAACTGAAGAGGGCAGCAAGCTAAGCCTTCCCGAACAAGAGTTCGGCCTTTGGACGGGCGATGCGCTGAGTTTTCGACTTTTTAGTTCGGCCCAGCGAAGCAGCGACCAACTTGGTACAATCGTCAGTGATGCCGAAGCCGATTTGGAGGAAGTCACCGAATTGCAATGCCATATTCCCCAGGGCGATGAGCAACCGGGACTTCTGCCCGTGCATTTGCGCGCTGACCTCAGTGATATTGGTTCATTGCACTTAGCCATGCAGCATAGCCTTTCCGATCGCCAGTGGAGCCTGGAATTTCAACTGCGCGAGGAGGCTAAATCCAACCATGCATGAAAGCACGCCGGCCACCGGCTCCTATGTGATCGGCATTGACCTCGGAACGACCAATTGCTCCTTGGCATTTGCCAGGAAAGACGCGCCAAGTGCCGAGGTTCAACTTCTAAAAATTCCACAATGGGATGGCGAGGGCCGACTCTTTCCCGATGTGAAGCTACCATCATTCACCTGGCTTTTGCCAAAATCCATGCAAAAATCAGGCGCACGGCGCTTGAGTTGGAATGAACCTGATGAACAGATTAAATGGGTGGTCGGTCGCGAGGCGAAAGCCGAAAGTCTCAAGGATCATTCGCGGGTCATTCATTCAGCAAAATCCTGGCTGAGCGTCGGCGCCGGCAGCACTAGGCAAAGTTCATTTCTGCCTTGGGGATCAGCAGGCGTCGGAGCGGATGAAAAGCTCAGTCCCATCATGGTACAAAGTGCCTATCTTCAGCACCTCAAAGCTGCTTGGGATTCCAGCTTCGATCAAGGGCTAAAGCCAGAGCCATTTTCGGCCCAGAACATTGTTATCACTGTGCCTGCATCGTTTGATGAACTGGCTCAAAGACTGACCATTCAAGCTGCAGAGCAAGCCGGATATCCCGGCTCCATCAGTCTTTTGGAAGAACCCCTGGCCGCCTTTTATGATTATTGGCAGCCCGAAAAAAATAGCGGGAGCCAATGGTCTGCAGAAGGCTACCGCATCCTCATCTGTGATGTCGGCGGTGGTACCAGTGATTTCTCTCTGCTAGCGGTTTATCCAGGCTCATCTCAACCGCACATTGAACGCATCAAGATCAGCGAACACATCCTACTGGGTGGCGACAATATCGATCTAAGATTGGCTCATCTATTGGCCGAAGCTATGGGCCCAGAGCCATTGCCTCGCCACAGCTGGGCCTTGCTCCTGGCCCAGGTCCGCAAATTAAAAGAAGATATTCTCAGCGCTGAAGGTCCACCTGAAGAAGAATTTTTTGTGAGTGTACCGCGCAGCTCGCACCAACTTCTCGGCGCCTATGCATCGGCATCGATCACGCGCAAAACTTTGTTGGAAACGATTGTCCAAGGCTTCTTTCCAGCCGTGGATGCGGCAGCGAAACCAGAACAGGAAAAAACCAAGGGTCTTCGCGATTGGGGATTGCCTTTTGCTGAAGACTCAGCAATTACCCGCCATTTAGCAGCTTTTCTTGCTGGCCAAACGCTAGATGCTGTTCTTTTTGCTGGAGGCACACTGCTGCCACGGGCCCTTCAGGAGCACATTCTGTTGGTCCTGCGTTCCTGGCAACCAAATCATCCTGTGGAGCACTTGCAGCATGGTGATCCTGACCTCGCCATAGCCCGAGGAGCAGCTCGCTTCGCAAGCTTGAAATCTTCGTCCTCGACATTGGTCGAAAGCCCTTATCCGCAATCTCTCTATGTCGCTTTGCAGCATGAAACAGAGGAAAAACTGCTTTGCCTCATTCCACGAGGATGGCCGCGGCAAAAGGCAGCTCGCTTATACGTCAGTGGGCTGAACCTCCGGCTGGGGTCTGAGGTAGCCTTTCAACTGTACGCATCGCGCACTGCAGAAAAGGACCAGATCGGCCAACTTGCCTTTTTGGACAAGCAAACGCGGCCTTTGCCGCTGCTCACGACGATTTTGGATAAAGGCCAAGGCCATACGCGGGAAATTCCAGTCAGCCTGGAAGCCATTGTGCAAGAAACAGGACTGCTTGAATTGCGTTGCCTTGCCGATGATGGCACGGGACGCCAGTGGCTTTTGGATTTTGCTCTTGAGACTGACCAAAGGGTTTCCGAGGCCGCATCGACTTCAGCCGCTTTGGCAACAGCCCCGCGATGCTCTGAAGCAGAGAATATGCTCAGGAATCATTTCAGCAAAAATGGGGTGCCTCCGGCCATCCTTTCTCTGCCGAAGCTCTTGGAGGACATCCTGGGGCCTCGTCAAGAGTGGAATCTTCCGACCCTGAGGCAGCTCTGGCCCGCTGTCGAAGACGCCATGTTTCGCCGCCAAAAAAATCAAGACGGTGAAGCTGTTTGGCTCTATATGGCTGGATTCCTCCTCCGTCCAGGTTTTGGTGCGAGTCGCGACAGTGAAAGATTGCAAAGTCTGTGGAGGGTCTATGATCAGGGCTTCAGCAAGGGCCCTGCAGAAAAGACTCTGGAAGCCGCCTTTTGCTTGCTGTGGCGCCGGGTCGCTGGCGGTCTGAATCGAACTCAGCAGAATCGTATTCTCGATCGCATTCTTCCTGCCATTCGTAAAGAAGGGGAAGCAGGTCCAGAAATGATTCGCTTAGCCGCAAGTTTGGAGCGAGTTGATGGTCATAGACGCATTCAATTGGGGCGAACTCTGGTGCAGCAGATCACCTCAGGCAGCAAAGATCAGTTAGACTCACGAATTTGGGCTTTGGCCCGGATAGCCAGCCGTTACCCGCTCTATGCCGGCCCAGAGGCCGTATTGCCTATAGCAATCATCGAAGAGTGGGCCGAGTCGCTCAAAAGCTTGCCCGTTCGAAGTAAAGCCTATCAAAAACTGAGCCTGTTCTACAATTGGGCTGGCCGCTGCCCGAGTGATGTCTATACCGGCCTCGATCAAACCTGGCTGCAACATTTCGTACTGCGCCTCCAAGAAGCGGGGGTGCCCGAAGAAGAGTGGCAAGCGGTCGCAAGCCAGAAACCACAGGATCAACAGTTTATGGGGCAACTCTTTGGCGAAGCTCTTCCACTCGGCCTCATGCTTAAAGGCCTCCCTTCCCACCCTTGATAAAATTTTTCCAAAAAAAAAGAACCAGAAGCTCTTTCGAGCCCTGGTTCGAAACACACTAAGGGACGGAAACATTCTCGCCCAAAATCAGTTCTGCTTGAACAGCAGCAATAGAATACAAACAGGACCTTTACAACCAAAACTGCCGGGATGATTTTCCAAGCTGCTGGTCATGGTGAGGACTTGTCGGTTTTCATTTTGCTGACCTTGGAATATAAATAAACGGTTTTCTGAATCAGATAAAGGATTTTCTTTATGCGCTGCTTCAAGCACTTGCCCTTGCTGTTTTTGCTAGGAATTGCCGATCTCGCCTTCGCTAAAGAGCTCAGTCTGATGAGCGGCTTTTATAAAGGGCAAAGTGGAGATGGCCAACCGACCAGGAAAGAAATTTCAGTTGGGAGTCGATTTGGATTCGATATTACCGATCGAACGATGTGGTATCTGCAGGCCCGGGTTTCGTCGACTTCATACAGTGGCGATTCAGCTCCAAAAGGCTCGACAGGACTGCTTTTGGGCGGCGGACAGTACTACTTTTTAAAGTCCTTCGACAAAGGTGTCTATAGCTATCTTTCCTGGCTCGCCTATTTCAAGAACCAAGAAGAATCAACAAGCGCGACCACAACGGTCGAAGAGAATGGTCTCTATTATGCTGGAAGTGCTGGATTTCGCTTTGATTTCACAAAAACCATAGTCTTTGATATCGAAGTCAACTTCTTCGACAGTGGCCTCACCAGCAAATCCACGACCAGCACCACCACGGGCACAAGCACGACCAAGACCACGCAGAAAAAGACTGAGCTTTACGCTCAGAGCTTTGCCCAGGGCACCAATTCTTTGCTCTTCAATTTGGGTTATCAGTTTTGAAAGGGCGAGCTCTCAACGGATGCTTCGAGCTTCTTTGAGGGCTGCTTGTTCACCGACTTCGTCGTTGCGAAGCTTACGGACTTTAGCGATGAATTCCCAAGTCTGCAGGCGGTGAGCCTTGTATTTGTTCGGCAAGGATTCCAGCGCCCGCTGCGCCCACTGTTCCGCATCTGCGGGCGACTCCAGGCTGAGACTCACGCGCGCCAGCATAAACAGCACACGAAAATCGCGACCCTCCATCCTATAAGCTCTTTCAGCATGGGCTTGGGCTTCCGCATACTGCTTCATCTCAAGTGCACTCTGAGCTTTTTTCAGAAGTGACTGAACTGCAACCGACAGTGGCTCTTTGATCAGCTCCATAGCCGGCGTTGCAATCGTTTCAGCAGGAACTTCTTCATTTGCAGGAATTTCAGGCTTGGAATTGTGCACACAGGTATTCACAAATCCTGTCAGAATCAACAGAATCACAGGGCTCCAGCGCGATCTTAAGATGGTGAGGCGCATTCTTTGGTTCTATTCATTGCATAAGTTTAAAAAGCCAGTCAAACAGAGGAGGCTCCTGCCCCGTCGTCACAGGCGTTTGTTCAGGACTCAATCCCTCAGGCAGGGCCGGACAGGGAACGGATGTTTTGGGCGACGAATCACCAACAAAAGGTAGGTAGCGAACACCCTGACAATCAGCTGAGCTCAGCATCCCCGAAGCGTTGTCGATCCATTGATACTGAACGCCAGAAGGTGCATTCAGAGCCAATGACTTATGACTAATCTTGGCCATAGTCTGAGCCCAGACATGGAGGCCACCGCTGCTACCGGTAAGCTTGGTCGGATCGTTCATATCATTGCCAACCCAGGATACCACCAGCTTATCGCCCGTAAATCCAGCAAACCAACTGTCACGCTGATCGTTGGATGTCCCCGTTTTACCTGCAGCATTCAAATCCATCGGCATAAAGCTGAAAGCCCCGCGCCCGGTACCTTCAAAAACGACCGCCCGCATTGCATACTGCAGTACATGCATGACACTCGGTTCGTAGAGCTTCTGCACCCGACTGGGATAAGCCTTAAGCGCTTTGCCATCGTGATTTTGCACAGCACGCACAGCTTTCAAATCCGTCCGATAGCCGCCCGAAAAGAGCGTATAGTACATACCCGCGACTTCATAAGGGCTCATCCCAATCGACCCAAGCATGATCGAGGGAATTTCTGGAATATCGTCACTCCCTGTGAGCCGCGCGAAGGTATCCCGGACTTTCTTCAGACCGACCTGGGTTCCAAGCCTGACTGTGGCTCTGTTGTAAGACTGGGTCAGCATCGTCAGCAAGCTGACGTCGCCATGATCGGCGTGATCAAAGTTTTGCGGTTCCCACACCTGGCCAGAGCTCAAGGGCACACTGATGGGTCCGTCCGATATGCGGCTCGCGAGCGTGTATTTGGCTGGATCTGTCAATGCAGTCAAGAGGACGATAGGCTTCGCTAAAGATCCAATCGAGCGTTTAGCATCAAGAGCTCGATTAAAGCCCTGAAATCCAGCAACTTTATCACCGACGACAGCCTGCACTTCGCCGGTCTCTGAAACGACCACCGATGCCACCTGCAGTTTGCCACTGGACTTGCCTTGCGCCTGCATGAAATCGGCTATAGCTCTTTCAGTCTGCACTTGGGTGATGGGATCGAAGCTGGAGAAAATTCGCAGACCTTCTTCGGCCAAATCAGTGGTCTGATAATCGCGATCCAAATGCCGACGCACGAGATCCAAAAACGATGGAAACCGATTCGGTGTCCAACGCAGCGAGGGCCTTACTTTAATCGCCGTGCGCTTCGCTTGGTCATGAGCAGCTTTGGTAATTTTCTTCTCTTCGAGCAACAGATCTAAGACCAAATCACGGCGCTTTTTGCAACGTTCGGGATAGCGCGATGGATTAAAGAATGAAGGCCCATTAGCGATCGCCGCCAGCAGGGCCGCTTGATCCAAACTGAGCGTTTCCAGAGTGCGACCAAAATAAAATTCGCTGGCCAAACCGAAACCATGCACAGCATTGTCACCGCTGTGACCCAAATAAATCTCGTTGATGTAAGTTTCGAGTATCTCTTCCTTGCTATAGTGCAGCTCAAGGAGCACGGAGTACATCACTTCAGTGAACTTACGCTTGATCGATCGTTCCGGAGTCAAATAGAAATTTTTGACCAGCTGTTGGGTCAGCGTGCTTCCACCCTGCACCCACCGACCGGCTTTGACATTGCTCCACATCGCTCGGCTGATGCCCTTGATCGACACACCCCAGTGGTCGTAGAAATCCCGGTCTTCAATCGCTATAAGAGCATCGATCACATACTTGGGAACCTGTTTCAGCTGAACCAGTTTGCGGTCTTCTTTTTGCGTCGCATAAATCCCACCGATTTTCATAGGATCGAGTCGACTCAATTCGCTGAGCTTGTGGTTTTGCTCCAGCCCACGGACTTTTCGACCATTTAACTCAAAAGAAATGCGAGCTGCATCCTCTGCACCTTCCCAGAAGGCGAAAGCACGGCGATAGATTTCAAACTGATTGCCCTTCCTGGTGTATTCGCCTGGTTGCTGGGCTTCCTTGACCTTGAAATAGCCGAGTTCCTGCAGCTCCATTTCCAAGTCTTCTTCGCGCAGATAACTGCCTTCAAAAAGTTCGAGCGGCCTTGCGTAAACAGCCGATGGCAGGCGCCAGCGTTTGCCCTCAAACTTTTCGCGAACAACACTGTCCATCTGAATAATTGATAGCAGAAGAAGAGCCGCAACTGCCACAAGAGGCAGGGGCCAAAATCGCAGCCAGGGACGAAGTTTGTCGCGCAGTACCGACAGTCGCATAGCTTATAAAATCCGAGTGATCAAGGGAGCTTGGCGGTCTTTCTCCCGGTTGAGAATCCGCAATTTAGTCTTTCATAGATGAATCCGCCACAAGAAAAGGCGCTGGTCCGACCGGGGGGAGGAGGACCCTCTGAAAAATTCATATATTTCAGAGGTTTAAATCTTTTTGATCAAAGTGGCAGGAGTTCACACATAGCCAAATTAGCATTGCATCCTGACGCGCGTTTGCGATTCTTGCCACATTTATTGCTCATCTTAGCCCGAGCTTTGCTGAGGGCTTGGCTGTCCGATTTACCGAAGGCTTTGCTCAACACGAGTCCTTGGCCTTTTTTGCCGGAAGATTCGAGATTAAGACGGCAGACGGCGAAGGATTTTTTCTGACCCTGACACGAGCGCCAGAGGAGTTCATATTCCTGACGAATCTCGCCATCGACACTGTCGACTGTAAACAGACCTTGAGCCGTATCATTGCTGGAGTTCAAGACAATCGACCCATTGATGGCAAAATCTTTCTGCTTATTGTCTTTGCAACCGCTCCATTTAATCTTGCTCAGGCCCACTTCTTGAGTGTTGATATAGTTGTCATCATAGGGTCCCGAAAGATCCATCACGGTTTCGGCTTCTTTGCCCAATCCACCGAAGCGCAGCTTCTGTTGACCGTTGACACCAGCCTCGAGCGAGGCAAAGCCGCGATAGCTAACGGCGAGTATTGCATACTCCCAACCTGCATCCTGCTCCGTGTCGAACTTAATTCTGCAGGTTTTTTGTTCCACAGTTCGACCGACAGCAGGGCCGACTTCAGCGAAATACTCACTGAAAGTCAAAGTGAAGGCCTGCTGGTCTTCAGAGATGTTTGAGGCCACGGTCCCTTGGGGACAGCCTGTGCCCAGGCTTTGGATATTATTGATACGAAAGCTCTTGGGCGCATCGTCCTGCGCATACGACACCTGGCCGAGTGCGGAGGCCAGGAGGATAAGGGTCAAAAGGCTTTTCAATGAATCTTGCATAGGTCCCTCGCCGTGGAATTGCTGTTCTGCCTGGACTGCAATGCACAGACCCTGCCAGAACACAGAGGATGGCGGGTTCAATGATAACAGGGACCTGCTCTGGCGAGCGACAAGCGAAACCTCGAGAGGTACTAAGATTCACTGAGACGCGGTATCAATGCCCGCCGAGATAGGCCCTTTGCACTTCTTTATTGGCAAGGAGTTCAGGTCCCTTGCCTGTCAATGTGATACGGCCATTGGTCAGGACATAGGCCCGATCCGCCAGCCGCAAAGCTTGGTTAGCATTCTGTTCCACCAGAAAAATAGTCATGCCCTGCTTGGCGACTTCCCGCAGAGTCTCGAAGATAGCTTTCACCACTAAAGGCGCCAGTCCCAAGCTGGGTTCGTCCAATAGCAAGAGCTCAGGTTTCGCCATAAGGGAACGACCGATCGCCAGCATCTGCTGTTCGCCCCCTGACAAGGTCCCCGCTCGCTGAACGCTACGTTCCTCAAGACGCGGAAAGAGACGGAAAATGCTCTGCAAATCATCTTCGCTGCCACTGATATCCGGCCTTGCCGTCAATCCCATCTTCAGATTCTCGACGACTGTCATCGCCGGAAAGATATGACGCCCCTCAGGAACAAGAGACAGACCACGCCTAGCCACCCGATGGGTCGGAACTTCAGTGATATCTTCTCCACGAAAAACAATATGACCTTCCTTGGCCCTGGGCGAGCCAAAGAGACTTTTCAAGAGGGTGGTTTTTCCAGCCCCGTTGCTGCCAATCAACGTCACGATTTCACCCGCCTTGACGTCCAAGCTAATGCCATGAAGGACTTCCGTCGGACCGTAGGCAACTTTGAGTTTATCGATGGTGAGCAGCGATGGTGTTCCGTTCATGCCTGGTCCTCCGTTCCCAAATAGGCTGCCAGGACTTTGGGATCCTCCTGTATGCGCTTGGGTTTGTCTGCCGCAATCACCTGACCGTAATTCAGAACCACGACATGATCCGAGATACCCATGACGAGGCCCATATCATGTTCAATCACCAGGACCGTCGCTCCATGATCCTGACGCAGGACTCGAATGAGCTCAGCAAGCTCTTGGGTTTCCCTTGGATTGAGTCCTGCTGCTGGTTCGTCCAAACAGACAAGGCGAGGGCGCGTGCACATCGCTCGGGCAATTTCCAATCGTCTTTGATTGCCGTAGGGCAATGATCCTGCCAAATGGTTGGCGTACTTTTCCAATCGCACAATTTTAAGCCATTCGTAGGCCCGATCCACGGCTTCAAGTTCCGCCTGTTTAAAAGAAGGCAGTTGTAAGAGTCCGGCAAGGATATTGCGATTCACTCGCAGATGCTGAGCCACCAAAAGGTTTTCCAGCACGCTCATTTCACTGAACAAGCGAATATTCTGAAAGGTTCGCGCCACACCAGCTCGGGTGACGAGGTGCGTTCCTCCGAAAAATGCATAGTACGTCTTATCAAGTAGCGCGGCAGGATGAGCTAAATCTTTGATCCTTAAACGCTGGCCGAGCAACTGCCGCAGGTCCACTTCGTGGCTCTTGCCGCTCAGTAAAATCCGGCCTTCCTGCGAACGATAGAATCCCGTCAGACAATTGAATACGGTGGTTTTTCCGGCTCCATTGGGTCCAATCAAACCAGTGATAGAACCACTTTCGACCGAAAAATTCACTCGATTCAGGGCCAAGATTCCGCCGAAGCGGACGCTCAAGTCTTCAACTCTAAGAAGCGGCTGAGATGGGGTTGATCGATTCATTCACGTCCCCTTCACAGCAAAAAATGGTCGACGCAGCTGCACCAAACCTCTCGGCTTGATGATCATGATCAGAACCATCGCAATTCCAAACACGAGAATTCGATAGTCTGAGAACTCGCGCAGCAGTTCCGGCATGATTGTCAGAAACAGGGCTGAGAGCACAACCCCCGTCAACGATCCCATGCCTCCTAAGACGACGATGGCGAGGACCAGCGCTGACTCGAAAAAGCTGAAGGATACCGGCGATACAAAGCCTTGATAGGCTGCGAAAAACACCCCAGCGACACCACCGATGGAAGCGCCCATCATGAAGGCTGAAAGTTTTATGGTCACGTGGTTGAGACCGAGCGAACGGCAGGCAATTTCATCCTCGCGCAAGGCTTCCCAAGCTCGACCGATAGGCATGCGGCGCAAGCGATGCACGCCATAGAGGGTGAAAGCGACCGCAAGCAGCAGCACGAGATAGATGAATCCATCCAACAGACCTTTGGAATATTCCAGGCCAAAAACCTCATGGAATGGGGTTCCTCCCTGGCTTGCGTACTCTTTAAATTCCCAACCAAAGAGAGTCGGCGGCGGTGCATCCAAACCATTGGGACCACCAGTAAAATCCAGCCAGTTGTTCAAAATGAGGCGGATGATTTCGCCAAAACCTAAGGTCACGATGGCTAAATAGTCACCATGCATCTTCAGAACAGGAAAGCCGAGGATCGCTCCAAAGAGTCCGGCAGTCAGCGCTGCCATTGGCAGAGCTCCCCAAAATCCGAGATCGAGATATTTGAAACCGAGCGCATAACCATAAGCGCCGACGGCATAGAAGCCAACAAAGCCCAAATCAAGCAGTCCCGCCAGTCCCACGACAATATTCAATCCCAGACCCAGCAGCACATAGATCAGCGCCATGATAAGAACGGACACCC
>JBGSTF010000263.1:0-5385 GCA_041736645.1 Oligoflexus sp. | reverse complement strand
CTCGTCATCAACCTGTTCGAAGGCGAAGGCCAGGACCGCTTCTCGCCGCAGCGTTGGATCGATGCCATGCAGGCGGCCTTTGATGCGGGCATGGAAGTTGTGATCCTGGACTCCGCCACTCACGAATGGCAGTGGTGCCTTGAGCAAAAGGAGCGGCTGAACAAGTCCATCAATGACTGGAAGTCAATCACGCCCCATCACACCAAATTCGTCAACTGCATCCTCCAGTGCCCTTTGCATGTGATCGTCTGTACCCGTCGCAAGGTCGAGTACGCGCTGACGGCCGAAAAAAAGGTCGAAAAGCTCGGGATGAAGTCCCAGATGCGTGATGGCTTTGAGTATGAGCTCGACGTGAACATTGGTCTTAATCGCCAGCATATGGCCACGATTGAAAAGGATCGCGCCGGCATCTTTCATGGGCGGCCGGAGTTTATCCCGAGCGAAGCCATTGGCCGGGAGCTTTTAGCTTGGTCGCGTGCCGAGGAATTAAAGCCGGAAGTCGATAAAAAAAATGCGCCGATCAGTATTGAAGATCCCCGCGTTGTACAGCGCATTCATCAGATTCTAGGGGATCTCGGTGTGCACGAGGACCGCTGGTCTGATATCACGGCCGCTCTTGAAGGTACCACCGCCAGCGAAGTCCGATCCAGGATCGAAGCCCTGGCGGCTGCAGCTACTGCTGAAAGTCAGGAAAATGCAGATGCTGAAGTTTCTTCATTTTAACGATCAGTCGGATACGAGCTTAATAAATTCAGGAGAGTGAATTAGTGGTGCAAGCAAAAGTGGAAAATTCTGACCGTGACCTTGATCTTCTTGTTGAGCGTCTCGTTGAGGAGCGTTTCAGGAAAGAGCTGGGGTCTTTGGATGAACGTGTAAGAGAGATCATTGAGTCGCTGACTGAGCCTCTGGATGCCGAGACTTTATCGGAACGCATCGAGATTTCCCCATTCATCCAGCTCGATACCGAATTCGGATCCCCAATCCTGATTAGAAAGTCGGCAATTGTAGGTTTCAAAGCGAGTGCGTCCGGGTCTTCGTTTCAGGACGGAGGAGACGCTTCAGTTCCTCTGTCGGTCCTATACACGACCAGTCGTGATTTTGTAGTCCGTCATGGTCCAGCCGATCTGCTCGAAGCCCTCGGTCAGGCAGAGCTTTGAATGTCACGCGGGAGAAGGAAATGAGTGGAAGTTTGAATCTGGTCCAGCTGATCGGAAATGTCGGAAAAGATCCTGAGCTGCACCACACTCAAAATGGGACTTCCGTCTGTCGGCTTAGTGTGGCAACGGGCAAGGACTGGCTTGATGACAAAGGTCAAAAGCACTCAAAAACCGAGTGGCACACGATAGTGTGCTGGAAAAAGCTTGCCGAGATTGTGGCTAAATACTGCCGAAAAGGTTCGAAGGTCTATGTTGCCGGCGAGCTGGAGACCAGATCCTGGGATGACAATGGGCAGAAGCGCTATGCGACTGAGGTCAAGGCCGATGAAGTCAAGTTTCTTTCTACACCAAGGGAGGAGAGTCCGCCACCTGCCGAGCAGCAGCGCCGGATTAAGCAGTTGGACGTGCCCGATTCGCTGGGCGATCTGCCGATTTCCGGGGATATCCCATTTTGAAGAAGAGCCCGGCCCTTGTGCGATGGGACGGGCATTAGTTGGCTTCAAAAGCGAGGTTTAGAGTGCCTTGTTAAATCTATCATATCAGTCCAGGGAAGAGAGATATTTTCTGTGGGAAAATTATCAAGGACCAAGGGCCATAGCTTCGAGCGCGAAATAGCTCAGATATTCAGAGCAGTATTCCCGCGAGCACGCCGGCAGCTAGAATATAACGAAATGGACTGCAACGGCATCGATCTGACTGAAACAGGTCCTTACCGCATTCAATGCAAGCGAATGAAAAAGTATGTGAATCCTTCAGCGATTGAGGAAATCAAGCTTCGCAATCCGGCTGCTGAGACGCCGGTACTTATCACCAAAGCTGATCACAAGCCAGCTCTGGCGATCTTGCCGCTAGATTCCTTGATGCAGTTGATTGAGAGATCCGAGCGGGATTCGGCTTAAATACAGGAAAGATGGGAAAATGTTCGACTTCAATGCAGACACGATCCAAATGCTCATGACCGGTGCGACAGGCGGCGTGCCTGTAACGGGGCTTCTCTGGATCGCCATTCGGGCGCTTAAGAAAAGCTTCGATCGCCTGAATGATCGGATCGAAGGGCTCGGCAAGGAGGTGGCGACGCTGAACACGCGCCTTGGCGGTTTGGATGAAAAAATCGAGTCGCTAGGAAAAGAGCTGAAAGTCTATACGGATCGTTTGATCCGTGTGGAGACGGTGATCAAAGAGAAGATCGCCGATGATGTGAAAGAGCTGAAGGAGCGGGTGAGGAGCCTGGAAACATTGCAAGTGGAATGGAGACAATAGTGCTTGGTTTTGAACAGATCGCCGAGGAGGCGAAAGCGTATGCGAATCTCACAAGCGAGCAGATTGAAGAGATGGATTTGGATGGTCTGCATGAAAATCTTTCTACGCGCATTGCCGCTCAGGAGGAGGTCACGGCCAGCAGAAAGGCTTTCAGCGGATCGGCGAACGATCTTCTGAAGCGGATCCGTGGGGACATCCTCTGTCTTAATCGTGAGATCAGGGCTCGATACGAAGCCGCGCGCGCGGCGCGGGCGAAGCAGCCGGCCGCAGATGAACTGGTGATTGAACTTCTGCCGGAGCCTACGGGCCTGGCCGTTGTGTAACGTGTATCAACTTTTGAAAGGTTTGAGATGAGTCAGGAAAAACAAGGTATCAAGGAGACTATGGAAGTGCTGGCACTTGTGGGCGTTATTGCCGGTTTCATTGCAAAGGAGCTTAAGGGCGATGGACTTCAATTGACAGATGCTGTGAAGCTGGTCATGAAGTCAGATTTTCAAGCGAAGCTGGCCGAGGCTGTGTCTGGCGTGAGTGCCATCCCTCTGGAGATTGAGGATCTCTCGAAGTATGAGGTGCTGGACCTCAGCGAGCTTGTGCTGAAGACGACCAGGGGCATTGTCGAGACTCTGGCGCAGGCGAGGGCTGCATAGCATGGAGTTCAAGGACGCTGTGAAGTTTGTCCTTGAGATTGAGGGTGGCGACCGTCTGGTCGACCATCCCAAGGATCCGGGCGGACTCACAAAATATGGAATCTCGCTCAGATCCTATCCGGGACTAGGCAGAGCAGGCATTTCAGAATTGACAGAAGTAAAGGCCATTGCAATCTATCGGCGTGATTATTGGGATCGCCTTGGCATTGAGCGCCTGCCTGATAGGCTGAAACTTCCCGTATTTGATGGAGCTGTGAACCATGGGCAGAAGACTGTCGTCAAGCTTTTGCAGAGGTCGCTGCGGGAACTGGGGGCCAATGTGCATGTGGATGGTGAGCTGGGTCCGCGAACAGCGACATCGGTGAATGCTCAGAATGAGAAACAACTTCTCGTGAAATTTTTGCTCCGTCGCCAACAGCTTTATAGAAGACTCAAAAGCTACAATGTGTTTGGCTTTGGCTGGGAAAAACGTATAATGGAAGTTGCTGTTTCTGCGCGAGGAAAATAATGGTTCACGATCTCAAAACAAAGCTTTTTTCGGGTGTTATAATCAGCACTAAGCCAGAGCCTGTCCGCTATGAATTGCCTTCCAATAGGGCGTTTTCCATGGCTGGGATAGTATCCATCAGTGCAGCGACTATTGCGGTGATCGGCCTTGTAATGTTTGTGATTGATCGGCTGAAGATTTTCTTTTGAGAGGTGAAAGTGGTCGATATCGGTTGCTACCTAAAAAGTATTCGTGAGCAGGGAGGGTGTACCTTGAGGGATATAGCAAAGAAGTCCGGCTATTCACGGAGTTATATTTCTGCGATTGAGAGAGGCGAGCGGACTCCAAACGCTTACGCATTGAGATGCATTGCTGCATCAATGCGTTTGCAGAGCGCAGAGGCAGAGCTGGTATTGAGACAACTCATCGAGTCCAAAGCCGCATGCTGATTGATGTTATCGACGATAATAAAAGCGCCAACTGGTCTGCTGCCGAGATGATCGAAGAGACGAAACGTCTCATGGCTGCCTTGAACCAGACGGCTCAGCAGGCAACCAAATCCCTCAAGGCCGACATGCCTTCCCGTTTTACCTTGCGCAAAAACTGGGCGCAAAAAGGAATCCGGTTTGAACGGGCAAGTCGCGATTCTCTTCAGGCGCGCGTCTTCTCGGTGGATCCCTGGCTTTTGAAACAGGAAGAGGGAGAAACGTGGAAGCCTAAAGGCCATGTGGCTATTCCCAAGGGCGCCCGCCCATCAGAAAAGGCTCTCATTCCGAAGTCAATGTTTCCAAAGGCACTGCGCGGCCGTAAGGATGTCTTCGCGTTCGATTTCTCTCAAAACGCTTCCTGGATGCCTTATCCGCATCACGGGATCTTTCAGCGTGTGAGGGGTGGCAAGCACCTGCGGATTCTCTATCTGCTCAAGGATAAAAAGACGACGCCGGCACGCTGGAAATTCAGTGAGCAGGTGGAGAAGGTGGTCGATGAACACTTTGATCGCTACTACGATGACGATGAACTCGACAGTTTTTATTGGAATAGCGCGACCTACGCGACCGACTTCAGGTAACTGCCCATAAAAAAAGGGACCGCTTTCGCGATCCCTTTCCTTCCAGCTCTCTCCAGCTGTTCCGGCAATAATCCAGCGAAAGCAAACTCTTGTCAATTATATTAATCGCTTTCGATGGTTTGCCGGTCACCTTTCAGGGAGACCTTCATGAATCAGCAAATCAAGTTCGGCGATCTCATCAAAATTGGCCAGCATACGCTTCTCTGTGGCGATGCGTCCGAGCGAGCCATGCTTGCTCCACTCTTCGGCAACTGTCAACCTGTGCTGATGGTCACAGATCCGCCCTATGGCGTTAACTTCAAGGTCAGGGATCGCAAGGAGACCTCGACCGTGCTCGCGCAAGGATCCAACCTTGAAGACCTCAGAATCCGAAATGACCACCGTGCATCCTGGTCCCGGGCATTTTATCATTCTTCCGCCAGAATTGCTTACGTCTGGCATGCTGCGACCGCGACCGATGTGGCCATTCAATCCGTCCGCGATGGCGACTATGAACCACGGCAGGTCATCGTCTGGGCGAAGAATCGCGCAACGTTGTCCCGCTCTGCGTATCACTGGGCACACGAACAGTGCATCTATGCCGTGCGCTTCGGCGAAACTGCCAATTGGAAAGGCGACCGCAAGCAGCGCACAGTCTGGCAGGCTGAGGTGCCGCCACCTAAGGATAGGATCCATCCCACCCAAAAGCCGATCGAGCTCTATACCCGTCCGATTCTCAACCACACCGACGAGGGCGATGTCGTCTATGATCCGTTCGCAGGCTCG
>JBGSTF010000245.1:0-3301 GCA_041736645.1 Oligoflexus sp. | reverse complement strand
GGCAAACCTTAAAGATCCTGGCTTTGCCGGGAGCCGGGACTTCCCTGCTTAGGGAGCTGACCGGTGACATAAGAGTGCTGGTTCTTCATTGAATCCAATTTGTCTATAGCGAGTCTGCCTTAGGCAGATCTAAGAACGTCGTATCAGGTAGCAGCGGCGCCTCCGTTTGGGCGAGTCGGCTCATGAAGATGCAATCCCAACCCATGCTTTCGCGCCAAGCCTCGGAGCTGGTGTCGCGTTCCCAGGCCCATTGAAAGCGTCGAAAGCTGAGATCATCTCCAGGCTTCGGACATAGCTGCAGCAGGCGTTCCACCAGTGCAGGGGACGGGCCGTCAACGAGATACTGAAAGAATGGATTGCCAGACTGACGATCATAAATCTTTTTGACGATATCACGCGACCTGCTGACAGATGAGTTCATGGCAAAGCGCAAAAGTGAAGCAACAGCTTTCAGGTGCAGGGCATAGCCAGGTTTCTCTTTCTCGGCGCTGATAATTTCCAAGTCGCTGACATCCAAACTTTCGTTGTTGCGCATTTCATGAGTGGTTGGCAGTTCAAGAAAATCCCAGACGCGCTTGATCAAGCCCCAAGTGGCAGGCGTCAGTGTGCAAATTTCGTTGTCGTTATCACGGCAGGTGCGATACGTCCACAAAGAGCAACCGCCCGTAAGCGGATTTTTGATGCGGCAGCTGCGATTTCTTTCAATCCACCTTAGCCAATTCTGAGCTGCTTCACGGTCGCGGGTCTGCACCAAATAGAGAAGCACTCCCAAACTCTGATCGCGAGAGAAGGACGATCCTTCCCCGAGATTTCCAGGGTTCCGCCGGGGTGATCGCCAGAATCGTCCGTCCACATCCTGCGAAGCGCGAACCGTTTCGCAGCCTTGCTCTTCTCCCGAAAAACACAAGAGTCCATTGAAGATCATGGAATCACCATCATCGCAGTCGTCTTTGGCAGGAAATCCCTGGCAGGTTCGTGCCACCTCTTGGCGCCAAAAAATTGCAGATTCTTGCAGACTCTGTGCAGAAAGCGGAGTGGTCCCCAGCAGCCAAAGCAATAGAAGTGGCATATAAGGCGTCCTAACGCAAAATTGATTTCGTGGAGTAGGTAGACTTAGACAATATAGAACCCTTGTTCACCAAAAGAGTCTAGTCTAAAAAATCTCTAGAGCATTCGACAGGCTTGATCTAAGTCTTTTTGCTCCACCCATGGGCAAGCGCAAGTGAGCCAATTGTCTGCGTGAGATGACTCGACAGCCTGCGGTATGTTCCTTTCGGGCGGATTTATCGGTTCAAGATCAGATCCTGCTGGCAATTGGGGCCAGTTTCTGTTTGAAATATGCAGTCGCTGTGCAACCGTTGGCTGGGAGAAAAGGCAGTGGAAAGAAATATGGAAAAATACCAGTGGTTTTGGGATCGTTTGGATCAATATCTCGCCAAATCTCAACTGAAGCAAAGTCGTCAAAGAAACTTCATTATCGAAGAATTTCTGAAACTCGAGTCGCATGTCAGTGCTGAAGATCTGTACAGCGGATTGAAAAATACCGAGCATAATCCGGGACTCGCCACGGTCTATCGCACACTCAACCTTTTAAAGGAAGCAGGTCTGGTTGACCAAAAACAATTTGCTGATGGCAAATCGGTCTTTGAAGTCTTGGATCCTCACTCCCATCATGATCACTTGATCTGTGTTGGCTGCCATAAAGTTCAAGAGTTCAGCAACGAAGACATCGAAGTGCTGCAAAAACAGGTGGCTGTCCGCTATAAATTTCGTCTGACCCATCATTCCCTCGATCTTTTTGGTTACTGTGAGGAATGTCAGAAAAACCTCTAAGCAGGCCTGAAATAACGAAAACTTGACCAAGCCTCAGAGTCCCCCCTCGATAGACTCATCGTTTTCGATTATGTACACTAAAGACATACACCATACTTTTGGTCTTCATCCCTAGGCTACGCCCAATTGCCTAAGGATGCTCTTGGCCACTGGTATTTTATGTTCGTCAGCAACCTCAGGGGGGGATCATGGTGGCTGGACGTCTGCGGACGCTTTTGTCTTTTTTTGCCGTATCGACAGGATTTTGGTCAGGCGCCGGCGTGGCTATGGCGCAGGATGCAGCCGGCTGGGAATGGCAGGCTGTAACAGGAACCGAATGTAGGGACGGAAGTGAGGCCGGCTACTTCTTACGCCGTCGTACTTTCGATAAAAGGCTGGTGGTCTATCTGGAAGGCGGGGGCGCTTGCTTTAATAGCCTCACCTGTTCCCAAAACCCCAAAGCCGTTGGCAATCAAATGCCAGGCAAAGAGGGGATTTTTCAAGAGCGAGATGACAACCCTGTCACAGGCTGGAACTTCGTTCACGTCCCTTACTGCAGTGGCGATATCTATGTCGGAACGCAGAAAGACGTCACAGTCCCCGGAGTCGCCGGCAAGCAAAGCTTTCTCGGCTATCGCAACATCCAACTCATCCTCGACAACTTGCATAAGATGATGCCTGATCTAGAGTCAGTCCTTATCACCGGTGTCAGCGCCGGCGGGTTTGGGGCTATCTTTCACTATCCGAATGTCAAAGAGAAATGGCCGGACAGCAAAGTTGTGCTGCTCGATGACAGTGGTGTGCCGCTGGAAGATGAGTGGCTGGCCCCTTGCTTGCAAAAAACCTTTCGCAATCTCTGGGGATTCGATGCTGCGCTGCCTGAAGACTGCGTCGCTTGCAAAGGCGAGAATGGGGGCGGTTTGGTGGAATATGCAAATTGGTTGAAGGATCGCTATGGAGCCGGTGACAAGGGAATGATTCTGAGCCTTCAGGATAATACTCTGCGCTTCTTCTTTGGCTTTGGACTCAATGAGTGTCGTCCACCCTTAATTCCCAGTATGGCCGCCAAAGCCTTTGAGGCCGGGGCAAGAAGCCTTCGTGATCGTTACCTTTCAGGCGGAATTGCCAGCTTTGTTCAACCGGGAACCCAACACACCTTTATCGGTGGAAAATCCTTCTATGACACCAAGAGTGATGGGCAAAATATCTCATCCTGGGTGCAGGATTTATTGGACAATCGGGCGGTTGATCGCGGGCCTTGATCATAAGGTCTCAACTTTGCAGAAGCTCAACCGATATCTGTGAAGACCCTGAGTGACCTAAACTTTCAGGACACAGAGTTGGTTATGACTGCTTCGACCGCAAAAACAATTCTGGTCGTCGACGATGAGGTCGATCTCTGTGAGATTTTGCAGTTTGATCTTGAGGATGCCGGATTTAAGGTTTTCAAGGCCTATCGCGCTGCGGAGGCCCTTGACATCCTTGACAA
>JBGSTF010000242.1:0-24934 GCA_041736645.1 Oligoflexus sp. | reverse complement strand
CAGATAGCAGGAGGCTAGCCTGGCTTGAAGCAAAGGGTCAGGACCTCGCTCGCCATTCGTTGCCCCCGGATTCGACTACGATCGCAAAATCATATGCAAAATAGTAGCCAACTATTAGATAATATTGATATAATGAAAACCCTAAGAATGCTGCATTATTTGCAATGCCAACGCCCTCATGCTTCAGAATTCAGCTCACAATATCGCGCCCATGTCAGCACGCAGGAAATTTATTTTCTTTTGCTTGCAGGATTCGGCACGATTGGTTAACACTCGCCCTCTCAATGGTGTCGCGTGCCGTGCTCGTGTCCATCTTTCGAAAGGAGTTGGTCTGAATCTTGAAATAGACTCCCTCTATCAAGACGAAAAGCGACAGAAACAGGAGGTTTGGTTGATGCGACATTTTAGAGGAATTCTTGTGCTTCTGCTGCTGTCGGGCTCCTGCGGTGACCAGCAAAATCAAGTCGCTGTGCCCTTGACTCAACCGCTGGCCACTTACTCCTGTCCGTCCCCGTTTCGCTACAACAGCAACACCCAACTTTGTGAAACAAGCTCGGAAGCCCTCGGACCTTTCACCCGAGCGATGATGAGAAAATGTCAGGACAATGGAGGCGGTGAAGGCTGCAGCAAGGATCGGTGGGACTTGGAATTCGCCCGCAATCTCCGCGGTTCCGGCGACTGTCCCTATGGTGCGACAGCAAAGGATGGACTTTGCATTGAAGGTGCTCAAGCCTACGGTCCTTTTACCTTAGAACACGTGATTGCTTGCCGCACAAAGAGTGGAGGTCTAGCCTGCAACAGTACGCGCTGGGAGCGTGATTTTGCCTTTCAGACTTTGCCTCGCGATGCCTTTACCTTTCCTCTTTCAGGTCCCGCACTTGCCAATTATACCGAAGAGCCTCGAAACTTTGGCTCCTGTCGCGATAACTGCACAAGACGCCACGCGGCAGCCGATCTTTATGCTCAGACAGGGACGCTCGTTCGTTCGATAGGTGCTGGAGAAGTCATCGACTTCTACGAATTCTATTTGGGAACATATGCCTTGGTGGTGGATTATGGCGATTTTATCGTTCGCTATGGAGAAATCACTGAGGAACTTCCTCAGGGCATTCGAGTCGGCGCACAAGTCAAGCAAGGCCAAGCCATCGCTTATGTCGGTCGGCTGATCGGTCTGAGCCAGGACATGGTCCATTTCGAACGCTTCGCAGGTTGGGAGCAGGGTCCACTGACTAACCGTGAAAACTATCCCTATCAGAGACGCAAAGATCTGGTTGACCCCACCTTGGACCTCATCGCTTGGAAATATCCAAAATGAAGAAGATACTGTTGATTTTCACTCTAGCATTGATGTTGAGCTTTTTGTTTTGGCGCCAGCTCTTTCAGCGCCATGAGTCCACCTTGGCGCAAGGTACGGCGAACAAGAGCTCATCTTCAGATCCAGTGAAGCGTCCAGATTCTGCAGGGAACGTTTCGGGAGCCAGCAAGAGACTGCCTTCCACCTCCGCAGTCGATAAGGGTCTTTTGAGGCTGACATTGAATCACAAGTTGGATCCAGCCAGCCTTGAAGCCTATGCCGAAGGACAAGGCCTCGCGGTCCACCGGGAAATTCTTGGCCATCCAAGGTCAGGTCAGCGGCTTGTCCTCAGAATCGACTCTATTCCTGAATCGATAGCCGTGTTTGATGTCCTTAAGGAAGGCGGGCATCAACTCAGTGCTGTCCGAGCAAACTTTCCCAGGGGAGCAGACATGAAAGCACTCAAAGACACGTTAAAGTCTGCAGTCAATCGCCCTATCGATCGGGAAGATGAGCGCAGCCTAGTTTTCAAAAGCGACGATGAAGGACTAGTTGTATGGCTGGGTCAAAACGAAGACGGCTCAATCAAGCTCGCATCAGAATACATGTCGCATGAGCATCCGTAACGTCAAGCGTCCCCATCCGCCTCGCCAACTTTGGATTGTTCACAATTCAATGCCCCTCACTCAGCCAAAGAAAATGCTACGCGAGAAATAGCTTAAAATGAGGTGGAGACGCCAAGGGACCAACGCGAATCCTCTTCATCAAACAAAACGTAATCATCAAGACCAGGTTGCAGCAGGAGTCCACCATAGCTATAGCTCGCCCTGAGACCCATGCTCTCGCTTACACTCCAGCTTAAAGAGAGAGACAGAGAATAGGCCTGATCAGGTTGGTCAAAGATCGGCGGATCGCCAACGCCCTCATAGGTTATTGTATTATAGATAATCTCGGTATAGCTCATGCCATAGGCGAAGTTCCAGCTGGGGATGAAAGTCCAACTGCCATTCTGCGCCAAACCATAGCTAAACTGTGGCAACGGTGCCCCACCGATCCCATCCTGGGCAGCAGCCGACTGATAGCGACTCCAGGTATAGCGACCAAAGGCATTCAGCACAAGGTTCATCGTTTCGTTCACGGGATAGGTGGAGTAAAGGCGAGCTTCCGGCTTGGAATAGACTTCATTGACTTGGGAAACATGAGATAAAGGCAGTGTCGCTTGCAAGCGCAGCTTCCAGGAAAGCTCGGGAATCAAAGTCCGAGGATAGAGATTGAGTGCCACGACTGAATCGGATAGTTCCCATTCCGTTGACGAGCTATCATAGTAGAAATTCTTCTCCAAGCCCTGACTCAGAGCCAAGCCCCATTTTTTGCTAAAATCGTTGGACGTCGAAAATCCCAAGCTCATGGAGGGATCGCCTTGCTTAAAAGGCGCCGACAGATCCGCACCGAGGCTGCTCGTCCACGCCTGAGCTGAAGGGCTGAGAATGTGGGACAGAAGCAAAGCTCCAAGGCCCGACTTCTGCCGAAGAGGACTCAGCGACACTCGGGTATCCTGCCTTCCGTGAGCAGATTGTAATTCCGATAGCTGTTGAGAATGCCATTCACGTCAGGCTGCAGCGCCTTGGTAAACAGCGCTGTAGCGTAGGGATTTTTATTCAAACCTGCGACATAGAAATCGCCGAGCAATCGAATCACCGCAACATTTGGCTCATCGGCAAAGTAGGAATCGGCATTGGCATTATAGGTCGGAGTCAGAATCGCTAAGTTCAGAGGTCCAGGTGGATTGCCACCGATGGAAACTGAATCTGGATTCAGGTTGAAAGCAGCTGCAAAACTAGCTTTCTTAAAGCATGCGACACGGGTCAATTCTATCGCTCCACGGTTGCCCGTAAAGTCAAAGTAACTAGCGGCGTTGATGGAAAAGTAGGCTCGTCCCATATCGCTGAAGCCAAGATACATATCACCGGCATTCACAAAGGAATCGGACAGCATACGATCGACAAAATTGCCGATCAAAGGATCATCCCGCAGAGGCACAAAAGATACCGGAGTTCCCCCACGATTGGGATCGAGTGGAAAAGCGTCATTGCCCATGAGAAACCGCGAAGCAAAGATCTTATCAGCGCCGATGCCTTGCTTCATTAAGGCCCCCGAGAAATCATCATACTGATCACGGAAGGATCGGTCCAGGATGCCTTGTTTGATGATAGCGTTGTAGAAGGCCGCGGAGAGCTTGACCGCCTGCCGAAGATCCGTGCCAATGGCATCGCCAAAAGCTTCTGGAAGCACAGGATTGAGTTCGGGAATGCCTGACAGTTTGTTGCGAATCTGCGCCTTATCAAAGGTTAAGGCATAGAGGTTCACAAAGCGCTTAATATCCAACATAGTCATGAACACTGAGTTGTTGTAACTTCCTGTATTCCAGAACGCTCGACCATAGCGAAAGTTACGAATGTAGTAAGCTTCATCATAGGCTTCAATCATACTGACCAGGACTTCCGAGGGCGAGGTCCCGCGATCAAATTGATTGCAGAGTGGGTTTTGAAAGACATGTTCATCGGTACAGTAAAGATACGGAAAGTTGCCAGAATCTTTGGGTAAATCGATTTTGCCATTGGAGTAGGCATAGGCTAAGGCCGCCTTATCGTAGGCTTCCCAATCATAGGCCAATCCCACTTCGTCTTTCAGACTCAGATAATCCATCACCGACGATGTCATGAGCTTTTGCGGATCTTTCTGAGTGCTACGTTCGATTCCCGCATCCACGCTACCGTAGAAGTTATGTCGCAAATTCAGGTTGTGGCCAAACTCATGGATCGCCACTCGATACAGAATATCTTTGATTGCCTGTTCAGGATCTGTGGTCTGCAGCATCGGCCCCATACCTGCGAACATCTCGTCTTTAAGTTTCCAAACGGTTGAATAGGACTGTGCTTTCGGGCCGGTCATCCGCGCTTCACGAGCCTTGAGTTCCTTGTTGACAGCCGCTTCGGTCTGGGCGAGGATTCCGTCCAATTCCGGAAGACTCTGCGGTTTCTGAGAACGCAGCTGATCCAAACTCTTGTTGGCGGTCAGAAGGTCTTGCGGTCCGTCTCGACGGGCAAAGGGGCTACCAATACCGCCATAGGTAAATTCGGGAAGAAGGAATCGATAGAGCGTTGCATACTTAGGTTCGCTCAAGAAGGCTGCACTGCCGGTCCAACCGGTCGCTTCCTGACCCAATGAGGTCTTCATCTCTCGATAGATCGGCGAGACCTGAGCCCTGGTGTCCTGGCGACCGTCGTAATCTTTCAATCGTTGAATATAGTAGCGAAGGTCACTGACCCAAACCACCGTGGTACTGGAGAGAATTTCTCCGGTCTTGGGATGTGCATTCATGGGACCATAGCCAAACGGCGCTTGAAAGTCCGCTTCCTCAACAAAGTGGACGAAGCTGTAGCGAATATCACCGAATTTCTGCGATCCGTCGGGGTCTTTTATTTCAAATCGCAGCTTGAGCTTGTTCTTCTCGAACAAGGCATTGGTCTGGGCGATCACACCGATTTTCGGATCGTTGTAGATCCACTTGTACTTTTCTGGAAAGCTCTCAGTAAAGTAAATTGTTTGCACTTTGCTATCGTCCCAACGATTCATCAAGAACGTGTTGGAAGGTCGACCTAGCTCATTGACACCAGGAACCAAGGTGGTGAAATAGCCATATTTTTTCATAAGGGGATCGTCTTCCCCGGTGTAGACGTAGGCTTTGTACTTGCTTTCAGGTTCCTTCATATAAGAATACTTGTAAAGCATCGTATGGGTAAAATCGGATCTGAAATACTGAGGATAGTCAATACACGAGGGGTTCACCTGGTAGTCAACGGCAACGGTAAAATTGATCGATGTCGCGGTAATTTCCTGCGAGTCATCGACCAATCGCGAAGTTCTTTTCGCCCAACAGCTGTCATCGATTTCAAAAGGAAAACTCGACGCCTCGGAGATGACAGCACTCTCCCAAGCCACCTTGAAAAAGCGCTTTTGGTCGTAAGGAATCAAATCATTTTCAGTCTCGACATTGCTGACTCGACCGTTGCTTACTTTTTGGGTGTAGTCGCTGTGTTCGATCACCCACTCGTTGATCACGCGGTCGGTGGTATTTGGCCCTGTAAAGGGTTCACCGACGGCCAGAAACTGCAGGTGATCTTTGGTAAAGTGAAAGTAACCCAGAGCCGTGTCGCTCTGCATCCCGACAAATCCAAAAGCACTGTTGGAGCCGTTGTTAATGACGGTCACCTTGCCGAGCCACGGCTTCGAAGTTTCGAAGTCCGCCTTCGCCCAACGGTTTCCTTCCGTATCAACCTTGCGCTCGACCGGGCGTTTTCGGGCGCAGGCAGGCTGTACCAAGACGCCGAAGAGAATCGCAAAGGAGAGCAGTCCAGGCATTCGCATTGTGTTCGCCTCACCTAGGGTGCATTAACGAGATATTGAATCCATCTGCGATCAGCACTTGTCGTAAACAAAAAGCTGTTTCGATCCATCTGCATCTGAATGAAACCACTGGTTGTATCAATGGTCAATTGGCACAAGGCAGTGGGCGTCGCTGTCAAACAGTTGAAGTTAGGATCAACACGCTTATTCAGGAGTCGATCCAAAACTTGTATGAGCAGGGTCCCATCATCCGTCGACGGCGCATATTCAGCGAAGGAATCACCAATTTTTCGGGTCCCAACAGTCCCGCCGAAAATGAGCGGCCCTTGGTAGGTCCCCAGAACTTCCATGGACAAAGGATTGCCCAAATTATTCCAGCGAACACCAACGCTCTCCCGATCGTAAAAGAAATATCCTGCATCATTGGTTGCAGTGGGAGGACCGACACGTGCTTCAAATACGGTGCGTTTGGACTGAAAGGTCAACCCGGCCACAGAAATTCCATAAACGATGGGATCCAAGGGACGGGCAAAGAATTTTTGAGGCTGGCTAAAATAGACAAAGGATAGAGGCAGACCCGCTTGTTTGGAAAGACGCACACCACCACGCCTGAAATCTAGAATGTAGGCATCTTCGCTTTCCGTCTGCTGGCAGGTTAGAGCCTTTTCACAGTCATAGCCTGGCGCTTGGTTTTCAAATTGCGCCCCCAAGCTCAACAAAAACTGCTGCAAATCAGCGAAAGTGACCAAAAATGCATCCATATTCTGACCAATGGTGACATCACCATAAGGCGCCGGCAATTTCATGGTCCCTGCATAGCCGGGATCGATACCAATCAGAAACGGCTGCGGATCAGAGCCGCCGTCCCAAACAATCCTAAGATGTTCCGCAAAGAAGTCCACGCCTTGAAAGCTATCGAATCGCGGTGAAAGTATCCCCAAAGCCTCGCTCTGCGGCATGGCCATGGATATTCCTGCGACCTTATCACCGAAAATAATCGGCTCGATAAGATTCTTGTTGCGTCGACGCTCGCCCTCTTCCGGGCTTATCGAAAGACCCTTGCCCTCGACAGTTCCACCGTTTGGGTTGGTTGGTTTTGCCGTAATAACCGGCACGGCATCATCACTGAGAACCGCAGGGGCATAGGCTCCCGACTCCGATTTAAGCTTCTTCGAACAAGCAGCAAAGGCCAGTGAAATCGACACGATAGCCAAGAGATTGAGGTGAGGCATAGACCCTCCATTTCTCTCAATATCGGCAAATCTTCAAGCTTTCTTGAATATTTATTTAACGAACACCATGGTATGCCCTGGCGAAAGCTAGAGGTAACTCACCCCCAACGGGCGGTTGCTTTCGAGCAAGAGTTTCATTGTTCGCAGAGCAGGATCTTTCGGAGTGTTGGGGACCAGTTGAATGGTACTCAAGTTCTTGAAGTGATAGAGGACGAAATTGCCAGGCTTGATGGTAAGATACTTCACTCGGCTTAAATTATTGTCATAAATCGCCAATTGAAACGATCGGACCGATCCCGATTCATCCCAAGCTCCAATCTTCAGAAGCTGCTTTTTATCGGTGGCCGTTACCTGGACCTTCAGTTCTAAAGGACTGACGGTTGTCGCTGGATGGGGTAGCACCACCGAAGCGCCCTTGGGCAGTTGGGTGATGTCGAATCGTTCGGCCTGCTCGGGCATGACCGGTCCCAAATCGTCTTCCCATCCTTGATCCTGCGCACCCACGGAAGGAACTAAAAACATAAGGCTAAACAGCCAAGTCTTAAGCATATTAGAAATCTCTGCAAGTTGTGAAAGTCACCTCCATTTTATACGCCTTCCATTCTGCCTGTAAATTGGGCAAAGCTTGCCGGTTCCGCTTTATGCACCGATTTCATTGACTTGCGAAGGGAAATCGGCGAAGGATCCAAAAATCGAGTCAGCCCCCGGCTTGTTCAAGCTCCTCCGCAAAATTCATAACATATTGAAATTTATGCGTGAATTATCGCATATCAAGAGCTCGCTAATAAATCTTTGAAGATTACCGAAGGCTGGGTTGAGATTTCAATCGAGACTTAAAGAATCAGATATGAGTGTGCAGCAATGCTTTCGATTTTGACTCTAAATAGACCCGAAATAGCCTTAGGTTCTGATAACAATCAGAATCCAAGACTGTTGGATATTGCCGGTGGGCTTCGATCGTTAAACCTCAAGTACGTGAAGACCCATCCTACTTTTTCCCCGGTTGGACTGTGTTTTCCACAGTCTATCACTCTCTTGCAGACAACTTTTATGTTTTCTGCAAACAAACGGCTCCCCCAAGTGTTTAGAGGAAATCAGTTACACAGGGAAGCTATCCGTTATCAGAGACCGGAGACCCATCGGCAATTCCGTCCTTCTCTTCAACAGATGCAAGGCCGGCTATAATGAAGGTTGGCCTCATATTATATGGGTCGAGTCGAATATGAATCTGGAAAAGATACTCAAAGTGGCAGTTCGCGGGGGTGCTAGCGATATCATTCTGAAGCCCGGTGTGATGCCACGTTTTCGTTTTCAGGGCGAGATATTGAACCTAGCTGACGGTGAAGTTATCACACCTGAGATGATGATGAGCTGGATTGGAACCTTGGTCCCTCAGCATATGAAGCATAAACTGCAGCAGCTGGAAGACTTGGACTTCGCTTATGCCAGTCCTATGGGCAACCGCTTTCGGGTCAACCTATTCCGCCAAAAGCAAAATTATGCCATGATTCTTCGGGTCATCAACAACCATATTCGGACGATGGAAGAGCTTCAACTCCCACAGGTGATGCATTCCTTTGCCGACGAAAGGCGAGGTCTGATCTTGGTGACCGGAGCCACAGGGAGTGGTAAATCCACAACCCTGGCTTCCATCATTGAAAAGATCAATTCAAATCGCGCATCGCATATTCTCACCATTGAAGATCCGATCGAATTCGTTTTTACCGAAAAGCGATCCACCATCAATCAACGCGAGATTGGAGTGGATGCGGAAAGTTTTGCTTCAGCCCTCAGGAGCGCGCTTCGACAGAATCCCGACGTCATATTAGTGGGCGAGCTCAGGGATCGAGAAACGACAGAAACCGCTCTGATGGCAGCTGAAACGGGTCATTTGGTGCTTTCTACCCTGCATACAATGGATGCCACTGAGAGTATCACTCGACTCCTGTCGTACTTTCCCCCTCATCAGCACCCATCTTTAAAGATCATGCTATCGCAAACCCTCAAAGCCATTGTTTCCCAAAGGTTGGTGGCTCGTAAAGACAACAAAGGCATGGTCCCTGCCATAGAAATCCTGGTGGCCAATGAACTGGTGAAAGAAACCATTCAAAAAGGCGAAGATTTCAATCTACTTAAAGACGCCATTCGCTCCAACAGAAATACCTATGGCATGCAAAGCTTTGATCATTCACTCCTCACCTTGCACAATTCCGGCGTTATAACAGCCGCAGAAGCCCTGGAGCATGCTTCCAATCGTAAGGACTTGGAACTAGCTCTGCAGGGATTTGAAAGCTAAAAACTACCCATCAGATTCTCTGCTGACTTTTGAAAAAGTGGTGAAGAATGAGGTGAGACCTCGGGAAAGTGCCGAGGCAATTCAACAATAAATCTGGTGTGAGGGCTATCACGATCATAGAAGAGCCTTCCGCCATGGCTCTCTATAATGCCCGTTGAAATGCTGAGTCCTAAACCAGTGCCACGTCCCAGCTCTTTAGTCGTAAAGAAGGGCAGAGCAATTTTTTCGACCAAATCATTCGATATACCAAGGCCGCAGTCGGTCACCCAAACCTGAACATGCTCTCGAGTCTTCATCATTTCAATACGTACCCAAGGCTGGTCGAGATTTTCCACGGCGTCGAACGCATTGCTCAAAAGATTGAGCAGGACCTGAGACAGCTGCGCCGCCCGACCAAAGACCAAAGCTTCATCGGCACCATCTAGATCAGAATAAAGTTGAATCTTGTGATAGGAAAAACGTTCGCGGCAAAGCTCTAGAGTGTCGGCAATGACCCGGTTCAAACTCACCTGTTCTGATGGATCGGCATCAGCATTGCGGGAAATAAGCCGAAGCCCTCGGATAATACGAACAATGCGCTCTACCGTGCTTTCTATTTTATCAATTTCAAAAGCTAGACGATGTGTTTCTATTTTACCGGAAGCTAGATGCCCGCGAATAATCGTCGCATAGCCCGCGATGATCGCCAGAGGATTATTGATCTCATGGGCAATGCCAGCCGCCATTTCCCCCAATGCAGACATCTTTGCCGCAGTCACCAGCTTTTCACGCTGCGAGTTCATGGTTCTTTCGGCTACTTTGCGTTCCGAAATATCGTGAACATTTCCCACAATAAATTCACAGACACCGCGGGTATTCAAAATGGGAGAAATACGCACAATGCCGGTCTTTTCACCGCTTGGATAGCGGGATACTTCCTCCCAGGTGACCGTTTTGAGAGTTCTCAGCACTTCTGCATATTGAGCCAGAACCATGAGCCGTGATTCATCTGGTATAATCTCATCAAGATACTTGCCGACAACTTGCTCTTTGGCGAGACCTGTTGCTGCCAGAAAGCTTGGATTTACCTCTGCAAATCGAAAGCGATTTGGTGATTCCACTTCAAGGAGAAAAAGAATATCGACGGTATTATCGAAGATTTTCTTTATCTTTTCCTGAAATGTCCGGAGATGTTCTTCAATGCGGCGGCTTTCCGTGACATCCTGGGTGAGTCCGAAGATGCGAAGGGGCTTTCCCAACTCATCGAAGACAGTTCGCGCCGTTTCAGTAAAGATGCGCATCTCGCCGTCGGCTCGTCGCACTTCATGCTCGATAGAGTATCCCCCCTTTGAGCCCAGAGCCTCGTCAACCTTCAAAAGGATATTGATCTTCTGCTGTTCGGTAAAATGAGACCAATAGACAGGGCCCGTCATTCTTACAGATGGGTCCCTGCCGTAAAGGCGATAGAGATTTTTGCTCCAAAAAAATTCCTTGGTCTTAGCCTCAAATTCCCAACTTCCAGACTTGGCTAGTATCTGTGCTTCCTCCAGATTTTGTTGAAGTCTTTGTTCCCGCCAATCAGCTGGCTTTTGGTCTTCAGTCCGCAGCAAAGGATGCGTCGAGTGCAAGGGCTGCGGGGAGCCGCGGAGCTTTGAAACCCAAAAGTAGCTCGCATAGCAGCTCAGGGCGACCATCATCATGCCGAGGACCAAAGACCGCACTATAAGTTCAGGTCCTAGGACTGCGATCTTCGGCAGGACGTCTACCCCCAAAAGACCTGCAAGAAGGAAGAGCCAGAAAAGCCCCAGCACTTTCAGCCAAGCTTTTGAATTGATTCGAAAAGGCCTACCAATCCCTGGCGATGCTTGGAGGTTATTCTGCGGGTCCATGATTTCCTTTAGATGGCGAGCTGATGCTTGCCGGCTTCCTGGCTGACTGATTTCCTCGGATTCTAGCAAAAAGCGCAGCCGTCTTGGAAGCGCTTTGAGGATAGGTGCGTCCCTGCTGAAGCCCCTCCGGCTTTGGCAAAGTCATTGCTTAGCGATCTCTCGGTGACCGTAACTGGGAACCCCTTCATATGGCCGCTGCCATCCAACTGTTTCCGCTGACCTGGAGAAGTACATGAACAGAAAGAAGATTCTTACCGCTCTCACCGTTTTTGGAATGTTTCTAGCGCAATGCCGAGGGGGACAAAGTGCCATCGAAGGTGACACTTCGTCCAAACTTTCGTCAGTGAGCATCGGCGAGTTCACACCGACACCAGGTTCCAATCAACCCACCTGGTCGAAAATGAATCTGTCCTTGGAGCGCCTCGCCCCCAATCCGACGAGCATCGCTCGTAGCTATAACAAAGGCAATGGCTCTGAAATTTCTGACGCGAGCTTGGAAGTCGCCTACGGAACCTATAAAATTCTTTTGAACTATTTGGACGACAAAGGCACCAAGATCTATGAATCTTGCGAGCAGGAGCGCAGCAAAGAGCACAAGATTGATGTTCCGAAATACAGTGTGGAGATCAAAATTTGTCTGATCGGTGGGAAAGAACCCATCGGTTCCGCCCCTCCCAAGAACGCCGAAGTGGTGATCAAGCCTGTTATTGTTACCGATAAGACTCCCTCAGCGAATTTCGTCGATCAACACGGCGCCTTGAAGGTTCAGGCCGGTAAGATTGTCGACAAAAACGGTCAACCCGTGCAGCTGCGAGGCATGAGTTTATTCTGGAGCCACTGGTCTCCACAATTTTGGAATAAAGGTGTTGTCTCTACTTTAGCCAATGACTGGAAATCAACCGTTATTCGCGCCGCGATGGGCGTCGAAGTAGGTGGCTATCTCACCAATCCGCAGGCTGAAAAAGATCGAGTCAAACTCATCGTGGCCGAAGCTGTCGCCCAAGGCATTTACGTGATCATTGATTGGCATGACCACAATGCCGAAGCCCATCCCGACAAAGCCTTGGAATTTTTTACCGAAATGGCCGGACTTTATGCCAACACACCGAATGTTATCTTTGAAGTATTCAATGAACCAGTCAATCAAAGCTGGGCCCAGGTGAAGACCTACGCTGAGTCGATGATCAGCGCTATCCGAGCAAAAGGTGCAAAAAATCTGGTTATCGTCGGCAGTCCAACATGGTCACAGCGAGTCGATCAAGCCGCTGACAATCCTATCAACGACAGCAACGTGGCTTACACTCTGCATTTCTATGCCGCAACTCATAAGCAAGATCTACGTGACAAAGCCATCTATGCTATCAACAAGGGTTTGGCTTTGTTTGTTACGGAATTTGGCGTGTGTGATGCATCAGGCAATGGGGCTATCGACTTGGCTGAAACTGATATCTGGATGGCTTTTCTCGATACCCACAAAATCAGTTGGGCAAACTGGTCGCTCAACGACAAGGCTGAAAGCGCTTCGGCTCTCAAGCCCGGAGCCAGCACGACAGGTCAGTGGACAGCCAATGACTTGACTCCTTCAGGTGACTACGTGAGGAAGAAAATCATGGCAGGTCAGCGCTAAGAGAAACGTCAAAGGAGAGGGACAAACCTCAATGGTTTGTCCTCTTCCAGGCACTTATTCGCTGATCAAGGGCTGAATGGAAAAAGCCGAGCGCGCACGAGTCAACCAGATTCGATAGTGGCCGACGGTTGGATACTGGATCCGAATTTCGTCACGACCAAACAATCGAGCCACGCCAGGAACCTGCATAGGGCCCTGCCTCGCCTCGTCTGAAACTCCATCAACGTAAGCACCGATTACTTGGCTATCGCCACCCCACTGGCCCAATTGGGCAGTTTTTAGCAGCTTGCAGCTATCTCTGTCTCGAACCATCCAAGTCTCTTTCACTTCATAGTCAAGATATTGCGAAATGCACTGGGCATCATCGCATTGCAACTGAGTCTGCTCATTCAGAGACCAACCGGTCGCATTGCATAGAAAATAGTAATAGGGAGCGCCTTCAGCATGGGGAAAAACTGGCAACTGTTGAGCTATGGCGCTGACAGAGAAAACGAGCAGGAAGCTGGCCAATAGACTTTTCATGGACTCTACCTTTAGTGTGAGTTATTCTCTTTTATGCCTTAAATATCGATAACTTAGACTTGAACATTGGTTTAGGACTGAGAGGGTGTCTAGGTAGCGGATTAATACCGCTTTTTGCTGCAAAAAAAAAGCTTTTTCTTGCCCAGTAGAATCCCCAATCGATTGCTTCCTGAACTCATACGGCTAACGATAAATGGTTCGGCTCTGCCAGTGCCCAGCGCGCCAGCGCTTGAGGCTCACCCATCCTCGAAGGTGCTCATCCACACTCATGACGAGCCAAATACCCAAGAGCCCCATTCCAGCTTGCTTGCCCAAGAGATAAGATCCAAGGACAGCAACGAGCCACATACTTACCACACCAAAAGCGGCCACAAATCGAGCGTCGCCTGACGCCCTGAGAGCAGAACCAACGATTACATTGAGCGCTCGCCCCCACTCGGTGATGACCGCGACCCACAGCACCCAAGCCCCCAAGCGCAAAACTTCTGCATCTTGAGTAAATATTTGCAAAATCCAAGGACCAGACAGGGCCAGACTCAGACTCAATATCGTGCAGCCGACCAATGCGATCTTAACGCCTTCCATGAGCTGGGCGCTCGCTTCATCAAAAGCTCGCTCACCCAAAAGATAGGCGACCTTGATCTGGGTACCACTGGCAAAGGCGGCCCCCCAAAGCAAGGAAAAAAGCGTTATATTGCCGACATAGGCTTTGGTCGTCACCGCCATCAAACCAATGCTCACCAGGATGCGGCTGACCACAACCTGACTCAATTGATAGGACAGCGGTTCCAGTGTCGACGGCAATCCGATCCTGAGCACGTGGCGAAGCGTCTCACGCACCAGGGCCCAATCCTGGATGACACTTTTTAAGCTCTCAAGATTTTTCCTACAAAAAAGCAACGCAAAGCCAAAGGACAGAAACCAACCCATGGCACTGGCAGCTGCAATACCAGCGACTCCAAAGCGAGGCAGACCAAAAACTCCAGTCACAAGCAGATGATTGAAAGCTAAATTCAGCAGGTTCATCAACACCGCGGCCCACATGTTCACAGACGTTCGACCCAGGGCACTTAAAATTCCAGAACTGGTCATTTTTAAGGCGAGAAATCCATAACCAAAGCCCAAGGCTCGAATATAATCTCCGGCCATATCAGCCAAGTCCCCCTGCAAACCAACAAACTGCGGCAGATATCCGCCGAAGCCCACAAAGAGACCACTCACGCCAAGACCCAACATGATATTCATGACCAAAAGTCCGGTAAATGTCAGGCCTGCGAGTTTGATATTTTTCGCGCCCAGGTGCTGGGCTGCTACACTCGAGCCGGCTTGGGTGAGTGGCAGAAAGAGAATAAAGCCAACGCCGGTTATGGGCAGCACAGCACTGACCGCCGCTACGGCTTCCGCCGATATGCGGGTCATATAGTACGCATCCACCACAGGAATCATAAAGAGCATGAGCAGTTCAAACAGGACCGGACCTGACAAACTAAAAAGACTGCGATTGCGTATGCCGCTATTCATTAAGTCACGTCCTGAGAAATTGAAAGCCAGATTGATCCGGCTGAGACTTCAGCGCATTTTTAAATGTGTCACATCAGTGAGAGTGATTACCATCAAATAGGACCGAGCAAACTCTCTCGTCGGGTGAGACCTTCTTGCCAGGGCGACCGAGAACCATGATCCGCCGCATCGAGACACGGCGGTTTGCTTGGGCGAATTTCGTGCAAGTTCACACTCTCCTTGCGTCTGCATTGGCTCGTTTGCTTCAATTCGCGACCCTAGATCAATCCAAGAAGGGGATTTATGCATACTGTCTTTATTTGGGAACGGTCCCTGCATACGAGGGAGTGTTCACGCATTTCATCAGCAACTCTTCTCCAATATGATAGGGCGGAAGAGCAGATAAAAGTAGGGGGAATATACTCATGGAAAAAAGACGACCAAGGCAAATCGTATTGGGAATTGGTTCCATACTTTTACCCGGTATTCTGGCTGCTTGTGGTTCCCATAAGACCTTGCAACAGTCTTCACAGCCGCTTGTCACTGACGTGGCGCACACCCAATCCAAACGGCAATCGATTGGTAATTGTTGGCTCTATGCTGCAGCCACTTGGGTTGAATCGATGGAGCTTGCCTACAATCAAGAGACCCTCGATGTCTCGGAATCTTATTGGACTTGGTGGCATTTTTATAACCAACTGATCCGTAAGACTCCTATGGAAGAGATCAATACAGCCGGAAGCTTTGATATTGCGCGCTCCATTATCCTCAATCACGGTTTAATTACAGAAGCTGCATTCATCCCTATCGAAAGCGATTCGGAAATGTCTTACAGGCAACGAGCCGCTGAGAATCTGATCAATGGCGAACTGGCTTTTGGCGATCTCAAAAACCCGAGTGACAGAACTCCCGAAAAAGTTCGACAAGTTCTCGATGAGGCTTTTGGCACCAACATGGCAGAAGCCGAAACTCAGGCTCTTGCAGCTGAGCAACTCATGATTGATACCAATGCCAGCGGCAAAGTCTTGACCCTAAGGGAACTCTTAGACAAGCGCAACATAGCTGCTTGGCGGGAAGTTTCATTTCCTAGGAACTTTGGCGAAGGACGTCCGTTGGATCCACGCACGGAACAAGCTCGAAAGACTGTGTGGAACCGAGTGTTCCGCGCCCTCAATGATCGGCAACCGGTCATAATGAGTCTGATGATTGACTTCAATGCCTTGGATAATAACGATGGAACTTTCAAAGGCGAACAGCTTCGAACCAACGGCATAGGCCACCAAGGAGGTCATTTGACCGTTCTCGAAGACTATACAGTCAAAGACGTCCCGGGTATCGGAGTGATAGGTCGCGGTGATGTGAGTGACGAGCTCAAGCAACAAGCCTTGCTAGGAAACTTGGACACTTTGTTTGTCAAAAATTCGTGGGGCGTGAATCGACCCGAACGAGGCATAAAAGATGGCATCACTGGCTTTGATCGAGACTATCTAGAAAGTCAATTCCCTTGGAAAGCTGATGAGGAAGAGCCGGCGAGCGAAGTGGATTGGTATACGACGCTGTCAGGCTTTATCTTGCCTCCTGGCTACTGACGATCTATCCACCTTGAATAGGCTTAGATCTTAGTCTGGATTTCCAGACCAAGCACCAGCGTGAATCGATTCACGCTGGTTTCATCCAATCCATCAATGCCCTCGAGGTATCGGGTCTTGGCTTTGCGGAACCCTACGAATGGATTTCACGGGATAGCTTTCTCTCGCCAAATCATCGACGATACTTTGGTATTGCACCTCTTGCATCTGCCTTTGTCGGCTCATGATCCATATATTTTCTTTATCAGGAACGCTGATCACTGTGTAACTATACTGAGGATCGAGGCGAACGATGAGAAAGTCGCTGCTGAAGGGCCAAAGGAATTGCATTTTCCAATGGGCATTGGTCGTCCGATTGTAGACTGTTCCCTGAGGATGATAATGATGCCATTCACCTTTTTTCTTAAAACTGAATTCAGTGTCAATGCGACCCTTTGAATCCAGTTGGTAAGACTCCCGTTGGTCACTCGAGTCTTCGTCAATAAAAAGTGGAGTATGACCTTGTACATACCAATCCCCCATAAACTGGTCGATATCGACCTTGGGAACTGTCGCAAGATTTTCATGCTGAGTGACGCAAGACATAAGCACAGCCACACATCCCAACTGAAGAAGCCCCGTATGCACAATAGTTTTTCTTAAAAATTTCATAAATGATTTCGCCTTTTCTCTCTTGTTCCATGAGACTCCATTATTAAATAGCACGGACCGTTGAAGAACAAGAGGCCCTTTCGTGGGCATTGCGGGTCTTGGATGCCCTCATGCTCAGCTAAGCGACAGCTCGCAAGCGCACTTGAAATTACGCAGTCTCTGACGCAATAAAGTCCGAGCTGCGTTCTCTTGGTTGGGAGCATTCTTGCTTTGCCTCACTTCAAGCCTATTGGGGATAATTTATGAGTATTTCTAGATATTTAAGTCTGGCACTCCTCTGTTCTGTGATCGCCTGCGGCGGCTCGTCACATCATGATAGTAAGCAACCAAGCGATTTGCCCTTGGTGGATCCGAAATCTGGAACAATTGCCGAGCCAAAAGCCACCCCTACGCCAATTCCAACGCCCACGAAGACTCCTCTTCCTGCGCCACAGCCACTCCCAATACCGACGCCAGAACCAAATCCAGATTTGCCTCCTTCCTATGTGAGCGTGACTCGCTATGATGACAGCATCGCGTCCTTTCATCTGAAAGGCCTTCCCAAGCAGTCTATTATTGCCTTGGACGATGTCAGCCAATCACTCACATTTCAGATGGAATGGGCCGCCTTCGATAAAGATGGCGCCGATATATCGTCGAACTATACAGCGACCGCATTCCCCATATACAACCCGCTCGATTCGCTCGATGTCATCTTGAATGCCCAAGGCTCCCAGATCGAAACTGTCTCATTGCTTTTCTCTAACAAAGAAAGCAAAGCGCTTGCTGGCAGTATGAAATTCCAGCTCTTTAAAACCCGCAAAGATTTGAAAGCCGTTGCCGCTGATGTTCTGAAATTTGTGCGAGACCATTTTCCAACAGCCGAGGAAACTCGGGAGCTTTTGACTAACCTGGACAACAAGGGTGCCGCTTGGTTCACCGACTTTAGACCCGCTTTCGATTTCTTTTACAGCAAGTCTTACAGCAAAAATCGCTCGCTCAAATTCGGACTTGAAGTTGCGAACCGCTTGCAAGGTGCTGATTGGCTTAAAATCTATGAGGCAGCCTTCGACTTTTGCTATTCCAATACCTTTGACACAAATGGCTCTTTCGATTTGGCGAAAGAAGTCGCTGACAAAACCAATGCTGCAGCTTGGCTAAATCTTTTCAAGGCTGGCTACAATCTCTATTATTCAAAAACCTATAATACGAAAGATTCGTTGGCCTTTGCTAAAGTCGCTGCAGATAAAACCACAGGCGCACCTTGGTTAGAGGCCTTCGAGGCTGCTTACAACTATGTCTATTCGAAGACTTACAATAAGGATCTCTCCGTTAATTTTGCTTATGAGGCGGCGGACAAAGCAAATCCAAGGGCTTGGCTGAAAAAATACAAGGCAGCCTACGAAGATTTTTATGCAAAAACATATAACATTCAGCAATCGCTCGCTTTCGCCAAGAGCGCGGCAGATCAATCTGATTCGGATGGCTGATTGAAAACCTACAGCACAATGTTCGATTGAATCAGGCTGTAAAGACTTCTGTGCTAGGTTTCAAGGGCCCTGGCGATAAACTTGCTCATCCTATTGCTTCCGAATGCTGCTTGTTGGTGAAGGCTGCTATTGATAGCCCAAACCATCCACGCTGTATGGAAATGGCAGCTGACCTCGGTCTCGGTCAATACTCAGCATCAGTTTGGAAGTGCTCACGTGAGTTGCTTCAATGCCCAGGGCTTGACAATCATCCAAGATAGCCTTGATAAAAAACGTTCGATCGGACGGAGCAATAGAGTCTTGGTGATTGATCTGCAAAGCCAGTCGGGTGGCTGAACTTTCCGCTATCGAAATTCCCAGCTTTCGAGCATTGAGGATCCAGGCATAGCGACTGATGATGTTCGCAAGGTTGCCGGGCGAAAAAAGATAGGGATCAGTGGCAATCCCTTCGTTGTTCAGTTCAACTTTATGTCCCAAAATTCTGAGATGCCTCTGCAACGAGCCAAACAGAGCGTCTTCACTCACATAACAGCCAATATAGTCTTCAGTGAGCCCCGCTGCTAGCGAGTAGTAGCTATCGCTCACTTGATCCTGCTGCAGATGGGCTAACGCCGTCACCGACTGAATATAGGTCAGGATGCAATAATCAATCGGTCGCAAGCTCGACAAGCTGTTGTCCTGACTATTGATAAAGAGATAAGCAAAATTATGTGCTCCCCGAAATAGAGGCATGCACAGTCCTGACTGATTGCCAGCCGCTGCAATTCTTTGAATCGATCGTTGCGGCGGTTGCCCATTGTCAGCGAAGGCACGAACCACTTCTTTTGCATCAGAAAAAATGCGAATATCAGTCGCCTTCAATTTCAGCAGAGTGCTATCTGGTTTGACAAAGCAGGAGTAGCCCGCATTCAGGGTGTTCGGCATTCCACTTTTCTGCTCCGAACTGATCACTTGCAAAGCGTTGGCCAAGCCCAGCCGTTTGGCAATACAAAATCGGCTGATTTTAGCGTAAGGCGGATAAGCTTCGACCAATTCAAAGAGTCTTTGAGCAAACAGGTCTGGTCTTTCGATGTTATAGTTAAGAAGCAGGGAAGGAATTTTTCCCATGAGCATGGTATCATCTTGGGTGAAATCGACCCGAGGAGCTCGAATCAGGGATAAAAAGTGGAGCGTTTGGTCTTTATGCACTTGGCAGCCTCCTGCATTCTTGGGAATGATACTAGGCTAACGGAAAGAGCGGGACAGCAACAAGTTCTTTCTCCACAATTTATCGAAACCAAAGTCGAAGCTCAGGGGGAAGCTAGGTTTTTTGCCCAATCATCTAAGGGCATGGCCTCTGGAAACTGGGGAGGCACTTTCTTTGCATCCAATAACTTCATTGCAACGATCAGTGTTTGCTCGGTAATTGACTCAAGTCGAATCGCCAGCTTTTTGATTGGCAATTCAAAGAGAGTATTGGCACTGTTCTGACTCAGTGGAAAACTCAATCCAGGCAAATAGCTGGCATCCATAGTCGTGAAGCGAGCGTTAGAGGGAGCCTGCAACTCAACCCACAGCTGCCGATCGCCTTGTTTGATAAGGGCTGCACGCCCCTGGTTTTTAAGCTCAATAGACCCTATGGTATGCATGAACCACCAAACTGTGCTCGGAGACTTGGTCTTGATCTCATCTTGAACAAGGGCGACTTGTCTCTGCTGCCTAAGAGCAACCCCGCGCTTGACACTCTTCGCATCCCTTGAGTAGATCGAGCTTAGATCCAAAATGGCAATGGCGTCTGATGATCGACTGTAAATGCGTTCGAATACGGCTTTACCCTCAGGATTTTGATCAGGCCTTTGATCTGGGTTCAAAACCAAAGCGTTTTTTCCCTCGGCCCGCAATCGATACATGTGAAATCGTCCTGCTGTCGTGATGGATCCATTGACATCTCCGTATTGGGGAAGAGTCTTGCTACTGAAATAACCAGGGAAAGTGTAATCGTCACTGCCAAGCCCTCCAATCGCCCAGACTTTGCCGCCCCCTTGTACAAAGAAGGTTCCGGCATCTAAATGCCCATGGCTGGCACTGTTGCTTCCACCGTGAACACCTATATATAAAGCCGAATCCTGATCCCAGCTGGAGCGAAAGCTCACATACTCGAGATCCCTGACATAGCTGTCCAATGGCAATAGTTCTTTTGAAAAGCTTGTTTTTAAAAGCTCAGGGTCATAGAAGAGCAGGTCAAACCAAGTGCGCTTGTTCAAGAGTCGCACTTCGTCCTGATGATACAGAGCTAGGATAGGCTGATTGTAACGGCGGGCAAACCAGAAATTCGTGTCACTCCGAGTTTTTTTCAGGGGATCATCTCCCAAAGAAATACCTGTCACCGGACCCGAGACAGAAAGCGGAAAGAATCCAGCACGCTGCAATCCAGCCGAATCTGTCACACCGAAATCAGTTCCGAGCGCGTGCCTAAGTGTTTCGGCAAATCGAATGAAGTTGCTTAAACCATAGTCCCAGTACATCATCCCTTCGACAGTCTGGCCATCAGGTTCAAACTCTCGCACATAGTGAGTGACATTATTCAGCGCTGTTGCAACCACTTCCGCCCCGATAAGCCGCGCCTCTGGATCGCTGTCCATAACAGCAAGTGCGGCCAGACTTATGCCGCCATTGCAAATCGGATTCCAATTGTTTTTACTTTGTGCCCAGAAGGCCTTCTGCTTTATGCGAAGGAGACCCATTTTCATCCCCTTGTCGATCAAGGCACGACGAATGATCTGTCTCTCGCTGCTCGTGAGAGTCTCGTAGATCCAATCATATCCAAGGGCCACCGAATAGGACATGATACCGGTATCCAGAAAGTGCTTTTGATCATTCCAGTCAGGAAACTGTGCATAATGGAGAAGGTGCTGTTTGACTTTGTCAGCGTAAATGCGATTGCCAGTCAACTGAAAAAGCAAACTCAAAAGAGCAAGTTGATCCTGTGTTTCATGGGGCGCCACCAAACGTAATTGAGCATCATCGAGCCGATAGGGAACAAGATTGGCATTCAGATAGCCGTCTGCTTGCTTTTTCAGAGCTGCCATTGTCAGGACCACATAGGGATCTTGCGCCGCCAGCAGTCGCTTGATGCGCTGGAAATCCGCCGGTCCGGCCAAAAGCCGAGGATGAGGGGCGCGGGTCTTGTCAAACGCCTCAAGAATTTGCTCAGGTGTTCGAGTTGGCAGGACAAGCCGATCTTTGAATTGCTGAAGGTCAACCGAATCCCGACGGGAAAGATAATTCAATAAGGGCTTGCCTGAAGCTGCAGCGCTTGGTTCAGGCTGGGCTGCTGGGGTTTCCAAATTCTGCGCCATGGGAGGTTCGACAGGTTCGACAGGTTCGACAGGTTCGACAGGTCCGACAGGCTGTTGAGCACGGCCTCGCTTGGAACTGGCCGATGGCTCGAGTTTTGGATCGAAATTCCAAGCCCGACAGGCACTCGCGACCAGAGTGATGATGAGCATTGAAGAGCTTAAAATAGGGCCCTTTTTGCGACTGCACGTAATGTTCATGGCGATCCCACCTGTCTTAGTGAAAGGACCTTGCTAAGATCTTGTGTGATCTACCGCCCCCTAAAGGGGGCTGGCTTCCAAAGAAAAATCCAAAGGCAAAGCCCTTGCATTCTTCTTTTTCTTTTTTGACGCTTCATCGCCTGGGGCGCAGGGGCTTTTAGCCCGCCGCGACTTACCCTTGGCTCCCCGTCCACTATCAGACAAAGACAAAACGCCCCTATCTGACAACTCCGATCCAGAGTTAAAAATAAGACTGATTGCTCGCTTTTTAATGACCTCTGCCGCGTTGTGATCAGCATTATCAGTGTGGCCACAGACGCCGCAACGGAACAGTTCCTGACTTTTGCGGTTACTGGGATGAGTGTAGGCGCAAGCTCCGCACTCCTGAGAGGTATGATGGGCATGGACTTTAAACCAGGCTTTGCCAGCCCGATTGGCCTTATACTTTAAAAATTCTTCAAATCTATGCCAGCCTACATTAAGGATAGCCTTGTTGAGGCCAGACTTGGCAGCTGCTCCATTCCTCAGCCACTTGCCGGAATCATCCTTTCGTGCTTTGGCCTTCTTGGTCATTTGCTTGGTTTTAAGGTCTTCGAGAATGAAAATCCTCGAATCTTTTTGATTGACAAGGGCACGGGAAGCCTTGTGACAAAAGTCTTTTCTGATATTTGCTATATCATTATGAGTATTAGATAGTTTGACTTTTGTTTTATGGCGGCGCTTCGAGCCTTTATCCTGCCTTGCCATTCGCCTTTGATAGCGAAGAAGATTTCTCTTTTTTTGGTCCATGCTTTGTTTTTGCTCGGGTGCAAAGTCAAAGCTTTTATCACCAGCCTGAATTGGCCTTTTTACGCCACGGTCGATGCCGATTATATGCTGCTGGAGAAATTCCTCGGACTGGATCCGCAAGTATTTCAGGTGATCTTTTTGCGATAAAATGCCACTCGCATCCTGGCCATCTTCGTAGCAAAATGAAACCCAAAACTCGTCGTGACGCTTTTTGATATAGAGGGAAGCCGGTTCCTTGAATCCCTTATGGAGTTTAAGAGAAAGATACCCAATGTTATTGCGTTCTGCCCCTACGAATAGCCTTTTGACTCCATCCAGACTGACTTCAAAGCGAAAAAGATCACGAGTAAGATAGATACTACCGTTGCCTGTTTTTTTCTTTCTTCGTGGCTTTCCGCAGCGGCCTTTCATAAAATCCTGATATGTGTCAAACCAGTTGCAGGCTGAGTTGGCAAGAATCTTACTCGGACATTTTGAGAGCCATGGGGAAAGATCATCATCCTTGAAGTGCGAGTATTTCTTGTCAATCGGTGCGTAAGTGCCGATTGGACAATACTTTCGCGCATAGGCCGAATGGTAACGGCTTTCGTCACACTTACCGTTCCAAATAAAGCGAGCACAACCCATCCATTGGCCTAAAATAAGCCTTTGGTGGTCAGTCACGTTTGCTTTAAGCCGAATTCCCGTAAGCATGCTTTACCTTTAAATTTTCTTTCGCTATCTTATGGAAACAAGTGTTAGGAGTCAAGCGTATGTCTAAAGACTTTGAGTGGAGAACAGGTAGACATTGTATATTTAAGAATCATATTCATCTTGTCTTTGTCACAAAATATAGGCGAGACGTTCTAACCGACGAAATGATTGAGCGGCTTAATAATGTATTCGCAGAGACCATGGAGCAGATGCAGGGTGAGCTGTTAGAATTTGGTGGCGAGGATGACCATGTTCACCTTTTGGTTTCGGCCCATCCAAAGACTGCCGTTTCCAATCTGGTGGGCAAACTTAAAGGAAAGTCGAGCTATGTTCTTCGGCAGGAGTTCTGGCCTGAAATTAAGAAAAAGCTTTGGGGCGATCACTTCTGGAGTCCAAGCTACTGCGTAGTCTCCTGCGGAGGTGCACCTTTGGAAGTCGTGAAAACCTATGTTGAAAATCAACGAAAGCCTTCTGATAAAAAAAATATTGATCAGTCCAAAAGATTCGCTGGTGTGAAGAGAAACGATGATAAGACCTGGAAGAGGCCGGGATCGAGGGGGGCAGAATCAAGCGGCGGTATTCGCTAACGCGAAACCTTAGCCGTTCGCCTTGACCTCCCCGTGAACGAAGCAGAGTTGCCGCGAACCATTGCTCAAAATTTTCCCCTACGGTATTTTGGTCCAGTATTTGCATTAGCAAAAAAGATTGCGCGTAATTTTTGACCCTTGTTGGCTTTTTGACGAAGGGGCACTTATTGTAGGATTTGGGGAAGCCCATTGGAGCGACGGAGGAAAAGCCTTGGATAGCATGCTGTCTTCAGACAAACCAAATGAAACAATATCTCAATCGGACATACCCGACTTGAGACGATTGCCTGTCTCGCTGGAGCGCGACGTTTTTCTTAGAACATTATTGCGCCATTTGGCTGGTGTGCTGCAAGATGTTGTTGGCATTGAAGAAGCATCGGGATTTATCAGTATCGTCGGGCAAAAAATGGGCGATGAAATCAATGCCGAATACCGTCGTGCTCTTCAAGTTGACCATCTCAACAGGGAGCAGGTTGCAGCCGTCTGCGTGGCCTTGAAAGAGCGTATTCAAGGGGATTTTTTCGTCAAAGAATTGAGCAATGAAAAAATCGTCTTTGGCAATCGTGTGTGCCCCTTCGGAGAGAAAGTTATCGGAAGACCATCACTCTGTATGATGACCTCCAATGTGTTTGGCGCTATTGCTGCGGAAAACCTGGGATACGGAAAAGTAGTCATTGAGGAAGCCATTGCCAAAGGACACGCTGGTTGCCTTGTTACGGTTTATTTGACGACTTCAGGAGAAGCTCAAACTAAAGACGGGCGAGAATACTTTAAAGTCGATTGAGAGCATCTATGACACCTGAAACATTTTATGCCATTGCCCAGTTTGCCTTTACTCCCATGTTGCTGGTGGATGGAGAGGGTTATGTTGTGT
>JBGSTF010000228.1:0-4498 GCA_041736645.1 Oligoflexus sp. | reverse complement strand
TTGTGGTGAAGACGGCATCAACATCTTCGATAAATCAGAGGCTGCCGCCGTCGAGTATGCTGTCGATGTCCTTAAAGTAAAGGATATCGTGGTCTGCGGACACTCCGAATGCGCGGCCCATATAGCGATTCTTAAAGGCGCCCATAATCTCAAGGGCAACCTCCGAGGCTGGTTGCGGCATGGTGAGCCAGCTCTTTATAAATTGCAGGCCGGCGCCCAAACCGATTCGACGCTCGCGCCCCACAATCAACTCTCACAGCTGAATGTCTTGCAACAGTTGGATCATCTGCGAACCTATCCGACCGTCAGCAAAGCCATCGATGAGGGTCGACTGCAGCTGCACGGCTGGTGGTTCGATATTGCCAAGGCTGAAGTCTATGCCTGGGAACCACCCTTCGGACGTTTTCTGCTCATCGATCAAAATGAGGCGGAAGCCATTTTGCAGCGCCTGGGTCACTGATCTGCAGAATTTCGCCTATCAAACCGAGGAAATTTGCAGGTTCCTCGGGCCTTTCCCATCCGCCGTAACTCCTTTGGCCCAATTCAGCAAAGTCAAGCAATTCCTTGACAATTGCGGCATACTTTTATACATTTTAAAAACTGAGGCTGCTCCTTCCGGCGCGTCTGGAAACGGAAATACTCCGCTCGCACTCTCTCCATCCTATGCAACCGATCCTAAGCACGATCGGTTTTCAACACACCATGGACACCGATGTCACTGACCACAGAAAAAAGAATCGAACTTACAGAAAAGCTTAGACCCATATTCGTCGAGCACGGACGACACATTCGCCAGGATCATGTGCCGTTTTTCAATGAGCTGACGCCAGATGAACAAGAAGCCGTCAAAAAAATCCTGAAGAAATTCCGAGCTGGCTCTCATACTCCAGAAACTCTGCTGGAGGAATACCATCGTTGGAATACGACACCGGCTCTCTCCGGCAAACCGATCGTCGGCGCTAGGCCCAGTGCTCCGAGCAGCAAAGGCAGCTTCATCAAAACCGTCACTCATGCAGCGACAGAATCGATCAAGCAAGCCCACAAAAAAGCCCCTCGCAGCGATGAAGCCAAGGCCGATAAAAAAGACAAAAAGGCCGCTCAAAAGCGCCAAAAGAATGCTTTGGAAGTGGCACTGATCGCTGCCCTCCGGGAAAATCGCGAATTTTCCGATTACAAGAACGTCTTCTTTGCCGCGCGCGCGAAAAAGCGCAAGCTGATCGCTTTCCTCGGCCCCACCAACAGCGGCAAAACCCATGCGGCTATGGAAGCTCTCCGCACGGCTCACTCGGGTGTTTATCTGGGACCGCTGCGCTTGATGGCCTTGGAAAACTATGATCGACTCAGGGAAAAAAATGTTAAGGCCGGTCTTCTAACCGGGGAAGAGCGTTTGGATCTGGAAGAAGCCACTCATGTCTGCCAAACGATCGAAACGGCCAACTTCAATCAAAACTATGAAGTGGCCGTCATCGATGAAATCCAACTACTGACCGACAAAGACCGCGGCGGCTATTGGCTCAACGCCGTTATCGGTGTGGCGGCCGATGTGATTTATCTGTGCGGCGCTCCGATTGTGGAAAATATTCTCCGCGATTTAGCGGAACTGACCGGCGATGATCTCGAGATCGTCTATACCGAAAGAATGTCGCCTTTGGTTTTCGCCGAAGCTCGCGAAGACCCGAAAAAACTGCCCGCCCCCGGCACCGCTTTTATCTGTTTTTCTCGGAAAAATGTCCTGCTTTGGAAGGATATGCTCGAAGGCGCGGGCGCCAAGGTTTCGGTCGTCTATGGAGCTCTGTCACCGGAAGTTCGCAAAGAGCAATCCCGACGCTTCCGCGATGGTGAAACCGAATATCTGGTCGCCACCGATGCTGTGGGGATGGGGCTGAATCTGCCCATTCAAAAAATTCTTTTCACCGAAACAGAAAAATTCGATGGCGAAGGTTTCCGACGTTTGGAACCGCAAGAGGTCAAGCAAATCGGCGGTCGAGCCGGACGTTATGGAATCGCCAGTGAAGCCGGCGTGATCACTAGCTATGTCGCCAAAGACCTCAGTTTTCTCCGCCAGCGATATACGGCTCCGGAAAAAGAGCAAGGTCTGTCTGATGTCCACATGAAGCCGACAGCGGCTCACATTCGTAAAATTTGCGAAAGTTTCAACGACTACAGTTTGGAATTTGCCCTGCGCAAATTTCAGAAGATTGGCCATGAGATTTTCTCGGTCGATATTTCCGATGAAACGCTGATCGTCGCCGAAAAGATGGATCGAATTTTTGGGCCTGATGCCAGCTCACTCGGCACGCGCTGGTTCTTCGGCATTGCACCGGCTGACCCTAAAAATGAAGATGCTTTCTTCTACTTTACAGATTTGGCCATTCGGTTTAAGAAAACCCTCAATCAAGAAGAGCTCACCGTCCCCTGCGATATCTATGAAGATAGCGGCGCGAGGCTCGAATATGCCGAAGCTCAACGAAAAAATCTGACTCTTTATCTGTGGTTTTCCAATAAGAAACCTGAAGTCTTTCAAGACAAACCTAAAGCTCAAGAATTGGCGAGCTTTTACGACAATCTGATCAATAAGCTGCTGTCACACAACAGCCGCAATCGTAAGAAAACCAATGGCCTGCCGCTTTCCTTCTGCACAGAGTGCAAAGCGATGATGCCACCCTTCTCGCAGCACTCGATCTGTCGCGAGTGTCATTCTCAACGTCGCTGGGGTTAATGGCCTATCGGTTTATTCTTTGTTATTCCATTTTTCCACAGCAGCAACAAAGTCGACCGGATCGCGGAGATGCTGTTGAAGTACGGACCAAACAATCTGCCAATCGACAGCCATGTACTGATGGACCAAAAGATTTCTTAAACCAACAGCTTTGACCATCCGAGCGGCTAGAGCTGGAGATAAGACTCCCGCACTCTGCAAGCCCGTGAAGGAATCGGCCATCGTCGGCGCAGCCGGCAGAGGCGTGTAAGCTATAATATGCGAAGCAATATCGACACAAGCTTGGATCGTGCGTTCTAGATTGAGCACTATGATATCCTGCGCATCGACATCCAGGAGCAATCCTTCCAAGGTGCTCGGCGTCTTGTCTTGAACACGCTTCAGGCAACGAAAAACAGTTTCGCTCTTTTCCTGCAAAAGGAGCCGATTCACTTTTGCCACTGTTTTTGCCTTTCCTTGAGCGTGATCGCTAGAAAACGTCCATCGTCTTCCGTTTCATACCACATCCGCTTGATGAGTGCCGCATAGACTGCCGGGTCTCGCATCACGAGAAGCTTGCCGCGGCTGAGAATTTCCGAGAGTAGAGCACCATGAGAAGCTCGCAAATCAACTAGGTCGATCTCGCGCCCCAAGATAAGTCTCAAGCCAGAACTGAACTCCAAAAGTTGTTCGATCGTTAGAGCCTGCGCCCCCATGATCCCCACATCCACATCAGAATCTTGGGTCGCTTGCCCACTCGCTTGTGAACCGTAAAGCACAACAAGAGACAGATCGCTATGGGCAGCAAAGAAATGAGCGATGAGGTCTTGCATGCGAATTCCTCAAGAGTTTCATAAACCTACCATCTTCTTTTCGACGCATCAACCTGTTAGAGTGACGCCATAAATCGATAGCAGAAAGAAATCCGAACGGCATCACCGTTTTCGCTCGGCGGGACTATCCACATTTTACCTAATCTGAGCCAACTGCAGTCGATACCAACACAAGACCCATTTTCTTGATGGAACATGTCTACTCTTATCTCAATTTATACCTCTTGGTAAGTGACAGGGATCGGATACCCAATTCATCATCTTGCGAGGGACATTTTCCTCTGTCCTTCCCATCAATGGGCTTGTGAGCATGCGCCCTCGGGCTCAACAATATTACTCATTCCGGTGAGTTGCCTATTCTTGTGAAGTATTCGATCGAGACCTCTCAAGATTTGAAACTCAGTACCGAGATGGGAGCCATCAATTGAAGGGAACGATTCATGAAAAGAATTTATTACGCAGCAGCAATTTTAAGTCTCACGGGATTGGCAGCTTGTGGAAAAAGTAGCAGTTCGACAACCCCTGCAGCCACCGCTACCGAAGGGGGCACACGCGCTCCTGGTAGCAGTAAAGTAGAGGCTACCAACGTAGCCGAACTTGGACTGACAGGTGCCTTGAAAATCGATCTTCCGGACGCGTTGAAGGACGGCTCTGGACTTCGATTGGTCGGTACAAAATCGATCGAAGCTTGTCTGATGCGTGAAAGCGCGAAGCAGCTGGTCAAACAAATCGATCAGGCAACAAGCATGCTTTGCCACATCGAAGCGGAAGGCAAGAATATCCCCTGGAACAAGCCCGTTCTTTTGGACTTGGCAGACACCGCACCTGGTCTGAGACTCGCCGCTGAAGCGAAGAAAAAAGCGGCTCTGAACTTGCAAGACCTACCACCCGGCGGTCCTGGTGATGGTGAAACTCCTCCGACTGGCGCCCCTGATACCGGCGCTCCGACCGGTGGTGCCGGCGGTAC
>JBGSTF010000181.1:0-30951 GCA_041736645.1 Oligoflexus sp. | reverse complement strand
AGCAATACCCTGATTGACACCATGGAGTCTCTCCTCAAATTTTGCGTATCATATAGCCAACGCCACGGATGGTTTTAATGAGCTCAGCTCCCAATTTCTTGCGTAAATGATGGATATGCACTTCGATGGCATTGCTTTCCACCTCGGTATTCCAGCCATAGAGCGATTGCTCCAAGCGATCTCGGGTTAAAACTCGGCCTTGGTTTTCAAGCAATTCTTCCAGCAGAGTAAATTCACGCAAAGGCAAATCCACCGGTTGGCCATCAAGTCTCACAGATCGGGCCGCCGAATCCAGTTCAATGCCCTGATAGGACAGCACGGGAGTCGCCCTTTGATGGGACCGCCGGAGCAAAGCCCGCAGTCGGGCTGTCAACTCATCCAATTCAAAAGGCTTCACGAGGTAGTCATCGGCACCCAAATTAAGGCCCTTCACACGATCGGCCAAGGTGTCCCGAGCGGTCAGGATCAATACCGGGAGAGGATTCTCCGTCCGTCTGAGTTCCTGCAAAAGATCCAAGCCCGAGCCATCCGGCAAGCCGATGTCCAGAACCATTCCCGCATAAAAACCTGTTGCAACGGCAAGACGCCCCTCTTCGCAGCTCTTAGCCCAGTCGACACCAAATCCCGCTTGGCCGAGTCCCGCCTGAATTCCGTCGCCTAAGCCTACATCATCTTCAACCAGCAGTATGCGCATGGCAACTCCACTCTCAGCTTTGTTCAAAGCATACTATCGCGGAATCCGAACTTCATCCTCATCAAAGATACCCGCCTCGGCTCGCGAGTGGCAAGCCACGCATTTGGCAGGACTTCCTATGGCTTTTCTTTGCCATATTTGTGAGCTTATCTCATGATGCTTGCGTTTAAAATAGGCTGTTTCAGTAAAGCGCAAGGGAACATCCTTGATGGATTGAGCTATCTTTTGCGAACGAGACGCTGATGATTGATCCGCCGCATTTTTCACCAGAAACTGGGTCAGCTCCGCTGTGGTTTTTTCATCCAAAGCTGCATTGTCCCCAAAGTGATTCTTTAAACCACCCATCATAGCTTGCCAGGATCGAGCGGGCAGAAGTCCGGGCGGATAAAGCATATGACAGCTTGCACATTCAGCTTGATACTGAGGATTGCTGGCGACGGCAATCGTTCGTCTTTGGCTGCGGCCTTCATGTTCGCCATGTTCGTCGTCATCAGCAAGTCCCAAGCAGGTCGCCCCAATTGCCAATCCCAGCAGACCCACACGAACGATTTGATTCCAAAGCATAGTCCGTCCTCCCCTATTTGATACTGACGAGATAGCTAATAAAGTCGCCTTTTTCTTGGGCACTACAGTTTCTCTTCAACACATCATCGCAGTTTCGCGTAAACCACTTTTCTACCTTTGCCGCATCGGTGAAACGCTTGGGATTAGCAGTTGGCGCCAAAGGCTCGATGACTTTCCCGGCTCTAGTTTGTCCCAGCTGAGTGGGATCCACAGTGTGACAGGTCGCGCAACTGATCGACCCCGAAGCAGAAGCTTTCGCTTGCAGGTAAAACCGTTTACCGCGTTCGATGGAGAATTCTTGAAAATCGGCTGAAGACTTTCGCGCTTCGTCTCGATAGCGAGCCAGCATCGAACTTACAGGCTCTGCAAAAACGGTCACGGGAACAAAAACCAAGAGGCTGAATGCGGTGGAACGAAAAAAGCTATTTTTCATGGGTATCCTCGTTTGAATGGGCTCGATATTGATAGCCACTGAGCATGGATTGGGCGACCGGGTAGCCTGCCGTTTCCTCATGCCGAACAATGGCACTGATGTGCACAAGAACAAACACGATCATGATGTAGAGCATCGCTTCATGCATCCAAAGCAAGATCGATTGCCATCTGAGCTCATCAAAGAGAAGCCCAGCCAAGGGACCTCGATCATGTTCCATCCCAGCCAAACCAAGACCAGACACGATACTGCACACCAGACTCGCGTAGAACATGATGTAGGCTAGACAGGCAAAGGGGTTGTGGCCAAAAGCTGAATGTTCGTCTCGCTGAGGCTTCGTGAGTCGAGCCCACCAATCGGCTGGCTGCCATAGCTCAGATAGGCGTGCATGATGAGGCCCCAAAACTCCCCAGACGACGCGAGCGACCAGTCCGACCGTAAGAGCATAACCCAGGATCAAATGCATATGCACAAGCCCTTGTTTGGCGGCACCCGGTTCTAGGCTTTTGCTTAACAGTCCTAAAGCAATGAGTCCCAGGACCAACAATCCTATCCAAGCGTGAATCAAACGTTGGATGGGGTCGTAGATTTTTTTTCGGTTAAGCTGCTTCGTTGCCATGCTCTATCCCCTTCTATAAGTTCCGCAACTTTTTTAGCAAGGTGGTTGACTCCAATGACGACCGCAGTTCCTCCAGCAAAAGCTGCTGCTATGAGCAATGAAAGACTCCAAACGATGAGAAACATAATCACCTCCTGGTTTTATCGACCCTCAAGCCGACCTTTACATGCATTGTCGGATGTCCAGCTTAAGGAAACCTTAGGGCCAAAAAGAAAAAGCTCGGACCCAGGAAATAAGATCATTTTTCAATATACTAAGTATGTTATGGAATTTTATAAGGCCGGTTGAGGGAATCTTCAGCTAGCAACTATGATAGGGCGAACCATGGCATGGTTCATCTCTGAGTTGACGATTTGCTGGCCCTTCGCCCTCTTCTGCAGTCACCTGCTCAGCTTAAAGGGCCTAGCTTGTCTGGATTTGCGTACCCTTGGCGCCTTTTTTCTGCCCTCTTTCCTTGAAAATCACGAGACAAGACCACAGGATAGAGCGGATCGTCAGCAGCATGCTCCCGCCCCAGAAAGACTTAACTGCATGTGCTGCATATTTGCCATCATAGGTACTTCTGAATCGAGGTGAAAAGTTCTCGCCAATTTAGCTAAAAGTGGTATGTAAGGGGTGCAACAAAACCGCAAGAGACATTGGTTTGAAACAACTTACGGAGCACAAAGATGGGTACCCAAAACAGAACTTTATGGAAACTTGCTTTCGTTCTCTTCATTGGCAGCAGCAGCGGTGCTGCCTTTGCCGCCGAAGATGGATCAGTTGACCTGTCGCATGGCACTGTGGTGCAAACCCCCCTTTTCTATGCTGGATCCCTGGAAGCTTATGACAGCACCTTTCGCCTAAGCGACGGCAGCCCCAACCACCCCGATAGCTATCGTTTCGCCATTAAAAAGGGAGCTTGCAATGAGTTTCCAGAAGCTGAAGCTATCTATTACTATTCCTCTTCAGGCTATTCGATCTTCGAAAACACCTACTGTTTGAATCTTCAGACGGGTGATTTGTTTCGAAAAGTCAAAGGTGGCAATGGTATAGTCGAGCAGGAAGTCATCCCAGCTGCTGCTACCGGACGCGTTCAACTTGCCTATGCAAGAGCTTTGTCAGCTCTTGCAGACGGTGCTCTCAAATTTCGTAAGGGTCACTACCAACCGATGTACGGCTTCAACGCTCCCGAGCGACCTGCCCTGCAGTTAGCTGTTGACTACATGAAACTTGTTCAGAACCTATACATACCAACTGTCGGAAGCTGGCTGGACGTGCAGCTGCCTGAGCTGATCGATCCTGATACTTCTTTCTCTCTGTTTCCGACGGCCCTAGCCAATGATAGCCGTGACCTTGTGATTGCCCAATATGATCAATTCAATCTCTACAGCCTCACGCGTGAAGTGATTGGCTCAGGTCTCAATACTAAGCAAATTTATGTGAGAACCCCGGCAAAAATTCAGGATCCGGCAAGCTTCCATATTCGGGTAAGCCTCATTGCTAGCACGGCAAATTCCGAAGATACCGCCTTAGACTTGGTCGATCGCCTCGTTAAAGTTCAAGCGCCCAATCGATTGAATTACTTTTTCTGTAGCTACCAACTGGTGGTGGATCGCGATCTAACCTGCACCCTCGGGACAAAGACCATAGATCCGATGGATGTTCGCCTGGATCTTTTCGATTTGAACGGCCAATGGCTGGCTGGTTTGCAGCAAAGTATTTCCAGCGGATTTCAATCCAACACCTTGGCTCTCGCCCTTCCGAGTGGCTTTGAGCCAGGCACCTACACCGTGCACGCCAAACTCTTGAATCGTGGTGCAGACTGGTCCAGCTACATCGATCAAAAGACGGAAACCGTGAAAATCCAGGCAGTTCCATAAGCCAATGGGGAGGAATGGTCCTGGCATCCAAGTCCAGGACCCGCCCCAGTAAATTCCCACTCTCTGGCGCATATTCCTGCACCCCATCCTTCAACGGGGAGCTTTCTCACAAAGCAAACCGCCCTTGAATCTCGCTGCAGATTTCCCTTGCCAAACACAAGCTGATACGTCAGAAGAATGCGAACAAGCTGCCTTTTCAAGCTTGGCTTCAGGCCTTCAAACCCAGGAGAATCCGTGAGCTTGGCCTATGTTAAATCATTCGGTTCCCTCTTGTTTCAGCCTTTCAGTGGGTCGCTTGAATCCCGGACCGTCGATATCCAAAGTCCATTCTACAAACCAAAATACTTCAGCGAAATGATTCGCGGCATGACGCGACGGCATCGTCCTTCTTTTCGTAAAACGATAGCGCCCGCTGAAGCTCAAGTGACCTTTAGCGAGACGGATCTGCAGCATTGGCAAAGCTTTGTCAATCATTCGGTGGAACAGGTTGCTGCCCCTCTCACCTGCTATAGCAGCGCCGGGGCATTTTGCCTTTTTAAAATACTTGGCGACCTCAAAATAAACTTCAGCACTATTCTCCATCTCAGGGCAAATCTTCAATTGACGGCACCGCTCGAGACAGTGAGTCCCGACAGCATCTATCGTCTTCGAATGGCTCTTGCCGATGTCATTCCACGTAACAAGCAATGTATATTGGTCATTGAAACCCAGCTCCTTGATAGTAAAGACAACATCGTCAGGCAGCATCAGGACCTCTGGTTTGTGAAGAAATGCCCTGAACGCTTTTTGAAAGGTGTGGCTGCCACTGAGCAGCACTCAATTGATGAGTTTCGCGGTCTTTCCAAAAAGGATTCGAACTGGAGTCAATGGACCGAGAGTAAGTTAAGCGTTCGCGAGCATCGCCTTGATCGACTCGCCGGTCAACACTTTGGCCGGATCTCAGGGGATCACAACATTATCCATACAACTCATTGGGGAGCGCGTTTTTGTGGACAAAAACGCCCATTCCTTCAGGGTTTCGGTCTCATGAACCTTGCTTTGCACCACGCTTCACAAGTGAAAGAAGCACCTGTCAATGCCATGTCCATAACCTTTGCTCGACCCGCTTTGGTCGATCAACGATTGAATTTTTATTTTAGCCCGCTGACATTTGAAATCTGTGGTGAGAATCGTGATTTGATCGCTTTCGGCACATACAGCTGACGAGTTGCCAAAAACCACAGACGTGCATTTGAGCTCGTGGCTTCATTCTGATGCTAGCTGACCTGCTTTTCGAGCTCCAACACCTTCTGCTGCACGATGGACAATGATGGCAAGGTCATTCGGACTGTAAACTCATACACTTCTCGCTGGCGGTCCACAGCTCGCCCGAGTACAAGCGAGACTGAGCCTCCTTCGGCTTCAATAAACTGGCGAATAGCTCCCAGTCCAACGCCCCGACCTGATATCAGAGACACGGTATCTATCGTTGAAAAACCAGTTTCGAAAACTAATGACGCGACCTCTTCCGGCGAAGCTTGCGGATTTCCGGCCCCAAAGCGCTGGCCTTTCTCTCGTATCCTCCCCAAAGCAAGACCTCGCCCATCATCTTTGAATTCAATGACGATAGATGCACTCTCCACATAGGCTTTCAGACTGATAGTGCCAAAAGCAGCCTTGCCACTTTCAAGTCTATTCTTAGCTGGTTCAATACCGTGATCAAGTGCATTCCGAAGCAGATGGATGAAAGAATTCTTGAGCGCCTGTTCTTGACTGTAGTTGATCAAGAGTTCATCAACATCATACTCTATCTGAGGAGGCTCTCGACCAAGATCTTTGGCTATCTTTTCTGCCTGATTCATGAGTTCGGTCAAGATGGAATGCAAAGACATAAAAATCATTTGCGTCAGCTCATCTTTGTATCTATGAATGATCTCACGCAAGTCGCAAGGCAGCTCTGCTACTCCAGATAAATGCCGCAGGAGCTTGACGTTTTCCTGTAAAAATTCTCGGTCTATAGAGATCTTGCTCAGATCGTCTTTGCGGCCCAAAACATCTCTATTCGCGTGCTCATAGCGCTGATAGACCATTTGCGCGGCTTGAAATTCTGCTTTGATCTGATCTCGATTGATCGAAGCACGATCCCTCAGGATGCGCGAATAGTAACTTTCCACCTTATGAAACTCATTGGCGAGGTCTTTCAGATGAAGAGATCGGGCAGTCCCTTTTAGAGTATGGGTATTGACGAAGAGTATTTTGATCGTATCCAAGCTCACATCACCTGAACCCACCAATCGCTCGTTCTCTTCAATCAGTTGACTGCTAGAGCTAAAGAATTGAATGGATTTTTTAGTTCCCAATTCAACCAGCTGCCTTATAATCTCGAATTCTTGATTTTGTCGAGTCAGTTCCTGTTGAGCTGCATATTCCGTGCTGATATCGAGCAGAGTGACAAGGATGCGCTCCACCTCAAGTTTGTCATTCAGCTCCCGATTCCAAGTCAATTTAAGGACTTTTTCGAATTCCTGAAACCTGTAAGTAATTTGCAGGGGGAACTTATCCGAATTCAGATCAAAGTTCAAACTGGACTCTCCCAGGGTTGCCAATAGAGCCTGCCACGTTTGGTCCTGATAATCATCAGACAAAGTCGATCGATCCAAAATAATAGCCTTAAAACTTTGCTCAGCAATATCTTTGTGCCCGAGAATATCAGGCAATTGAGCCGAATACTTTTGTCCAATCACACCACCTGGGCTGATAGAAAGGATACCTTGGGGAATATAGAGCAGCAGGGATTGGATTTCAGACGTTCTCTGTTTGACTTTGCTTTCGAGTTCCGTATTGAGTTGATTGATTCTCTTCACCTGCTTTTTTCGTCGTTGATTGATTCGAGCTCCTAAGGCAAGGGACAGTATCGCCACTTCAAACGCCCCACCAGTAAACTGTCCCCAGCGACTAAAAATTGAGGTGGGAACTAGGCCGATGCTATTGGAGAGGGTCCCCGTCACTCCAAACAGATAGCAACCCCAGGCCACAAGATAAAAAACTGCTGGCAGATAGCCCTTCCGGGCAATCAAAAAGCCCGATACGATCAAAAGTGATGTGACAAGGGTTGCATTCACAATGCACAATGTGGTTCCCAATCGCACGGAAATCGCAAGAGTGATAAGGATGTTCAGGCAGTCCATGACGCCGATGGCGCCATATATCCAAACGAAGCGAGGAAGCCTCTTCTTTATATTTAAGAACCAATAGCTAAACAACAGACTAGAAATCGCCACCAGATCGACACTCACAATCATCACTTTGTTGGAAAGAGTCTCAAACAAGGACAAATCGCTGAACATCTGCTGAAAGAGACCCAATCCAGCTCCCTGATAGAGGATATTGCTGGCAACATAGACGACATAGACAAGGTAGGTTCGATCTTTCAGAGAATAGAAGAGGAAAAGATTATAAAGGATAATGACCACATGAAAGCCAATCAAAATGCCTATAAATCCGTATTCCGTCGCATTGTGTTTAAAAAATTCGTCGGGTGTCCAAATATGCAAAGGTAGCTGATGAGTACCTTCCGCCTCCGTTCTCGCATAGAACTGGTGCGTTCCAGGTTCCAGCATAAATCGAAATACCACCTGACGACTTTGAATTTCCCGACTGCTGAAAGGAATCTGATCGCCACCCTCTTTGATTTGCCACTGGTTTTGCGCATCTTGATAGTAGAGAGTAAACCGATCCACAAAAGTGAACTTGTTTTCCAGCATGATCGGCACGGCTCGCGTCATGGGATTGCGCAAGGAAAATTTGACCCAGTGAGTGGATGGACTTAAGCCATAATTGGGAACTTTTTCCAAGGAATCATGAAAGGCGGATTTGGCATTCAATTCCAAGATATCTTCGAATTTTAGTAAACCCTTGGGATCCTCTAAGGTTTCGAAGTATAGCCCCAAGGGCTTGCCATCCATGAGATGAGAAACTTCAAAAGGCTCTGCCGCAAATATCGAGCGTGAAAAAAGGATGAGCACGCAGCACAAGCTAAGCTTATGCCGCCTAAATCTTTTTGTGATCCATACTACGCTTAGCATGCAATGACCTTCTTCTTACGAGGCAGCTTTTCGAACAAGCAATTTCGGTGACCAATTGCTTCCGTGACTCCAGACGACAATTCATCTGATCCCCGTAAGATATCGACTGTCCTAACTTTTTCTTGAGCATTTTAAGGGAGTTTGAGGCTCATTTTTTGGAAGTTACTTTACAAGTTTTCGGAAGAGCCAAAGATCTCATCGATGCTAGGGAGCACTCCCTGCCTGGACTCAGGAATTTTACTGAGTCCCCATCAAAAATATCGAAGACATTTCCTTTAGTTTAAAGGGTTTACCCAAAGGAATGCCAGCAACTCCCGCCTCAGCTGTCTTGGTTCAGTTTACCTTACGGAGATCCAAAGCTTGTCAGTCCTGCCCTCATGGTATTAGAGTGGACCTGCGTCGGCAGGCCTAAGTTCCGTCCGGCAGCTTAAATGGCGTCTTTTCGCCAATTCAACCACACAAAAGGAACCGGGCTATGAGTCAAAATTTGGGAACATATAAGTCGTGGGTGAAGAATTTTCCGCCTGGCACAATGCTCTTCCGAGGCGCTGAAGCTTTTGCCGTCTTGTCAGCGGGTACCGACTTCTTGATTCTAAAAAACGTCAAAAGTGGCAGCAAAGTGCGGATTTTTCGCAATACTCCGGAAAGCTACGAATTTCGGGATGCACCTTTGGTTCTTGTGTGACTGCAGAAGCCTCTTATCAAGGGGCCACCGAGGCCCCTCTTCCAGCTTCAGGCACCTAAATCGCTCGTGCTGAAATAGGGCTCCGCTTTGATCGCAAAACAGAAGGTATTGGCTTGGCTTGTGGTCGCGAACAGGGACATTCCCGGTTTTGGTCGACCCTTTAATGTATTATTCACCGCATCCAGACTTATCGTCAGGCCATTGAATGCATCCTCAGGTATGGTACACGTTTCCGTTGGCAACAGAGACAAGACTTGATCGAAATCAGGTCGGCCAGCAGGCAGACGAGCCGCAAACCATTCCCCATCAGCACCAAAGATCCGATAGATCGCTTGGCTGCGCGAGATAGTAAGTGGATCAAGTGCTTTGACCGTTAGAATTCGTTTCACCGTTGCCGTCACTTGAGCTGGAGCCGAGCTTTTTGGCAAGGCCTTTCCACCTTGTTCGAAATGCCCATGATAGAGCACCCCACTCAGGGTATAACCAACCTTCAAGTTGGCCAAGGCAAAAGCTTTCGGTGAAAAGCTCTGCAAAGAGCTGCCGGCAGCTTGATCAGCTCGATAAAGTGCCAGAGCATTGCTATCCAATTCCATTTCCAAGACGATGTGCCAAGCATGAGGATTATCCCACATAGGCAGGTGATACATATAGATATGCTGATTGCCAAAAACAATCATGCCGTGTCCTGCTCTTTGTGTTGCCGCAGCCAGCGAGTCCTGAACTCCATAGCGACTCAACTCAGCTTCGGAAACTTGAGCGCTCAATGATTGAATCCAGCTGAGCAACACAACAAATATAGTCTTTTTCATTGGAGCCTTTCTTAGGTTTAGGAACATGCTATTGGCCATGTCTAAAGGATGTCGACTTAGATTGGGTAAATAATGAAATCTGCCTGAATATCTTGAGCAGGCCTTGAACCAATCTTGTTGAGACGCTGTTGCAAGAGCAGAAGGGAATCGACATTTAAATCAAAAGAATGTTCATTAGGTTGAAAGCTTGTTCCAATCGGATAATCGACCCCAGGTTTTTGACTCATCTCTATATGAGCCCCAAACACATGAGTGATTGTCCTTGCCTTCGCAAAATCAACCAATCGATTTACACCGGCACGATAAGAAGTCCAGTCTTCTATATAGAGGCGTCCGGGATAGAGCGTATCCCCTGTCAGCAAGATGCCGGTCTGCGCATCATAGATCGCGATGTGGCTTTTTTCATGGCCAGGTATGGGAATGATTTGAAGTGTGCGCTGGCCCAATTCAAAATCAACTGATTCGATCGGCCAGCTGGCAATGCCAAAGAAATTGGCTACCGCGCTGGCAGTGGTTCCCACCAGAGTTGTGTGTGGCTGATTTTTGAATTGCCCATCGGCTGCTATATGATCTCGATGACCATGACTATGAGCCACGATGAGCTCAATCTCTGCTCGTCTTTCGAGGCCATAATGATCAGCTATCAATTTTTCCACCGTATCTCGCAAAGGAAAGTCGAGCGGAGCTTTGGTGGCTCCGGTATCCAAAAGAAGGACCCGCTCAGCACCAAAGATGAGATACATGAAAGGTGCTTCGTAATTCAGACATTTATTTTGTCGTAAAATGACAAGATTTTCATTGTAACTATGAACCTGAAGAACAGGATCTGTATTTAAGCTACAGTCTTTGGAACCGTGATTCCACTGAACACGAGCATCACCACTTTCGATTACGGCCTCCGAATTTTCACCCTTGAAAGATGCAGAGTATCCCGGTGCGCTCAACCAGGAAGCGATACAAAAAGCGACAGAACCCATACGTTGCAAGCTTTTCATGATTTACCTTTGCTGATAGGAGGCATCTTTCAACTCCACATAAGTCGGAGCGACTTTCCAGTTTCTGATTCACAAAGTCTGGACGAACTCGTGTAGCACACTGGCTGATATTAGTAACGAACAAATATTTCATTTTGTTTTTTATTGCGACAACAAGTTCCGGCACCACATAAAAACAATTTGTTTATGAAATTTTTTCAATACGCTTATTCAATGGCTTTCGTGTATCGCTATTCTCGCACGAGCAGAGACATGGGGCACAAGGCTTCTGCTGACCGTCCTCCACAAACAAGTCTGGCAAGAATCAAAGAGGCAATTTTTCAGAGCAGAATGAACACAAAACAGCTCTGAATTTGTTTCTGTCGAGCCATTAAAAACGCATCCAGCCTTTAAAGGCTATCATTGAGTCGTACCATGTCTTTTGAAAAGTAATTGCGAAGGATAAAGCTATGCAGATCTTTTTTTGTCAAGGTTTGATGATGTTGCCCATTTTGTTGACTCTGTTAAGTTCTTGCCAGGAGCAACCCAGGACATGGTCGCGAGAAAAATCAGATTGGGAGGCTCCTGCAGATACCAATGAGCTACGAAACTATATCGTTGACTGGGCCTGCGAACCAAAGCAATGGGGCAATGCTGCTGAGAAGAAGATCTCCGGACAAGATGAATACTGTGAGTGGAGAACCGAAAAAGTGACCACGACGGAAAAGCAATGTCGCTTCACGACGAGTTTTGATGATTCCCGCGACTTTTCTTTAAACAGTCGCAATCAGACACCGTTCAATACCATTGCCGCTGCCCGTTATCTAGTGAGAGATTGCAACTCTATCGCCTTGAAACAGATCAAAGCAGGCAAGCCGGCTGGGAAGCTCTGTTCAGGGCTGACCGAAGGGTGCAAGTCCAGTCGCAATTCTGATCCTGAAATCTGTGATAAGGTTCGTTGGGCAAGTTCCGAAAAATTCGCCAAACGAATTGACTATTGCATTGACCAGCTCTCACCCTCGGACGCCGTGTCCACGCCTCAAGCTCTCATAAGTTTTGGACTTTTGACTGATTTGCCAGACAACTGCGTGTTTAACGCGGAAGATCACACCGAGGTCTTGTGTACCATTCCCGTAGAGGATGATTGCTTCTCCGTCGCCGGCCAACTTCGGCCCGGGCTTCGCGTGATCACTAAAAGCTCTGGCAGCATAGCCACTCTGCCGAAATCCAAGCAATGCTTCACGCCCTAAGCTTTCTCTGACTCGCCCTACTGGCATTCGATTGATAGACTCTGGAGTTTCTGTGAGAAGATTGCTGCTTGCCGCGCCCTTATGCTTGACCGCCTGTACCCAGCCCAAGCCATTCATGACTCAGGTTACTGCACAAAGGCAAGCGAGCATCGAAGAGCTGGGAGCCAGCGAAGAGCTGGGAGCCAGCGATCTTTCCATTCTTGTGCCTTTGCAAGGAACTCGCCAGGAGGATCCAAGTTCGTCGCTCTTTACTCGCAGTGGCACTGGAATGTGCAATGCTCCACGCCTGGACTTGGGCGAAGGAAATTTTCTCATAACTCCCGGGCAGTGGCAGGATTGGGCTAAAGATACGCTGCTTTCGGTCTTGCCTTTGCCGAATGAACCAAGTGTCTGGTCCAGCTCCAAGGAATCCGTCACAGTCAGGCAGAGTTCATTGTTTGATCAAATGATAGCTCTTGAGGATATTGATGCCGATGAGCTCTGTCCCGATCCTATCGGGTCTGAAAGTCTCGACCGATCGAATATTGAGGGACTCAGACGAACCGGATCTCACGTGGCGGCCACTCAAACCTTGCCTCTCGGCGTCTGCCGCTACCAGAACTGGCGCGTCGTCGGTCTTAGATTTGAACCGTGTAGCTATCGGGCAAAAATTCTCGCCGATCATCCAGGAGCATTTGACCCTCAACAAAGTACCAATTTTCCCAAGGATCTCTGCGGGGGAGCCGAACTTCGACTGGTCATTCAACCTTTCGTTGCGAGGGCAGACGGCGGCTATTCTTCCGTTGATATGGCCATTCATGCCTTCTATAAAATCGATGACCTCGAACCTTGGTTAGGCGATCTACGCAAGTTTCGGAGTATATCGAGAACGGCCCTGACGCAATCAGCACGATTCGATCCCAGCAGTCTTTGGTATGCTGATCGCAAAGATCTTTTTCTCCCTCATCCAGGACTCCGCGAAGAGATGGATTGTGGTGGGCCCAACGAAGTGGTCGATCAATCTATAGGACCAGTTGGCAAAGAATGGCGACGCATTCTCACTCGCTATGCAAAGCCAGAAAAGCTCTTCAAGATGACCTGGATGACAAGCGACAACAGTGGAGGCAACTGGAGTTTTGGCTTTCGTCTCGTCCAACCGGAATATGGGACCTTACAGCCTCGCAAAGTGATGCGACAGGAATCGTTTCAAGTCGAAACATTTACCCTGTCTCAGCTGACAAAAGGCTTTCCTTACACTCCATTTGATCCCAAGATCAATTCGGTCGACTACTTTTATAAGGCAGGACGAGACGACCAAGAATTGAAGACCGAGGTGGCTCATAAAGCTATCAAAGCGCTGATCGACATTGCCAATCCCAACAAGACCTCGCTCGCCTTAGGCGGATCCTTAAGCGCCTCCTGCGCAAGCTGCCATACCCGTGATCAAACTGAACGAGCCCTTCGCAAACGCTCAGGCAAGTCTCACGAGGAATTGGCCGCATTGGCTGGATCGTCGACCTGGAACATTCCCCTCTGGGAACCAGCACGGAAGGTGATTGAAAATCGCAACAGCAACAACCTGCGAAACTTTGGATATGGTCCCGCTATGACCCTAGGTCTTAGCCGACGCGCCATCAACGAAACGGAAGCGCTGCGGCTCTTGATCAAAGATTATTTTCCTGAAGGTATGCCTGCAATAACCGAAGCTACCGCAGCCATCACCAGGAGCCAATCAAATCCGTCCTTTGCGCAGAATATCCTACCTATCCTCGAGACTCGCTGTGGCTATTGCCATGGACTCAAACGAGAGCCCTTCATCCTTGAACAAAAAACGGCTGAAAAATACGCGAAACTCATCTTGGAAGATATTTGCAGCGATGTCATGGCCTGGGAGCACATGCCACCGGGCAAGATACTTCCCTCAAATGAAAAATCGCTTATCCTCACTTGGGTCACGGGCTTGACGACAAGAGCCCAGTCCCTAAGTTGCCGACCTGAAGAGCTAACGAAGGAGCAAGATTGAATATCTATGCTTGAGCTGGAGCTTCGGGCCAAGCTGTTGGCACGACAAATCCACGGGAGATTTCCTGAAAGCCTTGCCGGCTTGCCTGCAATTCCGCCAAGAGCAGCGGTTGCTTTTTGAGTCCAAATGCGTCCTCTAAGTTTGCCAACACTGCCGGACCGGACTCGGGAGTCTTTGCCCCCAGACCGATCGCTGGTGCCAACCATTCCAACTTTGGCAGAATAATCCAATAAGAATTTGGGCGTTGCTTGACCCATGCATCTATCTCATCGATTGATATCCACCAACCACGCAATCGTTGATCGGCAAGACCAGGACTTGAATAGACGGTTGCCGCCTTCTGGCCTATGACAGGATCGAAACAAAAGCCTTTCACCAATGCCAAGCGTTGAATCAGGGAGACGTCTCCATAAGGCTTTAACGCCAAAGCTCCTTCTACAGTTTCGCTTAACTGCAGCTGCCGCTCGAAAAGATGCCTCAGTTTAATGTCCAGTCGATCCTGCGCAAGTGGTCCCACAAAATGATGCCAGGATTCTCCCGAGCCATGTCGCAGATAAAATTTCACAGCGACCTCCAGATGAATCGGGCGCGTCTTGAGCTCATCGACATAGACAAAGTCAAATTCTCCGATTGTTAGCTTAGCTCTTTTGACTTTGACTGAGCTCGATACTTGGCTCAAACCTGGAGCATGTTGCAACCAATAGCTGATAAGGCTTTCAAAATACCGACCCAGCCGCTGACTGGAACGATCTCGTATCCAGGCCTTAAGTGGCTCCGGATGGGACTCAAGCTGATAGAGCTGCGGTAGAAATTTAATGAAATGCTGTTCGCACCACTCGCTTGTAACGGCTTGCCCCGCAAAATAACTGTGCTCCGCAGCAATCAACGGTGGACTCGCCAGCATCCAAGCCAGATCGCGAACACAAAGATTGTGAGCTTTGTCCATAAAAGCTTGATAGATGCTTGCCATCGATACAACTCCGCAAAGGGTCACAGTCCTGCTCCAGGAGGATACTGCACAAAAGAGGGTCAAGACAAAGCTTAAAGGCCGCTTCCATCACAAAGATGGGCGGCCCCGGATCAGAAAAGACGCCCCAGCTGGAGTAAGTCTTTTATTGAAGCTTAAGCGAATTCTCAGTTTAGGACTGGCCTGGACCTTGCTCAGGAGTTTGATCGATTGCTCCCTGACAGGAATTCAAGCTCATACCAGTTGCCTCTTCAATCTGAAGACTAGGATCAGCTTTTAACCTTTCTTCGATGAGCGGCCCACAAAAAGCGGCTAGACTATCCACAGTCGATAGAGCTGCACAATCCAATTCAATATCCACCGAAGGTACAGTCAGACCGTATTGGTCTAGCTGTTGGCATCCGACCTCGGTTGAGGGCGCGAGCACCTCCTCCGCCCGGAAGGGCACGGAATAGCCTTTAAGGGCAAAGGAAGCTCCTATTTTTGTCGCGTTTTTCAAGACAATGGGATCGGCCTTCTGGACCGATACTCGCCATTCTGTTGAATATTGCTGGCAAGATACGAGTGCTTTGAATGGCTTAAGCTGTTCATTGCCCGAAAGTTCGACACATTTCGCCTTCAATCCCGCAAGTGTCAAAGAACCGTTTTGCGGTGCTGCAGCAAGAGCTGAGATTGAAAGGCTGCTACTGAGGATCAGAGTGGATAAACTGTAAATGTTCTTCATCGATGTCTTCCTTACGAAAGTTGAGAAACATAGTCTTACGGGTCGCAACGAAATAGATGGGTATTCTTCGTCACAGCGCTTTAGGAAGGGCCCAAGAAGAGCTACCGTGTTCGTCATCTGCAGTTGGTTTTGTGCATTTAACGATCCAAATTTCCCAACTTTTACTCCAGCAAGCCAGCAGCTCAGGTTTGGTGCCCCTGGAGCCTTTTTACGCACAGCCCATTCTTGCTGAAATTGCAGGGATTGATCGCCTTTTTAAGGCTTCAGTGGTCGTGTTGTCTGTTGGATTTTAGCAACAAGCCTGACGCAAAATCGGATCACTTCCTTCCTTGTGAAAAAGGTCTATGATCAAAGCCCCAAACTGCGTAAAGAGAAAGCGGCTCCGGATCAAGGCGAAACCTAAGTTCCGCCTCGATCTCATGTGAGGGTCCTTAAAGCTATGGGAGTAGCCATGGCAGATGGGAGGGATCAGGTCGAGGACCACTCAACTTAAGCGCCGAACTTGAAAACACAGTTTGTCACTGGAAAGGCCACATCCAACTGAACGACGATTCTATAGTTTTTTCCTAGCTCCAAAGTCTTGAGAGCTGGAAATCGCGCCGGGTCAGGGATCGTCTGAGTGCCGTTTTTGGGCACTTCTCCGTATTTAATGCTGTTGCTATAGAATCCCTTTAGAAAACTAGAAGCGTCCAAGCGCCAAAGGGTCCCGATCGGTTTGTCCAAATTGGGAGTAACTAACGGGGTTTGCGCATCCTCTTCCAAAATGTAAACAAAGCGCACAGGGGTGAAAATGGGGAAGCCAAAGATTTTGGTGTTCCATTTTACCTTCATAGTTTTGGCATCGACACCCTCACCGCTTTCGCAGGCTTTTGGATCTTCACGCAACTGACTGGCAAGGAAGTCGGCCAGAGGAGGCATCGTTTTAATCTCTTCTTCCGTCGTGCCCAAGTCTTTGGCCAATCCCTTGAAGAAATCTTGCATCCGCGGCACGTCGGTCGTTGGCAATCCTGTGTGGTAGCGATCGAACCCAAAGTTATCTTTCGGCTTATAAGCGCCCAAAGCAGTGGAATCAACCCGCCCCGTAAAGACTTCCACAGCATACTTATCGAGTTGATCGGTCCAGACTTTGTCTTTCGCAATATCCCAGAAAGCAGTGCGCTTATCGACACTTGAATCATGGCAGCAGACGCAGCCGCTGGATCGGATTTGATCGGTGACCCACGCCAGTTCCTGAGCGAATTTAGGATCCTGCAGCCGGCTGTCGGCGTCGGAGCGACCGTTGCGATTTTGGACGGCAATGGATCGATAGGGACGCTGGGTACGGATGTCCTTGCACACACCGAAATCAGCGAAACGGTAGCCCTCTTCTGTACTTCCAGAGATACCAACATTTGCGCACACGCGTTTCGTTTTGCCTAGTTCTTCGATCGAGGGTAGGTCTTTGCACATCACATAGGGCAAAACAAAAGGATCAAGAGCGAAGCCCAGTCCTAAAGCTTTGGGACCTTCCGCAAGATCACGATAGGCGAGTTGAGGTACGATCTGTTCGTTGTCTCCGCTACGATCGATGGGACAAGGCTCACCCACCTCTTGAGGTATTTCCTTACCGGTCAGGGCGATAAAATCTGTGTCCAGCACAGCTTCAGGGTACGCTACGGTATCAAAGGCAGGCATGATGCCTGCCCGACCCGATCGCACGGAGAACTGTAAGTTCTGATAGGAGGTCGATCGGATGTCAGGAAATTTTGTGGAACCGGCCCCTTGAGGACCATGACATCCGGCGCAATTTTCGGCGAATGTCGCTGAAAGTTCCCTGTTCACTGGCGCTGCTGCCGACGGCTGCTTGGGTTTTCTCTGGCTGCGAGGCACACAGGCCGGAGCGTTCTTGGAACTGTCACCCAAAATCGTGGCTGGTTTGAGCTCCGACTGCACAGTCATAGGTGCCGGTGATTGAGGAGTGATATCTTGAGTGGCCGTTCCTATCGGTGTGAGTTCGTCCACCTTTGGCGTCTTAGTCTCAGAGCTGCGCCCACAGGCAAGAGCTGCCATCAAGGCAAGAATGACGACGCTGCCTTTAGCCGCTTTGACGGCCCATCTCATCACCATGTCCAAGTCCTTCTTCAAGTGTGTGTGATTCGCTGCCCACTGAAGTGGGCCTCGCGATCTGTATTGTGAGTGACCCATAGATAGTCTGAACAAGCCAAAGATGCAATATTAAATTGCATCAAACCTGTATATAGCTAACTACTTGCTATCTATGCATATTTACCCACAATAAACCTTTGAAGACGGCTTAATTTGAATACAAAACTTAGATTGGAGGTGCTGCCGATACGATCAGAAGTTCCCCGAGTCCTGGTCCTTCCTCTGGGATTCTCGCCCGTCAGCCGGCAAAGGCTTCTTCCAGTTGACGGTACCGCTCACGTTCCGAACCGGAAATTTTAGAACCAAGACCCAGAAATCCACCCGCGGATTCAGCTACGATCATGGTTCGATGCAGAATGTCGAGTTTCAAAAGTTCGAAGCTGGACCTATCCATTGCCTCCCTTAAACCCTGCACATAGGCCTTCCAGGTATCAAAAAGTTTGGCGCCAGGAGGCGAGTTCAGCCAAAAAGCCATCAGGTCATAGCTCGAATGAGCCGGATCAAGCCCTTGATTCTCGAGCGCCTCTAGGATGCAAGTTCTCTCCGCAGGATTCATGACTCCGTCAGCCCAGGCTATCAAAACAAGCGGCACATTCGCCAATGCAACCAATGTCGAAGCGCTGATTCCGGTGTTCAGCAAGCGATCAAGAACATTTCGATCTTTGATGCCACTCATTCGTGTCAGCTCTTGATACGATTCCGTTCTCAGTTGCTCAGCTTTCAATTTCCGAAGGAGATCCTTGTTTTGACGAGCAAAGAACTCCTCTTCCATGGCTCGTCGACTCTTTTCTATAGGTTCCTGCATAGTCTATGAGCTCATCATCGATGCTTTTTCATAGTAACGCTGCTGATTCCAGCCAGTAGCAAAGCCTTAGAGTTCTGGCGAGCATTTTGCTAGTGGGAAAGTGTTCGGTTGTGCAAATTTAATACTATCCATGAAGCTTTTCGAGAGGAGTTCGTCATGTCAGAATCTGCCCTGCGCACCAAAGACAATCTCTTGGCCCTCCGTAAAGATGCAGCTCAGATGGTTCAGGATTTATCGGAGTTGACCGGAAAACTCGCAGAATCGGGTAAGGAATATTCCAGCGGGGTCAAGGATGAGCTCGTTGAGCAAGTCGACAAGCAGCTTCGGGAACTTTCGATTCGAATGAAGGCACTCAGCGAAGAAGTTAAAGCGGGATCTCTAAAAGTGGACAAGCACCTGAAGGAGCATCCCTACGGATATATTCTGGGAGCGGTTGGCTTGGGTTTTTTGCTGGGAAAGATCCACAAGCAGCCCAAAAGCTAGTGGTGTCGGCATTTAGGTTGCTAGTGAATCTTGCTGCTGCGGATTCTGAGGCTTTCTTATGCTGGCGCATGACAAGGTATCTATCTTAACTCAGCCAGGGACAGCTTAAAGCCGCCGTTACGGCAACCCTAGTCTTTTGAGAAGGGCCGAGGTAATCTTGGCCTTTCTTATAGGGAGCTCCGCTAATATGCGCTACATAGGATTGGATAGTTTCGGTGGACCTGAGGTGCTGCATCCGAAGGAACGACCTCAACCTGTGCCACTGCCCTCTGAAGTTTTGATCGAAGTGCACGCAGCCGGCATCAATCGCCCGGATTGCTTTCAGCGTCAGGGCCACTACCCTGCTCCCGCTGGAGCTTCGGATATTCTTGGACTTGAAGTTGCTGGCAAGATTGTAGCATGTGGCGAAGACGTCACTCGCTGGAAGCCAGGGGATCGCGTCTGCGCGCTGCTGGCAGGTGGGGGCTACGCAGAGTATGCCACCGCTCCCGAAGGTCAGTGTCTTCCCATCCCTCCTGAGTTTGATTATGTCCAAGCAGCTGCTTTACCGGAGACCTTCTTTACCGTCTGGACCAATCTTTACGACAGCGGTCGTCTGCAGAAGGGTGAATCCGTGTTGATTCATGGAGGATCAGGAGGCATCGGGACAAGTGCCATTCAGATCGCGCACGCCATGGGCGCTGAGGTTTTTACAACAGTGGGCAAACGCGAATCTGTGGCTATTTGCCAGCAACTGGGCGCCAAACACGTGATCCTCTATAAAGAGGAGGACTTTGAGGCTTCGATCCGAGATCTGACCCAAAGTCGAGGTGTGGATGTGATTTTGGATATGGTGGGTGGTCTTTACTTCAATAAAAATATTGAATGCCTCGCTCCTCGGGGGCGCCTCGTGCAAATTGCAACTCTGCAAGGTTCACAAGTTCAACTGGACCTGCGCAAGGTTATGGGCAAGCGATTGAGCTTGACGGGCTCAACCTTAAGGCCAAGGTCCGTCGAGGAAAAATCTCGTATAGCGGGCGCTTTGGAACTCACGATCTGGCCACTGCTAGGCAACCTTGCGCTTAAACCATTGATCTACAGAGTCCTCCCCTTGACCCAAGCAGCTGAGGCGCACAGGATCATGGAAAGTTCTGAGCATATTGGCAAAATCGTTTTACTGGTTCGATAGAATCTATCCGACGGTTCTGATTCTTAGCAGAGAATCATAGATCTTCACTTTCTCTAACAAGGAAACCGCATTGAATTCCAAATTGCTAAGTTCCGTGTCCAATATTATTTTTGATTTCGGTGGCGTCTTACTGGATTGGCATCCTGATCGCGTGTATCGACCTTATTTTTCCGATGAAGTTGCCTTGCAAAAATTCTATACTGAAACACAAATTATGCACCACAATCGCGAACTGGATCGTGGTCAACCATTCGATACGATTTTGAAACAGTTAGCACAGCAGTATCCTCACTACAGCGAGCCGCTCAAACTGTGGAAAAATTCCTGGCATAAGATGCTGGGCGGACAAATCGAGGGCACTGTTAGAATTCTAGAGGAGCTCAAAGCGTCAAACTATCGCTTGTTCGGCCTAACAAATTGGGCTGCAGAAACCTTTCCCTACGTTTTCTACAGTCATGAATTTTTCCAACACTTCGAGGATATCGTAGTTTCTGGTCGAGTCGGAATGATCAAACCCGAACCGGAAATTTTCAATCTTTGCCTGACGCGCAATCACATCCAAGCCGAACAATCCGTATTTATCGATGACAATGCGGAGAACGTACAAATAGCAAAGCATTTGGGCATGAAAGCCATTCATTTTCGAGATCCGCAGCAGCTACGAAAAGAACTGCTAGATTTAGCCATTCGCCTCCAAAACTGAGTTGGCTGGCTCTGAGCTTAAGCTGTGGGGGGCTCCCCAACATACCATTCAGCGCGACAGAGGAGTCGGTGGATTCGTTTCATCTCGATCTCTCCAGGGGGGCGCAGCATAAAAGGGATGCGTTTCCATCGTGGATCGCCCTTCTGCAAAAAGGCTGGATCGGCAGACAAGAAAAATGCACCCTTGAGTTTGGGAGTACAGCTGAGGAACACTTGCTTTAAGTCAAATTCTTGATCCCAGGCCGACATACGTTGGTTAATTTCTTGAAAGAATTCTTCGGATTGCCGCAAGCGAATACGTGATCCCAGGCGCGATTTACCTTTTTCCTGTAGATACGTGAGTTGAGCTTTCCCCTGCGACTTTCGAACCATATACTTTTGAATCTGTTTAGAGCGAACAATAGAATCCGCTTGGGCGATCGCCACGGATGCCCGTCCAGCCTGCATGAGAACAATCCCGTAGAGTCCAGGATCATCAATGGCATCTTCAAGACTTGCCAAATTTTCCAATCCCAGTCGTCTCAGAATCAGGGGTAATCGACAGGTCCTATTCCCCAACCGAAGAAGATCGCCATCCATGTGCAATTGTCCAGCAGCGGATTCAAACCAATCCACGAAATCAGAATAGGACAAGAATCGAGATCCGCTCATACCTTGATCATTCCTCAAGTTTTTTTCAAATCCGAATAGAACTGAACCTTAGAATTGCCCTAGCAGCGCTTGGATCAAAGCGATATAATTCACAAACTCATAACAAATGTCAATCTCAGGAGACTGCATATGTCAGCTGCTTTGTATAAAGACCTGTCGGCCCCAGATGGAATACTTCTCAAGTTGCATATGTGGAACCCTCAGCAACCCAATCGGGTCTTGGTCTTTTTGCTGCATGGCCACGGCGAACATATGGGTCGCTACCAAGAATTCGCAGAGAGATTGCTGGCTATGCATTGCCATGTTTATGGACTCGATTTAAGAGGGCATGGTCAGTCCGGAGGCAAACGAGGCCATGCCTTCGGCATTGAACAGTTTGTCCAGGACTTTGAGACACTTCTCCCTAAAATCATCGAATTGAGCGGCTGTGATCGGGTTATCTTATTCGGTCACTCCATGGGTGGGGCAACCCTAGCCAGATACCTGTGCTCCCGGATCGTTCATCCCAAAATCGTGGGAGCCATTTTCAGTTCGACGATTATTGCAGCTCGTTTGAGCCCCATACAAAAGCTGCAAATGCTTTTCGCGAAGGGGTTAGCCAAACTCTTGCCCAGTCTGACTATCCCGGCAAATCATGATATCAATGGACTTTCCACCGAGACGGCAGTCATTGATGCTCTTAAAAAAGATCGGCTCTACCACAACACTGTGAGCCTCGCCCTAGGGACCGATTTTGCCAAGAATGGACAGTACTGTATGGAGCAAGCAGGGACTATCAAGTTACCTGTTTTGGCCTACTGCGGAACGGATGATATCTTCGTTGAAACCCAACTCTTCAAGGACTTTATAAATAATATTGTGACTCAAAAAACCTTCCACGAGTTTGAGGGTTGCCGCCATGAACCGCACAATGCCGATCCAACAACAAAAGCCCAGGTTTTTCAGCTCATCGAAGGCTTTGTTCGTCAGGTAGCTCTTGGCAAATAGCTCAAGCCATCCAGTCATGGCCGCCCATGGAGACAGCTCACCCAAAGTCGATGTCGCGAAATCATTCCCATTGAGCAAAATAAAAGTTGTAGCACCTCAAGACGGAAGATAGAATCTTTCATTCACTTACAAAAAGAGCAGGCGGCCCTATGAGTTCTTCTTCGAGAAATGGAACGGAACACATCAAGCGTGTGTTAGACCGTGCAGAAGCAGCAGGAATTAGCTTGGAATTGGGGCCGACGGGTTTTAGTGATAAGCTTTTATCAGCGATTAAAATTTCTCCAGACCAGCACCCCTTGGTCCGGAATCTTGTATCGGCTCTAGAAGCAACTCTAAATCGCAGTCATGACGATGCAAGACTCATTCTCTCGCTCTGCTCCTCACTTCATGAGTATACGGGACTCACCATGCCCATCTTGCTTAAACATATAGAAAAGGCTATCAAACACCTGGACAAGCCAGTCGCAGCAGCAGTGATTCGAACGATTCGCAATTCCTCTGCTACAGCGCTCCACCCAAAAGTCATAGATGTCCGCGATCTCGATGCGATCGCAGCCTTAAGCAAAGCCCCGATAGAGGCCATTAGCTCGCTGGGGGAAGACCTACTGAGGGTGGGCAAAGGCGAGATCAATCTAACCAGCAGCGGAAAAAAAGAAATTGAAGCGGCCGTAAAAAAGGCCAAGGCCGACCACAAGAAATCCAGCGATGGAGCAGCCAGAAGACTCCATTCCCACACTCAAATTCCGTTATCTGAGGAGCAAGAGATCGACGCCACTCCTGCTTTAGGCACTCCAGACTTAGGCACAGGGGACTCGGTAGATTTTGAACTCTCTGAAGATTTAACCACTGAAATCGATGTGGCCGTCGTCGCTCTTGCTAGATTGCTTCGCTCAATGCCAAAAACGGGTAAGCTTTCTGCCCTGACTCTGGCGATAGAAGAAGCGCAAAAAATTCTCGAGTTCACCCGTCGCGATCTCGGCTACCCTCGGCACCAAGAGCAGACAAGTGACCCCATGTACGGAGATTTAAACTAGGATGCTGGAGTATGAGATCATCGTCGATCACAGCGAAACTGCAAATAAATGCACGATCCTACCTCTGTCTTACCGAGCAGATTTTCATATTGATCGGAGACGTCTGTCTCATACCTTGAGCGCTGATATTCTTCTCCACCCGAATGGCCTACCACTGCCGCAATTCATCATGGTCCAGCCACGCGTCCAGCGCTTGGCCGCCATCGACTGTATCTGGCGGCGCCTGGATCCAATCCTGGAGCGACTTGAGCACCCTCATCCTCATCTGGTGAGGATCCCCGAGCAATTCGTCACAGCCTATCCAAGGCGAAGTCGGAAGGATTTCGATCCCGACGGGGGATTGGCTACGATTGAAGCCTTGTTCATCGCGGCTGCGTTTGTAGGAACCTGGGATCTTAGCCTCCTAAGGGAATACTTTTTTGCCGAAAAATTTCTCGAATTGAACGCCGCAGCCTTTCGCCATTTTGGAATAGGGCAAGAGTTGGAAGCGCCTGTTTTTCAGCCTCTTTACCCACTCAATTCTCGCAAAAGGCGAATCGGTCGGGGACGTATTCCTTGGTAAAATGCCTCAAATCTGGAGCGGCGCCGTCGGGCTTCCCCTGCTGGACCCCAGCCCCCCGGTCATGCCGCCAGAAGTTCTAGCAACGATCGATTGCTGTCATAAGGCATGTACTTTGCTTTCAATTGTGATATTATCCAGTTATAACTAATAGATTGGAGAAATTCATGGCCGCAAAAAAGAAGACTGGAGAAAATCCGGTAGTGGTAGCTGAAAAGAAACTCAAAGAAGTTTCCAAGGATGCAGACAAAGTAAAAAAAGAAGCTGACAAGCTCAAGGCACAGCTCGATCGAGTCAAGATAAGACTCGTCAAGAAAAAAGAGATGGTAGCAAAAGTTAAGGAAAAGCTAGCTTTTGCCAAGGAAAAAGCCAAAACAGGTAAACCTGTGAAGGCAAAAAAGGCTAAGAAAAAAGCCGCAAAAAAATAGACGAGACCTTTTGAACATTTGGGTTCCGTCTGCTTTCATTGATGGGCCCAACTCCCTATCCAACGGGACAAGAAGTCGACAGTGGGGGGATGCTGTTAAAAATATTTTTTAACATCATGGAGTCAGCCCCCCGCTTTTTACCTTCAACACGTCCTTGCAGCCTTTCTCACAGTCCGTGGGCAAGATGACTGCATAGGTCCCCAGCAGCATGGCTGCGCTATCGTACAATCTGAATCGATATTCGTGACCCTGCGCCGTGTCGCGGCTATTGTCTTTGCCACCCAGGATCCAGAGCTGCCCCATATCACTATTCATCTGCGCAGGCGCCCAGGCTCCGTTGACTTCAATCTCGACCTTACTCAGACCATTTTTTAAGTTGTAAATCACCAATGCAGGCCAGTAGGGCATCGCATTTTGGGCCCAGGCAAACTTGGGCTCACCTATTGTAAACTTGCTAGGCACTTGATCTAAGAATTTCCAACTCACCTGACGATTGTTCCATTTTGCTCGGTCAGACCCCCAAATCTGGAGCATTTCCAACAATTCATGGGTTGAGATATCAACGTGGCCTCTGCTATCTCTGCACCAGTAGTTTGGGTCCTGACAAGAATCGGCGATAACTCCATAGATCACTTTGCCATTCAATTCATCGGCAGTTTTGTAGTACTCGGGCCCAAAGGAACCATCCTGTTGAACGCAGATTTTACCTTCATGGGCCTGTTGTGAAGCGGATCGACAATCATTGCCAACAGTAATTTCGATCCAGCGCCCGCAATTGTTGCCATTCTTCCAAAGGCCTATTTTGCTAGGATCAAGAATCGGACGAGGAAGAATAGCTTCGGCAATGGCGGTGTTTTGGACATTGAGGGCGATGTAAGGCAATTTCTTGCCGTTTTCATCAAACAGTAAACTTTCCGGGACACCACAGCCCCCATAAGGCTCGCCAAGTTTTTCAAAATCTGTTCCGTAGCCTTCATAGATAGCAGCGCTGTCGGGAACGGCAGATATGTCTGAAGTTTTAGCTTTGCGCTTGATGCAGGCTGTGGCAGAGCAGATTAAGGCTAGAAGGAGGCTCGTCGAAATCATGTGATGCATAACGGCAATCGTCCTGTAGAAAGTTTCAAAAGGCATGCAAGTCTGTGCTGGCTTCATTGTAACACGATCTTGGCCATCCTAAGGAGTCCCCCTCTAAGATGCGTCCGATGTGTTCGAGTTTCAAGCGCGGCAATGAAGGGAAAAAAACAGCGCGCGAACAGCACGCTGCCCAGGTAGGAATGGTACGATGGAAAAATCAAGCTGCAAAGACTTCCTCGAGTTTTTGTATCTCCTTACGCTCGGACATAGAAATAGATTTGCCGAAGCCCCAGTATCCACCCGAAGCTTCTGCCACCATTTTCACTTGCTCTAGAGTGTCAGATTTCAGCTGTAAAAAGCTTTCTTGGTCGGCCTGGTGAAATTTGCCACTGATATACACACGCCACACATCAAAATACTCAGGGCTGGGTGGCACCTCTAACCAGTAGCTAATGAAATGATAGCTTGGATCACTGGGCGTGATTCCCCAACTTTGAACGTATTCCATAATGGTCTGCTGTTCCTCGTGATCGAGCTCGCCATCAGCCCAGGCTACGAAAAATAGGGGACTGAGCTGCAAAGCTTTGAGAGTTTCGGCTTTGATCCCATGACTGAGAAGTTTGTCCAAGGTGTACTTGCCTATGATCCCTGTTTCCAGGGAAAGCTGCGATCTTAGGACCTGCTGCTCGAGCTCGATGCGAAGCCTGATGGCAAGATCGAGATTTTTCCTCGAATCGATCTCTTCTTGCAGCGGACGACTGGGCCGTAAGGTGTTCATTTCATACTCCTATTGTATACGCAAGAGCCCTTCTCTTCAGACATCGAAGGCATGTTCCCTTCTTCCTAAGAGAAGCCACTTACAGATACTCTACGGCCAAAATAACGCATTAATTAAAGTGATAATAAATATGATCATCATCGCCTTAAGCGATGCAAGGCGAGAATGGTTGACAAATTCTTTCCATGGGCACTGTCCTATGAAGAGAATGATTGTTCTCTTCATAAAGAACTCGGCGAGCTCTATAAGCTAAACCAAGGAAGTCACAGCTTCTACTTATATTTCATAATCCAAAAATAAATTTTTAGATGTGGAACTTTACGCAGACTTTGCGATAAGTTTAAACGTGCTTGGTTCACTCATTTTTCTCAAAAAAGGAGTAACTATTACATGGGTATATCAACCGCCAGACAAAACCAACAAGACGACAGCAGCTATCATTGCCAGACCACTGGAGGTTTGGAATTCAAAAGAGCCATGGAAAGATCTCATCATTCCGACCGATCCTCTCAAGCCAAACCATCTCTCAGAAAAAATGATCATCCTAGCGAAAACAAAGATGAGGAAAGAGTCACCAGTTTGACTTTAAGAACCCGTTAGATCAAGACAGGCCTAGACTCAAATCAAAGGAAACACAATCGTTATGGATGCATCACACATTGATAAGGCCTTGATAAAAGCCAATACTAAAATTATGGCGAAGGGGGTGCGTGTCGGGAGTGTCGAGATGATTGACGGAGACTATCTCAAACTCAATAGGAAAGATTCAGATGATCGCTTGCATCATTGGATTCCATTAAGCTGGGTTGAAAGGATTGAAGACGACAAAATCTATATCAATCATAGTGCAGATGAATTCAAACACATGCGCAGGAACAGCAAACCTTTGCTCTGAACTTGAGACAAAAAAATAGGCGGCGCCGTCTACGCCGCATCTCCTTTCTTCCTTCATCTCTTGAATCCTCCAGCAAACCCTGAGAACCCATTCATCACGCTCCTTTGGTATACTGGATTATTTCTATCCTATGCTTTAGTATGGGAGGCCTTGCGGAGGCCACAGCTTATGAGCTCGGAGTATGTCTATTGGGAACAGTTTCGGAGTCAGATAAGCCATCGACCAGAGACTCCCGAAATTTTGCGGACGGAGTTTTTACAGCAGGATCTCGCTCAAGAGCGCTCATTGATCTTCGTCCTGGACTGCGGCCCTCAGATCGAAAGCCGTGATCTGATTCTACGCTTCTATTACCGTGAAAAACGCAACAATCTCAGACCCTATACCTTGCGCGGTGTTTTGGAACCGTCGTTCAGCGATCGACAGGATCAAGAATTGCTCGCTGGACTTAAAAAACAATTTGACGGCTTCATTGATATGCGCGGCCCTGCACGCTCAACGCGACTGCAGTTCGCCTCCAGCCGGGACTTTATGCAAGGACTCTTGATTCCGGCGCATGAGGCTTTACGCGTGCTGCAAGATCTGGATAAGCAAGATAAACTCTATACGCTGCCTGCCGACAGTAGAAAACGGGAGCCGATAAGGCTCCAAGTCTCAGCTGAAACATGGAGTGCCGCGGCGGAACTGATCCCCCACGATGCCGATTTTTTTCGCTTTCATGTATTCCTCGCGTGTGGGGATTCTCGGATGGATCCTGAGGGTCAGCAATTCCTGGCTGGTGGGCGCTTTATCATACAGCGTGATCGAATGGCGCCATGTTCGGTTTCAGAACGCTGCTTGAATGAATGGATTGAACGACTGCTGAACAGCCCGGAGGTGCTCGTTCCGAGAACTGAGCTGGATACCTTTATTCGGGATTACTCAGAGCTGCCAGCAGCTCCCCTTCTCCGTCTTCCGGAAGAGGCTCTCTGGACCGAAGAGCTGGATCTCCCACGCCCCGTTTTACGGCTCACTGCTAAAGCCCCCAATAACCACAGTGAATGGCTTGGGGAAGTCATCTATCGCTACAGCCGAGGCGAAGTCAGTCTGGTCGATGGCAGCGCGCGATGGTTTGAGCTCAAAGAGCGTCGCCTCTGGCTCAGAGATCGGGCCGCAGAAGAACAATTGGCTCACGATCTTCTCAACACTCCTGGAGTGCTGCGATGCTATGCGCCCGACATGCTTGAGCTCGGTCGCATTGCTCGTATTTATTTACCTCAACTTTCCAAAGTCATCGAGCAACTGGAAAACCAAGGCTGGCAAGTTGAAGCGGAAAATAAGCGAGTCAGTCTTTTGCGAAACTTTACCACAACGGTCGAGGGTGATACCGACTGGCTGGATGTGGATATCAAAACAACTCTGGACGCTCAAACCTACGAGCTGCCGAGTCTTCTGAAGGGACTTGCCGAGAGCGAAGCCTTTATACCCCTTGGCAAAGCAGGTCTCGGCCTATTGCCAGAAGCTTGGGCGCAGCGCTATGCCTTGCTTGAAGAAGCCGCCGTGAACACGGACGGACCCTTGCGCTTTTCCTCCAAGCAGGCTCTCTTGATCGACAGTCTACTGAGTGAAATTCCGATTGTTAATAACAGCCGACGACTGGGGGAAGTGAAGCGCAAACTCCAGACCTTCGATACTCTTCAACCGGAAGATGCACCGCCCAAGTTTGTAGGAACACTTCGGGACTATCAGCGTGAAGGCCTCTCTTGGTTAGGTTTTTTGCAGGACTTCGGCTTTGGTGGCTGCCTTGCAGACGAGATGGGACTCGGCAAAACGGTACAGGTACTCGCCCTCCTTCAAAAATTTCACAATGAACCGCGACTGCCAAGTCTGGTCGTCGTGCCTCGCAGTCTCATCGGCAATTGGCTCGCCGAGGCTAAAAATTTCTGTCCGGAACTCAGAATTATTGATCGAAGCGGAAGTCAAAGAAATTGGCAGGAGCAAGCCGATCATGATGTGGCCCTTATCACCTATGGCACGCTGCGACTCGACATTGAGATCTTAGGGCGACTGAACTTTTCCTATGTTATCCTGGATGAATCCCAGCTGATTAAAAATGAGCAATCGCAGACAGCGAAAGCCGCCTGCCTGATCGATGCTTCACACCGTCTGGCCTTATCAGGCACTCCCATTGAAAATCACCTGGGAGAAATGCGCTCTCTGCTACGCTTCCTCAATCCTGAATTCATCAATCATGGAACCTGGTCCAAAGCTCTCCAAAAAACGTCTGACTTGAAGCACCCGCATATCGCTTTTCTTAAAAAAGCCTTAAGGCCGCTTATTTTGCGTCGAACTAAATCCCAAGTTCTGCAGGATCTGCCGCCTAAAATCGAGCATACGATCGTCTGCGAATTGGAGGGAGAACAGCGACGCCACTATGATGAGCTGCGTGAGCACTACCAGCGCCACCTGCTCCCAAAACTTCAAGAAGGCGAATGGAGGAAATCGCCGCTTATTCTGATGGAAGCTTTGCTGCGACTCAGACAGGTCGCATGCCATCCCGGACTGTTAGATGCCCGCCTCGCAGACAGCAGCAGCGCCAAACTTGAAATTTTACTCGATCGTTTGCAGGAGATCCACGCTTCAGGACACAAAGCTTTGGTTTTTTCGCAATTTACCAGTTTTCTCCGCATTGTGGGGAGACATATGGAAGCCAGACATTTACCCTATCTGTACTTGGATGGCCAAACCCGCGATCGAACGGAACGCACGCATCGATTTCAAAATGACCCGACTATCCCGGTGTTTCTTATAAGCTTAAAAGCCGGAGGAGTGGGACTCAACCTGACTGCGGCAGACTACTGCTTTATCCTCGATCCCTGGTGGAATCCGGCAGTTGAAGCACAGGCTATCGATCGTGCCCATCGCATCCATCAGAAGAATACGGTTTTCGCTTATCGGATGATCGCCAAAGATACCATCGAAGAAAAGATACTCCAACTGCAGCAAGGCAAGCGCCACCTCGTCGATTCAATCTTGCAAAGCGACACTTCGCTGCTGAGTAGTCTTGATTTAACAACGATTCAGTCCCTATTCCGATAGCTCGACCCACACTGACGAACAGGTTCATCTGAATATCGTATCCTAGCGTACGGCGATCACTGAGGTTTGATATTTATAACCTGTTTCCTGAGGATCGACCCCATCCGGTCGCACTTTGGCTGTCGCAAGCAGTGGATACATAAAATAGTTTAGAGTGGATGCATCATAGCCTTCCAGCGTGAAATCTCGTGAAAAATTGAAGGCGATCCAAGTGCCCTCCCAGAAACCAAAGAACTTGTCACTCAGAGCCTTAACTTTAGGATCGTTGGCGGCGAGATTTTCTTCGAGAATAAACTTACGCACGTCCGCAGGGTCGACTGGGACCCAACCCTTGCGAATGCTCGAGTAGTATTCCGCTCGGCAATGTTGGGCTTTGGAGTTATCACCGTCTTTCCCCAAGGCTTTGGAAAAGCTCGACGCGGCCACCCGTTGACCGAAAACTTCTCTTGCTGGGATTCCAGCAGCACGACTGAGACCAACGAAGAGGGAGTTAAGATCCGCACATTTGCCTTTGAGATTG
>JBGSTF010000166.1:0-43945 GCA_041736645.1 Oligoflexus sp. | reverse complement strand
CCAACGCCATGCGTATGCTGGCCGACAAAGCAAGGCTCTATCTACTTCAATATAATTTGGGCCTTGCTTACAGGAAAAAAGGCGCTCTGGAGCGCAGCTTAGTCGAACTGGGAAAAAGCTACATCTCAGAACCAGGCTTTGAAAAAGCCTATGTTGCCATAGCCAGAGTGGTCCAGGAGCTGAAGGCCAAAGGTGTCAAACCGGAAGCAAAGCTCATCAAAGACATCAAAAGTGCGCGCGAAGTCGCCAAAAAATCAGCCTAAAAATTCACTCGCTCTTCGGCCATTTCCCAGCATATTCTTGCTGCCTAAGGTACTGCTGCTCTCTGTTTGAAAAGGACTCACCCAATGGCTTTCGTCACACGCGATTCATGCACCCTATACTATGAAACTCTAGGTGAAGTGGGCCCGTGGTTGACCCTCATCAACGGTCACACTCGAAGCAGTCGTGACTTTCGACTTCTGGCAGGTAATCTGGCGAGACAAGGTCTTCGCTGCCTGCTCTTTGACAATAGAGGATCCGGAGAAACGGTATGCAATACACCCTTTACCTTGAAAGATATCGCTGAAGATGCTGTCTTCCTCTGGAACGAACTTGGAATTCAAGCTTCGATTGTTATGGGCCTGTCCATGGGAGGCATAGTCAGCCAGATCTTGCAGCATCTTGAGCCCCATAAAGTGCGAGCTCTCATTTTGGTATCTACCGGCAGCTCAGAACAGTCCCTTTCGCAAGAGGCTTTTGAACCATGGGGGCAAACCGAACAAAGTGTTGAGCGAAAGTTGCAATCCTACTTCACAGAATCGTTTATGAGTCGCAACAAAATCCTTGTCCAAGCGATGGCCAAACAGATTCTCATCGGCATCACCAGCGATGACTTTGTAAGGCGAGCTGAGAGCCAACGGGAAGCCATGCGAGGGGCCGATACCAAAGCCTATCTGAATAAAATCGACTGTCCTACCCTGATTATTCATGGCACCGACGACCGCATTATTCCCTTTGCTGCAGGTGAACAATTGCATAGTCTCATCCCAGGATCCGAATTGAGAGCCTTGAATGGCATTGGACATTTGGTTTTGGCTGAGTACAGTAAGAATTTAGCGCAGGATGTGCTGACTTTCGTCAAAGGACTTGAGGAAATTTAACCCATGGACGCAATCAAACCTACATCTGATTCCGTCATACCGAGTTCTGCAGCCACCTGAGAGCTTGTAAGACCTTTGGACAAAAGGAAGCGAGCGTCGACGTATTTTTTGTCTTCAATCTCTTCAAGAACTTCCTGATAGGGAATTTTCTTATCAAAAAATCGAGCCAGCTGCTCGGCTCGCGCTATGGATTTCTGCAGAATTTGTCTTTCTTCTCGACTCTTTTGAATCACAGAGCTTAACACTGTTCTCTGTTTCTGAGCCATTGCAAGGGGATCTTGAATCTGCTTGGTCACGTCCGTAACGACCGAGGCAACTTCTTTGGCCAGGATAGAACCGCTGGACTTCAAACCCACTTCTGTCTCAGTGGCCATCATTGCAACTTTCTCGTAAAGATGCTTCATCTCAGACTGCTTGGAGCTCATCTCCTCCCGCACCGAGTCACGAAGCTCTTTTAAGAGTCGCTGCTCTTCATGAATTTCACGCAAGAGTTCAATTGGTTCGGCTTGGCTGCGGCGCCGAAAGGCGATCATCACAGCACCGACCAAAAGGAGGTCCATGGCAATAAGAACGACCAAAAGAATGGTAATCATAGCCAGACTCCAATTCCGGGATGATGGCTACTCTACAGTGGGCAAAGTAAGGGATTCAGCCCTCTTGTAAAAAGGCCTTCAGAACTTGCTCGTCAATTTCATCCATGTTCACAGTGCGACAAAGAACGATCTTCTTCTTGCCACGCTTGCCAACTTCTTCGGTCGAAACGACTTTTGCAAGTATCTTGAAATTGGAAGGGGTATCGATGCGGCTATAGTCAACAAATCGCTGTTTGCGTTCCCAATAATCCGGCATGTTGATATGTATTTTAAGCAGCTGACCCTCTTCGTACTCCTCCGTCACTCGAAATTGAATGCCGTAAGGGCTAATGTGAACGGTCAGTCCCTCTTCCGGAATCATCTCGGCATTGATTCCGTATCGTGCCACGGCCAAACTCAATCGACGATTCGAACGAGGGTATTTTTTGACAAGATCTTCATTGAATGACAAAAGATGATTTTCTTCGGTGTCCTGGCTCATCCCTGGGCCTCCTCGCTTGAAAACAACTCATTGACCATGCAGCTACTTGGCTTTTTGCTTCTTGAGCATTTGATCTATCTTCTCAAGCTTATCCTTCAATGCCTGACCTGTAAAGGGCTTGACGATATAGTTACTGACACCAGCCTTGACTGCTTCGATGATATTTTCTTTTTCGGCTTCAGCCGTTACCATCAGAAACGGCACATGCTTAAATTTGGCATCTGCACGTACCGTTTTCAGAAACTCCAAACCTGTCATGTTAGGCATGTTCCAGTCCGATACAATCAATTCGAAGTCGCCATGCTCTTGCAAAGTCTTGTAGCCCTGCTCGCCATCCTCAGCTTCAGTAAAGTTATTGAAGCCGTTCTGTTTGAGCAATGTTTTGACTATTCGCCGCATTGTAGGAAAATCGTCAACCACCAAAATTTTAAGATCAGGTTTTAAAATGGTCATAGCAAGGACTCCTCAACATGCTAATCCGTTAACAATGGTTTTAATCGGGAGCGCAACTTTTCCACCGCCTGGGTGTGGAGCTGGCTGACCCTTGATTCCGTCACTTCCAAGATTTTTCCGATCTCCTTTAGATTGAGATCTTCGTAGTAGTAAAGAGAAAGCACGAGTTTCTGCTTTTCCGGGAGCTCTTCAATGTGTTTGACGAGCAATTCTCGGATACCTTTACTCTTGAGCTGGGTAAATGGATTCTTGGAACTTACATTCTCCAAACATTCCAAAAGACTCTTGCGATCTTGTTGGTTTGGTCCCGATAGTTCATCGATCGAAAGGAGCGTAACCGCTTTGACTTTCGCGATCATGTCATAGTATTCATCAAGCTCAATGCCCAGTGCCTTGGAAAGTTCTTTGTCTGACACGGCACGGCCAAACTTCTGTTCCAACTCGGCATAGGTTTTTTCGATCTTTTTGGCTTTATCACGCACAGAGCGTGGCACCCAGTCCTGCGACCTTAACTCATCCAAAATCGCTCCGCGAATACGAAATTCCGCGTAGGTTTTAAATTTGTTGTCGCGGGACGGATCATACTTCTCGATTGCATCCATCAGTCCGATGACACCTGCACTGATCAGGTCATCGATATCAATGTTGGACGGCAGCCGAGCCGCAATCCTTTGCGCAACGAAGCGAATCAAAGGCGCGTAATCCATGATCAGCTGGTCCCGGAGTTTGCCATCAACGCCTTTGGTATCTTGCTTATAGCGCTTGACAAGTCCCTTCATCGGATTGCCCCCTTCGTAAATCTCTGGCTAAATGGCGTTTAAACTGCGTGAAGCGTGTTGTGGAAACATAAGATCCTGCCAACCACGTTTTCCTGCAGGGTCACGATATTCCATAAGCCTCTCGAGAGTCTTACGTGTGATTTCATTCCAAGCCTGCCCTGATCGAGTGTGCGTGATGTGCTCGTCCGCTGCACGTTGCAACATCACCGATCTTTCAACCAAGGCGTCCTTGGGAACCGTACCAGCCATCGAAAGTTCTATTTCCAGGAATCTTCTGGCTACATCGGCTACCCTCTGATAAATCTTAAGCCCCTGGCCCTCTGATATCGCTTGGTTCACAATTATATTAAAGTTCTTGCGACCATAGTTTTCGTGCATCACTTTCAAAAAGGCATAAGCATCAGTAAGAGCGTGAGGCTCTGGAGTCGTAACGACCATTATTTCATCTGCTATCGAGTTTAAGTGCAGGACATTGCTGGATATTCCTGCGCCCGTGTCGATGATCATGAGTTGGTAAGACTTGGCAATTTCGGCGATTTTGTCCAGGAGTTGAACTCTTTGAACCAACTTTAGATCAGCGAGTTGGGCCAATCCGGAACCAGAGGGAATGATTCGAACGCCAAGAGGACCTTCGATGACGATATCTTTCAAGTCGACTCGTGATTCAAGAACATCACCTATATTGTACCGAGCACGAATCCCCAGGACAACATCCACATTAGCTAAACCAAAATCTCCATCGAGAATGAGAGTGCTCAATCCCAGACGTCTGGCCGCCAGTGCCATATTCACAGTCGTCAGAGTTTTGCCAACTCCACCCTTGCCACTTGCAACACTAATGATCCAGGGGCGATCTTCTGGCTTCGAATCGAGGTTCAATTCCCTACCCTTTCTCATAAACCAAATATACGTTCGACGACACGTTCCCGACTCGCACGCTCCAAGTCCTCAGGAACAGACCGACCCACTCCAAAAAAACTAATGGGAAGGCTCCAGCGCAGACTTAAATTGAATATTTCCCCATAACTCCAGGACTCATCGAGTCGATTGAACACCAAACTCTGCAAGCCAAGATGAGAAAATCCACGAATCATACGATCCATCTGCACTTCTTTTTCAGTCATCGAAAGGGCTAGGTGAAAACTCACTGGAAGTTCCAGATCCCGAAAATCCAACAGGTCCCCTAGATCTTCTTTTACTCGAGGGCATTCTGCACCGGTATCTACTACGACAAGGTCCCAGTCCTTCTTTTTCTCGAGAATGTCTGCGAGATCACGCGGTCTTTCGACAGATTCAAAAGGAATTCCAAGAACCTTAGCTGTCACCCGAATTTGCTCACGAGCCGCAATTCGCTTATTGTCACAAGAAGCTAGAATGACTCTTTGTTTGTGTTCCGATTTATAGTGATTGGCAATCTTTGCGGCAGACGAGGTCTTGCCACTCCCCGACGATCCCACAAGCACGTGTATTGCCCGCTCTCCAAGCACAGGATTCCACGGCGGAGCAACCTTAATTCGCTTCATCATCCAACGAATCGCCTGCGTCTGGTAGGTCAGATAAAGGTGTTCCGGATCGGCATTTTTATCTTGAGGGAGAGCTTTCAGAAAATCCGCCAAACGACTCATTTCTGCTTCGTCCATGCCCATCATCTTGAGCCTCTGAAAGATTTTTCCCAGGCTTGGGTTCATCCCTTCCAGTGCTGATCCTTTGGTTTTGGATAGCTCTTCATAGACAATGGTTCGCAGTTCTTGCAAACCAGCATCAAGGCGAAAGAGATCCTGACGCCTTGCCATTTCCTCGCCCAGACCTTTAATCGTGCGTTCAATGGTTTTGAAATATTCGACCAATTCCACCAGATTTTCCCGCATATTGCCGTCGGCTGCGGCCTTGCTTCCCCCGCTCATCGAGGCTTGGCTATTTTTCGCTGCCGTGACTTCAAAAACCTTGCCCTTGGCTCCCTCGATTTTTTTCTCTCTAGTATTGAGGATTACGGCGTCAGTCCCAAAGTGGGTTTTGACGGCTTTCAATGCATCGCGCATGGAAAAGGCTTCAAAAGTTTTGACGTCCATGATCCTCCTTTCCTAAAGGGGCTAGATCGTTACGATTCCGATGGATCTGGTTTGAGTTCCTGGCGGTATTTCATCAAAGGCCAAGACAATCACTCCGGGTATAAATCGATTCACAAGCTGACGAATGTCCCATCGAATCAGTGAACCACAGAGTATGACGGGCTGGGTACCCGAGCTCTGGAATGCATCGAGACTCTCGGCAATACGGTTGAGTATGCGCTGAGCCATCTCCGGTTCCAACTGCAGGGAGGTGGATCCATCTTCGCGATGCTGGAGGCCAGCGACGATGAGATCCTCAATCGCGCGATCCAAGGTGATCACAACGAGTTTTTCATCAGGGGTCAGGTACTTCTTAATGATACCACGGCCCAAAGCTTTGCGTACATAACGGGTGAGCATATCCGGGTTCTTGATCGTGCGACAATAATCTGCCAAGGTCTCGAAGATGGAACGCAGATCCCTGACACTGACCCTTTCTCCCAGCAGATTTTGCAGAACTTTCACAACTTCACCCAAACTCAGACGGTCAGCACCGATAACCTCCTCGACGACTTTCGGAGCTTCCTCCTTCAGACTTTCGATCAAGTTCTGCGCTTCCTGGCGCCCTAAGAGCTCTGAGGCATGCTCTTCAATGAGCTTCGTCAAATGTGTGACGATCACGGTTGAGCAATTGACGACCGTATAGCCTCTAAAGCTCGCCTCTTCTCTCTGGCTCGGCTTGATCCAGACGGCATCCAAGCCATAGGCAGGTTCGCGTCCTGGAATGCCATCGATCGGCTCCACGATATCGCCAGGATCCATGGCCAGAAAGTAGTCAGCCATGAGACTTCCCCGGCCTATGCAATTGCCCTTAAGCAGGATTTGGTAGTCGCCAGGTTTAAGCTGAATATTGTCCTTGACCATCACCATGGGCACCACAATCCCCATGTCTTGAGCAAACTGTTTCCGGGCCGATACTATCCGCTCCAGAACCTCACCATCCTGCTGGGAGTCGACCAACGGAATCAATCCAACACCAACTTCCAAAGACAGAGCTTCGATGTGAAGCAAGGACTCGATTGAATCTTTCTTTGGATCCTTCTGTGATTCCTGCTCCTTCGCCACGGCATTGGCTTTTTTATCGTCTCCCACACGTAAGGCGTGACGTCCAAGAAAGTACATCCCCACGGCAAGAACACCGAAAGGAACAGCAGGCATTCCGGGAACCATCGCCATGATGAGTAACAGAATGCCGCAGATGAAGATCGCCCTTGGATAATTCATCAACTGATTGTTTACGGTCTGAGATAAGCCTTCTTCGGCACCCCCAGCACGGGTGACGACAATACCAGCAGCGGTCGAGACAATAAGAGCAGGAATCTGTGACACCAAGCCATCACCGACCGTCAGCAAGGTATAAAGCTGAGCGGCTTCTTGAAAACTCATACCATGGAAACCAACACCCAGGATCAAACCGACGATAATATTCACAGCCGTGATAATAATACCGGCGATGGCATCACCTCGAACAAACTTCGAAGCACCGTCCATAGAACCGTAGAAGTCGGCATGCAGTTCAATTTTCTGGCGCCTCTCCCGAGCTTCTTTGCGATCGATCAACCCAGCATTCAACTCTGCATCAATTGCCATTTGCTTGCCAGGCATTGCATCCAGGGTGAATCGAGCACCCACTTCAGCCACGCGTCCAGCACCTTTGGTGATTACAATAAAGTTGATGACAACCAGGATGATAAAGATCACAAAACCAACGAAATAGTTTCCACCAATGACTAAACTTCCGAAGGAGCTGATCACTGAACTCACATGCCCGGTATGTGCTTCCAATAGGACACTTCGCGTCGTGGCAACATTCAGACCCAAGCGAAACAGGGTCGTCACCAAAAGGACGGTAGGAAATGTAGAAAATTCTAGAGGTTCTCTGATATAGACAGCCGTCATGAGAATCATCAATGACGAGGCAATTGAAGTTGCTAAAAGCATGTCGAGAAGCCACATAGGCAAAGGTAGGATCATCGTAAAGATAATCGCCACCAAAGCCAATGCAAACTGAACATCCGGTGACTGTATCACCTTGAGGATGCCACCACGTTCTTCTGTTTTATCCAGAGCGGCTCCAGCCATTCAATAGCTCCTAAGAGTTCCGAGTGATTTTGCGTCCTTTGAGGAGGAACACATAGCGAATCACCTCAGATACGGCTTTATAGAGAGATTCTGGAATTTCCTGCCCCACCTTACACACTTTATAGAGAGTCCGGGCCAAGGGCTTATTCTCAATGATCGGGATGTCCGATTCCTTAGCAACTTCCTTCATTCTTTGCGCAAGAAAGTCCTGGCCTTTCGCTACTACAATGGGCGCATTCATTCCCAACTCATAACTGATGGCAATCGCATAGTGAGTTGGGTTGGTGATAACGGCTGTTGCGCCTTTGGTGGCTTGCACGGCTTTGGCCATAGAAATATCACGCTGCATTCGCTTGATCTTGGCTTTGACATGGGGATCCAATTCCCGCTTTTTGTATTCTTCCTTGACGTCTTGCTTGGTCATCATCATCTTTTTTTCCATAGTCATGAAATTATAGATGAAGTCAGCGGCGGCTAGGAAAAGCAGCAGACCAATAACAGACCATATGAGAGTTTTCGTTATTCCCAACCAATAGTCCCAGGCCTGAAGATAAGGCATCTGCATCAGACCAGGAACCTTGATCCATTCACCCTTTAATATAATAAATGTCATGGACCCAACTATGACCATCTTGCCAACGCTTTTCAGCAGCGTAATGACTGAATTCCAGCTAAAAATCTTGATGAAACCGTTGAAAGGATCCATTCTTGAAAAGTCTGGCTCTAGCTTTTTCCAAGACCAATTCATGCGCGTTTGGGCAAAGGTTACGGCAATGGACGCGACAGTCGTTGCGATGAAGATGGGACTGATCATGATAAGGAGTTCGCGGCCAACCTCGCCAAAGTAACTGAAGAGATGTTTGGCAGTTAGGGTTTTGGTGCTAAGATGCTGGAGATGAGAAGTCAGAAAATGCTGAAGACGAAAGATAATGAAGCCCGTATAGTAGGTGAAACTACCGATGACAGCAGCCAATACCAGGGTCGAAGTCACTTCACTGGAAATAGCAATTTGGCCGCGTTCGCGAAATTCATCACGCCGCTCGGGGCTCGCCTCTTCACTTTTGTCCTGGCCATCATTCTCTTCTGCCATAAGCCCGCCTTAGGGTGATATCCCTTTCAGGGTTTGCAGTATCTGTTCATGGGACTGCATGAAGTGGTTGGTGACCCAACCCGGAAAAAACGGCAAGCAAGCCAAGTAAACCCCTAGCCCCACAAAAAATCCAACAGGAAAGCTCAAAGTAAAGACATTCAACTGCGGCACCGTGCGTGCAATCAGGCCCAAAGCCGTATTGGTAAACATCAGCGCGACCAGAACCGGGGCTGCGAGCTGCATGGAAATCTTGAAGAGTCCTGATGTCAGCTCGATCAGATATCCGCCCAACTGAAAGTGTGGAGCTATTCCCCCAGCCGGTATAAGACTGAAGCTTCTAATAAGTGCATCAAAGTACATGTGGTGTAGGTTCAAAGCTAAAAAGATCGAGATCATGAGGATACGATGAAAAGCCGTGAAAGCACTAATCTGCACCGGAGCATCAGGCATCATGAGATCCGCCACGCCAAAGCCCATCTGATAGCCGACCAAACTCGCCGCCATGATGATGGAATCAAAAGCGATTCTGGCGGTAAATCCTAAAAACAAGCCGATGCACAATTCTTTGACGACCAGGATAATGAACGGAAGGAGCTCAGCTGGAAACTCAATCAGCCATGTCCCTGGAATCAGTCCCTGGATGACGAATGAAAGGGCGACGCTCAGAAGAATGCGCACCCTAACCGGGGTGGGCTGATCGCCGAAGAAAGGCAATCCAAACATAACTCCACTGACCCTGACAAAGATCAGAGCTCCCGTGAGGATGGTTTCAACGCCCAGACCATAAATCATAGGTTCTTTCAGCGGATTATGTTAGGGATGTCACGAATCAAATTGATGGTAAAATTCATCATGATCCGCAAAACCCAGGGCCCACAAACAATCATGGCTGCAGCCATTGCCAAAATTTTTGGAATGAATGACAAGGTTTGCTCGTTAATTTGTGTTGCCGCTTGAAAGATAGAGATCAAAAGACCCATTACAAGCGCGGAAATTAGGGCGGGCGAGGATACCTTGATTGCGACCCATATGGTATTCCAGCCAATATCCAGAACCGCTTGCTCAGTCATAGATCATCTCCTCTTAGCGAATGGAAAAACTTCTCACGAGCGAGTCGACAATGAGTCCCCATCCATCAACCAAAACAAACAGAACCAGTTTGAATGGAAGAGATACCACGGTTGGCGGCAACATCATCATGCCCATACCCATAAGAATGGAAGAGACCACCATATCGATCACCAGAAACGGGATGTAGATCAGGAAACCAATTTGAAATGCCGTCTTTAATTCTGAAACAATAAAGGACGGGATAAGCACCCGCATCGGAACGTCTTCCACTGACTTTGGCTTGGGCAACTTGGCTATATTGAAGAAGGCCTGCAGATCAGACTCCTTAACCTCTCTCAGCATAAATTGACGAAGAGGAGCCATGGTTTCATTCACCGCCTGCTCTTGAGTGATGGCCTTTTCCATGTATGGAGTCAACGCTCTCTCTTGAATCACATCGATGACGGGTCCCATGGTAAAGAAAGTCAAAAACAGTGAGAGCCCAAGAACAACTTGATTTGGGGGCATGGTCTGGGTACCAAGGGCCTGCCTGACAAAGCTTAGAACCACGACGATGCGCGTGAACGAAGTCATCATGAGAAGAATGGCCGGAGCAACGCCAAGAATGGTCAAGAGGGCGATAATTTTCAGGGCAGGGACGAAAGCGTCGGGATCGTCAACTTCATAGATATTGAAATTCAAGCCTGGAATTTTCGTCTCTGCCCAGGCCTGACCGGAAACTGTGCAGAAGCAAAGCAAGGCCCATCCCCAATGGGAAAGGCCGAATTCGTTGAATTTGCGACGAATGACATTCATTTCTGCACCTGCATCAGACCTTTGGTAGGTCACGAAGTTTTTTGCGAATCATGCGGGTCACATCGTCAACGCTGCTGCCTTCATCGGCTTGGCGCCCGGAGTTGGCTGTCTTCATGTTCTTGATACCTTGATCGCTAATGCCATAAGAGATGGCACTTCCCGGCTCAGGCAATTCATTGCGAGTGTTGGGACGCTGTTTGGTCGACGGACGAGGTGTCGACTCTTCCAAGACTTTCGGCCTTTGCTTCATAGAGGTATCGGATCGCAGCGGCTCCTTAGGAAGCATGGCCGGTCTTTGATACATAGATGGATCTATAGCCACTTTTGGAGGCTCCCCCGCCTTTTTAATTGACGTGAGGAAATTGATGCTGTCGGGTGATACTCCAAGTAGAATCTGTTCATTGCCGACTTGAATGACAGTCACTTTCTGCTTGGGACCTACGGAATGAGTTGCCAGCGTCTTAAGACTGTAATCTTCGACAAGCGCGCCAGGCCATTTCTTGGTCATCATGCGTCTCCAAGTCTTCATACCGATGAGCAGGAGGAGCATGACGACTGAAAAAGCGGTCGCTATAATTAATTTGTCTTTGAGCCCATCTGTCCAAGCAGGCGTGCCCTGGTCTGCTGCTTCCACCTTCGGGGCCGCATCTTTAACCACAGCATGAGGTTTAACAGGGTCGGGGATATCAGTTCGAACTTCGGTCTTTTTGACAATTTCTTCAGGACTTGGACCGCCTTCAACGGGCACTCCATCGAAGTGAGCCAGAAGTTGTTTTTCAGCTTCAACATGATCCAGGACTATGACGACCCGATTTTCCAGAATATCCGTCGTCACCGCGCCCAAGAGATGGCTAGCTTCTTTGGTTACAAAGAGTCTGAGTCCAGCCGTCTGCTCATCCAACTGAAACGCCGCAAACTTTCGAATATAAGGACTATTGGCTTCAATAAACTGGCCCGGTTTTGGGACGATGGTAGCCGGCAAGGTCACTTGCAAAAAGCTTCCCATCGCCTCAACCTTCGGCTTGGCAAAGCCTGGCTTGGCATCGTAGCGAATGGTAATAATGGTCGCTTTTTGATCGGACTCGCCATCAATAGGTCCCATTGTCATAAGACTGGGACTGGCCGGCGACTCCTGAGCCAGGAGACTCGAAGCTTGAAAGAATACTAGAAACACGATCAGGCGTAGCATGCTCAATCCCCTCTCCGTACTTTGGTGCAATCAGTTATCCGGTATGGCTCATATCACCCAAACCGAATTGCGAAACAACATCTGTCAACCGCACACCAAATTTTTCGTTGACGACAACGACTTCACCCATTGCAACCAGTTTATCGTTGATAAGGATTTCCATGGGCTCACCCGCGATTTTATCAAGCTCGATCACCGAGCCTTGGCCCAACTGTAGAAGGTCGTTGACCAGCATTTTCGTTCGTCCGAGTTCCACAGAGACCTTCAGGGGAACATCGAGAATCATCTTAAGCTTGGAAAAATCAGTTCTGGCCAGACGGGAATCTTCGGGAGTCATGACGATATTTTCGTCTTTGTCTCCACCGCTAGATTTTCCACCATCATCCCCACCCGAGGCAGCTGCCAGGGCATCATCCAATTCTCCGCCTAAACCAAAGTCTTCTGGATTGAGATCATCAGCCATAGTAAAAACTCCCTAGAGAGATCGATCAACTTTCAAACATTGATTCTGTGATACGAATAGCGCGATTGCCACGCAGAAGACCGGGAATACCTTTAAATTTTGGAATGCCTTCAACCATCACGTTCAAAGGCATTGTCGCGTCGGTGTCCAGCTGAATGATGTCTCCGACTTCCAAATTCATCAGATCTCGAACCTGAATATTGGCTTCGCCCAATTTCACCACAATATTGGCAGTTGTCTGCATAATCTGTTCTTTGACACGGTTGATCCAGATAAAGTCGACTTCCAGCTGTTCGCTTTGGAAACCGACGGAAAGTTTCGACTTGATAGGTTCCAGCGTGGAGTATGGGATCACGATTTTGATCGTTCCAGAAACCTTTTCGAGTTCGACATCGAAGGTTGTCGCAATAACGACATCCGAAGGTGGAACGACGGCAACAAACTGAGGGTTGATTTCAGTTCGGCTATAGCCAATTTTCAGGGGATAAACAGGCTCCCAGGCCTTTTCCAAATCATCAATAGCCGAAAGCACGACTCGCCGCGCAATTTTGATTTCAATTTGGGTGAAATCTTTACCTTCGATTTTCGTGTAGGGAACATCATTGCCACCAAAAAAGCTATCCACCAAAGCATAGAGAAGCTTGGATTCGATAACCATAACCGCCGCTCCGCGCAGGGGATCGAGGCGAAGAATATTCAAACAAGAGGGTAAAGGCAGCGAGTTCATGAATTCCGAAAACTTCAATGGACCTGTGGAGTTCACACTGAGGTTGGCCATTTTTCTTAAAGCGTTGGATAAAGTCACCCGGAACAATCGAATAAATCGATCGTGAATAATATCGAGAGTCGGCATTCGACCTCGAATGATTCTATCTTGATTGGCCAGATCATACTGGACGACACCGCTCTGCAGTCCCTCGGGGCCGCCGTCGTCATCCGAGTCGACCCGGTTGTCCGAGACTGCGGACAGAAGGGCATCGACTTCGCTTTGCGACAGTACCTGACTCATCAACGACTCCTCTTATTCGATCAGCATGTCCGTGATATAGACCGATTCGATCTTGCTTTTCATATAGCGATTGATTCGGGTCAGAATTTCTTTGCGGAGAGCTTCCTTACCATCAGGAGCCAAGAGAAATTCTCGGGTTTTGCGTTGCAGAATGCCAATGATAGCATCACGAAGTTGAGGCATTCGCTTTTCAATTTCCTGCTTGGTGGCATCACCGCCCTTATATTCCAGTGAAATTTCGATGCGAACATATCGATTTTCGAGTGCATTTCCCAAGTTGATATTGAATGTTGTCATTTTCAAAGTATCGCCAAAATCTATATCCAGCTGAGGCTTGGCGTCCTTCTTCTCAGTTCCAGCGGCGTCGCCTTTTTTATCAGCTTCACCCCCTCCAGACCCGTGCTCGTCGCCTTTTTTTGCACCGTGTTCATCGGCTTTTTTATCGCCACCGTGCTCGTCGGCTTTCTTTGCTTCGTCTTTCTTTTCACCGCCGCCATGCTCATCTGTCTTTTCGCCTGCGCCTTTGGACGTAACTTCCTGATCACCCTCGGCCTTGGGTTTTTTTCCTCCGCTGAGGAAGAAGAAGGCTCCCGCGCCACCGCCACCTATCAGCAAGGCGCCCAAAATTGCAAAAATAAGCAGCTTTTTCTTGCGCTTTTTCGCATCCTGCTCCGGGTTTTCCTCGGCTGCAGCTTCACCTTCTTTTTTTTCTTTTTCGTCTTTTTTGGCTTCTTCCGCCATAGCTTCTCCTGTTGCACCAAAGGTCACATTACAAGAGACGTGCCAACTCCCCGACAGAGGCAAGAGTTTGGTATACTCTGTGAAAAGCTGGCAAATGCAGGAGAAATGCGTAAGCTTGCAGCATGGGATTGTCGGTTTGTTGAGAGCACTTGGAAAATCTTCGAATTTACCTAAAATGACCAAAACCAAGCGTCAGTCTGCTGACGAAGGGAGTCAAGAGCGTGACGGGGAGTCAAAAATTATACTCATCGCTTATCTGGAATCTGACGCTTCTCTCCAGCTTGGGAATCAGCAGGATGTCGGCGGCTCAGATTCAGGATGAAGAGCCTGCCCGGAGTCTCTCGATCGACAGTGATGTCGTTTGCCGATTTCAAGCTTCGCCCTACCTCAGAGATTGCCCGCGCTTCACTCATTTTCGTGTCGCCTTCCGGGCAAATCTCACAGCTCGTCTCAGCCTTCTTTTATCTTGGGATCCGTGGCAAGTACCCAAACCAACTTGGACCGATACCTACGATGTGCTTGGTCTGAGCTTGCCACCCCGAAAGACTTGGTTCGATCATTATGCACTGCGATTTCGCCTCGCTGAGGACTGGGAACTGAGTGTGGAAGACTGGACATCGGCCACTCTACTGCCTGACTCAAGTGGACTGAGCTTCGCTCATGCTCTCCAGGATAGCGGATGGAAGCAGACGGCGCTCCGACTAAGCTTGATAAAGCCCGAGTGGACCCATACTTCATTGAGTTTTATCGCCGGCTTCGGCGAAGGCGAGCGCTTGAAGGAAGAGGACCACAAGCCCTACCTGGGTTTTGTAGGGCGCAGTGAAATCATTCCTTCGTTGGAATGGCAAGCCGCATGGTCGATAGACACCGATAGCGTCGAACGAGATCGCTTTTTTTGGCTGAATGATGCTGAGCGCCCCCTGATAGGCCAGGGATTTAGAACCGAGCGACAGGCCTTGTCCTTCATACTCAACGGGCAAAACCCAAAAGCTCGCGGCCTGCGTATTTCGCTTGGTTTGCAAAGGAACTTTGTCCGAGGTCCGCAGAATGTGATTCGACATCGCGCTGTGAGTCCGCTTGAAGGTCCCTTTGATCCAACAGAAATTCTGGCCGAATCCTGGGGACAGCGGAGCGAAATCGAGCGGGCAACATTAGCTCTCAGCGCGTCTTATCTGATTCTTGCCGAATACGTCCTCGCTTTTCATAGACAAGACTTGCAGATCTCTCTTGGACCGAATGCGACCGTGCGATCCTGCAATAGCCTAGCCCCTGATGGATCGTGCCTGGATACAGCCGTGGATCGGCACCATATCCGGGTCCGCGAATCGACCTGGGGACTTGGACGTATGAATGAAAAGGGCTGGAGCCTTTTTCTGGAGTCATTGACGATCTCTTACGATAATCTATATGAGCTCTATCATTTTGCCCCAGCTCAGGATCAAAGGCAGCGGACCCTGTCATTTGCTCAGTTACGACTCAGCTTGGGTTGGTAGGAAGCGGTAAAAGTGCTTGAAAATGGCCGGATCGGACCCAATTTTGGTCCGTATTTTTCTTTGGCGACCCGGCTGAATATGCTATACATGGCTCCCTGGACTGCATTAAAAGGAGAACGCATGAAAATCAGACGCACCCTATTGGTACTCTCATCCCTTGCCATCGGGATGGTCTTGAGCGCCTGTAAGTCCTGCACCGAGCAGCACAATCCGCGGCCGGTACAAGAGCGCTTCAAACAGGAAGAGACCAATGCGAACCCACCCATTGAAAAACTGAATCCCGACGGATCGGTTCCCGCACCCAAGGCAGTGGCCGGAAGCGGTGGAGCGGCTGGTGGAGTCGGACAGGAAAAATTTGAGCAATTCTGTGCTCCTTGTCATGGTGTGGCGGGCGATGCTGCCGGTGCAGGCGCAGCAGCCATGAATCCAAAGCCTCGAAACTTTACCGATGCCAAATGGCAAGCCAGCGTTGATGATGCTCACATCGCCAAAGTTATCAAAGAAGGCGGACCTTCGGTTGGCTTGAGCGCGACGATGGCTCCTTGGGGCGCTGTCTTAAGTGATGCAGAGATCAAAGAAGTTACAAAGTGGGTTCGTCACTTTAAAAAATAAGTGTTACGGAATCATGGCAACAAAAAACGCGGCAATTCTTTCGAGACTGCCGCGTTTTTTTAGTTTCGTGAGAGTGTTTTGGATTTTCTCTGCCAACCAGGGAAATTCGATTTTTAAACAGATTTGGCTAAGATTGTTGGAGCGGCGGGTATATACTTGTTTGTTTGAACTTGTATCTTTCGGCAAATATCAGGCAATGGCTTTGGAGATAAATCATGATACTGGTCACCGGCGGCGCCGGCTTCATTGGCAGTGCTCTGATCTGGGCAATGAATGAACAAGGCATCCACAACATAGTTGTCGCCGATCATTTGGGTTTGGGTGATAAGTGGAAAAATCTTGCGAAACGTCGTATTGACTATGTCGTGCCCAAGGATCAGCTCTTCAGTTGGCTCGACGAATCGGGCCATCCCATCTTCGATGCCGTTTTCCATTTGGGGGCCTGCTCGGCGACGACCGAGCGTGATGCCGACTATCTCATGAATAATAATGTTCTGTTCACGAAGCGGCTGTGGGATTATTGCGCACAGCGGGATATTCCATTTCTTTATGCTTCTTCAGCCGCGACCTATGGAGCGGAGGAGAATCAGTTCACTGATGACCACCACACAATTCCCCAACTGAGGCCCATCAACAAATACGGTTGGAGCAAACATCTATTTGATAGTTGGGCCTTGAAGCAAGGTATAACACCGCCTTTTTGGTATGGATTCAAGTTCTTCAATGTCTACGGGCCCCAAGAATATCACAAGGGACCTCAAGCGAGTGTGGTCTTCCATGCCTTTCCGCAGGTTCGTGATAAGGGCAGCCTTCACCTCTTTAAATCCTATCGCCCCGACATCGGACATGGGGAGCAGCAACGAGACTTCGTTTACGTCAAAGACGTGGTCAAAGTCATGCTGCACTTCTGGAAGGAACACCGCAAAATTCCATCAGGACTCTATAACCTTGGATCTGGGGAGCCGCGGAGTTTCGCTGATCTGGGCCGAGCCGTGTTCGCAGCACTCAATAAAAAAGCTAAATTCGAGTGGATAGATATGCCGCCGAGTTTGCAAAATCAGTATCAATATTTCACAGCAGCCGACTTGCAAAAGTTACGCAAGTCCGCCAGTTATCATGAAAGTTTTTTCACCCTCGAAGAAGGCATCGCGGACTATGTGAGAAACTACCTGGATCAGCCAGACCCCTATCTCACTTGAGCCTTTTTCCTAGCTATAGGCCTTACATGCCCCCACGTCAGAGCGATATATATAATTCGACAGTCACTCCCCATCTGAGTCGCTGGTACTGGGGATTTGTCGTATTTTTTTTCCTCCAGGCCTTGCCCCTGCATGCAAAGGACACGTTTCAAATCAAAGAGGTGATTGTCCATGGTCTCTATCGGACCAATCCGGCTTGGCTCTTATCTTACTCGGGGCTGAACTGTCCCTGTGAACTGGATAGTGAAGATATCGATGCCTTACGCAGCAAACTTCTCACAACCCAAGTCTTTCAGGACGTAGCGATCCGCTTGGTGCCGTCCGATAAGGAACCCGCCCAATATAATCTTGATCTCGACATCAAGGAAAAATGGACTGTGATCCCTGTGGTTCGAGGCGCTTTCGGCGGAGGAACCCCTCTGCTTGTAGCAGGCATTTATGACACTCATGCTTTTGGCAGTCTCTGGACCTTAGGGGCAGAAGCTCGAAAGTATGGATCAGCTCCGTCAGGCGGGGTTCTGTGGATCCGCGCTCCGCGCTGGCTGGAAGGACATCATTACCTGAATTTCGAACTCTGGCGGGACAACCGCGTCCGCAGCGTATACGATAGGGAGGATAAAGAGGTCGCTCGCATTTATGGCAGCGCGACTGCAGCTCTGGCAGAAGCTCTACATCCTTTAGGTCAGGATCCCAAGAGTCCTTGGCAACTGGGTTTGAGGCTGCAAGTGAGACAACAACAGCTGCTGGAGTGGCAAAAGGAGAAGCTTACACTTCCCTCTGACGATTTTGATTTGAGGCCTACAAATCAGAAACGCCTCTTGGCCAGGCTGGTTTATGATGATATGGCTGTGCTGCAGCAAAGTCTGCGGGGCCTACGCTTTTTACTAAGCGCGGGACCCACATGGTCGGGTGGTCATTACCAGAGAAGTTTAGAGCAGGAGCTGTTTTGGTATGGCCTATGGGATCAGGACTGGAATCTTAGCTTTCATGAATGGCTGGGATTAAGCGATGATTCCAGTTATCAAAGTTTATACTTTCTCGGAGGCTTCGATTCGGTGCGTGGTTTGCCGGACGGGGTCATGTATGGAAATAAGGCGGTCTATACCAACTTAGAGTTACGTAAGATTTTTCACCGTTCGACTTATGCTTGGTGGCAGGCTGCGGTTTTCGCAGATTTCGGAACTGCAGGATTTTCGACCGGCGAATGGTCCGCTCATGATCGAAAAAGCTGGGGCATAGGCCTGCGTGCCTCTGTCCCTCAAGTCAATCGACTGGTCTTTCGAATCGACTATGCCTGGAGTGTGGATCGACCAGAGACAAGTAGCCTGTCGGTTGGCATGAACCAATTCATTGACCCTTATCGTCCCTTGTAAAGGAGTAATTAGCATGGATGCACAGGCTCAAATTCGCGAAAGTCTCCGTTGGTTGGATGGATTAGAAGCTGGCACCGTGCCCGCCAATGATCTGTTTTTTCTAGCCGAAAAACTCGATCCCGTGCTCATCAGTCTGATGATTCGCTATCTGCGTAAAAAATATCCCAGTGCTCGCCCCGAAGCTGCCGGGGTTCTTGCCCGCATGCTCGAACTCACCAGCACCTATCCCCAGCTCGTGAAAAAAACGCGGGAAGCCGAACAGGACCCGATTACCGAATGGTTTCTGGACACCTACTCCTTTGCTGATTTTTACAGCAAGCCAACTGAAATGGTGCAATTGATCGTGGATAAACTGGAAGGATAGTCGAGGGCATATCTTCGATCAGTGAGAATTTTCGCTCCCCCTCGTCATGCAGGGGGCGAATTTCATGCCCCGGCAGTGAGCTCCTCGCTTAACTTCCAAAGCCTTTCTTGATCTTGTTCTGAAAGCGCTGCGTCTGCGGGCTTTTTACTCTTCGATTTTTCAAAATAAGCCCCATTCAACTGAATCACTGCCGGAGAAGTCGCAACGAAAAGTGAGCAACGAGCGCCCTGCGCCGGACTCAGTAAAAATAGCCGGGCCAGTTGACTGATCCAACGCGGATAGTCGCGAATGAGCTGGGTGGCGACCACACCAGGATGCACGGCATAAGCCGTCACTCCTGTTCCCTCCAATCGACGCGCCAAGGCTTTGGTCATCAGAACATTGGCCAGTTTCGACTGGTTATAGGCTTCCATCGCCTTATAGGGTCTCTTCCTAAACTCGAGATCATCCCAAACCATTTTACCTTGGTAATGCAGCGCTGAAGATAGGGTGACGATGCGCGATGGAGCGGAGGCTTTGAGTAAAGGCAGAAGAGCTTGGGTCAGAGTAAAAGTTCCCAAATGATTCACAGCAAAGCTCAGCTCACGACCTTCACGAGTTTCCTGGCGTTTAACCGGCCAAATACCGGCATTATTGACCAGAATATGCAGGGCTTTGTGGGTTCTTCGCAGAACCTCGGCAGCGCTTCGAATGTTCATAGGATTGGCCAAATCCAGGGCGAGCACATCGACCTGGGCTTCGGGATGAGTTTTTAGAATCGATGCCCGGGCCTCTTCGGCTTTGTACAAGTCCCGGCAGCCGAGAATCACCCGTGCACCGAGAGCAGCCAATCCCCGTGCTGTTTCAAGGCCAATTCCCGAATTGGCACCAGTCACCAGGGCCACCTTGCCTTTGAGCTCTGTCATGGCAACTCCTTTGCCGCTTAAATTCCAGTCGCCCCTGCCACGGGCTCTTCCGCCTTCTTAAAGGCCTTTTGTAAATGAGCCGGCAGATCTTTTTTCATATCCACACCTACAACGGTTGAAACGCCGCCTTCTTGCATCGTCACTCCGTAAAGCTGATCCAGCACTTCCATTGTTCGACGGTTGTGGGTGATCACTACAAATTGGAAACGATCCGACAGAGCGTCCAAAACTTTATTGTAGCGGCCAACGTTCGCTTCATCCAAAGGCGCGTCAACCTCATCCAGAAAGCAGAAGGGTGTTGGTTTGGTCTTGAGCAAAGCAAAAATCAGAGAAATCGCCGTCAAGGCTTTCTCACCACCAGAGTAGAGATTCATGCTTCGGGGCTTTTTACCCGGCATACGAACCATGATTTCAACTCCAGCGTTCAAAGCGTCGTCGCTGGTCAATTCCAATCGAGCTTCCCCCGTCGGGAAGAGAATGGGAAACAACTCCATAAAGTTTTGATTGACCACTTCAAAGGTGCTTAGGAATTTTTCCTTAGACGTCTCTTCGATCTCGTCGATCGCTTCCTGCAGCAGGAGAATACTCCCAAGAACTTCTTCTTTTTGTGCATCGATGAACTCATGGCGTTTTGAAATACGTTCGTATTCCTCAACGGCCACCATGTTCACCCCGCCCATGCCATCCAGCTGCGTGCGAAGTTTATTGATTTCACGGTTTGATTTATCCGCGTCAAAACTTGGATCTTCTTCGAACTCATAGTTCATAAGATCGATTTGATATTTCTCACGAGCCTGATCCAAAAGTCCTCGACTCACTTGCTTCAGGCGTTCCAGTTCGACACTTTTCTTGGATTTGGATTTCTGCAGTTCCATCTGATGGTCTCGGGCCGTACGAGCCCGCCCTTCGATGACTCGAAGTTCTTCCAAAACTCCTGCGCTCAGCTCTCGCCGTTCGGCCAGCTGAGCTTCCAGCTCTTCTCGACGACGAATATAGACTTCGATTTCCTGCGTAGCTTGGCTCTGATTCACCTCAGCCTGTTCCATCTCCAGCTCAAGTCGATTCTTTTCTTGGTAGCGCTTGGATATGTTGGACTGCAGCTTGTTCAATTGCTGACGGCTCTGCTCTAGATTTTCACGATTGGACTGCGATCTAGTCTCGAATTTGGCCAGCTCGAGCTGCCTTTGCTGGTGTACACGCATCACTTCATCTTTGCGTTCCGCGATACTCGAAGATTCTTCCTGCAAAGACTCCAATTCGCCTTGCTGGACTTCTTTTTCTTGTCCCAAGGAAATCCGCGTTTCACCGAGTTGTTCAAGTTCCCGCTTGAGCTCTGCTTCGCGTTGATCAATCTCACGAATTCTTTGCAGGTTTTGCTCGATCATATCCTTCTGATGGGTCTCTTGATTGAGCAGGGACTTCATTTCTGTCATCGCGGCCAGGGCATCCTGATTCTGACTGCCGAGTCGATCCGTTAGTTCGCGAAGGCGCATGCGATCTTCGGTCTGACTTTGCTCCAGAACGTCCATCTCACTCTGCGCTGCTGCTAACTTGCCTTCGCTTTCTTTGAGCTGCTTGGCCAAGATCTCGATTTCCGTCTTTCGACTGAGACTGCCCTTGGCCTGCGTTCCACTCAAGAGCAAATCATCTCTGGCATTTACCAAAACACCCTGTGCCGTGAACAGGATTAAACCCTGCGGCAAGCTCCGCAATTCTTCTTCGCTTAAATTGATCGCGGACATGTAGTAGAGGCGTTTTAAAAGATGTTCGAGGGTCTCTCTATGTTGAGGTTCGACCTTGAGAACATCCAGGCAGGGCGTAGCATCATAGGCCTCTGCCCAGCTGCGTATGGCCTCGACATCATCGGCCTTCCAAAGCGAAGCGAGACTAAGCGGCAGTGAAGCGAGCTGCTCTTGATTGACCAGCCGAATGAGTTCGTTGAGTTCATGGCCGGAAAGCAGAATAAGTCGCTCAGACCATCGTTCGAAGGCATGTATTGCCCTTGGCGCCCACTCGCCAATACCACTGTCGAAGGCAATAAAGTCTGTCAGAGCTCCATAAACAAGTTTTTTGGCCTGAGGATGTTTGGTGTAGAGCTGATGCAAGCTGGATTTAAGGTCACCACTGCTGGCTTCAAGTTCTTCCAAGGTACCAAGGCGAGCTCTGGCATGCAGATAGGTTTCTTTGTGCTCGTCTCGCGCTCGAGCTCCTTCACGAATCGATTCTTCACGATTTTGAACCGTCGTTTCCAATTCCTGCTTTAGCTGCAGTTCCTGATCAAGTCCTGACTGTCGATCGTTTAACAGATGGCGAGCATGCTGCAATTTGTCAGCAATCGCTTTCAAGGATTGCTGCAAAGAATCCTGCCGGGCCCCGTAATTCTGATATTCAATGAGAATCCGTTTGCGATCCCGTTCGATTCCTTCACAACGCAATCGGTTGCTTTCCAAAAGGAGCTCGAGATTTTTAATTTCGTCTTCGAGTTCCTGGGATCTATTTTCAAAGACCTGAGCCGACTCTTCTACCTGATCCACTTCATCTTGAAATGAGGAGATCAGGTCATGCAGTCTTTCGACTTCCGCCTGCATACGCACATAGTCTGCTTCTTTGGTCGCCACCATGTTTTCCAAAGAGCTCAAGCTTTCTTGATCTTCGTCGATGCTGCCTTGCAGCTCGCTCAATCGCTTTTGACCCTGCTCCGCAATTCGCATGGCAGCCGTGATGGTTCCTTCGGCTCTGACAATCTGTTCACGTAGGTTGGATATTTCCTCGCGCAGCTGATCGAGCTCCGGATCAGACTCAGATAATTGACCCTGCAATTCTTCCACGCGAGCTTCCAGACCCGACAGTTCGGTCATGGCCCTTACTTCACTGTCGGTATCGCCATCCAATTGATGTGCAAGTTCCAAAAGCTTGGCAGAAAAATGGCGGAAATTATGCGAGAAAAGCTTGAGCTCCTGACTTTTCAGGGCTCCGCTGACCTGTTTCCAAGCCGCGACTTTTTCCACTTGTTCTTTGAGATTGTCCAGCTGCTTCGCCAGCTCAATCAGAATATCGTCGATGCGCTTGAGGTTTTCATGCGTCGACTCCAGCTTTTTCATCGCTGCCTGGCGCCTAGACTTAAAGATCAAGGTACCCGCGGCTTCTTCCAAAATTTCACGAACATCTTCCGGTTTCGCGTTAAGAATCCGATCGACCTGGCCCTGCTGAATCATCGAATAGCTGCGACCACCCAATCCGGTTGTCGCGAAAAACCCGACGATATCTTTCAATCGACAGGCCTTTTTATTGATGAAATATTCCCGTTCGCCATCGATATAGAGGCGACGGGTCAAGGCGATTTCTGCTTCGTGGCGATACTCAGGCGGACAGAAGTGACTTTGGTCTTTATTGTCGAAGACCAGAGTGACTTCGGCCATGCCCAGTGGCTTGCGCCGATCCGAGCCGGCGAAGATAATGTCCGTCGCTACTTCGCCGCGCAGGTGCTTGGCATTCTGCTCTCCCATGACCCAACGAACAGCATCAATCACATTGGATTTGCCGGAACCATTCGGCCCGACAATACCGGTGATGCCGTCGTCAAAGTGCAAGGTGACTTTGTCAGCGAAGGACTTAAACCCTGAAACTATCAATTTCTTAAGATGCATGCACGGCCCTCAAATCCGCAGTCCCACGTCAGGCCTTAGGCACCTGGGACGCGGGACACGGTTGGATCTGCCAAAACTACGGCCTATCATTCAATCCGAATCGGAGTTTGAGCACTCATACTAGTACGGGGACGCACATCAAACAAGAAGAGTGAGCGCCCGTAGAATGAGCAAGTGAGGAGTTTGCCGGATTTGGAGACTGCGAGCTGGTAAAAAGAACTGTCGAAGCTGACAGAATCAAAACTGGAAGCTTGCTCCAGCGAGAAGGGAGGATTCAAAAACTTGCGGCTGATGCCATAGAAGGGAGCATCGCGGAAATTGATCAAATCCCTGAAGTGATTGATGAGCAGCATGGGTTCCCCGTCAATTTCCGCCAGAGCAAAGGCTCCAGGATAACGTCCTGTGCTATCGCGGTCATTACCAAAACCATAGACGCGCTCGACCTTGAACATATCGGAGAACTTGGAGCTACTCGAGGCAGCAATCGCCGTCGCGTTGATTTCGACTTTAAGCACATTGTTGCTTGGAGAACCATAGCTATTGCCCCGTTGGGAAAGGTAAAAGACTTCGGGGGTTCCATCCAAACTTGGGCGCGCCATCCAAAAATTGGTACGGTAGGCGCGGTTGCTCAGATCGACAGTCCCTTCACCGGCTGAAGGCGTGCCATCCAAATCGCGTAAAGTGTAGTACACAAATCGCATTTCTGAATTGACCACATTGGGCTTTAAGAAAGTGCCCATTTCCACATAGCGGAAGTTTTGGCCGCCGATATTGGGATCCGCTTTGGAGGCCGTTTCTTCACTCGTTACATTGTAGAGAATCATTTGGTAGGGATAACCCGTGGCCGGACGACGACGCGCAGAGAGCGTATCCTGTAGACTATCCGGAACTTCATCGGCACCGTCTTTGACTGTGTCCGAAGCTAAATCATAGGTTTTCACATCAGTGGCTGGAAAATCATCCGCATCGGGAGAGTCTAGATCGGTCGGAAATCCCAGGAGCCAGGTGCCCGCTCCGCCTTCGTAGAAATGCAAAGCTCGATGGGCATAGCCGTAGTTCCGAACTAAATCCAGAGTCGAGTCAGCCAAGCTGCTTGCATTCAGGCGGCCCATGTAGAGTTCCCCTGTCGCACAGCTCACAGCAAAATAAGCTTTGCTGGGCGCGATAATGCCGTTCACGGGCGAGCAGACAATATCCCAACTCTTGGCCAGAGTTGGGTTCGCTTCATTTTTCAGGTCCCAAAGCTCGACATGCCGCGTTTGCTTCAATTCGACAGCATCGTAGGTGACCAAAAGAAGATTTTGAGCTACGTTGAGCGAGCGTCCCATCCGTTGCACGGGCTGAGTCGAGACCTTTTCCGGTGTCGCTTGGTCAGGGTCGATGACCATGATCGAGCCTTCGTTAAACTTCCGCTCATAGTCGGAATTAAGGACATAAAAGTATCGGCCGCTGGGAGAGGTAGCGACGTCAACAGGGCCAGCTATCGCTTCACCTAGTCTGGGGAGCTTTTCATCGGTTTTGCAGGCCCAAAAAAGGGTCAAACCCAGCAAACCGAGGCTACCAGCGATCCAGGCTCGGGTGTCATTCAGGATCATATGCAAGAGGCTCCTCAGACAAGGGCTGTGTCCACGACGGGAAAATGTCGTCCGCTGACTTGAAACCAGCCCGGTAATTTCTCCTTGTGACCGAGTCACGAGCTTAGTTATAACCACTGCAGGCCTTGGCGTCCAATCCCAAGATCTGGGCCGGCTTGGTCAAGACATCAAAACAGACTTTCGAGCTGAAGATTAAAGAGGACAAGGCGATGGCTTCCGTAAACAAAGTGATTTTAGTCGGTAACTTAGGCAAGGATCCTGAGCTGCGTTACACACAAAGCGGCGTAGCTTTCTGCTCCTTTAGCATAGCGACAACGGACAACTGGACCGATCAGGCCGGGCAGCGTCAGGAAAAGACAGAATGGCATCGGATCACCGTCTGGAAAAAGCAGGCTGAAAATTGTGCTAAATATCTGCGCAAGGGAAGCTCGGCCTATGTCGAAGGTCGTCTCCAAACTCGCTCTTGGGACGATCCATCAGGCCAAAAACGCTATTCGACCGACATCGTCGCCGATAGCGTGAAATTTTTGGGCGGTGGGTCCGGCGCGGCTCGCGGCGACTCCAGCAGCTACGAAAGTCCTTCGAGTCAACTTTCCAGCTTCACACCACCCTCCGAGCCACCATCGGATAGCGTGTTCGGTAGCCATAACTCTTCAAGTCTGGATGATATTCCATTTTGAATGGATGATGCTCAAACAAAAAAACCCGGACTTTCCTCCGGGTTTTTTTATACTCTGACATCCACACGCTCAGAAGCGAAACCCAATGCCTCCATAGAGGGCAAATAAGTTTTCGAAGCCTTGATCCGTTCCCAAAAGAGTGAGGTTTCGCACATACACTTTGAAATGAAACATTTTTCCAAAGTGAAATTTCTGACCCAACCCAAGATTCAGGAGGGGATTGCTCTCATTCCGTGCGGGCGGACGACCGCCGTCTCCATAGGAGCCAGTTTGGTCAACCGTTGCTCCAATGCCGTTATTATTCGCGGTCGCCTTGGCTTTATCATTGGCGGGATCATTGGGATCGATATACACGCCACGTGGTAAATTGCCGTTATTAAGAACTTCTTTCTTCTTATAATAGGTCGTATTCGCCAAACCTACACCTAACTCCAAGAACAAATCAAAATAACTCGTGGCACCCAAGGAAACCAGCTGTTTGCCATAGACTGGCGTCCAAACAACGTTGGCGAACATCATCTGCTGGAGTTCACGAATCGGTACATAAGCGGGCCCGAAACGCGGAAATTGATCATTATTCTTATCAGCATTTTTAAGATTGCTAGCATCACCACAAGCGATACCGACTTCATTGCTTGGATCGTAGTAAAAATTCTCGATACAGGATCGCTCAGGCTTGTCTTGATTGACCCCTTTGTTCACCACAAACGAAAAGCCAAGAGTTTCATTAAGGAAATAGGTAGCATCCACACCCAAGAGAAAAGTGTTCACATAAGATTGGTTCATCACAAAACCAATAGCCGGCAAGCCCAACTCAAAGCGTTCGGCTTTCGGATAGAGCTTATTCATCACTACATCGCGGCCTTCCGTAGCTTTCTTATATTCACCAAAAGCAGCAGGTAAGCTACTGATAAATATACCAAAGACCAAGAACCAGCGAGTGACCTGAGACACTATTGCTTTTTGCATGAAGGCCTTCCTTGTCAAGGACGCACCCGCCCTGCGGGTTGGAAGCTATCGCTCATCACCTGCAATTATAACATGGCTAAGGCTGTACGAGGGATAGAGCAGGCCAGGAGTTGCTGAGACTCCTGGCCCACGACTTGGGGCCTATCGGAAAAAACAGGAAAAACTTGAGGATTGATACGAGGAAAGGCCGATCAGCTTCCTGCCATCGCGTTGAATGCAGCTTCCAATTCCGTCAATCGTTTGGCGGCCTGAGCCTTGGCCTGTTCCAATTCCGCAGCTGAAGCTGTTGATACCAAAGGCCGATGCACAGAAAAATAGAATTTTATCTTGGGTTCAGTGCCCGATGGTCTGGCACTCACCTTCGAACCATCTGCGAGCACAAACTGCAGCACATTCGATGACGGCAAAGCCAAGTCCTGCACGGACGTGCGGCCCTGTTCGAAACTCATGACTTTCTGCGCTTCAAGATCTCGAAGAATTTTGACCGTCGACCCTGCGATCTCCTTGGGTGGATCGGAGCGCATACGCGCCATCATCTGACGAATACGATCTGCCCCCTCTTTGCCAGGCAGGGTCAAGGTCGCCAAGGATTCCAGATACACACCGTGACGTCGATAGATTCCATCCAAAACATCGCTGAGGGACTTGCCCAAAGATTTGTAGTAAGCCACCATTTCAGCTGCAAGGCAGCAAGCGCTCACGGCATCTTTATCGCGAACAAATGTTCCTGCCAGGAAACCGTAGCTTTCTTCACCACCACAGACGTACTGCCTGAAGGGTTTACTCCGGCCTTTTTCGATGTCATCGATCAGCTGGCAAATCCATTTAAATCCGGTTAAAGTCTCTTCACAACTCGCACCATAGTGCCGAGCGATATCGATCTGTTGATCTGTTGTCACTATGGTTTTTATCACCAAAGGATTGGCCGGCATACGCCCGGAATCCTTAAGCCCCGACAAATAGAAATCAACGAGCAAAGAACCAATCTGATTGCCATTGAAAATTCGATAATCGTCACCCTCGCGAACCACAATACCAATGCGATCCGTATCTGGATCGGTGCCGAGCACCAGATCTGCTTTCAATTTACGACCCAATTCGATCGCCATACGCATGGCTTCGGGATCTTCAGGATTCGGATACTTGACTGTCGGGAAATTGCCATCTGGGATGGCCTGCTCAGGCACGACGTTAACATCCTTGAAACCATAGCGCTTCAGTGCTTCAGGGACCGGATAAGCGCCCGTACCATGCAAGGGCGAGTAGACAATCTTAAAGCCGCTGCGGCCTTCTTTTCGAACCGAGAGTTTTTCAACTTCTTTAAAATAGATTTCGTCGAATTCCGCGCCTACTTCATGAACCAAACCTTTTTGTTTAGCTTCTTTAAAGGGCATGAAGCGGATGGTTTCATAGGACGTGATTTCGCCATAACGTTTGATGACGGCTTCATCATGGGGAGGCACAATCTGTCCGCCCGTTTCCCAATAGACTTTATAGCCATTGTACTCGGGAGGATTGTGACTGGCTGTGACACACACGCCGCCTTTGCATCCATAGTGCCTGACCATGAAAGACAGCATCGGTGTTGGTCGCATTTCTTTGGTGATGTAGGCGGATATTCCATTCGCGGCCATGACTTCGGCAGTTGCCTCAGCAAACTCCCTTGAGAAATGGCGGGAGTCATAGGAGATCGCTATGGATTTCTTCTCTTCGCCGAAATGAGCGTTCAAATGATCTGCAAAAGCTTGGCTGGCCTTACGCACATTATAAATATTCATGCGAGCGGCTCCTGCACTCAGGATACCGCGCATTCCACCTGTTCCAAACTCTAGATCGCGATAGAAGCGCTCCGTGAGTTCCTTTTCGTTTTTGGACTGGATAAGGCTACGAACTTCCGCCCGGGTTTTTTCGTCAAACACGACGGATGTGGCCCAATATTCGGCGAGCTTGCTTATATGTTCCTGCAAGGGGGCACCTCATGCTGCTTTGTTGGCAAAGAGTCTGTGCAACGCACTCACGGCCATAAAAGCACAAAAGGATGCCCGGCTCAATCAGTCTAATTGCGGCCAAGCAGCGAAATCAGACAACTCGCGTGGGCTGTACTGACAAGCCTGCGGATACGCCAAAAGAAAGGCGATTCCTAAACCATTCAGACGATAATCGCCACACAATTTGCGACCAGCCACAGGCAGATTGACGTCCAAGCCAACTGTTGGCAGGTTCAAAAGGACATTCGGTGCTCTCAGCTGAGACACCAAAGGTTTGACTCGAGCCACCGGTCCGATCAGTGAATTGACCAAAGGAGCATCGGTAGTATTTGCGGCTTGGATCGCTTGTTCGACATTTTTGTAGGCATAGACCGCAACGTCAGGACACATGAGCACGTTGCTTTGATAGGAACTGCTCGAATCGATATCTTCGAAGTAATGAACGCCTGGCGAGACAAAATATCCCGTGGTGCCAGTATTGAAAACTTTCCCCCAAACCCAAGTGTCCGAAGCTTCTCGCTTGGCCATGGTTTGGTAGCGAAGGAATTTATCAACAGCCTTCTGCGCATAGAGCGGCCCCAAATGCGGATCGTCGGCGCCATCAGTTGGCCCGATCCTTAGAGCCCTGACAGCCCGAATCATCTCTTTCTTAAACGCATCTAACATGCCTTCAGGAACATAAACCCGACTGGTCGAGGTATTGAGCTGACCAGCATTTTTGATCACGCCGTACATCACGCAGCGTACCGCTTGTTTGATGTCTGCTTCACTATCAACGATCACGGCATTCTTGCCACCCGATTGCAGAAGAAGCACTCGACTCAATTGACCAATATTGTCACGACGAATGGTATCACAGTGTTCACGCGATCCTGAATAGATCACGGCCTGAATTCGCTTGTCCTGCAAGGTTTTGACGAATGTCTGGTAGTTACCAAACAAGAGGTTCACCGCACCCTTGGGCAGTTCAAGTTGATTGATGACACAACCAAACAGCACACCGGAAAGCACGGCATGAGATGAAGGCATCGCTAGCAAGGGGGCCCCTGCGATCAATGCTCCAGCAAAACATTGCACAAAAGTTGCCAATGGTGTTGAGAAAGGCAGGAAAGCAACAGCAATGCCGTTGGCTTGCAAATTGAATTCGGTATCAGGCCAAGCCAGTTGAACTGGACCCAGCAGTGCCTCGCGTACCCGCGACCGCTCACTCAGCACGGCATCTAGCTGCTGACAGGCACTGTGAAAGTCGGCTTGAGCTTCCCATTGAGCCTTGCCGGCTTCGACACAGAGGGCATCAACAATCAAGCTGCGATAGTCTGTGATCACCTGGCGAAAGCGATCTAGGAATTCGAGACGCTTCTCCATGGACATCGCAGAAAGCTCTTTCTGAGCCTGCTCCGATGTATCAACAGCCGCCTCCATCAATTTCTTGCTGACTAAAACTTTGACGATAGGTTCGCCTCGGGATGGATTAAAGGATCCCTGCAAAACCTCTGACTTGGAGTCGAGGCACCACTCACCAGCAATGAAATGCCCCGGAAATTCCAAGGGAAATTGTCGTTCCTTGAGTGCTTGGAAGAAAGCTTCGAAGCCCATGGTTCCCCCTATTGGCGAAAGGAGCTACACGTCAAGCAATGGCCGATCACTCACGTGAAAAGCGCCCAATGCATCTTCGTCTTTTTTGCGGAAAATCTCGACTCTCAAGAATTGTATCGAGAGAGTCCTTTGAAGTCTAAGCTATTTTTGGTAGGAAATCAGCGTGTCCATTTATTTTCCCACACAAAAATCTCGAAAGATTTTATCGAGTACATCCTCGACATCAATTGTGCCAAGGATACCACTCAAAGCCCGTGCAGCGTTTTGCAATTCAAAGGCCAAGAGCTCGTCGTAGTGACCTGCAGCTTCGGCATCACAAAAGGCTGTCAAATCTCTATTGGCTTCTTGTAAGGCTGCTAAATGCCGAGCCGAGCTCACAAAGGGCTCCTCAGTCAATCGACCCATAAAACCGTCGACTCTCTTTACAATTTCATCTTCAAGCTTTTCGAGGCCTTGCTCGGTAAGACAAGAAATAGCCAGAAAGTCCTGAGCCCAGGCGGGAATACCCTTATCAGCTTTGGTGAGAACTTTGATGCAGCGCTGCGGTCCAAGATCTTGACGTAAGTTCTCAGCTTCGTTCAGATCTTCGGTGCTGGCATCAGCAGCACTCAGAAGCAGAATAAGATCAGCCTCCTGCGCCAATTCCAGAGCTCGAGTGATGCCGAGCTTCTCAGCAGCATCATCCGCCACTCGCACACCAGCAGTATCCACCAAGCGAATAAGCCGGCCTCGAACCCGGCAAAGTTCCTCGAGATAATCTCGCGTAGTGCCTGCATGTTCGGTAACGATAGCTCGCTCTTTTCCTAAGAGGGTATTCATGAGGGTGGATTTGCCCATATTGGGTCGACCGATAATAGCAACCATAAGTCCCTGAGCCGCAACCCGCCCACTGGCGTAGCTGGCTTCCAGCTTCTTCATCCGTTGCATCACCTTATCGACCTTGCTACGCACCAATTGAATATCGACGTCCTGGGTATCGCCTTCATCAGGAAAATCGATCCGAGCTGCCAAGTATGCCATTGATTCGACAAGGCTTTGCCTCAGATCTTCGATGGTTCGAGCAAATTTTCCGGTTGCGAGCTGCCTAGCGGCAATCCATTGCTGCTCTGTCTGTGCTTCGACCAATTGCTTGATTCCTTCGGCCGAGCTTAGATCCATTTTTCCATGCAAAAAAGCCCGCCTCGTAAATTCACCTGGCTCTGCAGGCCTAAAACCATGAGCATAGAGGGTTTCTAAGATTCGACCGACAATGTAAGGACCACCATGACAGTAAAACTCAGCGGAGTCCTCTCCGGTAAAAGACGCGGGCGATCGAAAGATGGCCACCATCAATTCGTCCAGGATCGTCTTTGAAACGGGTTCGATAAATTTTGCCAGATGCATCATGCGTGGCTTGAGCTCAACTTTGGGACCTAAGTGGAGCAGCTTTTGGATCAATTCGATGACCCCAGGTCCACTCACCCGAATCATGGCGACTGCCGAGGCTCCAGGAGCCGTTGCGAGTGCAGCAATGGGCTCGAAGGCAAAGCGAAGCCCGGTGGAAACCGGGCCTGCTGCTTCTGCTGATGATAGAGTGGGAGTCGATTTAGGAGCGTTCGTCACCATACTCGGGTTCATCTTTCTTGCGAATCGGCAGAATCATCAACTTGCGGTTGGGTCCGGTGCCGATCGATTTTGTATACACACGATCATCTTTATCGAGAGCCATATGAATGATTTTACGATCATACGAACTCTTGTAGTTCAAAACGATAGGACGTTTGTTTTCGTGAACTTTTTCAGACAGATCACGAGCTAACTCCACAAGATCTGATTCTCTTTTTCGACGAACGCCCTGGACATCGACAAAGATCCGGAAGGGCAATTCTCGCTTGATATGCCTTGGTTTCTTGCGAAGGATATGCTCCAACGCTTCGGCCAGCTTGCTGTTCTTGATCATCTGACCGGCGAGATACTCATCGTCGCAATCCAAGATGAGGCGATTGCCATCAAGTTCAGCCTTCACTTTCACCGGCTTATTGCTGATGGCGCTGCAGATATCCTGACAAAATTTCTGTAGATCTCGCTTCAGAGCCTCAACTTCCTCTGGACTTAGGGCTTCGACTTCACCGTCAAAGCCATCTTCCGTCATGAGATCGTCGAGGTTTAAGTCCTTCTTCCAAGCGGCGATTTCTATTTTTTTTGCAAGAAAGGAGAAAATACCACCGCTTCCCTGAGAAACCACTTTATAGTCAAGCTGGTCCTGATTCACTTGCAATCGAGTCGCGGCCTCGGAAAGCGCCAGATCCAAGGTTTTGGCAGTCACGCGAACTTCATTGCCTTTATTCTGCATCGAATTCTCCTCTGTGATTGGGCACGAGGCAACGGTGGTCCGTTGCCCAGGCCGCATCCGCCCCTTAACTCGCTCAACCGAACTGTTTTGCCAACTTGCGATTCAACCATTGCTGCTGCGCGATCGACACGATCGTATTTGTCATCATATACAGCACCATTCCGGCTGGCATTGACAGCATCATCAGAGCGAAGACAACTGGCATCATTAACATGATCTTTTCTTGATTCTTATCCATCCCGGGGTTGGGAGTCAATTTTTGTTGCAAAAACATACCCACGCCTAGCAGGAGGGGGGTGATGTAATACGGGTCGCGGGAAGCCAAATCCTGGATCCAGCCGAAGAAAGGAGCGTGCCGTAGCTCGATCGTCTGTGATAGCAGGTTATAGAAGGCGATGAAGACTGGAATCTGAGGCAGGATGGGCAAACAACCTTTAAATGGGTTAACTTTGTTCTGAGACATGAAAGCCATCAGCTCTTTTTGTTGACGCTGAGGATCATCTTTGAATTTTTCACGGAGACTGGTCATCTGCGGCTGCAGCTTTTGCATTTTTTTCATCGAGATCGCAGCCGACCTTGTCAAGGGGTAGAACGCCGCCTTCAATAAAAAGGTGATGAGGATGATCGCGAGGCCCCAGTTGCTGACAAGACTATGCAAATACTTCAAAGCTGTCATCAAGGGGTGGGCGAAGAAAGCAAACCAACCCAGTTTAATGCTGTGAGCCAAAGCCGGATCGTGATTCGCGAGAATATCGACCTGCTTAGGGCCGAAGTAGCCGGCAAGATCGATGGATATTGTGCCGCCAGCTTCCACCAATCCAAATTTTTGCCAGGCAAGGAAGGTAGCCGGACAGAACATCGAATTGGGTTGTCCTGAACGATCCAGCAGATAGTTCATGGCTTGCCCTTTGGCCCAAAGGAAGGACATGAAATAGTGCTTATCAATTCCTAAAAAGTCCAGACGCTCGCCATTCAGCTTAATGACAGGAGTCTCAGCACCGTCCTTGCACAAGTCCGCTACGTGCTTTTCGTTCAGCTTGCCATCCAAACCATAGACGAAGGTGGTCGCATTGCGGGCTGCGGCTCCGCCTCCCAAGAAACTCATGAAGCCACCGCCCGAATCTTCCGGCTGATGAACATTTTCCTGGATCAAAGCGCCGCCGGTCAGCTCTTGAGACTGGGGGCTAGTATTCTTGAAATTGACTTTAACCTGCAGTCCGTAGCCATCTTGTGGAACAGTGTAGACGTGCTCGATCTCCCAAACGCCGTCGCTACGAGTGAAATGCAGCGAATCCCCTTCACGCCGGGCGGTAAAACCCTGTCGACCGGCGCGATCATTGATATCGATAGTTCCTTGCACCAGCATAGGTGTGTCTAGCAGCTCAACCAACTGACCTGATGCGAGTTCCTGCCGATAGTCCTTCAGCTGGACACTGGCAATGCTGCCAGTCGTCTGGTCGAAACGAATCAAGCGGGTCTTGGTCTCGAAGCTCAACTCAGCCGGCGTTAACAGCGCGACTGAAGCTGGCGCCAAGGCAGTAGCGCCCGGCTGGGTAGGACTCGCGACTGGAGACGAAGCGGATGCGACCGGCGGAATCAGCGGATTTTCTGCTGTAGGTGTGACGGTTTCCGGGGCTGTTTCAGCCGCCTTTTGACCGGCGTAGTAGTCGGGGTACTTGTGCTGCAAATAAGCCATGTATGCCATGAACAGCAAGGTACAAACAAACACGGCAATGATCGATTTCTTATCCCAATTCATGGAAGGTCCACTCCTCCTGGATGCCACGGATGACATCGTAGTATGCGACAGCTGATTTTCTTAAGGGCTACGGATAAAGGGTCCTTTTCCAGACAAGCGACGGCGTAGCGGGAGCAGCTCGGATAAAACCGGCAGCGAGGTCCCAGGAGAGGCGCCAGGCAAATTTGGTAGATTCTGATGGGCACGATTAAGAAACGCCCGATCATGAACTTCGCTCCCCGATGTGGCGTAAGTAGATGGGTATGAGAGGCTGGCACGTTAGCTTGCAAGCGATCGAAGTTCTCGTCAAGGCCCATCCTTCAGGCGCGGCTCCGCGGCTGGATCGGACTACGAGACCTTCCATCAGTGATCGGACGTTGCATACGAGACTGCAGTTTTTCCAAAGCGGCATAGAACGAGCGAGCGACTTCGTCAAACTCAGCCTCTGCAGCCAAACCACGAGCGATCACGACTATGTCAATCCCCTGGGGTTTATGCAGATGGGTTCGAAAAATTTCTCGAAGACGCCTTTTCACCAGATTCCTGATGACAGCACCCCCGACCTTTTTCGACACGATGAAGCCAATTTTTGACAAAGACTCGTCATTGCGTCGACCGATCAAGACTAGATGCGGAGTCACCACTTTGGTGCCAGCATCCATTGTCCTGGTAAACTCGGTACGGCGCAGCAATCTTTGCTGTTTTGAAAACTCCAGCATTGGATTTCTCTGGAGCTGATAAGGGCCCCAGCTCGCTTTGGGTTTAACAACCGATCGATACACTCTGCGGCGAACAGCTCAAACCCGGATATCCAAGCGTCTGGTTACTTCTGATAGATCGTAGGAACAAGACGTTTACGACCTTTAGCGCGGCGGCGACGAAGGACTTCACGGCCACCAGGAGATTCCATACGAGCACGGAAACCGTGGGTGCGCTTGCGTTTCAGATTACTGGGTTGAAAAGTACGTTTCATTATTTTCTCCTTAAAAGCCTCTGTCCAACGACTTCACATTTTGAATTTTGCTGCCCGAGCCATGCTCCAGGCAATACACGTTGAGACAGCCGCAGGAATTTACCAGAACAGCTAAAGCATGGCAAGTTCTCTGAAATTCAGAATCGATGAGATTTGGAAAAAAGACCAGACCATGACAAGTTTTCACTTGAAATATGTCAGAAAAGTGATTAGATATAGTCAAAATGACATTCAAGGGAGCGCCTATGCTTTTGCGCCTAGCTAAATTTATAATAGTTTTCGCTGCCTTACTGAATTCCCTCACTGAATTGCAAGCATCCACCTACTCCTACGAACTCGAACCCGTCAAAGTGCAAGCTGACTTCGATGGCACTGTTAAAGTGTCTTACTTTGAGCCCTGCGGCACCGAGTTTGCCGGATTTCTCTACAGAGCCGTCATAGGGACCGAGCTTAAAGTCGCTGTTGTGCTCCGTCGCTACCATGCTCGCTGCACGGGACTCATGGGAATGCAGGAGATGACTCTGCCTCTGGTCAAAGCCGATAACTACGCCGCGATAACTTCGCTTGACCCTAACCTGGAGCCTCTCCAAGTTAAATCCGCACCCATTCAGAACCTGCATTTCACCCAAAATCTCAATCAATCGGTAAGCCATGCCGTGTATACGTCTCAATGCGGCGATGCTATTGGCCTTTTGGTCCTTCCGGAAGCTACAGGTATGCGCTTTGGCGTCATGGAAGGCACAACGAGCAAACCCGCGAGCTGCAATCGAGCCACCAAGGTCTTTTCCATTGCCGGACTGGAGTCCTCCAGCATGAATAGTTTCCGCCTGCTCCAGTCGGCTCAAGAGGATCGCCTGCCTGGCTATAGCCTACGCCGCGTTCCTGTGCAACTGCTGACGATCGACTCAGGAGAACCCCAGACCACTCGCTACCAAGTCTATTACCTCCGCCGCTGCAACGAAGCGCCGATTGGTTTAGTCCAGCAGAATCAGCAAGGCAAGCTGCAGGTCTCTATGCTGGTCGCCCACTACGAAACCATGTCTTGTTCAGAAGACGGTCCAAAGAAAATCTGGACAGCTTTCGAACCCGGATTAACCATTCCTCAAAAGCAGATAGCCCAAGGCCTTCGTGAGCCACCAACCGAAGAACTGGCGCTGGTTAGACCGACAAGTTTCCGCTGGAATGAAGTCGATGCCGACAAAAGCCGCGGCAATCTAGAGATTTTTACCATGAGCAGCTGCAACCGAGACCTTGGTCTCGTTAGCCGCAGCAATGACGCTGGTTGGGCCGTTGGCATCTTACAGCTGCAAAGTGCAGAGCCGTGCAATTCTCCGATGAAAAAGGTAAGCTACGCCTATGATCTGGAACTTCGTCCCCAGGCCAGTCGTGATGTGAAACCACTGCAGCTCGTGGGGACTTGAAAGCTGGGGCCCTTGATTCGGGCCTGCAAAGGACGAACAGTGCGCTGTTGGATTGAACTCGATGCTGCTGCCCTCAGACACAATATTTCGGTCTTTCAAAAAATCGCCGATAAAGCACTATTGGTACCTGTTATCAAGTCCAATGCCTATGGCCATGGACTCAAAGAAATTTTCGAAGCCATGGCTCCCACAACTCCCGACTGGCTCGGCGTTAACTATCTGAGCGAAGCCGAAACCCTTAGAAATCTCGGTTATAGAGGTCGCATCTTGGTCGTCGGACCGATCAAGTCGGATGCCTGTCCCAGGGCATTTCATTTGCAAGCCGACGTCTTTTTGAGTGAGGAATCAACGCTGCAAAATTGGATCAACCTTCCGGAAGCGCAGCGACCTCGGGTCCATCTCAAGATCGACACCGGCATGTCGAGGCAAGGTTTTTTACCAGATCAGGCTGAATCATTGGTGAAGCGCCTTAAGGACCATAAAGAGCAAATCGTAGGTCTTTGCAGCCACTTTTCAAACGTGGAGGATGTTCTTGAGCAAACCTATGCTCAACATCAAATGGATGCTTTTTCCAAGGTGCGAAAGACTTTTCAAGCCGCCGGATTTCAACTTATATCCCATATTGCAGCCAGTTCATCCGCGCTGATCATGCAATCCAGTCTTTGTGATTTGATCCGCGTCGGCATTTCCCTTTACGGACTATGGCCATCACGAACAACTCAGCTGTCTTTTTTGCAAAGCTTTGGTTCGATGGTTGAGCTGCAACCCGTTCTAAGTTGGAAAACCGAGGTGGCTATCGTCAAGCCCGTGCACGCTGGTCAGTTTATTGGCTATGGATGTACCTATAAAGCCTTGCGCGACATGACCATTGCTGTGCTGCCCGTTGGATACTACGAGGGCTATCCAAGACTTTGCAGCAATCGCGGCCACGTCCTCATCCACGGCCAACGCTGCCCCATCGTCGGTCGCATTTGTATGAATATGATGATGGTCGATGTCAGCCATCTATCGACCATTAAAACCAATGATGTCGTTACCTTGATTGGCAAGGATGGCGAAGAACACATCGAAGCCTCAAACATTGGCGAGTGGGCTGACACCATTCACTACGAAATCATCACTCAACTCAATCCCATCATACCCAGACGCGTGAGGGTTCCATGATTCACCCTCAAAAACTTTGCCAACTCGAACTTCATTCAGAAAACATCGTGGCATCGATTGATTTTTTTGGACAGGTCTTTGGATGGCCTGCAGTGCCTATCGCCATTCATGAATATACGGTGCTAACGGTTCCAGAAAATTGCAGCTTTGGGATCAGCATAGTCGGACATAGGCCGCAAGAAAATCATATCCATGGATCTGGAGTTGTGCCCTACTTTGCCATGGAAGATGATTTTGAAAAAATCTTGGAAAAAGTATGGGAGTGTGGAGCCAAGCTGATCTGGGGACCTCGTGCAGTCCCAGGCTATGGACAGATCTATCTGATTGAAGATCCAGGGCGTATTCGCTTAGGACTTTACGCCAAGGAAGGGAAGAGCTAATGAGCAGCTTAGCTTAGGAACGGATCTCCACATGCCCTGCTGCGTTCACACGCACGCCATCCATAATCCAACCATCAGGAAAATCATTCGGATTTTCCACCGACCAGTCGCGATCCACATAAGCTTGAATCACGGCCTGACGAAGGCGGCGGTTCTCTGAAGAATCGTCTTTAAGGAAGACGCTAATTTTGGGTTTGATCGCATCACTTTTCTGAGCAATCAGAAACTCTGCGGCAGCGAAGCGAACACGCTCATCGGCATCATTCAAGAAGTGAGAAATTTGATCGATCGAATCAGGAATCTGGTATTCGCGAAGGTAACAAAGGATGTCGTAATTCTTATCCACAGCTTGTTGGGTGAAGGAAACGTCTTTGTATTCCAAGGCGGACTTCAAACATTCGACAACGACCTCTTCTTTTTCCAATGACTTCAAACACTTAATCGGCCACGCAATGCGGCTTGTTTGCTGCAGCCAGTCGCGCAGAAAAGGAACTCCCTCCTCTCCAAAGCGAACAACGCCCTCTTGGGCCAGTTCTTTTTCACGGGTATCATTAATGCCGTGTTCCAAACTGTACTCAAAGCGCTGGAGCAAGAGAGGAATGGCCTGAGATGCATCCTTCAAATCCTTCGCCAGATACTCCAACGCAGCCCATCGATCTTCACGGATAGCCTTGGTATTGCGAACCATTTTACCAGCGCGTTCGATGCGTTTAATTTTCCGAGAGGCGAAGTATTCTTTGATGCCATCAAAAAGTGCCATAGTTCCTGTCCTTGTCTATTCTCTGCCAAAAAAGCGCCTGTGGCAGACGCACGAAGCTTGTCTGTTAGTCTAATACGGGAAACACATCCAGCAAGATCTCTTCGCCAAATTTATCCTGCAAGTCACGTTTGACGCCATTCATGAGGGTGAGACGTGACGAAGGACAACCCTCGCAGCCACCGCCTAGTCGAATGCTGGCGATCGCATCTTGATAGGCTTCCAGACGAGCATATCCTGAATGAAGAGCCAGCATCTTGGAAACAGGACCCTCCAAATAAATGGCGATCTCTTGGCCGATGCCTTCGAAACGATCTGAAGTCAGAGGCTCCAGACTTTGTCCTTGGCTATCCATACCCAAAAGGTCCTGCATCGAGGCAAGAGCCTCCTCTTCGCTCGATGCTTCAGTGACGCGACCAGAGGGCTCGTGCAGAGCGCGCCACAAACCTGCTGGCTGCTGCTGAACCGATACCGCGTGCAGGGAAGTGGACATGATCGATCCTCGTTTGATGCAAACTATCGATTCGGGGGATAGCGTCGTTTTTTCGCAATCCGCCGTTTTATCATACTTTATCTACACCAGCCACCGATCCGGATCAAGCGGACTCTCAACACATAACCGTTTTTTGAGATCCTTCGAACTCTCGTCAGTTGCATAAAAAACGCGTATAAAGAAGGCTTCTCGAAGAAGCTCGTTTTCGCTGACCTGGAGGAAGCCTGATGCGTGCAGAATCCCGCCAACTCGCTGCTATTGTCCTTGCGGCCGGCAAGGGAACCCGAATGAAAAGTCAGTTGCCCAAGGTTCTCCATACCTTGTGCGGAGTTCCCATGCTCGGTCGAGTCATTTCGACACTGAGAACGATTGGGATCGAGGATGTTTGCACCGTGATTGGTGGAGAGCTAGAACAACTCAGCCTCTACCTCGAAAGTTTTCAACCACTGACCCTGACTGTGCAGTCGGCTCGGCTCGGGACTGGTGAAGCGGTTGCTTGTGCTGGTTTTGGGTTCACCGAGACCGCCATTCCACCCTATGCTCAGGGGCATTGGTGGAGCGGCAACAAGCTGGAATGCAGCCACGTCCTTATTTGCGCAGGTGATACACCGGCTTTGGACCACCAGGTTCTGCGCTCCTTTCTGGATTTTTGCCATGGAAAAAGCAGTCGACTTGCTGTACTAGCGATGAAACATCCAAAGCCCAAAGGTTACGGCCGCATTCTCTGTGATGATAACGGTCACCTCGCCCGCATCGTCGAAGAAAAAGACGCCAACGCTGATGAAAAATTGATCGATGTATGCAATTCAGGAGTCATTTTTGCAGAAAAGAATCTGCTTTTCACTCTCCTGGGTCAGCTAACCACCCATAACGCGCAAAAAGAATACTATTTGACTGACTGCTTTGCCAAAGCCCGGAGTCAGGGCATCCCCGCAGACGTTTGGATCACGGATCATTACGAGGCCTTCGATGGCGTCAACGATCGACGACAGTTGGCTGAATTGGAGCAAAGACTGCTCCGCAAATTGCGGGAATCCTGGATGCTCAATGGGGTCAGCTTCCGACTTCCTGAATCGTGCTATATCGAAGACGCCGTCAATATCGGGGAAGACTCCGTGATCGGAGCTCATTGCACACTCTTGGGACGAACGCGGATCGGTAAAGGCTGCGAGATAGGTAGCCATGTTTGCCTGAAAGATGTAATCATTCCAGATGGCATGACGGTTCCACCCGGAACCATTCAATCCTCCACGACAGCTTCCAGACCTTGATTGAGGAGTTCCTTAGATGTGTGGAATCATCGGCTACATTGGTCCTCGTGCTTGTCTCGATATCGTGTTTGATGGACTGAAGCGTTTGGAATACCGCGGCTACGACTCCGCCGGCATTGCTGTGCTCCATGACGGACGCATCAGCATCACCAAGGAGGCAGGTAAAATCGACAATCTGCGTCCTTTGCTGTCGCAAATGCCTGCCGAGGCTCACGTCGGGATCGGCCACACCCGTTGGGCGACTCACGGATTGCCTACTCGAGAAAACGCCCACCCTCACATTTCCGAAAATTTGGCACTGATTCACAATGGAATCATAGAAAATTATAGAGAGCTGAAGCAACAGCTGCAGGAAAAAGGGGTCAATTTTCGCTCCGAAACCGACACGGAAGTGGTCGCCCACTTGATTGGTCAGGAACTTAAGCAAGGGGTTCACCCTCGCCAAGCTCTGATCACCGTCATCCAACGCTTGGAAGGCGCTTTCTCATTGGCGCTTATCAGTGATCAGGATGCCGACCATATCTATGTTGCCAAGCAAGGCTCGCCCTTGGTCATCGGACTCGGCCAGGGAGAAAATTTCTTTGGCAGCGATGTCACTGCCTTTTGCAGCTTCACTCAAAAAGCTGTCTTTTTAAGGGATGGCGAATGTGCAACCGTGGGACGTGATAGCGTTCACGTTTGGGATCACAAAGGCAATGAGCTCCCTCTGAAATCGACCTTTATCCAATGGTCACCAGGCAGCGCCGACAAACTCGGCTATCGTCACTATATGCTCAAAGAAATTCACGAGCAGCCAAGCGTTATTTCAAAAACCATGCATGCTTTTGTCAAAGACCAGACGCTCGACTTCGACGCTCTTGGCATCAATAGCATTCAATTGGAAAAAGTAAAAAGCGTCCATATCGTCGCCTGCGGCACCGCCTACTATGCCGGCATGGTCTCCAAATACTTTATGGAAACGGCCCTTGGCATTCCAGTCAACGTCGAGCTAGCCAGCGAGTTCCGCTATCGTCAGCCGCTCCTCATGGGCCAAGGCCAAACTCTGGTGATGGCGATTTCCCAGTCGGGAGAGACGGCTGATACCTTGGCCAGCCTTAAACTCGCCAAAGAAAAAGGCTGCCAGATCTTTAGTATTTGCAACGTCAACTATTCATCGATTCACAGAGAGAGCGATGGCTGCATCCTGATGCATGCAGGTCCGGAAATTGGTGTTGCCTCAACCAAGGCTTTTACCTCTCAAGTCCTTTGCGCTTATCTTTGGACTCTGGCAGCAGCGGAAAAATTGGGTCGTCTATCGCCAATCGACAAAGCCACTCAGCTCCAAGAATTGAAAATCCTCCCGCTTTATATGGATCAAGCTCTGAATGCCGAGGAACACATCGCGGAACTTGCTCAGCAGCTGTATGAACACCCCAATTTCCTTTTTGTAGGTCGTGGGCCGAGCTATATCATCGCTCTTGAAGGGGCATTGAAGCTCAAAGAAATCTCTTACATTCATGCCGAGGGATATGCCGCTGGCGAGCTCAAGCACGGGCCGATCGCTTTGGTCGACAAGCACATGCCTATCGTGGCCATCGCACCTCGTGATTCTTATTATGAGAAAACGCTGTCGAATATTGAAGAGATCAAAGCCCGTGAAGGATTCATTATAGGCATCGGCGATGAAAAGGACTTGAGACTGCGCGAGCTCAGCCAACTTTATATTCCTTGCCCTAAACTCGACAATCCTTGTTTTCAAACGATATTGTCCACGGTTTCAGTGCAATTTCTAGCTTATTACATCGCCATCAAACGCGGGACTGATGTGGATCAACCGCGCAACCTGGCCAAATCTGTTACTGTCGAATAGCCCAAGGACAGTCTGTTTTTTAAGAGAAGAATTGGATGAGTGAACTTCTGGAATCCTTGAATACTGTGCAAAAAGACGCCTGCCTGCACCGCGATGGACCTTTGGTGGTCTTCGCCGGTGCTGGTAGCGGTAAAACTCGAATCATCACAACACGGATCGCTTGGTTGATTGAGCAAGGCGTGCTTCCCTGGGAAATTCTCGCCGTGACCTTTACCAATAAAGCGGCCGAGGAAATGAAATCCCGAGCGGAAGCCTTGGCTCCCGAAGCTCGACGCAGCCTAGTGACGACCTTTCACTCGGCTTGTGCTCGTTGGCTGCGAGAGTTCGCTGGCGAACTGGGTTTCGATTCGCACTTTAGCATTTATGACGACCAGGATTCCAGTCGCGCTCTGAAAAACATACTCAAAGAGCTCGTCCCCAAAGCCGACATGCCCACGGTGGTGGGCGAAATGAAAGCTTTCATTCAATACGCAAAAACCGCTGGCGTTTTCCCCCATGAAGCCGAGCAACTAGCGATCAATCATCCGACCCGGGTCCCGACCGGCGGTATTCAGGTTTATCGGCGCTATCAGGAATATCTGCAACAAAGCAATGCGATGGATTTTGGCGATCTCTTGCTCAATCTCCTGCTCCTCTTACGCACCAACGTCAAAGTTCGCGACATCCTCTGCCAGCGCTATCGCTACATCATGGTCGATGAATTTCAAGATACCAATCGCACCCAGTTTGAAATTATCCAGATCCTTTCTGGTCGACACAAAAACTTGGTCGTGGTCGGTGATGATGATCAGTCCATCTATAGCTGGCGGGGAGCGACTCCCTCCAACATTATTGATTTTCATCAGACCTATCCCGACGCCAAACGCGTGGCGTTGGAGCAAAACTATCGATGCACAGGCAATATCGTCAATGCTGCTAGCAAACTGGTTGCTCACAACAAACATCGAGCTACCAAGACACTGTTCACTATGGCTCCGGCAGGCGATCCGATAGAAGTTCATCTCGAGTCTGATGGCGAAATGGAAGCGTATTGGATTGCCGAAAGAATCCAGGCTGAAAAAAAGCAATTCCCCTATGACGACATTGCCATTTTCTACCGCACCAACAGTCAATCCCGTGCTTTGGAAGAGGCCTTGAGGCGCTTCAAAGT
>JBGSTF010000124.1:0-16317 GCA_041736645.1 Oligoflexus sp. | reverse complement strand
GATGAGAATGAAATCTTCAATACAAAGGAAAGGCAGCGCGGAGCTTAAACGCTGCTGCCAGCGGAAGAAGCCTTTAAGGAATGCAGAGGCAAGGGAAGACGCCAGCGTTTGTAATTCCATAGCCATTGCTCGGGATAAAGGCGGATCACAGTTTCAATAGCGGTCGCCATTTTTTGTGTCAGCGCTGTTTCATCGCTCATTCCATGGTTAGCTGGAACAATCAGTTCAGAGATTATTCTATATTGCTGAAGGCCAGTCCGCATACAAAAAACTGCCAGAACCGGTGAGCCTTGACGAATCGAGAGCTTGGCTGGTCCGCTGACAAACTCAGTCGGCTGGGCAAAGAAATTCACCAAAGGGCCAACCCGACCTTCAGGTTTTTGATCCATCACAAAACCCAGACATTCGCCTGCTTTCAATAGCTTCAGCATATCTTTCAAGAGATTTTTGCGGTCGGTCCAAAGCACAGCCGTGTTCATGCGCTGACGCAATTGATCGAGGATGGCCGTCATTTCTGGTAATTTAGATGGTTTTGCCAGGGCATGAAATCGCTGGCCGCTGGCCTGAGCTGTATAGCGCGCGACAAACTCCCAATTGCCGAGGTGTGCTGTCACAATAATAAGACCGCGACCGGCTTCCATCAGTTCCCTCGTCAAGGTGCCGAGCTCTTCAAGGCCTTCGACCCGATTGGGATCTTGCATAGCTAGGTTGGTTCGAACAGTCTCCATAAGTACGGCGCATTGAGAGCGAAAGACCTGCTGCTGAAAACTTTTGGAAAAAGAACTGTGGGGAGGCAAAGCATAGACGCGCTGCACATTGCTGGCGATCAAGTTCTGATCACGACGCAAAAGTCTTGGGCCGAGTTGGCCCACGACCCGCGCAATCCATGGAATCCACGGAGCTGGAATGAAAGCAAGGCCTCGCAGAGAGGCCTTGATCGAGAGAGTGATGCAGCGTGAGCGAAAATTCACTGGGAGTCAGCTCCGCTGAGTGCTGCGCGTTTGATCAGGGCCTTCGTATAGAATTCGTTGGCACGATACGAAGAGCGAACCAAAGGACCAGAAGCGCAAGTCAAGAAACCCAAATCTTCAGCTATCGCGGCAAGTTCATCGAATCGTGCAGGATCGACAAATTCTTTGATGGCCAAATGCCGTTTGGAAGGTCGCATATACTGACCGATCGTGACAAAATCTACCTTGTGTTCCCGCATGTCTTTCAGAGCTTGAACAACTTCATCCATGGTCTCGCCGAGGCCCAGCATAAGTGCACTCTTGGTGAAGACGGGATACTCCGCGAGTTGTTTCGCACGGGCCAGCACCGCTAGCGATTGCCGATAGGCAGCTCGGGCATCCCGCACCCGCGGCGTCAGCCGTTCGACGGTTTCGACATTGTGCGCAAACACTTCCGGCCTTGCACTGAGCACCACTTGCAAAGAACTATCTTTAGCCTGAAAATCACCGCCCAAAAATTCCAACAAAGTACTCGGCGATTTTTCTCGGATGGCGTCAAACACAGTTTTGATATGCGCGGCTCCGCCATCTGGCAGGTCATCTCGGTCCACCATGGTCAAAACAGCATATTTCAGCCGCATCATGGCTATGCTTTCGGCGGTCTTTTCGCCCTCGAGAGGATCGAGCCAACCATTGGGATTGCCCGTCTTTACATTGCAAAAGCGGCAGCCTCGGGTGCAGGTGTCACCGAGGATCATAAAGGTCGCGGTATTGGTCGCCCAACATTCGTTGATGTTAGGACATTTCGCTTCTTCGCAGACCGTATAGAGATTTTTGGAGCGCAGATCCCGTTTGATGTCGAAGAACAGGTCTCCCGGTGGATAAACCCTTATGCGAGCGGCGGGTGAAAAAGTTCCTGACGACCTTAGCATTCAATGCATGATACTCCGCTTTTCTTGAAGACATTTGACTTTAATAACAGGCATATACGAGGTTTGAGATATCGGACATCGTCCTCAGGGCATTAGCCATATTGACATATTTCTCTCTTTGATGTAAAAGATTGTCAAGTTGTCCTCTCGGTACACCGGTGCCGAGCAAAAATTCTCCAATATTTTTGGGTTTATAGGGTCAATGAAGCAAGAAAGTGAACCGAACTTGGAAGACCCAAATACTCGTACAGGCCACCGGAAGATATTTTTCGCAAAGAAATATAACACCAGGAGATTACAAATGAAATTGACGAGCGGACGACTAAATTTTCGACAGATATCATCTTTTGCCGGCGTAGCTCTTGCTTCACTACTCCTAATACACTGTGGAAAGCACGAATCTCCAAAATCGCCGAATCGTGTAACTCTTGACACCAACTCGGACAAAGCCGCAGAAGACAAAGCCGCAGAAGACAAAGCTGCTGCCGAAAAGAATGCTGAGGACAAAGCTGTTGCCGAGAAATTGGCCGAAGAAACTTTAGCACGAGAACAATGCGAAGCAGCGGGCAAATCGTGGTCCAATGGCGCTTGTCACGAACTCCTACCTGTTGTTCCTCCACAAAACCCGGAACGAGTTTCATGCGAATTGAATGCACTGAAACAATGGTTAGGTGGTATTTGTATTGATAAATTTACCAAAGAAAATACTTTATATACCCCCCAAGATCACTGCGAAAAAAAGCCATCGGGTGCCTATGCCGCCTGTAAAGTCATCCCGAGACCAAACTTGGCAAATATATCTGCGCCTGTCATTCAAGTTAGTCCTACCGAAAATACTTTCATAAATAAATTAAACTTTGTTTCTCGATTGACTTATATCTATTTTTGTCCTGGAGGAAATATGCCCGCAGTTCTAACGAATGGACTGGATGAATATCCACTAGTTCAAGAACAAACAAATTCCACTGCTCATACTATTTCTCAGACAATTGCACTGAACAATCGAATCAATTACTCCCTTAAGATTGATGCCAAAGCGTTTAGCACAATTAGCAAAGATTGCATTATTGCAATTACAAACAACGAGACTTCATTGCAGCAAGCTAGCCAAATTTCTCTCAAAAAACAGTATATTGAAGCACATGAAGAAGCCATAAAAAAGTGGTTGGAACTAGAAATGACTCGTGTTAAGAACTCTACACCAAACGACTATTCTAAATTCCTAGAGTCCTTGCTAGAATCCTAATTTACAGACATTCCCTATCTCACTGCAACGAATCAACAATGATTCGCAGCAGTGGCTTCGTGTTGACTTAGGTTCTCTTCTCTAAAAGCGGCATGTCAGGTAATCCGCTCTAGTCTACCAGCTTTATAGCAATCTGCTACAACCGGCGGTGGAAGCGAGCGTCACTACCACCGTTTTTCGCAGGTCTAAGATCCAAGGGGGAATATCCCTGTTTTTCCATGGCAAACCCAAAGCGGCGAATTGCATTCATTTTTTCTCCATTTGCAATAAAAATTGCCATTTGCTGTCTTTCCTTTGGTAGCTTCCAAAATTTGGCTAGCAAATATTCATTTTTCGAAACCCGAGTGGGATGGGGGGGCTGGTTCTTTGCCCAAATATTCCAAGTGCTCGCATATAAAACACAAGACGAGAGTGAGGTCAGCACCAATGACAAGAGATCCAGTATCAGGCAAAAAAGTTTCCAAAAAGAAAATGTGGATTGGATTTCCGCTGGGCTGCGCAATCATTGGGGGTTCTTTCTACTTTTCATTTGTAGTCGGAGCTTCGTCCCCAGTGATTGCAGGTCTGGCTTGGTGTGGACTAATTCTAATTCTATTGCAGGCATTTTACACATGGTCCATAGTTTTTAACCCCATGCGGGGTGTCGATCAACCGAAGAAAAAAAGTACGGATTAGGTCGACGCTGATACTAAAGAAATTGTAGCTCGCTAATTCAGTTGAGTTGCTTGTTAATCCCAAACCATTGGTCGAAAGGAATACTATGCGCTATGTCTCACTTAACATGATCTTACTAAGTTTAGTCTTGATGCCACTCGCCTGTGGAAAGCAAATAGAACAGTCCAGTGAGACAAAATTCCAAGTAGGGGGGGTGAATAGCGACGACTGCAAAGAGGCAAAAAAGTGGAGCTTTTTCAAAGCTCTTTTCTACAAACTCCGCTGTCTAACCCTCAAGTGCCTTAAAATCAGATCAGAACACTTACCATTTTTCAACGAATCCAGTTCCCAGATTTTCAGAATCCACCTGCTTTTTAGCAAGCCCTGATTGCACTACTCTGACCCATTGCTCCAATATCTATAGAAATATTTTGATGGCACGAGATCTGCATTTGGCTTTTCCTTCCGGAGTGCTTCCGATGGCTTGGAACTGATTAAGAACATGGGGTTTGAAGCATCGAGTCGAGTGCAATAAATTTTCTCCGTCGTTGTCTTTCAGTTATTAGCGAATTTGTTATACGGCTATGGGAGCCATCCTGCGTAGTGTACGTCTCACTAGCTTAAGGGTCTAATTCATGGGTTTCGCAAAATTTCTATTTCCATTTGCTGTTTTGAGTCTTCCGCTTTTCGGAGCAACTTCGTCGATCAGCAGTGATTTCCTTAAAGTGAAGAACCTGTGCGGACCCGCCAAAAGTATGCGCCAAATCGAGGCTGTAAAGAACGATTTGAAAGCACTTTCTGAAGACGACCTTCAAATGGTTCGTATGCATTCGGGTATTTCGGACAAAAATTGGCTCGAATACATGGGTGCGCTCGACAATCTCAGCATTCAATACGGCTTGGATATGAAGATTCGAATTATCGACAAAGACGATGATTTTTCTAGATTCATAATGGAGAAGCAGGGATTCATTGAAAACCTAGCGCTTAAGTATGACACAGAAAAAGAGTCGCACGAAAGGCTTGAAACAAAAGCGAAACAATATTTTTCAGGAAAAATTAGCGTTGCCGAGTTTTACGAAGACAACGACTGTCTTATTGCAGGCGACGTTTTACGATGCGTCGATAATCAGAGAAAATTTACACTTAGCGTGACCGAAACAAACACCTGGAAGAGAATTATTAAAACAAGTCCTACTGATTATCAAAAAAAGCCTATTGATCAGCCGGATCGCCAATCGCCCTTATTCGCCTTAATAAATCAAGCGCCGTCAATCGCACCTACTATCGAGATTGACCTGTCAAAGCTCCCACCAAGTTCTGTCACAGCATTTAAAAAAGATACGATCAACTATCAACTTGCGAGTCAATTCGCTGGCCGAGAGTGCGTGATCTATAAAGATGAATTGCGATGCCCGTTTACTCGAGAAGAATCTGAAAAAGCTCAGGCAATTGGCTATACCAAACCTTACGTTGTCATTTCCAAAGCCACCTATAGCGCCTTTGGTGTCAAATTGGGAAAAGACGATCCCTGGGAAAAAGAACGAGACAAACTCAAAGCACTCATAGCTTTAAGACAAGTAAACAAAAAAGACCGACGCTGGTATAATCAAGGCAATATGCCTGGATGCAAAGACGCCGGATGCCATTCCAAACAAAATTTAGAGATAAACAGAGTATGGACCATCCGTGACAAAGCTCGAGCTGTTAAAATCGGAGCTATGGAAGGTGCCACGATTGGCGCGGGTGCCGGAGGGCTGGGTGGTTTGATATACGGAGCAGTCACAGGGCCGGGCGTGCTAGCAGTAGCGGGAATTGGAGCGACCGGCGGTGGAATTGGAGGTTTTGTCGCCGGTGGAGTTAGTGCCTCAACAGATCCAGGATTGTGGACCGACCCTACAGGCGCAATTATCGTCCCGTCAAATCACCCAGAAATTCCAAAAGAAGGAACTTCTTTTACTGGCGAACCCATTAAGAGTGACGACGATACTAAGCCAGCGGAGAATGACAAGCCAGCGGAGAATGATCATGCCGATCCTGAACCTAAGTTCGAAGATGTAAAAATTAACTTTTGCCCTTTGGTGGAAGACGACAAAACTCCTTGTAGAGAAGTGAACGATCCATTAGTTGAGCGCGAATTTACAGAGCAAATTTTTTGTGAACCGATCGACAAGATCGAATTAACTACGAGGTATCTAAAGACCATACCAACGAGAGTCTCAGATCGCCCAATAGACAAGCTCAAAGCAGGAATTACCGTTGATGGCCCTCTTCATTTTGATCGCAATTGCCTAAAAACTGCCGATTGCGGAAAAGTAGAAATCATTGGTTCGCCTCGGAACCCAGGTTCAATACACATTGATCCTAATTGGGGTTTAAACCCATAACACGATTGAGATTTAAACCGATAATGACTTGCATTTTGGAAAGTTGCCCTGCGGTTTCAGATTTCGCCTTTTTCAGTGGAGTGAAGGGTACCTTCGTTCCTTGGGCAGCTCTAAGGTTCGCATGATATCACGACGAGTTAAACTGCGATGACTGGAAGATGTTTATGTTGGTGCCGATGTCGATGGCAAGAGGGAAGACTTGGCGTTCGAAGCTGATTATAGAGTTAAAAAGTTGAAGGAACCACTCTTGTGACATCATTACCCAGGACTTCAAATCGCCACTGAGTGTAGCGATTTCAGCCGAACACTAGGGGTCTGGTCTGCAGTTGCGGGTATTAGGCAAACACCCGCGTATCAGCAGTGCCGCATTTCAGTGGACGCCCACTTCCTTATGAAAGGAATGAGTCCACGAAATCCAGTGCAAAAGCATTATGATGCTGAGATTATGGATGAATGTTGATGTGCGCCAATGTATGACTAAATGCTTTCGATTCTTGAGAAATATTGTTAGAAATTGAACGGATTTTGTCATGTGAAGTTGTTTTTCAATCTATCGGTATTATTGCAATTATAGCGACCTAAGCAGCAGTGTTCTTGGGAATGTATTGGCTTAGAATTGCGCGATGTAAAGTAATAGGTAGTCGATTGCTTTGGAGACTGAATGAATTGTTTAGCCTTTTTGGAGCCTCCATATGAATTTTAAAGAAAAGTGTGGCCATGCAACAAAGCTAGTCGAAAGTCAAAGAGCAAGTTTTTTGAAGACAAGGCCGCCATCATTCTTGGATTTCTTAACACTTCCTTCTGCTCCTCCTAGCCACAGACTACTGTGGGCATTAGGTGTGGAGCTGAAGCCCCCTCACTTTTCGAGCTACAAGGACAATAAGCGGTTCTTTGGTTTGCTGGCTGGAACAATTTGGATCCCGGTTATACTAAGCCTATTTTATTTAGCCAACTTAACACAAACACCGCTCATGGCTGTTCTGCCTTCATTAATTTTTCCGCTTATATTTTGGCCAATATTTGGTGGCATGTATGCCAAACGTTATCGACGTGAACGTGAGTTTTATCAAATCCCCCTTTGGGATGACTTTCATCCCGAAATTTCGGAGAAGGTATAGCAATGGTAGTCCAACCGGAAAGCCCTGAGCCTTGCCAGGACTTTTAACCCTGCCTTGGTCGAATATTCTTTTCATACGAATGTGATTTCCCAACCATCTCCAGGTTTTGCGAGGACATTTCAAATTGGGCTGAGAGGTGCTCACTCCACTGCAGGCGACACCGGCCTGTGCGGGAGGGGGTGGATGGTGAGATAGTTCTGGGAAACAGGCGGCTTGCTGGTGCTATCAAAGATACGGCCAATTTCATTTCAGGAGTAAGTATGAAAATGTATGTGAGACTATTTTTGTATACGAGTATTTCGTTCGGATTGTTGAAAGGTATTCGGGTGGGACTTGCGACAGGTGTAGAAAGCGGAATTAAGGCAGGTGCTATCTCGGGATTGTTTTTCGGCATAGGTATGTCCCTGATTTTAGGAACAATCTATAGATTGAGAATCAAAAAAATGGGTATCGTTGGTGATTTGGGTCCGGTTCAATCCACTACCGTCGAATTAATTTCTAACTTGGATTTTGCTTATGACAAGTGTATCCAAGCTCTAAATCAATTTGGTGCAAAGATCAAATTGCAAAATCAGGCGAAGTCAGAAATCAAAGCTACTACGGGAATCACGTGGAAAAGTTGGGGTGAAGTGCTCAGTCTCCACCTGATTCACATAGGAAATCAGAAAGTAAAGATTGAAATTTCAAGTTTTCCAAAACTAAGAACTACGATTGTCGACTACGGCAAAGGACGGGAAAACGTCCAAAAAATCGCCAATCTTTTGGGCAAAGAAGGATTACCTTCTGGCGGAAGCGATCAAATTTAGGCCGTGAAAATGCTCAAATCCGACCTTTGTTTCGAAGTGAAGATCGAAAAATAGGAAATCGAGGGGATCGCACCGAAGCAGTACCTCTGGGCTGAAATTTCAAGTCCTGTCGTTTTTTGCAATTCCCATGATTTTGATATTCGAGCGGCAAGTCTATATCCATAGCGGACTTTCCCGAATCGCAAGTATCCTGGGGTTGGTGAGTGAGTCGAGGTGATACGGCGTCATGCAAAGCCCTAGCACCATTAGCCCTGACTTAGCTGAATATTCGTTTGGGTTAAACTTGATCTCGAAGAATTCCAGATTTTGCAGGGACATTTCAAATTGGGCTGAGAGATGCTCACTCTACTGTAGGCGCCTGATCGACCTCCGATGTCGGCACCGTCTCAATGATAGGCTTAGGTTTTGCAGTGATGTCCTCTGGCAGCAACGGCAGCACGCCCGGGATCGAGGCCTTCTGCGTTCGGACCAAACTCAGCGCCACATGGCTCTGCACCCTCTTAGTTTCCGACTAAGCGAAAAAGGTCGCTACTCTTCCCGTACCCAGAGCAGTTGCCGAAAGGCTCGTTGGCTTCAAACTGTCTAGGTCTGTCTGCTGATACACTGGATCAGATCCAAGCTCTGTGTAGCGGATGAGTTCGCCGTCAGTGGTGGCGGCTTTCAATGCGCTAAGCTGCTCGCTTGCCTTGGTCACACTTTCAAACGAGTTTCATCTTCTTAGAAATCAGGAATGAAGAGTCCACGGGATTGTTCTACGTGACCTGTCGCTGGCTACGCTTCAAAGCTGCACCGATAAACTTCGTTTCGCCCTTGCTCTAACTTTTTCGCCATGTGCCTCTCTAAAATTTGCCATGCGGCCCCACTTTCCGCCCATTTATGAGAAGAGGGACCACCCGAAAAAGAGTTCTCGAGGCAACATCCGCAAGTCTTGGACCGAACCACGAAAATATTTGGAAGAAAGCGTTCTGTGAAGAAGATTTTTGCTTCACAGCCGGAAGTGAGACTGTTTATTATTTGCTCGAAGATATTGCTCTGTTTAGGATTAATGAAATTTTTGTGAACCCTGATTAACGAGACGTGGAGTCAGGGAAATAAGTTTTCATGATTTGCGACACACTTTTGCTTCTCATCTGGCAATGTCAGGCGTAAGCCCCTTTGACATTCAAAAGCTTCTGGGTTACTCCGATATCAAAACCACCATGCGATATACTCATCTCGCACCTGATCATTTGAAGGGTGTGACGGATGTCTTGACGCGCGGAAGGGTTAAAAAAAATTGTATGTCAGAGGAAGATTCTGCGTCCTGACTCGAAGCAACTGTTTTGCGAAAGGTTGCAATTAGGATGAATGCTAGAAAGCAAGAGAAAGGGCGATGATAACGAGTTCCCAAATCGAATGTTCGGGATTTGTTCGGGGTAGGTTTCTGAATCGCTGATTTCTTCTTAAATTTCAGGAGGTTAAAGTGGTGGAGGTGGCGGGAATTGAACCCGCGTCCGAATGTGTGTTGATAAAGGCTGCTACATGCTTAGAACCGTTATTGTTCCTCTTGCCCCAAGCGCGCACGGACATGCATTCGGGGCCGCAACCTGATTGGTGTCCCTGAACAACCCACAGATGGAGAGCTGTTCAAGTAATCCAACGGATAATACGTCTTCCACCCGTGTTGGAGCCTAGTGGTCAACGCGCAGACTAATTAGGCTGCGAGTGCGAATTCTTGGTTTGCAAGTATTCGTTAGTACGCCTTTATAACCGGGTTACGTACCCACCCCGGACATGCTCCTTAAAACCCACTGCCATACCCGTCGAAACCAGTACACCCCCATCGACAAAGACCTGCAGACTTTAAATTTGCCCCCAGCTCTGGGGCTGCGTTATGTTATTCTATTAACGTAGATCTTAGCAATACACCTTTAAAGTCGCAGCGGAGGGCCGATTTGGACATCCAGACCGACACCCAACCCCGTCCCGACCTAGGCCTTGGACCGCGAAAGCTGGACACAAGCCGAACAGGAGCCGTTTCCCTGATGCAGCCATGGGCCGATGATGTGAACGACGAGCCGGCGCAAAATTTGGCATTCTCTTGTCCTGTCGACCATACAGGTTCATCTGTTTATGTGCAGGGTTGGGCGCGGCCGAATAGTGATCAACCGCCTGTCATCTTCGTCCATGACCTGGGCGAAAATGTGGAACTCTATGCCGCAGCGGCTGGAATCCTAGTCCGTAAGGGTTTCAACGTGTTTGGTTTCGACCTACGTGGTCATGGACGTTCTATGCCCCTGACTGGGGATGTGCTCCGTTTTCAAGACCTCGTCAATGATCTCCTCCAAGTCGTCGCTTGGATTCGGCATAAATCGCAACGCCGCATGCCTTTTCTCATCGGACAGGGCGTCGGAGCTCTGATCCTTATGCATTTTCAAAGATCCTATCCGCAGTATGCACAGCGATGCATGCTGCTGGCCCCTATTCTCCAAGAGCAAGCGGTTCTGCCTTTTTTCAGCCGTATGCTGATCAGCAGCATGGCCCATCTTTTTCCAGGCGCTCGATTGCCGCGCTTTCTTCTGCCCTATTTCCTGCCGGTCAGTGATGAAAGCAAGGAACGAGGTTTGGATTCAGCCCTGGTGATTACCGCGAAATTTGCTCAGGAATTATTGCAAGCCATTCGCACTGTATCGAAGGTTTTCAAGACTCTCGACAACTTGAATCTGATCGTTTGTCCCATCGACGATTCGCTCTATAGCAGCTCACGTCTGCACAAACTCATTGCTCAGCATCCCAGTCCATCGCAGCTTGAAGTCTGCGATGTGCATGGAATCAGTTCTCGCGCGCTCACCAGTGATCCCGAAGAGTTGGAACGACTCTTTCAGGTTTTGCTGCCATGGATGCGTCTGCATAGCAGTCTGACACCAACCCTATAAAGACGGTGCCTATGGAAGATTCCTCGCCTTTGGTCTTTTCGCTAGCGCGACTGAATCAATTTCGCCGGAACATCAATTTTGCTTTGAGCTGTATCAGGGTGTTGCGCGGAGGGATTCTAGCTCTTTGCACATTCTTGCTCTGGGCCTGGGTCAGCCCGGAAGCTTGGGGACAACAACTGGCGATTTTCTTCGTCAGCCTGGCCGTCTTTCTGATGTTAGGTTGGCAAAAAGCCCTTCGACTCAGCACCATGGGCGAATGGTTGATGTCGCTCGAGATGGGCAATCCCCAATCGAAAAAAAGCGCTTTTCAATTGAGCAAGGAACAGGTCCTTGATCCAGCCTGGAATGAATGGGTCGACGGAGAATTGCAAAGACATCGCCATGAAGGTTGGCAACTGCTCATTTCGAAAGGGGCAACCCTTCTCCTGCCCCTATTCTTTCTCGTTATATTGAGCCAAACAGCAGGCCAAGCCTGGGAAAGCGCGCTGCAATCCTTGCAAAGGGCCGCCTTAAGTCTGACGTATGGAGCTCGCATGCGTGTGGTCGAAGGCCTGCCCGACGCCGATCCTGGAATGATCAAACTCAGTCGCAAAACATTGGACCTGACTGTCCTCGAACAGAACCTGATCGAAGTCCTCGTCACCGCTCCTCCGGAATCTGCTCCTATGCTGCAATTGAAAGACAGCAATGGAAAAAATCTGCAGACTTTTCGTCTTGTCAAAGCACCGGGTCCGCAGGGCAATGAAACTATCGGTCGATTCTCGGTGACCTTTGCCTTGACCGAAGATTCGCAACTTTTCTTGAGCACTCTTTCCAGCAGCAACCCCACTGCGAATGTGCATGTGAAGCACTTGCCTGTTCCACAGGTGAGTTTAAGCAGCATTGCCGATCCAGATAATCCGTGGCCTGATGACAAACCTCTGCCTCTTGAAATCGAAGTGAAGGCCGAGCATCCGCTGCAAAATGTTCAACTGATTATTAAAAGTGGTGAACGGACACACCGGGAGCTGGTTTCTGAAGTTTTGGCGCAGGATAAAATGGAACTGCAAACCAGCTATAGTCTGCCGCTTGAATCCTATATGGAGCAAGATCTCCAGGAACTCGAAATCGTTGCCGAGGCCACCGATCGAGCCTTGGCTGGTCCACTCGTCGGGCGCAGCAAGCCTCTTGTTTTAAAGGTCGCAAGTGCCTATGGTCGATATCGGGCTACGCTGCAGACTCTCCAAGAAGCTAAGCAGGAACTGGATCGAGGTTTGCAAGGACAGGATGCCTTCAATGCGAAACATCTCGCGGAACTCGGCAATAAGGTTTCCAAACAAGCAGAGGATTCCCCTTACTTTGACGGATTGGATCGGCATCAAATGAGGGTCTTTCAACAGTCCTTCGAAGCGCTGGCCAAAAAACCCAACATGGAAATGATGGTACAAACCAGTGAGGATCTGAACCGTTTCCTCTTCGAACATGAATCGCTTGACGATCGGGAACGGGATCGAGATTTCTTCGTTGCCGCGAGAACATTGAGTCGACTCTTGGAACAAAAAAGTGAAGAGCGTAAGGTCGCCGTCGATAAAGTGATGGATCGTATGCAGAACTTTTTGGAAGAAAGACATAAAAGGTGGAACACGCGCGTCAAGCATATGGATCCGCAGCATCATCCCCAGGAATGGGAGAGTGTGCAGAAAAAGCCTTTTTCTCAAGCCCTAAATCAAATTGAAAAAATGGATAAGACCAAGCCGCCGCAGACCTATGATGCCCTGCAGAAGCTGTCTCAAACCGTCGAGTCTTATCGTCAATGGATTGAAGCTTTGGAAGCCAAGGAAGACGCTTCACGTGCTGAGCAGGAAAAACAAAGACAACAAGGTTTGGCCAATGCTCAGAATCAATTGCGTGAGCTACAAAAAAGACAAAGCCAAGTTTCAACCAAACTCGACAAGGCCACCGAAAGGCAATCACAGGACTTGCAAGACAGCTGGGCTTCGGTGCGGATGGATCAGAATTCCAATATCAAGGGCACGAAGGAATTGGAAGGCCAACTCCGCTCCCTTTCTCCCACAGCGGGTGAGCGTATGAAAGCCGCGACAGAAGCGATGGAAGCCACAGTGAATTCAGGCAATCAGGCTCAGTTTGCCGATGCGGAATCCGCATCTGATATGGCAGGTCGGCTGCTGCAGCAGGCCGAAAGTGCGGCGAGGCAGTCGCAAAAGGATTCGGGCAAGCGTGGTCGACGTCGACGGGTGACCAACGATCAATACTATGGTAATCAGGTGGCCGGTGGTGATGTTGATCTCCGGCGTGACTACCAAGTGAATCGTCGCTACCGAGAGGATGTTCTTGACGATGTACGAGCTCTGAAAAAGCGCGAATCATCCGAGGAATCCGACAATCTTCTGGAAGACTATCTACGCAAGGTGATCCGTTGACCGTTCCTTTAGCTGCAGCCCTGGAAAAAAGAATCAAGCGTCGTATTCTCGCCGAAGCTCATGAAGCACGGATAGTGCCGGCACCTGGCTGGAAAGACGCTTGTGCGAGCGAACTGCGCTCCATACTGGCGAGTCTGACTCAGCCGGGAAAATTTACCCCGGAATGGTTCGATGATCCGGAAGGACTCGGTCTTAGGCAGCTGGATTTTCGGCAGCTTATGGAAATTCCGCAGAGCTTGCTCACGGCCCAGGCTTGTTTTTGGAAGATTCTCGATCGGCATGTAGGCAGCTTTGGTGAACTCACCCATGCAGTGAAAAGTCTGGATGCGGATTTATATCTGCCAAGTCAGGCGAGCTTTACCCTGAAAGTTCAATCCTTTCAGAGTCACCTTTATCATGAGGGCAAACTGTTCGACCTGATCAGTCAGCAACTCTTGGAGCAGGGGTTTGCTGTCCGGGACGGCAGTGACTTTCATTTGCTGGCAGAACAACGTGGCAATCGCTTCAGTCTGTTCCTGGCCTTAGGCCCTTACCCCTTGCATCATCGTCATTATAAAGCGGAAGGCAGACACAGTGCGCCCCTCCAGGAATGCCTTGCCGCTTCGGCTATTCGCTGGTTTTTTGAGCTCCCTGAACAAAAAGACTGGAAGCCCGAACAGATTGCTGTTCCCTTTGCTGGCAGTGGAACCTTGCTGTTTGAAACTTGGATGGTGCTGGGTCATATCCCGAGCTATTTATGGAGTCCGGAAAATTTCTTGGAAAAAATTCCTGCTGCTCCGGGTGCGACCTTGCAATCGATTAGGCAAAGACTTTTACAGCGCATAAGTCCAAGTCTACCTCCGGCTCTCTTGATCGAAAAAGACTCGGATATGGCTCGCGACCTTGTCGATCATGTGACTCATTTCAAAGAGAAACTACCTGTGAATCCGACGGCCATAACGAGCTGTGCAGATTTTTTCAGCACGCCCTTGCCTTCTTCAGGCCGCATCTTTATGCCGCTCAATCCACCCTATGGTTTGCGTCTAGCTCAAGAGGGCAAAAGTCGCCCGGCAGATTTTTACCGGCAATTGGGATCTTATCTGGTGCAAGTATCCAGACCGGATCAGGATCTCAGAGGTTTTGTTCTGACACCTGATGAGGATTCTTTGCAAGCCTTAAGACAGGCATTCGGCAGCAAGGCGATCTCTGCGGTTCAGAGTTTCACTCAAGGTGGGCAACATATACGCTGCGTGGCTTTCCGACTAGGAGGGTGAGCGGTTTTTTTTCTGCGTGATATAATGATGTCAGGCCAAAACCATTTTCGGTTCAGTACAGGAGATCATTTTATGGCAGAAAAAAAACCAGCGAAGAGTTCGAAGTCCGCAAAAACTGACAAAAAACCCTATCGTTTGATCAAAAAGCGTTCCGGTCGCTACGCGGTCATGTCCAGGGGAAAATATATCAATGGCGCGGATAAGGTCAAGATTTTGGTTGCCGAGGGTCTGATCAAGTTGCCCAAACCAAAAGCCCAAGCACCGGCAGCAGAAGCCTAGTCCGAGGGAGTATAGACTCCCTCCCCGCTTTACTGTTAACTCACCTGACGTTTTTGGTCGCGATCGATGACCAGACGTCCGCTATCTTCTAATTTTCTAAGTTCATTGAGTACATCACGTTGGGCTTTCGAGACATCGCTTTGCTTCTGCGCTCCCAAAGCTTCGATATCATCAGCCAGCATTTTAGCTGACCGCTCGGACATGCTGCGGAAGAAAAGTTCTTTTACCTGATCAGTCCCACCACGCAAAGCCAGGGTTAGTATGCCACGTGGCACCTGCTTGATGAGTTCCTGCGCTCCTCGGGAATCCAGTAATATTAAATCATCAAAAGTAAACATTTTCTCACGAATCGATTCGGAAAGACTAGGATTGCGCTCCTCGATCTTGTCTAACAGTCGCAGTCCTTCTTTATCCAAGTGATTGAGAATGTCCGCGACCTTTTTTGATCCACCGAGTTTTCTCTGATGCACGGAACCCATTCTCTCGATTTCCTGGAGCAGATGCTGATCTATCTCAGCGACTATTTCAGGGTCGATAGGATTCAATTTAGACAAGCGTATCATGATTTCAGTGCGAAGCGCTTCGTGCAAGAGCATCAGGATCGCGCTCGCTTTTTCCGAAGTAGCATGAGCCAAAACCATCGCAATCGTTTGTGGATGCTCCAGGGACAGAATTCGACTCAAAGTATGGGCATCAGCAATGTCGAGTGCCCGCATCTTTACCGGACCTTTGCCGAGTTGCTGAGAAAGTCTTTGACCCTGCTCACCCTTGAAAGCCAGTTGAACGGCTTTTTGAGCAAATCCTGCGGTGTCTTTATCCATGCCCGTGGTTTTTTTGTTCAGAATACCGAGAAATTCCTGAACAATGCTATCGATGTCGGCTTGCTCGATCTTACCGATACGGCTCAGCGCTGCCGCAACAGTTCGAACTTCGTGAGGATCCATCCCGCGAAAAATTTCCGCAGCCAGTTCTTCACCAAACGTTAAAAGTAAGATCGCCGCTTTTTCAGTTGCATTGTATTTACGTCCAGCCATGAAAACCCCAATTCATTTGGGATCTTATCGGCTGATTGGGGATGCGGCTTGAAGCCTATTTAATCAATGATATGAGTCATTTACAGTCTTGCTTCGGTCAGTGATAACCAGCCTCGTGCTGTTTGAGCAATTTTTCCAAAAAGACCTGAGGGTTGTCGAGTAGCTCTGGAGTGACTTTCAAGTGCCGAATCGAAGTGGACGGGAGTTCGAATTTAAAGGCTCGCAGAGCTCGTTCACACACTGTCATGAGTCCCCGTGCCCCGGTTTTTTCCTGTGCAGCGAGAGTAGCGATCTGTTGCAAAGCTTCCGGCTGAAAGCTCAGG
>JBGSTF010000091.1:0-71192 GCA_041736645.1 Oligoflexus sp. | reverse complement strand
AAATTCCCAGCCCCGGTAAAGATGGTTTTACCATCAAAGATCATAAATTTATTGTGCATCAGAGCATAGTCAGCTTCATTGGTATCGAGGAACTTGATGGAAGCGCCGCCGTCTTGCAGCGCAACGAAGGCATCAACCTCTTGCGGGCCAACCTGCTGTCCAGTGATCGGGCCGAGGTTTTTATAGCGAAGTATAGTATCATCGTCGAACACGATGGAAACTTTGACGCCAGCTTTCATACGGGCCAGCAACTTGTCGACGATGGGCAGACTTGTGCCCTCCAGTTTGGTGATTTTGTGGGCGGCAATCTGAATTGTGGCTTGGCTGCCATCAATCAATTCGCTCAATCGGTCCACCACTTGCTGGCGTTTTTGCGGAATAGGGGTAGCCAGGAATTGTATCGAATCCGATTTGGCAAAAGCAAAGCTTTGCATGCAGGATTCTTGGGCCAAGAGTATTTTGCCCTTGTCTTGACGTATCTGGAGTTGATTTTCGAGCAAGCGGATCTTTTCTTTCAGCGCAGGATCCTTGTTTTCACCAAGGGCTTCGAGCTGTTTGGTGAGGCTATTTTTTTCTGCCGTCAATGCTAGACGCTGATCGCCGACTCGCTGCAAGTTTTCATGGAGTGATTCCCCTCCTGCTTTCACAGCATCCAGAAAACAGCGATTGGCTTGGGCCAATTTGTGGTCAAAGGGAGTTTCCAAGATCAACCAGTTGTCGTAGTGCAGGCTGGTGCCACTGCCTGAAAGGTTGGCACTCGATGAGGTGAACCTAGCCTTCTGGGATCCCCCAGCCATAAAAATCTTGGCATGATTGAGCCAACTTTGGCCACGAGGATAGATGTTGTAGTTCCGGCCATTGGCGCATTCGACCAATTTTTTGTAGGGACCCGAGGCATTTTCAGGTGGAAATACCATATCTGTCTTCAGAAAAACGTCGATCTTGAAGTCTTCCGCTTGAGCCCGCTGGCACAGAGCCTCCGCAATTTCGGAGTTGCCAAAGGTCATATACGAAAATTTAATCCATTGGGTGTCCGGGTCTCGAATCCAAGACAGCAGGGTGGCTTCCGTGCCGCTTTCCTTGGCGATTCGGGCTTTGTCATCGGCGGCCGTGCACCAAGTCTTCGGATGAGGCGGATGCGAGCATTGGCCTCGGTTGAGTCGGAGTTGCCAATTGACGCCGTCTTGGACGCCCTGAGCGAACGGGGCAGAAATCTCGCTCTGAGTGATCAATGAGTCTTGCAGTTGGGACATGGGAGTCGTTTTGCAGCGCGCTACGAGCAAACCTAAAAGCAACACCCCAAGCAATTTTCTACTTCTGCTCATGCAAGCTCCTTTCTCATGTTTGTGGCAAGTCTAGCATAGTTTCTTAAAGGAATGATGGCGGACAAAGCAGGATATTACGAGCAACTTAGTGCTTTAATGACGCAACGCAGCAATCTGCAGCAAATGACGAAGTGAAGGTCTCGCCCGATTCATGTAATTTCTCTGGGACAAAGCATCACCGATCCACTTCAAAGCAATGAGGTCATCATGAGAGATGTCACAGACTTTTTACAGCTTTCACCGACCACCCTGGCTGATTTTCTCACCCGAGATCGGGTTATGGATTTTGGTATCCGTCCTCTCTGGTCTGGGATGCCTCGCGTTGCAGGTCCAGCCTTTACCGTACACTGCGAAAAAGGCGATCACCTGATGCTGCATGCCGCGATTTATCGTGCGCCCCCTGGCTCTATAATCGTCGTGGAATCGGGTGATACCAATTATGCATTGGCCGGTGGCAATGTCTGTTCCGTGGCCCACAAACGTGGAATCGCGGCTTTTGTTTTGGATGGAGTCATTCGCGATTTAGCCGAGACGAGGCAGAATCGTTTCCCTGTGTTCGGGCGGGGAGTCAGCCCGATTCCTGCTGGAAAAAATGCTATCGATGACCTGAATATACCCATCGTCTGCGGTGGGGTTGAGGTTGCACCCGGTGATATCGTTGTCGCTGATGAAGAAGGCATTGTCGTCATCCAAAGATCCCAGGTGGATGCAATTTTACAGCAGGCCGTGACTCGCGCAGCCAAGGACGTTGCTGAAACCCTGGAGCATTGGGAGAAAAATCACCGGGCGCGGATCGATGAAATTCTGCATAAGAAAGGCTTCAGGGAGCGAGAGAGTGAGGCTCATTCCCCAATGTAGATGATTGCCAAAGTGGTCTTATTGTTTTTGCAGCGTTGGACTTGATTCAAAGGTCATCCAACGATAGAACCAGGGTCCCAGTCCCCAACGCTTATGCGTCAGGACCAGAATGAACAAGACGCTGCAAAGAGTACCCGGAATGAGTCCCAATTGAATCAAGGCAACGCTTGAGACAATGGCAAGGCCGAGTGCAAAGACCAAGATCGAGCCTAAAAATCCGCCAAGCGTCGCCAGGGGCGCATCATTTCTGCCAGTTTCTCGCAGACCTTCCCGGACCCAGCCGATGGTCATGCCTCCGAGCACAGGGATCAGGATCACGCCCATTCCGTACAGTGTGAAAGCGACATCGGAAGTGAACCAGGATCCTGCTGTTTGCCAGGTCCAGGATTCAAAGGCTTCTCGATCAGGCGAGAAAAAACGCTGATAGCCCTTGCCATCCCAGCCGTGGACCAAAATAAAAAACATTCCAAAATAGGCACCGATAAAATTCAACCAAGCCGCATAAAGGCTGCCCCGACGAATCAGATAGTGACAGATCACGAAACCCAAGACGCCTTGCGAAACATTGGTGATGGCAAAGAGTCCGACCAGCCATACGGGGAGATCGCGACCAGCGGCGTGCATGGTTTCCCAGCTGCTGAATTGCCAAAGCAGCCAAAATCCCGAAGGCACAAAGACCAAACCTAGGAAAAGCAGAGCTTTGGTAAAAAACGGCGAGCGTAAGGCATTTTTCCAGACGGAAGCGCTGTCCTCTTTCTGCTTTTGGATCTGCCTGTGAGCCGCGACGGCAAGGCCAGCTCCGATTCCATAACTCCAAAAAATATCGACCTGAACCATATCCCACCTCTCACTGTTGAGCGCCGAGGCCATCGATGATCATCGATGGTACAACGCGTTTCCACTTACTAAATTCCAATTCGGGCTGGTCGCTGCGAAGCACGGATTTCATCGCTTCAAAAAGCATGACATTGATGGCCGCAGCCGCTGTTTCGGTATCGATATCTGGCTTCAGGTAACCCTTTTGCACGCCGTGGTTCAGATACATCTGGGTGAAGTGCTTGAAGGCCTCAAAGGTTGTTTGAGTCAATGCCGTGATATCGCCTTCCGCCACCCAGCTTTCATAGAAAACCACACGAGCCAATTCGGGTTGCTTTTGAAACAGCTCGAACAATCGGTCCCCAATACGCAGAAGCTGAGCGCGGTATTCATCTAATGATTGGCAGGCATTGAAAGGTTCAGCGATCAGCTGCATCAGAATCTTTTCGTAGATGCTTTCCAGGAGGGCTTTAAACACCGCAGTCTTGGATGCGAAGTAGCCGTAGAATGTGCCATGGCCAATTTTGGAGGCATCGACGATGTCGCTCACAGCTGTTTGGTGAAATCCCTTGCGCGCGAAAACCTTGAGTGAGGCATCGAGCAGTTTGAGGCGACGGGTATTCAGTCGAGCAGCCTTCATCACTTTTCCAAATTCCGACATGTTTATCGATATTTATTAAATTATGTATATATTTCAATATCTAAAGTCATTCTCTATCTAGCCTAGCTCGGCCTCGTTTGGCAAGAAATATTGTTTTTGTTGTTATTGGCGCGGTGGAGGGCTGACAGTGAAAGCCTGTGCTGCAAAGTTCCGCTGAGCAAAATCGTCCTGAATTCCTGGCGACTCTTCGGAAAAGCTTGATTGCGATTTCAATGCAACTGGAGTTTAACAGAGCGAAGATTTTCGAAAGACTTTGTTGTCAAAAAGGGGATGGGATGAAAGCGTTTCTGCTGCCTGTATTAGCTTTGGTGATTTGGACCTTTGTCATTTGGTGTTGGATGTATGCCACTCGAATTCCAGCCATGAACAAGGCGCGCATTGACGTCAAGCGCATCAAACGCAAGGCCGATCTGGATGTTCTGCCCACCTCGGTCCAGCAAATCGCCGACAACTACAATCACTTGCACGAACAACCAACCGTGTTCTATGCCTTGATGTTTTTCAGCTTTCTTGCCGGACTCAGCGATCCATTGAATTTGCAGCTAGCATGGGCCTACGTCGTCATCCGAGTGATCCATTCCTTCATTCAATGCACCGTGAATTTCGTTCCCGTCCGCTTTGTATTCTTCAGCATGGGATCGATCGTTCTTATGGTGATGACGGCTCGTAACGTGCTCTTTCTCATGGCTGGCCATTGAAGCCTGCTTCCTCACGGAGCTGGCCAGCTATCGTAGATCGAGCAGAGACATTGGGCATTTGACCAGATTTTGTAGTCACAGGTTCTGGCTGCCCAATAGGAACCAGAGAATCCTCCGCCACCGTAAAACTCTAGATGCTTCACGCCCACACAGGAGGCTGATTTTTGCGAGCAGCTTTCCTGGCAGTTAGCTGGGCCCTGGCTGGAGCCGCCTGTAAAATCGGCTCGAATCAGGCGCGGAACTGAGCCTGTGATTTGCTTGAGCTGCGCTTCCAGATTCAGAATTCTTGCCTGTTGAATTGAAATCAGGGCTTGCGAGTTGGCAGCTGTTTGAGCAAAGCTTGGACCAGATGCGCCCACCATGAGGAAAAACAGCAAAGTTAAGAATGTTTTTTTCAAAAGACACCTCTTCACGACAAAGGACTGAGTGCGCCAACATGTTTGTAAGAGACCATGGCGCGTGTATCGGTCACCGGCACGTTAAAGACGGAGGCTTGTGAGTTTTGCTGCAGAGATGGTGTTTGGCTATGGGCGGGACGGGAGATGGGCAGAAAACCTCGCCCGAAGGCGAGGTTGATCGGTCTTAGTGCTGGGGATCAGTGCTTGGATTTTCAACGAGGGTCAAACGTTTCGGGTCAGCGCTGACCTTAGCGAGAGCTTCAGTGAATGCCTTGGCATCGATAACGATTCCGCACTGTTCGTCGCTCAAAGCAAAGATGGATTCGGAAAGCACATCAGCCAGGACTTCGAATTCTTCTTTGGGTACGCCTGCCGCTTCGAACAGATCGACCAAAGTTGTGCTATCCGTGACAACGCCTTCGTAGGCGGTCGCACTATGAGTCAAAGTTTCGGTGACGGGGGTTTCCAGGCTCAAAGCTGTCATGCTGACGAAGCTTGGCAAACCGCTTGTGGCATCACGAGTGATGCTGAAGCTGTAGCCGCATTCGATCTCTGGAATTTCTTCCAGTGTCGGCAACAGAACTTTCAAAGCCAGTATCGCGCCGCGAGCTTGGTCAAGAGTCAACCAGTCTTCATCGATGTCGTCAGTGACGATATAGTCGGTCAAAAATTCAAGTGCGGTTTCGACAGCGAAAGGTACGTTTTGGCCGTAGGCGTGCAAAAGACCTTCATCATCGACAAAAACTTCTGTTAATTCATCGTCTTCAAAGTCTTCGTCATCTTCGCTGTCTTCAGCAGTCGCGGCGAGTTCAACGTCGTCCGTCAAGAGTTCTTCTTCATCACCTTCCTCGAAATAGATGGTCTCTTCCAAGACGCGATCTTCTCGGTCATCGGTGAACGCGAACGAAGACTCTAAGGATTGAACAAGTTCATCAATGGTTACGCCAAGATAAGAAATCATCTTTGTGCTCCTGCAAGAGGGAGGAGGGCTTGTGATGGAAGCCCAAGGAATGCTTGTGTTACAGGAGCTTGAGGTGGGGGTCAAGCAGCGATATTCGACCGCGGATCAAATCCCGAGGCTGGCAATTTAGTGAATTTTTCCTGAAGCTTAAAGCCGAGGCAAGGATAAGCCCACAAGCGTTTGGACCCGCCCGGAGCATTCTCAAGCCCTTGTTGATAATAGTTAAAAAGTGTAGAATATCTCTAGTTGAACTGGAGATATTACAACTATGTGGATTAAAAGATCTATTGAGGACATTCTGGAGGCTATCAGCCAAGAGACCCCATGCATTTTAGTGACAGGAATGCGGCAAACGGGCAAGACATCTCTCCTCGAGCACTTTCGTCCAGAAGCTAAGTTCGTATCTCTGGATCTTCCCAGAAATGCTGAAGAAGCTGAAAATTCCGGGGAGCAGCTTCTGGATCGAATGGGAGAACCTGTCATCATTGATGAAGTGCAGTACGCACCGAAGCTCTTTCGAATTCTCAAAAGCAAAATTGACCGCGAACGTGCTAGAAAAGGTCGATATTTCCTCACGGGTTCGCAGCGATTTGAACTGATGCGAGAGGTGAGTGATAGTCTTGCTGGGCGCGTGACTATTATCGACTTGCCGACACTTTCAGCCGCTGAAATTGAACGATTTCATGGCAAAGAAGTCGATACCCCCGCACTCCTTGATTTGATGTGGCGGGGTGGATTTCCTGAACTCCATCGCGATGGACGAAATCCAGAACGATTTTTCTCATCGTACATTGCATCTTATATCGAAAGAGACGTTCGACAATTGGTGTCTGTCCGACATGAGCGAGAGTTTGATCGATTCTTGCGCCTATGTGCCCTGCGCGCCGGTCAACTGACTTCTCTCAATCCATTAGCTGCAGAATTAGGGATAAGTGCGTCTACGGCCAAATCTTGGTTCGATGCATTGATAGCAACTCATATTATCAGCCTAGTTGAGCCGTTTCATACGAATCTTAGCAAGCGACTCATCAAAACCCCTAAATTCTATTTCACCGACACTGGTCTGCAGTGCACACTTGCGGGAATAAGAAGTAAGGAAGAACTGCAAACTTCGGTTCTCCTTGGACAAATTTTTGAAGCCCACTGCTATGGTCAGATTCTTAGAAGCTTTCAGAATCGAGCCATTCGTCCTCGCATAGCGTTTTTTAGGGATCATTTTGGTCACGAAGTCGACTTTGTCATCGAGTATGGCAACGAAACCCATTTGATCGAGTGTAAATGGAGCGAAAATCCTGAATGGAATTCAAAGAATTTCGACATCGCGATCGAAATGCTTGGAAAAGGACGAAATGTCACTCTTTCTGTTGCGTGCAGTGGATATATTTCCCGTAAAACCTCCCAAGGTTTGACAATTCGAAACAGCATTCATTGGGATTGGATTCACCAGAACGAAGGGGGGAAAAAATAGTGTGCTGGCAACATAGTTCGCCAGCACAGTGAGTCCACAGCACATATTGATTATCTTTGAGTCACCAATGTGCTGGTTTTATTTCCATACTCAATGGATCGAGTCGGTATAGCTGTTTGGTTATTGGTATTGCCGTTGCCAAGCTGTCCATAACCATTGCTGCCCCAACATTTCAAGGAGCGATCGTCAAGCAAGGCACAGCTATGCAAGCGACCGGCAGAGAGTGAAAGTGCGACTCTGCCATTGCCGATGCTCAGAGGAACTTGGCTCGGCGCCAATCGATTCTGATTATCACCGTAGCCCAATTGGCCTTCCTCATTGTCGCCCCAACACTGCAAAGAACCATCATCAAACAAGGCACAGCTGTGGAGCAGCCCGCCCGTAACAGATAGGAGTCGTGCGGAGGTTCCGAATTCCACCGCGCTGGCAGCGGGTGCACTGCGACCGGTGAGATCGCCATAACCCAGCTGCCCGTTGCTATTCCGTCCCCAGCACCGCAGACTGCTATCGCTCAGGATCGCACAGGTATGGTAGTGGCCAGCACTTACCGAAGCAACACTCAGTCCAACCGGAAAAGACAAGCTATTCACTGCTGGAGCTGATCGAGTCGACCGATCACCATAACCCAATTGACCATCGGCATTGCTACCCCAGCATTTGATCGAGTTATCATCCAAGGTCGCACAGGAGTGATAGGCACCCAAACTGATAGACTTGGCTGTTCGACCGGCGCCCAAATTGATCGAGGTTTGCGGTGGAATCAGCCGATTCTTAAAATCACCATAACCCAATTGTCCTGAACCATTCGATCCCCAGCACTTGATGCTGGCATCGTCGAGCAGGGCGCAGGAGTGGGAAAATCCTGTGGCGATAGCTTTGGCTGTCCGACCTGTTCCCAGATTGATGGGTTGAGCAGGAGGCATATTGTGCGGCATCTGATCACCGTAGCCTAATTCGCCAAAAGCATTCTGCCCCCAACACTTGACACTGCTATCGTTGAGGATTGCGCAGCTGTGAGCATATCCAGTGGAAACAGCAACAGCTGTTTTGCCAGATCCGATATTCAAGCCAAAGGCTGGCGGCATATAGCGATCTTTGTTATCACCGTAGCCAAGTTCACCTTCATAATTATAGCCCCAGCAGCTCAGAGAATCATCGTCAAGGACGGCGCAGGTTCCCGATCCTCCGCCACTCAACTGTTTGGCAAGCACTCGAAGGTCATATTCAAAGCTGATGATGAGACGATCGCTCGCCGAGTTTCCTGCTTGGTCCGTAACAAGCAGCTCGAACTCATAGTTTCCAGCAAGATTGGTGGTGATCGATGTGTCTTCGCTATTGGGATTGGAAAAGATGGCAATACCGGAACCGGCTTTTTGTGACCAGCGATAGGTGAGCCCACCCTCGGTGACCGCATCGACCGTTGCCCGATAGCGGCTGCTTCGATCCATACCCAAAGAGACCAACGGAGGCGTCGTGTCCCAGGTTAAAATCAAATCGTCAAAGGCTGTCGCTCCACTGGCTTTGGTGATGGTCAGTCGAAGCACATAGTTTCCATCAACGCTTGCTTTGACCGAAGTATCCTCGGCCGTTGCAGAGCTAAAGGTGATGGCTCCTGGTCCAGAGATTTTGCTCCAAGCAAAGCTCACGGCATCAACACTCATGGCGTTGACTAGGACTTCCTGATTGGTGATGATATCCTGACCAACACTCACGGTTGGGGCGACAGAATCCCAGATCAATTGCATCTCGGCGAAGCGCTGATTGCCAAGATCATCGGCGGCCGTGAGTCTTAAGGTATAAGTGCCATCCACTGGAGCGGTCACTCGGGTGGACTTTGCATCTTTGGTTTCGAAGACGATATTGCCGGGTCCAGAAACCTGGCTCCACTCCAATTTTGCAGTGTCTGAGCCGACTTTACCGTCCAAAATAAGCGATTGGAAGGCTCGGACTTCCTGGCTGATAAGCACCGTGGGGGCTTCCGTATCCCATTGCAAAGTCATTTCATTGAATGCCGTTTGCCCTTGTTCATTGCGAACGGTCAGTCGAATCAAGTACACACCATCTTTGTCGGCACGCACAGTCGTGTTGGCTTCAAAAAGATTTTGGAAGCTGATACTACCAGGCCCAGAAATCTGTGACCATTCCCAACTGCTGGCACCTGTGGTTTGGGCTTTGATCAGAGACTCTTTATTGGTACGCAAAAGATCCGGTAGCTTCACACTCAAAGCTGGCTTTGCATCGCCGTTAATCGGATTGGGTGTTTCCGTGGGAGTCTGTGCAAGAGCAACTTCGCGACTGTGTTTGGATGCCTTATGACAAGCGCTAAGCCCCGTGACTGATATCAGGAGCAAAAGCTTGATCCAGGATCCGCAAAGATTACGCCTAGGGCTGGATTGGCTAGCCCAGTTGATTCTTTGAATGAAAACCGGAGCTAACACTTCATTCACTCGATTCTTCATGATTGGTCCCCCCTCAGACGTCCACGACAACGAAAGCGGCCTGCTATCGGCTCGAGACTCTGGAAAGTTAAGAAAAACCTGAAAAGGATTGAGTCTAGAGTCAGTTGCAATTTTGATTGGAATGGGAACTTAGACTGTAGAGAGGACTTTTTTGGCGATTTCCGGGAGAAACTCCGCATATAGAGCTTTGAATCAGGCTGCTTAAGAGGAGGGCTCAAGGGATTTTAATTTTGTGAGAAATCGAAGCAAGAAAGTTCTTACTGCGAGGTATGAACTATTTTGAATGCCACTGAACATCCTAAAAATCCGCTTCTTGACCGCCAAAAGAAATGCTCACGCATTCTCATTTGACCTAGCCGTTCCTCAAAATTCTGTATCAAGGCCCAGGAATGAAGAAGCGATTCACCTGAGTCAAAGTTGCAAAAGCCTCTTATTTCGCTGAAAAGGTCGATGGCATGGCCATTGCAAACTGCTCGGTCGGAACCTTCTGAAAGAATTAAGGGTAATCCCGAAGATGGTGCTTGTGTGGAGCATTTTATAATGCGAATCATAGTTTTTGCGGGACCTTTGGGTGTCGGAAAGTTATAGCTGACTTGCGACCTAAACAATGGCCATTTTTCAACAAGATTTGGTGAGGTGTCTTATGACTTTTAAACAACTATCAAACATTGCTCGCACACCTTTTGGAACAGCAAAAGATAAGGGCATGACCATTATCGAGATCCTGATCGTAATCGCTCTTATGGCAGGGATTATGGCGGTTCTTGTAAGTAAACTTCTCGACAGGAACGAAGAGGCTAAAACAGATCTTACTTCCATTGCATTGTCGCAGCTTTCCGACGATCTCAAAATTTATAAACTCAACAACAATCGCTTTCCAACGTCTGAAGAAGGCTTACAAGCACTGATTGAGGCTCCGGCGACCGCAAAGAATTGGAAAGGGCCATACATCGATGCTGAAAAGCTTAACGATCCCTGGGGTAAACCTTTCCAGTACGAACTCGTCGACTTCAAGAACTTTAAGATTACCTCCGCCGGTGGCGATGGTGAGTTCGGAACCTCTGACGATGTGATCTTCCCGAAAGAAGCCGAGAAGCAAAAAGAGGAAGCTCCAGTGACGGCTGAACTTAAAGTTCCCGAGGGGAATCTGGATAGGTCCGCGAACTGACCACGCGACAGAAGAGGGAAAGTGTTGAGACTTATACTCTAAGTCCTGACGATTTTCTTGCAGAATAATTTGATTTTTTTGAAGTAATAATAGGTTGTAAAAAAGTTAAATATTTGTTCGGAAGAAAGAAACTCATCACATCTGGTCTAATTCGCCAGAAAATGCCTTCGACATGACGAAGCTTGTTTTTAGTGAGATGCGTCCCTTCTCACTAAGATAGGCTTGAAAGACGTCCTAACGTTACTTATTCAATACGACTTTAGCCACTTTGAGTGCAGGCCCTAATGTCAGCCAACGCTAGGCAACAACACCTGAAAATCATTATACTAACGAACATGTACTATAATCCATGTTATACCACCTAAAACATGGATTATAGTACACGTTTAAGGAATATCATGCTATCCAGCCAGAACTGCTAGAAAATAATGAACTACTCCATCCCAACCGAAGCAAGAGAGTGGCTGGATTCGTAATCCATTATGCAGCCATAGAATAGAAGATCTATGCGGTAGTTTCACCTTCCGCTCTCACTTGCCGCCTTCGAATGATTCTCATCAACTCAAATCCACCATAAGTGCTGGCTATACGAAGGCGTGAAGCAAGGGCGATTCTTGTCTTCAAGGCATGGCTCAGCATGGCTTTGCTATCTTTGCTATCTTTGCAAAGGGTTTCGAAGTTTTCAGGGAGGCACTAATCCCATAGATACTTGATGGACGCAGCCCAGTCAGGGTATTTTTGAATCCCATCAATTATGAGGCGTGTGCCTGGACCTGCTTGAAGGGCGGCTTGCCAAAAGCCACTCTTTGAATGCTATTATTCCAGGGCGTAGCTGATTTCCTGGGACTCATGAATTTTCTAGCCCGGGCTGACAATTTATTCAAAGAGCAAAGGACAGGACATCATGTGCAAGTTATTTTTAGGCTGGATCTTGCTTCTTTCCACCGGCGGTCCCTTGTTAGCAGAACCTTTTGCTTTGCCCAAAACAGCATTGGGACAGTCGCTCGCCCAGTTGGCTGAAATGTGTTTGAAGCCCGATTTGAAAACAATAAAGACTTGGCTTGAAAAGAACTTATCGAAGGAAAGTCTCAAAATCATTCATCCAGACGACTACGCTAAGCAAATCGTCCGGGATTGTGAGAGCAGTGGTGGGTATGATTTTATCGAACTCCGCAAAAATAGCCCGGATGAATTGCAGGTGGTGAGCCAAGGCCGTAAAACCAAGACCTGGGTTGTACTCGGAATCATAAGCCATGAGCCTTCTAAAATCGATGGTTTCGAGAATCCACCGGCCTATCCGCCGGAGCCTGCGATGCCTAAAGGCATGACGGATATTCAGCTTCAAAAGCAGATGAAGGACGCTTCGGAACGTTTGATCCAGGCAGGCATTTACTCGGGTATCGTTGTCGTGGCTAGGGGAAAAGATATAGTCGCGCAGGTGAGTGGGGGTGCGGCTGATCGAGAGAAACACATTCCTATCCGATTGGATACGCAGTTTACTTTGAGTTCACTCGGAAAAATGTTCACTGCCGTAGCCATTGGGCAGTTGATAGACCAAAAAAAGATTCGGCTCGATGACAAAGTTGGCAAATTCTTTCCCAATCTAGCTCAAGGCCCTTTGCGCGATCAGGTGAACGTCGAGATGCTGTTGTCTCATCGCTCGGGAATGAAGAATGATTTCTTGGACAAACGCACCCCAGACATGTTGAAAAAAGGTGTGAAACGCGCCGAAGAGTTTCTTCCCCTTTTTATTCAAGATACTCTTCAGTTTGCGCCAGGCACCGATTGGGCCTATAGCAACGCGGGCTTTGCCTTGCTCGGTGCAATTGTTGAAAAAGTCTCGGGTCTTGGCTTTCCAGAGTATCTAAGTCAAAACATTTTTAAGCCACTGGGTATGGTTCATTCCCACGCCAACAATATTCCCCAGGAAAATCCCAATTTTGCCAAGCCCTATACCCGCGAGAGTGAGCAGGGATTTGTTAAAGACTGGCAATTGGCTGAAAGAGATCTTGGAAGCCCGGCGGGCGGTATGGTGTCAAGTGCTGGAGATTTAGTGCTCTTTGCTGACGCTCTGCGAAGCGGCAGCCTGCTCAAGGTCGAGACTTTCGCCGAGTTCAGTAAACCTCGTAATCCGCCTGCTAATAACTACGGCTATGGTGTCATGATTCGGGATCTTTACGGGGAAACGTTGCTGGGACACAACGGAGGCTTTACAGGGGCCTATAGCTGGCTGACTCTGATCAAAGGGTCTCCCTATACGATCGTGAGCCTCGTCAATCAAGATAGTGAGGGGCTGGCTTTGGGGTTGGTCGCGAGCGGGTTGGTGGCTTCGAGGGTGAAAGCAGAACGTGTGAAAAACTAAGGCCGCGTACACAAAAAAGCGGAGCTCCTCAAAAGAACAGCCCCGCTTACCTTCAATACAGAGAGGTTCCGCTTACAGAGGATTGCTCAACTGTTTTAGCACTTGGATCATTTTCTCTCGGTCGGCTGGGGCAGCTTCCAGTAATTTACGTGGAGCTGAGTTGGCTGGAGGCATGCTGCGTGATTTGCTTGTCTCCCAAGACAATCGTTCGATATGAAGCTTAGCATCGTTGGCCAAGTTCTGCAGAACAGTGGCATCGTCGCCTTCCAAAAAATTCAAAGGTCCAGATCCATGACATTGGCTGCAATAGCTGCGAAAGAGCGACAAGCGAGGATCATGCTGGTCCCCTGTAGAAGCTTGGCCGGTGCTTTGAGCCGGCGGCATGACTTTGAAATCTCTGAAATCACAGGCGGGTTGACTGCGGGCTTTGACTTGAGCCAAAGCCGCGATAGTTCGGCAGCGAGTAAAGGTCCCGGCTTGGAAAAAAGATGGAGTCTCTTGTTCCAAAAGGTCGAGCGTTTGGGCAAGATCGGCAGGATTTGGCAATAAACCCTTCAGAAAGAGCCTGTCGGCGGTCTGAAATTCACCAGCAATCGCAAAGATAAGACGGGCTGCATCTTCGTTCTGGGTGGTCCAAATTTCCAAAGGCTCTTTACGTTCGCGGAGGGGCTCTACTTCAGCGGGAATATCCTTGTCGTCGGCTAGTCGCTCAAGATCACCTTTGACCTCAACGCCCAAGCGATCTAGGAAACTCGTATCTTTCTTGCCAGAGAAATCCTGAAACGGATCAAAGTTGGGAATATTGTTCTGCGGAATTTTCAGACCTTTTGGAAAGGCCAAAGACCAAGCAGCCTCATAAGCTGTTTTAAGCTCTGCATACTGCGAGTCGTCGAACAGATCATAGAGTCGATAGCTGAGCGCCATTTCCAGACTCAGACGTCGGCAGTGCTGTGAGGCTTGTTCATCCTTGAGGGTGCAGCCGGCGTTCCAAAGCTTTTGAAATGGAATCAATAGATTGGCTCGATCGGTCGCATCATCAATGGCATTCGGCACGTTGCTCAGCTGGCGAATAGGAATTCCAAGGTACCGATCTGATTTGATCGCTTGCAGAAGTTGAGCTTGGATTTTGGGATTGGCATTGGTCTCATCCCATGAGGGATTGGAAAAAATAGGAGATTCGTTTTGATGACACGCTAAGCAAAAAGCTCGGCTTGCATAGCGGACCCTAGGTGTCAGACCAGGACCATAGTTATCGATAATTTGAAATTCAAAGCGACCCATATCCGGATTGTAGCTGATAGCTTCCAGCTGATTCGCAGCTTCAACGTAACCAAGGTAAAGGCGATCTTTGAGCAAAAAGCCAAGATTCTCACCCTGAGCCGAGCCTTCGGTGATAGCTGCTAAAACCACCCGAGGATAGCGGAAAGGTTCCGATGTTGCATGGCGCTGCAAAGAACGACCCTTGGGTATGAGAGTCGCCATCATGGGAGCTTGGAGTTTAGTTTCCAATTGGGCACGGAGCTGTTCAAAAGGAAAGGGTATCTTTTGGAGAACCTGATTCCCTTCGCGAACCATCGTGATCTGATCGAACAGCGAGCGACCTTCGAGAGGTGTTTCACCCTGGAGATCGGTAACACTATCTTTCAATTGCGAAGGTTTCGACGGCTGACATGAAGCCAGTAGAGAAAGACTGAAAGCTAATCCAAGCAATCGCTTATACATCGTATGTTCCTTGCTAAAAAAAATCAGGGGGCCGAAGCCCCCTGAAGCTTATCCGCGGCAGACTTCTGTCCACTCCGCGTTGTCCGCTTCGGCCTGACTGTGCAGGAGGAAGTTCAAAGTAAAGAGACCTTGGATATAGGCCCGGCCCAGATAGAGTCCGGGTTTGACCATGCGAATTTCATCGCGAATGCTCAAGCCTTTGCGAGTCATCGGCCAATCAAAAGCATCGATATAGCCTGGAATGGTATCGCCATAGGCGTAGTCAAGAATGATGGATTCCCGGCGGGAATCAAGCATGCTTTGGCCACAGTAAACCTTGGCTGGAAACCTTTGGATCAGACCCATGCGATTAGTCAAAGTACCTTTAACTTTGTTGAAGGTTTTGCCTCGCCAAAGATTGGTACCGACCAATTTTACCCAGCCTTCTAGCTGCATCGGCAGAGCGAGCGCAAGGATGCGTTCCACATCGTTTTCGCCGCTTTCATCGAATTTCACAAATCCATCGTAAGGCCCACTTGGAATTGGACCGGCACTCAATTGTGAATAGAGAAGATCCAACTCGAGTTGAGTTTTAGCTTGGAGCGATTCAATAGTAAAAGTTTCGCGCTCGTCCTGGCTCAGCTTTGGGTAGTCACTAAAGCGGTATGGGTAAACGCTTTGAGCTGAGGCCAGCGGGGCAGTTGCTAAGAGCACTAAAGCAAGGCTAAGAATTTTCATAGGTATGTCCAGTCCTGTATCTTAGAAGTTTTTCAGATACTGCGTGAGAGCAGTTTTTTCACGATCTGACAGTTCGGCGCCGAAAGTGTGACCCTTGTTTTCAACGAGATCAGTACAGTTGCTGTACTGGCTCAAAGTCGAGATCAATTTGTCTTTGCTAGCAAGGATTGAATCCACTCGATTCGTTAGGATAAGAGCCGCCTCGGGAGCTGTTTTTCCAGCCATTTGGCCCTTCAAGTCTTTCAGCTGACCGTTCACAAGTTCCTTGATATTCAAGCTGCCAATCAGACCAACCGGAGTGCCTTTGGGGATGTTTAACTGCAAAGGAAAGGGAATATTCTTGTCTGTTAAAGGGAACGTAAAACTGATGCCAATATCTTCCGTGGTCTTGGCGATTTTTTCGATACGCGTTTCTGGGTAGAGAAGTTCTTTCATAGAAGCTTCATAGCGAGCCAGTCGGCCCTCGACGCTTGGATCGGGCTGCACGCATGCCCACTCTTGGCGGTAGTTCGGGCTACATTGTTCTGGTCCGATGCCGTTGTTATGCATGAAGGGAGCATGAGCCCAAAGGCTAAGCAGAGAGATATTTCGGTAGTAACCGCGACCGCCACCTTCTTTGCCAGTGAGTTCTGGGATTCCACTTGGAGTCGCTGCGCTTAGAAAAGTTTCCGAAGCAAATTGCTCCCAGATATGACCTTTGCTGTGGTTGTCATGAAGAGCACGACAACGGTTACTGCCGACCAAGGACGCATCGGTTCTTTCGTCGTTGCCTAACCAATCCACGCGAACACCATTGGCGTCCGCTTTGAGGAAGTCTTGAGCGAGGAAGAAGGCTTCATCACGAGGTTGACCAGGCAATCGTGGCTTGAGACTGGAATGGCAGCTAGCACAGTTCTGAGCAAATACTTTACGACCGGCTTCGAATACGCCGCCTTCCGCAGAGTAGGCCGAGTCATAGGTGGCCTTAACGGTTTCAAGATGCTTTGCGCCAACACTTTGACCTTCAGCATCCACTGCATCTTTCAAATCGCTTGGACGGCGTTTGATCAGGAAGGCCACCATGGAATCAACGCGATCTTCCATGGCTCTCCAGTTGCCGCAATCACGGCGACACTGAGCGATGTCGAAGGGTCTTTGGCTCAGGCCCGCGCCGCTGAATTGCTTCAGATTCGTCAGATTATTCTGCCAGCATTCCTCGGAACACATGCCGATGTTGACATAGACGCGCAGAACAGCAAGATCAGCTCCAACGCTGTCTTCGCCGCCTTTCAGGATGTGCATAACCGGTTCTTTTTTACTGGCGAAAGCCCATTGACGGGTTTCTGCATCACGGCGCCAACGGGCCACTTGCTCGACAAAGGTCGGTTTTTTGTCGAAGTTCAAGATCGCGTTGAATGTTCCTGTGTTATGAAGCTGATCGTTGGGAACAGCTGAAGTATCCGTCGTGCCTGGTCTTACATGAGTCAGAGCCTGATAAAAGAGCTCTTTGGTGCCGAAACCAGAGGTGAAAATTGCGGTATTATCGAGGAAGACGTTGCCGACAGTTCCATCAATGTTTTCCCAGCTTGGATGTTCCGGATCTTTAGGTGGCTTATTCGGATTGAATCCGATATGGCATGAACCACAGCTTGTTCCAAACAGGAAAGGAGGTTCGACGGAGGGATCATGGGAATTGTAATTCTCCCAGCCTTTCCACGCGGCCTTTTTGAATTTTGGATTGGGAAATTTACGAAAGCCAAGAGCTCCGGTGGATGTGCCGAACTCCATTTGACAAGCGTTTTCCAGACCTGGCACACCTTTGATATCACAGGCGGGGTCGCGATAGCCTTGTTTGCCGACGAATTTCAGCAGCTCTTCGTCACCTTCACAGATATCGAAGCCGTAGCTGGCTTCATTGCCTTTTTTGCAGTCAGGATCTGTGATCAGACCAAATTGCTTGAACCTCTGGCCATTAGTTTTGGAACCGAAAATTCTGTACCAATCGATGGGCGCCTCTAAACGTTGCTGCAAGACATAACTGTGATGTCTCTTATTGCCAGCAGTTGCCTTGTACCACATGTCACTGCCCAGCTTTTCTTCCGGACTCATGTATGACTTCAATTGGTCATAGCCGGATTGGGCTGATGCAGCGGAACTTGCCAGGATGAATCCGGCAAGTAGAGCCAGACCTCGCAGCGCTTGGCGCGAAAGAAACAAATGGTTCATGAAGTGACCTTTCATAGAAGCTTTGACTGTATCGATGCTCTCTAGAGATATGAAATCGGCTATGTCAGCTCAAGTTGCGATTACTTACAATGTAAGTAATTACGGTTGTGTTGCTTCTTTTTATACTTACAGTGTAAGTTAAGGAGTCTGGGGCGGGATGTTTGGGTGGAAATAACCAATAAGCGAGTGGGAAAGCGGAGACGGGCTCCGCTTTTTATGAGCTATTCTTTACAAGCACCAGGCAGGGATCTTATCCATTCTGAGACGACAGCTACACCTTCCGCATGAGCCAGAGTCTTGGAGATTTCTGGCATCTTCACGGCAGCTTTGGTTGAATTGAGGCGATCGATGACAAGTGATTTTTCTGGCTTACCCGGAACGATATCAAACAGGGTTCCACCGGCACCTCGACCTGCTGCGATCGGTGGCTTGCACAAACCAGAATTGACCCCTTCTGGTTGACCCAGGTTAAGGAATAGAGCCGATGTATTGGCCTTACCTGCTGGATTATGGCAATGAGCGCAGTTGATATCTAGATAGGTCCGGGCTCTATCGGCAAGTGTTCCCGAGTTCGGATCATTCCAAATTGGATAGCGAGGAACGCCTTGCAGCTGATCAGGCAATCCTGTCAAGCGATCAGCGGCAGCCAGATATTCCAATTGATTGTGATTGGCGAGGTCGCCATGTCCTGATTTGTTGAGATAGCCGGCCTTCAGGCCTATGGGCTCGCCATTCAAGTGACAGCCCACACACTGAGCGAGGTTGGGGACTCGGTAGGTATTGCTTCGAGCTTGACCCTTTTCATCAGTCCACTTCACATCGACTGCTGATCCACCCTGAATGATCGAAGCTTCGCCTTGATCATTCCATTTGTAGACCAATCCCTTCCAGCCTTTTTCTCGGTGAATCAAAAGACGTGTTTCGACAATTTTTTTACTGGAAGCTGCATTGCGAAGATCACTAGGAAAGTAGAAGGTCTTGGCGATGATGGTGCCAATGGGCAAAGTGAAAGTCTGGCTGGCTTGATAGCCTGCTTTGGTTCCTGGGGGCAGGAACAAAACTCTTTCTTTGCTCGCATAATCGGAAAACAAGGGAGTGGTGAGTTCGTAGGGAAAACCACCTTCAACGGGCTTTGATAGCGGATTTTCGTTATCGCTGAAAAGATTGTAGTCACTGATCTTAGGGCAGTTCACCGTGAAGGCCTTCCAGTTGACGCTGTCTTCGGAGGGTTGACAGAGAGCGTCGATGTCATCCTGGGAAGGGAGATCAGAATCAGGATCTGGGACTGCGGGAACGGGAGCCAGCTGAACAGCGGCTAAAGATGGATGACTGCAATCGTGAGGGCTCAGGTCACGATTGATCTGTCCAGGGAAGGGCGACCACCAGAGTTTTTTCCAAAGGTTCATGTTGCCAAAATATGACTTATCACCACCGTCTTGCTCGTTGTAACCGATGCAGATTCTTTGCTCGCCGGTGAGAGAAGCAGGTAGGAATCCGCCTTTGCCATCGGGAGCGCCAATGCCATCGTAGGTGATATGAGGAACCTTGTGAGGAATGTTCAGAGCTGCGGCGACCAAGCCCAACTGATTGCCACCGATAAGCGCCAGAGCACCGGCCTTTCGCAAGACGTTGTCATGAATCCAAATATGTTCCGGAATAGCATCGTATTTGGGGTCTTCGATGACCCGCTCGGTGATGTTGTAGCTGACAAGGGCGATACTGGTTGTGTTGTGGCGCTCGATGGTATTGCGGAAGATTTCCACATCGTCATTGCTCATAACGAGAATGCCGGTTCCCTGCGGAACTGTTGCCACGCTGTTGCCAGGAGGAGCGAAATTCTTGTAGTTATTTTCGTAGATAAAGTTTTGAAAGACGCGAGTCCCGCGTCCACCCTGCACTAAAAGATTGGGTAGGTTAAAGACCAGCACGCCGCCGGTGTTATTGGTGGCTGTATTATCATAGACGTCCGCGCGCTGAGAATTTTCAATCTCAATGCCTGCGACATTGTATTCAACCCGATTGCGACGTACGACGATATCATGGGATTGACCCACATAGACGCCGGCGTCCGAAGCGCCGATGACCACGTTATCTTCCACAAGCACGTTACCCGATTCGACAGGATAAAGGCCGTAAGCGCCGTTGTCCGTGCTGCCGCGTTTGGTCCATTCGACGCGAACACGGCGAATGGTAGCTCCGTCGGCGCCGATGATCTTGATACCATCACCCGGATGATCTTCAACCCCGAGGTCTTCCACTGTGGTGTGATCCGCATAGGATATAATCGCCTGCGGGCCGCCCGCATTGGCTCCATACACCAGAGTGGTTTGATTCATGCCGGCGCCTCTCAAGGTCAGAAAAGGCGTCGTGATACTCAATTCCTGATTGAGATTGAAGCGTCCAGCTGGCAATTGAATCGTATCACCCGGCTCGGCTTGGAGAAGAGCTTCCTGGGCATCAAATTCCAAATTGGCCGAAGCTTTAACGGTCCAAATTTTCGCAGAAGCTAGACTGCTTCCGCCGAAAAGCACGAGTGCCAAGGGCCAACACCAAAGGCTTGGGACACTGCGTTCAAGCGAACGTGTCATAAGATTTCCTCTTGCAAGTATAAGCAAAGCTACTTTTATGATTCTTAGCGTTGGTCTTAGCCTGTGGGCTTAGCTTTGGCAAGTGGTCTTGTCTTGACTTTAGGGTTTTGATACTGAGGTTCAAGTCATTGCGGAAAACTAAACTCAATGCACGGCAGTCAATGGCTCTAGGTTCAGCCGTACAAAGGGTTTGACGATGATTGACTTATCAAAAAGGATAGAGCCCGATTTACTTGGGAGATTGTAAGGAGCAGATCCTTAAAGCAGAGGTAAGTAAGGCTCAGCCGCTGGGAGCGACGGAGCCTTGCCAAGCAAACTCGAATCTTATTTGAAAGCCAGCACATCAAAGTTGGGATTTACTGAAGGCGTGCCGTTATTATTGCCAACATAGGAGCGGCATCCATTGGGCATATGGGCGCCTGCTTTGCCAGAAATGGTCGCGTTGAGGGATAGACAGATATAAAGACTAGGACCTGTCACAGCTCCCGTATCGTCTGTTCCAGCAATGATGGATCCATTGGGTATGCTGGTTGTAGTCGTACTTGCTAAGCCGCGAGCCCAGCGGAGAAGATCGAAGGGATTGCCTTTATTGGCCATTAAAAGATCGTAGTTATTGCTCTTAAACACAACACCACCGTATTCATAGAAGCAGAGCCCATTCTTTAGGTCATTGTTCTGTGAGAACATGGAACCAGGCTGCTGACCGCGATTTTCTCCAGTTGTACTATCGGTGTGTTTGGAGCGACAGATATAGCGCTTGCTGGCAGCTTTAGCTTCGGTCGGCACTTGAGTGGCTGTGATCGAAGCATTGGTAACCCAAAAGAGCTGCTGCTTTGCCAAAATCATACTTTTGCGCAAAGGCATGGAATAACGCTTCGCGCTATTAGTGAAGATAAAGGTATAGTTCCAGGTCTCTTCGTTCTTCACAGTTTTGTCGATAAATTCGGCCATGGTTCCGACGGCGAGGACAGTACCGTTGCCAAGCACTTGGTTGACCATGTAGGTCTTGCCGTCCTGAGGCAAGGTATCGAGGATGTCTCTGCTGCGAACAATAAGCCATGTTCCAGTCGTGACTTTCGGAGTGATTTTGACTTCGTTATTGCCTTCAATGAGATCAACTTGGTCCAGGGCAGCGGGTGTTTCTGCTGACCATAACCAGCTGACTTGGGTCGCTGTTTTTTGTTCTACGCCTTCAGCGCTTTTGCCGACTACGCAGAGGACGATCAGCTTGATGCCTTCAGAGGAATCAGAAAAATCAATCTTAATAGGCGATGTTGCTGCGGTATAAGGCGAGTAGCCAGCGGAACCTTCACAATTGGTTCCGGCTTCGCCGGTTTTGAATTTGTATTGGGCCACACCTGTGACACTGATTTCCACCAACGGATTCGGTGTTTTATTTTCTGGATAGCCAGCTAATTTTGCTTCAACCACAGCAGGTTGTGCTGGGACTGGAGGAGCTGATTTCGGCACATTGTCACTTCCTGTTCCCGTTTCTTTCGCTGCTTCAGCGGCGGTAGCAACTAAAGGAGCTTTTTTGCTCGTTTCGGGTGACTTACAAGAGCTCTGCAAAACTAAAATCAATATCAAAAGGCTGGTCATGTGTTGTGTCATAGCGAATCCCATGGTCGAAGTGTGTTGACTAGATTCTGCAAAGGGTGAGCCAAGTTAGGCGAAGATCTAAGTCGCTATAAATATTGATATGTCTACTCGTAGAGCAGGCCAGAGGCATCCAAAATCCTTACAGGGCTATGCATATTTTTGACGAAATCGGCGATAGGACCTCAAGTGGATCTTAAGATTCAAGCTCTTTCTACCGAAAAGCATTGGAGAAACCCTTGATTTGATAGGTGTCTGAGCTTGAAGGTAACAATCCAATATCATTGTATTCTTCGAATTCTGGCTGGGCTGGCCTTGAGTTTAACCTTGGCGTGCAAAAGCGAAAACTTCGGCAAAAATCCAAGCAGCGATACCAGCGAGTCCAATTCTCAGCAGCCTAAGCCGCAAGTCGCGGAAGAGGCAGCACCAGTTATTCCTCGCTTAGAGTTTCCTGGGGATAAAAGCAATTTTGGCAATTTCGAAGTGGGTGAAGAGGCGTCCATCGCCACAGATGTGACGGGCGCTTATCTTTCTGTGCCGAAAGGGGTTTTATCAGCAGGCGCGGCCATTGCGATTCGGACCACGCAAAAAGTCTTGGACTCAGCAATTAAGACCTTAAAAATCGTCATTCCCAAAAAGAATTCGGCGTCTGATGACAATCTAGTTGTTCTCTATCGGATGACATCTGAGACTGGTGTAAGCTACTACGGACTTATTCCCAAAAAAGATGTGGCTGTTGACGAAGAGTCGGTGAGTTTCCAGCCTATGGGGCTTGGGGTCTATGAGGCCGCTGTCCTGCCTACATTTATCGACGAGGCTCGTCAGGTGCCCGTTCTTAGAGCCCAAAACGGCCCAAAACTGAGTCAAATCTCTAGCTATGATACACCGGGTTTGGCCAATGATGTTTATCTCTACAAAGGCACCACAGCATTCGTTGCTGACGGTACAGGAGTTGAATTGTTGAATTGGTCGGTGGCGACGGGGCTGAGTGCCAATAGCCGGTTGACTGGTCCAGGCACAATAAATGCGATCACGGGTATTTTGGATCGAGTGTACGTTGCGGCAGGAACCAGCGGTCTTGGAATGATTGACCTGACTAAAGCCTTAAGTCTGCAAGTGTCAGATTGCAAGGGTTCGACCAATAGCCTAGCAATCTCTGAAAACGGCAAGAACCTCTACCTTGCCCAAGAAAAAACGACCGATGGCCAAACTCTAGCGGGCGTATCACGCTTCGATATCCAGCAAGCAGCACCTAGGTACGAGAAAACAGAAATCCTGGGTGATGCACAGGCAAAGCTGAATGCCTACTCGGTCCAAATCCAAGGAACGGTTGCTTATGCACTGAATGCGCTTGGCCTCTACAGCGTTGACATCACGCAGAATGATCGATTCAATCCTCTGGGTTTCTTGAGTACAGATGGCTCAGCCCAAAAATTCATTATCTATTCCAATCGAATCTATGTTGCCGAAAAAAATACCGGAATCATTGCGATCGATCCACTCAATCCGAGCTCACTGAAATCATTGGCTCGTTTGTCCTTGCCTCAGGTGGTCGATGTCGCTGGCAAAGGCAAATATTTGATCGCGGTGGATGCCTATCGTAAGGTGAGTCTGATCGATATCAGTGATCCTTCGCATCCCCTGATCCTCAATCAAATCAATGTCAATGGCATGCCCACCAAGGTGCGAGTCTTTGGCGAGACTATCTTCGTGACTATGGGCGATACCGGAATCGCTGCCCTTGTCATCGATGAGGTCGCCAGTCCTTAAATTTTCTTGGAAACACTGAAAGGACATGGATGTCCCCAGCGCCGAACAACCCCAAAATATTTCTCAAACTGCTGTCGGGCATTTTAAGCCTTATTTGCATTCTGCTCTTTCTAACGCCGATGCAAGAATTCCTCAGTGTTCAGGTTAGTCGCCCTTTGGAATATAAATTCCGAGCTTTCCTGCACAAAAGTCCCAGTCTGGATGCTCGTCTGAAGATTTTCAGCTTCGATGACATGACCCTAGGTGCTTTGGGATATCCCGATCTCACAGTCAATAGCTGGGTTCGCCTCATCACTCATCTAGCGCAGTCGAAGCCCAAGGCTATTTATATCGATAAACTTTTTGCGCTACCGCTGCAGGAAAGAATCTATGATCCCTTGAAACTGGATCAAGCGCAGGAGTATGTCAAGCAGCTGACCGATCTACAGATCCCGCTCATATCGGGTGGATTCATCAGTCGAGTCCAGCTTCCTAACCGACAGCTGCTATCTCTCTTTCATCAAGCCTATTTGCTGAAAAAAGTCATGAATGCCGATCAAAAAGGCTCCGGAGTTGAGAGGTCCTGGCCCCCCGTCGAAGCTGGCTATTTCTATGGGCCGCACCCTTATCTTCGCGATGCCTTTCGTATAGGTCACATGACGAACGCAGAATTAGGCTATGCGAAACCGTTCTTTAGAATTGATGAGTCTTCCATTATTCCACATGCAGCATTTTTGGCTATGGGAGAGATTAGAATTAATGATGAATCCCTATATCTTGGCGAACAAAAAATTCCTCTCAATCGCAGAAATTTGATTCCGATCAATTTCAGCAAAAAGCAAGAATACTTTGCTCAGACAAAATCCTTGAAAGCTGTCTTGGATCGTATCGAAGCAAAAGTTCCAGAACCCAAAATAGGATCCGACGACATCGTGGTCATTCTTCCGGCCATGTATACCGGCAATGCTGATTTCAAAGATTCGCCAGTGGGACGTCTTCAGGGCGGTTATTTTGGAGTGGCCTTGCTCAACAGTCTCCTTCAGAATTCGTGGTTGGTGGAATCCTTTGCTTACGATTTGAGTCTGCTGCTGGTTTCGCTCGCCTTGGCTGCGGCTCTCGCTTTGTTTGTGAGGCCGCTCTTGGCCTCTCTGGGTTTAATGTTCTTGGGTTTAAGCCTGCCTTTTGTGGGACTGACTCTCTTTGCCTACCAGGGCATCTGTCTCAGTTGGCTTTGGGCTAGTCTATCGGCAACTTTTGTCGGCCTAGTCGTTCTGATTGAAAGAATGCGTTCGGAGAATCATCGTTCGCAAATACTGGCCACCACTCTTCGGGGGGCCTTATCGCCGGAACTGGCGGAAAGCCTCGCTCAAAATCCAAAGCTTTTGCACGGCGATCCAGTTGAACAAATAGTCAGTATTATGTTTGTCGATATCGTCGGCTTTTCCATGACCACCGAGCGCTTAACAGCCAAAGAGTCGTTTCAACAGTTGAAGAACCAGATTGAATATATTGTGGAAAAAATTCACAAATTTGGTGGATTGGTCGACAAAAGTTTGGGCGATGGAGTTCTGGCTTTTTTTGGCTATCATTTCGAAAAAGGCCAGGCCCTTGTGGGTCATGCAGATCAAGCTCTGCACTGTGCGATTGAAATACAGCGTGAAGCTTTGCTCAGAGCTGAAACGCTCAAAGCCACCGGAAGGCCAATTTTCCCACTGCGAATTGGTATCAATACGGCGACGGTTTATATTGGTAATCTAGGAACAGAAGGACGAATTGATTTTACCCTGATCGGCAACGGCGTGAATTTTACCGCTCGATTGGAAAATGCTTGCACGCCCTTCCAAATCATGATGGGTCTTTCCACCTCGGATTTGCTGGCTCAATTTTCGCCGCGAGAGGCTGGGATGTTGCAGCGAGAAATTCGTATCAAGCATCACAAAAAGCCCATCCTTTGCTTTGAGTACAATCCTTTTCATGCTGAGCAGCATAAAGTTCAGGCGGTCATGCAGTATTACATCGAATTCCATAAACTCTACACGAATGAACCTCGCTGGTATTTCGAGCCAGAAGACTACGTAAAGGTTATGACCCGATTTGGAGAGGCGCAGCTGGTGAATTTCTCCGAGGGCGGAGTCGCGCTACTCTCGGCTTCATTGTTAGCGCCTGGGGAGAGAATCGATATCACGCTTGATCAAACAGCGGGCAAGCGCAAGGGACCTTCTGTGCTGGCTCTTGTCTGTTGGAATAAAGAACTCGAAGGCGGTAAGGTTCTGCATGGCTGTCAATTTTTGCAGTATCCGGCTGAGGCGCGCGAAGCATTCGTTCAAGGCTTGAGACACGATCTGCAGCAGCATGGCAAACGAGCGCAAATTTTGCCGAGAAATAAAGTGGCGAGCTAATCATGAGTCAAGTCAGCAGAGTCTTCTGCTTCAGATTTTGAATGATGCCTTCGCTGATATCTTCAACCAGAGTGACCACATAAGCAAAATCACTTTTACTGCCATAGTATGGATCGGGGACTTCGCTATCGTGGTGACGACTACAAAAGCTGCAAGCTAAGCGAAGCTTGGATAGGAGCTCGGGCTTCGGACATAAACGCCGTAGCTCGCGCATATTCTGTTGGTCCATCGCCAGTATGATGTCGAAATCATAAAAATCTTTGGCTTCGACCAGACGAGCTCGACTCCATTGCTTATAACCGCGCTGAGCGAGCTCTTGGCGCATTCTGGGGTCAGGCTCTTCGCCGATATGATATCCAGTGGTTCCGGCGGAATCGACAGTGGAGGACGAAGAGAGTCCCTCACGATCGAGGAGCTCACGGAGGACAGTCTCTGCCGCTGGAGAGCGACAGATATTTCCCAAGCACACAAATAGAAGACGCATGAAACCGCCTTACTTGACGTTCGGGCAGCTTAGAATCACAGGATTGCCATAAGACGTGAAACCAACAAAGGCATCGACGCTCGAATAGTAACGAAACACGATGGGCTCATAGCCTTCAAAATCGATCTGAACGTCGTATCCCAGGTACATGTAGTGGGCAGCAGTGTTATAGACGCTGGCGCTGACCCGAGCCACATAGACTTGATTCTGCACGGATTCCAGATATGCGTAGAGTCTTGGATTAACGACCAGATCAAGGAGCGCATCGGTCACATAATACTGACGCGATTTCACGGGAAGGAAAACTGTGTTCGACCCAGATGCCCAGCTTTGCGTTGCGCTGAGAGAGGAAAACAGTATTAAAATCGCGAGGATAAGCCTGTTCATTCGAGTTGCTCCTGTCTCGTATCCCACTCGTATCTATCGTAAAGTGAGTACATCATATCACAAAAGAAATGGATACCCCCTTCGGCCTCGGGCAGGTCTTTGAGGGCATTTACGTCTTTAATAAACTTTAAAACGAGTTCTTTCAAGCGTGGGACCATTTCTTTTGAGATTGCGCCTGTCGCGTGCATGAGACTTGCGCCATCTGTGCCTACCAAAGGCTTATTGAAATGCTCAATAGAATGTCGAACCTGATCAAGTGCATCATCTACATTGCCTATAGCCCAATTGTCATTGCTGTACTTGATGGTCCCGTCGGGCATTTCAATCAAAAGGCCCGCGTCGAGCATTTCGTCAACAGCGTCGAGTCCCATCTGGCCCGAGAGTTGGAGCACTGCCTTGCGATGAGTCCCGGCGCGAGTGGCGGCAATATTGAAGATGCGGTTATGGGGTTCCATGCGCAGGAAGCGGCGCAAGGATTCCTCGTTGGGGTCGCGACGAATCGCGCCGCTGTAGCAGTCGTCCATCAGATTGCCAATGGTCGGGAAATGATTTTTCAAAAATTCCACGCGCTGAGGCACGCTCATCACCACTTCGGCGATTGCGAGTGCTGTGTAAGGATGGGGAACGCTCTCGTTCTGCGCAATACGACGAATCGTTGAATAGGCAACGTTTGTTCGGCGCGCAAGAGCAGAGAGGCTACGGCTTTTATTGCCTTGGAGCCAAGCGTTGATTGCATCTACGAGATCGGCTAGCAGTGCTTGCTCGTTTACCATGCCCTTACCGCTTCCTGGCGAAAAAAGACAGCATCCTCTGCCGTGCGGACGAGCTTGCGAGGGGAAAACTGTCGATCATGTTTAATGAAGACAAACATATTACCGCAGTCATTGCAAATGAAATGTGCTTAATGTGAGCGATTGGCAATCGTGAATGTGCTCACCTCGCTCGAAAATGTTAAACCGAATTTTAATGAAGATTGACGAAAATCCACTGGTTTGGGAGAACCGTCGATAGGTAGTCAACGCTACGAAAGAACTCCAAAAAAACAGCCCTTGCCGAAGTGTGGGGATGGGGTTGAATTTGGATTTTTGTGGTAGGTGAGGAAGAAGTTACCCCATGATAACAGCGAAGTTGGGGGTAACTGTAAGGTAGTAGCATATCGCACTCCTTATAGCGGGCCGAACCTGAGCGGTCAAGTGATGAGTCTTTGCTCCCACTCTGACTGACACCATAGCGCAAGCTGCGAAACTTGCACTTTGGGACTATCGAACCTCCCCCGTTGATTTGTTCAGCTGCTATCGGCGGCTGTGCGTCTTGAGGTGAAAATCTCTGTCAGCGGTTGCCATCCTTAACGGCCTTCTAGCAAGGCTCCCCCAAATCTTCTGAAGGGCAGAACCTCACGCTGCCCTCCGACCTTTTCCCCTTTTCAAAAACGCCAGACCTCTTGTTATTGTCCCGAGTCTTCATATAGATAGCGACTCATCAATTCTGAGTTGAACAGCATGACGCGATATCGTGTATATATGCCATGGCCAAAAACAGTTGGAAGGCAATTGATGCGAAATCCTCCCTGGTCTCCATAGTCGATCAGCAGGGTTCGACCCAATTCTCCCACGCGCTGACGGGCGCCGACTGTGTGGAGCCAGGCTCGGGTGTCGTTGCCTTTGCCAAGCCATTCATCCAATTTTCGATTGATGTGTCGTTCCTTATGGGTGGTCGCTAAAGCATCCGATCCAGTACATCCCCATTGCTGCACATAATCGCCCCCAGCTGTGGTCCAAGGGATGAGCATGTGCTCGGCAGACTCTGTGGAACCGCGATGATTGACCAGATGCAGAAAGCGCATGCGATCGGTGACCGCAAATGGATAGCGTATAGGCCCGCCCAGAGTCACGAAGTCAAAGGCACCATGAGAGAGGCGCTTGGCCCTAACTTCGAGGTCTCGCGAGCCCTCCTGCTCGTCGTGAATGAGGGTCCAGAGATTCTGACTCAAGGGACTATCGGTGATCAGTTGGGTGAACAGAGCGAAGACTTGTCTGGCATGGCTATGACCGATCAGCAGAAATCGTCCGGGTAAAGCATCGGGATATCTTTGATTGATATCTTCAATCAATCGTATGGCACCATGCAAACGTCCCCAATGATGATTGGCGGAGGACCAGTGCAAAATATGACAAGGAAAAAGCTGGCCAGTGGCCTCGTGGAAAAGTTTGATGTAATCCGGCAAGAAATTGCCAATATCACGAGCGAGCTTATCCACTGCTTTCTTCATCTTCTCTTCGATCATCTGCTCCCATTGATTGGCCAGTTGAGGCATGAGGTTTTTCAAAGGGGGTAAGACATTCAATGGATCTGATCCGGCAAACGTTCCATGCAGAAAATAGACCTGTTTGACATCGGCAGCTGCCAGAGTGCGTCCAACCCGCAGCATCCGCTTGCGCCAGCTGAGGCTTTGATCGTCGAGGTGTCCGGGATCTTGAAAAGGAATATCATCCTGCCATTTTAAGTGCACCGTCGGCAATTTGATGGGAGGAACCAAAGGCCGCGGAGGCAGGCGCGCCTCGGTCGGAGGTCGGCGAAGCCAAACATAAAGGACAAGCCCAATGAGCAGAATCGAAATAAAGAAGAGCAGAAGAATTTGTTCCGACGATAGCATGAGCGAACCTCCAGCACCTTCAAGGCTAAGGTATACTGAGGTTTTGAGCAAGCGCCTCCCTCAAGGCAAGGGTGGAGTGACTTGGCCCTGTTGAGCTTCAATCAAAATATTGTCGCGAGCAGTTTGATAGAGACTTGGAGATTCAGGTTGAACAATCGGCTTTTGTTCGAGCTGCTTGGCAAACATGCCTCTGAATTGGAACGCCATCCTACGATCGAGAGTGCCTTTCGTGGCGGCTCATTTTGAACATTATAATAGTCACTAAGAAGATTTAAGATCATCATAATGACCAATGTTTGACAAAATGAGCGTTTAGCGTGATAATGGTCATTATAACAGTCATAAAAGGCATTCACGATTCATATAGTATTCAAAAGGAACACATGGCTCGGACCTATACTCATTACAGCAAAGCCGCAACTCTCTTGCTAGGCAAGCTCATAAAACTCGGACGCAAGCAGAAGAAGTGGACTGAATCAGAGCTGGCTGAACGAGCTGGAATTTCCCGCGGTACACTGCAAAAAATTGAAAAAGGCGATCTCAAGTGCGAAATAGGCTTGGCTTTTGAGGTCGCTTCGCTCGTGGGCGTTCCCCTCTTCGAAGCCGACCTGTCGAGCCTTACAAAAGACATAGATCTCATTCAAACCAAAATCGCTCTGTTGCCTCACAGCATTCGAAAGCGCAATCAGGAAGTTGACGATGATTTCTAAACAACAGGTCTATAACGAAGCCTATGTCTGGATCTGGCTGCCCCAAGAAACCACGGCTGTTGTTGCTGGTAAACTTACGTTGGACGGATCGGTGCTCCAATTCAACTACGGAAAAAGCTATCTCGACCGATCGAATGCCATTGCTCTTTACGATCGCGAGCTTCCCTTGAAGGCGGGTCTGCAGAGTCCACTGAAAGGACTTTCACTCGCTGGTTGTCTTCGTGACGCCGCTCCCGACGCTTGGGGGCGACGAGTTATTCTTAACCGAAAATTTGGTATCAAAGGTTCGGCTGTCGACACAGCTCAGCTTGATGAACTCACTTATCTTCTCGAATCTGGCTCCGATCGTATTGGCTTTTTGGATTTTCAACTGTCAGCGACCCACTACGAACCTCGGACAAATCGAAGCGCTTCTCTAGAAGAATTGCAGAGAGCAGCTGAAAATATTGAGCAGGGTATGGCTCTACCTTTCGAGCTCTCGCAAGCGCTTCAACACGGCTCGTCGATTGGTGGAGCGCGACCTAAGGTCCTCATTGAATCAGGCAGCAAGAAATTTGTCGCCAAATTCTCTCTTCAAACCGACCTTTACAGCGTGGTGAAGGCAGAATTTATAGCTATGACCCTCGCTGGGTTAGCTGGACTTAACGTGGCTCCAGTGACACTGTTAAAATCATTGGGTAAAGATGTTTTGCTCATCGAACGTTTCGATCGCATACGAACTTCTGAGGGGTGGTTGCGCAAAGGCATGGTTTCATGTCTCACTCTGCATGAACTCGATGAGATGATGGCGCGATATGCAAGTTATGAAGACTTGGCAGAAAAGATCCGCGCTGGTTTTTCCAAGCCTGCCGATACATTAAGGGAGTTATTCGGCAGGCTGGTATTTAACGTTCTATGCGGGAATACCGACGACCACGCTCGCAATCACGCTGCCTTCTGGAATGGCCAAGAATTATTCCTTACCCCTGCATACGACATATGTCCACAACAGCGGGCCGGACGCGAAGCCACACAGGCCATGTTGATTCTCGAACAAGACCGTCGAAGCCGCTTGGCGACTTGCTTGGCATCGGCACACAACTACCATCTGAATGAAGGTGAAGCACTCGATCTGATCAAGGCACAAATTGATTCGATAAAAGCCAATTGGATAATCATTTGCGAAAAAGCCGAACTCAGTGAAGTCGAGCGCAACTTTTTATGGCGCCGACAATTCCTCAATCCCTACGCTTTCGAAGACCTCGAAGAACTGGAGTAGCTCTGTTATTCGTTGGTCAGGATTTCTCTTAGCTCAACATGATCGTGATCTTAGCCCCCCCCAGTCCTCGCCATAAGTCTTATGGCAAAGTCTTTTCGGAGAGGATCACGATCACGTCAAAGGGTAAGGCGATAAATACGAGTAAGTTTACGTCTTCTGAGGTCTTGAGCAGGGGCTGCCATCAAGGCAAGGGCGGAGTGACTTGGCCCTGTTGTGCTTCAGTCAAAATATTGTCGCGAACAGTTTGATAGTTGGTGTTCGGTGCTTCAGGTATAGAATTCTTATCACGCTCGATATCCACGATGCGATCGCCGAGCAAAAGGTCGGCTCCGGTAGCATTGGCAGCTTTCAGCTGAACAAAGACCTGGGTTTGCTGGATGGCGTTGGCCAATGTGAGGCGATCAGGTCCAAAGAAAAGGTAAGCCGCATCATAACGGGCATCACCTTGCAACTGCTTGGCATAGACCTGAATTCTCTTATCGGGCAGAGCCTTGTAAGTAAAAGTCGCTGACGCGGCCAAGGAGGCGGCTGGTATTCGATTGCCAGCTGCATTGTCGAAGCGACAGCCAATCAAGGCTTCAGGTGTCGCATCGGTTGGCTGCGATTCCACCACGCAATGGAGGTAAGCTCCACTGATATTGTTGGGCGGGTCGACTTTTTCGTCGTCTTTGATGGTTCCGGTATCCTTGCTATCGACGGACGATGTTTCTGAGCGCTGCGCTTGGCTTTTCATAGCCGTATCCTGGCAGGCGCCAAGGCCTGCGAAAAGAGCAATGATGGAGAGGGCACGCAGCAGCATCGCTAGAAATCCTTTGCTAAACTTTTTACCACTCTTACTTATCGGTCGAGCTCGTGAGACTTTTGAGGCTGCCGCCTTTTATAAAAAGATATCAGTAACTTGCTCAGAATGTTTAGCCTTACCTTGGCGATTTCATGGTATTCCCTTGGGTTTAGCGTTTGGCCCGCAGCATAGCAATGAGGCTGGAAACAGCGATATCTTCGGCGTTGGCACCTCGGGACAGGTCACTCATGGGTTTTAAGATTCCCTGTAAGATGGGGCCGTAGGCATCAAAACCGGCCAACCTTTGGCACATTTTGTAGGCGATATTACCGGCACCTAAATCAGGAAAAATAAAGCAATTCGCTCGACCAGGAACTGGACTATGGGGAGCTTTGCGTTGGCCAATCTCAGCAACAAAGGCTGCATCAAATTGCAGTTCACCATCACTGACGATCAATGGATATTTATTTTTGAAGACTGCTGCTGCCTCGGACATTTTTTCCGCTTGCGGATGCTTGGCGGAGCCCTTGGTTGAAAAAGACAGGAAGGCTACCGCTGGTGTTTCTTGTGGAAAAAGTGCCTGGAACGATTCGACAGTGGCTGCAGCGATGTCGACCAGCTGATCAAGGTTTGGATCAATGACAACACCACAATCGGCAAACATGAAACGGAGCTTTGGCTCATCTGGTCTTTCACGCACCATCGCAAAGGATCCGCTGACCGTTTTATTGCCTGGCGACAGACCCACCCCTCGCAAGGCAGATCGAATCACTTCGGCTGTGGTGGCCACGCAACCTGCGACCACCGCATCAACCGTGCCGTCAGCCAGCAGATAGGCAGCTTGATCGAGAGGCGAATGGGGAATAGTTCGCAAATCTTCTTCGCTGAGGGTCTTGCCACGAGCTTCGCTTCGCTGCTTAAAATGTTCCAGAGTCTTTTGTGCCAACTCCGAATCGTTTGGATCGGCCCAGCGTATGGCTTGGCGATAGGCAGAGAGCGCTATGCCGTTCTGTTTGGCGATTTCAAGAATCTGATCTTGCTCACCAAAAAGCTGGATGAAGCGAGCCGTTCCAAAACTAAGCAAATGGTGAGCAGCATCCAGGACTCGGGGGTCTGTACTTTCGGGTAAGGCCAGACTACGACCTGCACTTCTTGCATCCTGTCTCAATTTCCTAACGAATGTCGAAGCTTCCGCCTTCATAATGACTCCTACTGGGTCCATAGATTGTCTGGCTTCGGGTGACGGGCAAGGTGCCAAAGTCACTGTCTCGACTCGCAAAACTTCGCTTGTCCTGAAAATATTAGGTTTTTTTGGCCTCCGTGGAAAGTGGGTTTATTCCTCAACTTTTCATTTCTGGCTCCGATAGGAACTTTGATTGTCTGAGTTTGGGGCTTAAATGTATTGCCATGGAAGTGCCTTTAGATGATTTTGATCGCGACCAAACATACTGAACTTGCTAAGAAGCTTAACGCGGATCTTGCACAGCGCGGAGTTAAAGCAAGAGCTATTCAACTCAGTGATCCCAACTTTCTGAGGGAATGCTACAATCCAGAAGTCACCGCAGTCATTGCTGATGATGAGGCACCGGGAATCCCCCGTGAAGCCAATCTTGATATTTTTAATGCTCTGGGACGCAGGGTTTCCGTTCTGGTGATCCGTGACAAGCGCTTTGATGAAGAAAGCCAAGTGCGGGAAGCAGACAGTTTCACCGATCAAGTGACGATTCTTACCAAAGATCAGTATGATGAAATTCTATCCACCGCTAGTTTCTTCTCGGGAAGTCCAACCGAAGGTCTGAAAGCCCGCAGTACAGTCATTCCCTTCTATAATCCGCAGATCCCGATCAATATGCTGAAAAACTTTGGTGGTCTGGGTATTTTAACTCTCGACGCCTCTGGTTTTAATAAGATTTCTGTCGATTATGGCATTGATGTTTACAATAAAATGAAGCGCGTCTTACACGATGTGCTGTTCAATCTCTGGGGACTGAATGGCTGCATCCGCGAAAGCGATGTGCTTTGTCGTCGTTCGTCCACAAGCAATACTTATTTGATCTTTATGAATCGATCTCGAGAAACGGGTGGCTTACCTTATCCTGGTGCCCTCGAAAAAGTAGCCGATCGATTGACCAACGCCATCAATAACGCAATGTGGCAAGAGCTCTTTGCCCCGCGCAATGCTCGTCGCATTCCCGATTGCGTCCAGAGTATTCCACTCTTGGGTGTAGGCTTTTTTGGTGTTTTGAACAATCCTTGTATTGATGTCCATGAAATCTTGGACAACGGCCTTGAAGCTAGCAAGCAAATGGCCCAAGCACAGCTGAAACGCGGTCGGGAACGGCAGCGTGAATTGATGCAGACATTGATACAGTCCGACGATTTGCTGACGGCTCATTACCAAGCGGTATTCTATCTGCAAAATATTGATCAAGAGACCGTGAAAAAAGCTGCCGAGCAAAAAAGTATAGCTCCTCTCAAGCAGCACATCTTCGGCTTCGAGTCACTGATTCGTGTCAATCAAGATGCTGTGGCCAGTCACAACAGTTTCGACAGTGGCATCGATTCGAAGTACCTCCGTCCTGATGTACTCTTCTCTTTGGCCAAATATACTAATATTGCCCTGGAGTTAGACCAGGCCTGCATGAAACATGCGGCCAAGCATGCCAAGCACTTGCCTGGCACCTTGATGGTCAACATTCTGCCCAGAAACCTCTATTATATCGACCGACTTAAATTGCATTTCGATGAAGTGCCGAACTGTATGTTCGAAGTGTCCGAGTCGGAAGCGATCAATAACCTTGATTTGATGCTAAAGTCCAGAGAGCATCTTGAGCGACACCATATGGGAATCGCTGCTGATGACTTCGGCAAAGGCTATTCTAGTTTGGATCGCATTATCAAGATTCGGCCAGACGTGATCAAGTTTGACCGCGGAATGATCCAGGAAATCGATAAGGATCCTGTCAAGCAAGCCTATGTTCGTGGGCTCGTGACGGCAGCTAAGATCCTCAACACAACTATCCTGGCAGAAGGCGTTGAGACTTGGGAAGAAGCCTTTGTTCTTAAAGGAATGGGAATCGAATTGATTCAGGGCTTCCTTCTGCATCGACCCATGGCTGCCAAAATTATTCTTGACCAACTGGAAATCAAAGATAAAGAACAGCCTAAAGTTGAGCGTCGCGAAAACGTCGCCTAGTCCTTTCAATTCTCCAGTATCACTTCTAACTCGTGAGTCAGGAGTTTTCTAGTTGATACTGCTTCCAAAGTAAGTCGAGCACAAGATAGCGAACTTTGATATTACTTTCATCCAGCCTTTTTCTTAGATTCAACAAGTAGAAATACTTATTCAAAACTCAAAAACCTCGGCTTCAGAAGACGGGGATCGTCCAAACCTTACAGTATCATGAAGCCGCAGGTTAATTTTTGCTTAGGGCTGTTAGAGGCGGTGAGGATTCTGCATAAGTCGGAAGTTCGATGTGAAACCAAGCGCCATTCAATGTTGTCGATTTTCCGACCGTGATGGTTCCCGAATGTGATTCTATGATTTTTTTACAGATAGAAAGTCCCAGTCCCGTACCAACCCCCACTTCTTTGGTAGTATAGAAAGCATCAAATATTTTTTCAATTTTGTCCGGCGGGATTCCGCGACCGTTGTCTTCGATATCAATGGCTGCCAAGATCTTACCGGATTGGGTTACGCTTGTAGAAACCCGCAGCATGATATCCGCCCTATCTTTCTGTGGAACATAGTCCTGGTTCAGCTCCAATTCATCGGCAGCATTGCTGACCAGATTGGTAATGAGTTGGCCGATTTGGGTCCTGCGACAGCTTATTGCCAAGCTGTCCGGACAATCGATAAGCACTCTCCACTTGCGAATTTTACTGTGCAAGATGATAGAGCACTCGTCGATCAAAGCTTTTAGAGGCACTTCTTTGGTTTCCTTGTCCAGTCGCGATTGATTCAAGATGGCGGTTTGGATACCTATAATCCGCTCCGCAGCCGTTTTTATTTGATCGTTAGATAGTCTGGCCTGCTGAAAGTCGGTTTCAAACGCAGCTTGAATCATAACTGCCTCAGGATCATCCGTCTCTCCGAGCAGCGCCTTGACTCTCGTTGCAGACCTTTCGATAGCCTTTAAATTTTCACTGTATGACAGGATGAGAAGCTGCGAAGGGCTGGCAATGTCATGGGCTACGCCTGCTACTAACTGCCCTAGCATAGACATTTTGTCCGCTTGGACGAGCTGCAGAGTTGCAGCGTTGATCTCATCACTCAGAAGATTGTTTTTGTGTTGCAGCTCGTTGCGCCTGCCTACTTCGATTTCCAGCTTTTTGAACCCTTCAATCATCGCCTTGTTGGCGAGGTTCTTCTCTCGTTGCAGCGCGTTGAGTTTGTCAGCCAGAGCGAGAGAAAGCAGGATGACCTCAAGTGAAGAGCCTATATGGGCACTGTAAAGGGTCAAAAAGTTGATTGGCACAAGACCAAAGGTGCGAAGCGCCGCCACGATTGCACCCAGCATGAAGAGCGTAAATGCCGCTAAAAACAGTCGAGCGATTCCTCGCCCTTTGAAGAATGATATGACGGCGGCAGTAAGAACGGTAACACCGACCATGATGGTGATGAGTGCGCATTGCTTGATCACAAGTTCATAGGAGACAAAAAGAGAGAGTCCAACGATGATGGTGGCCCACCCGCAAATAAATTGAAGTACGCGATGAACTATTTTCATATTCTGGGAGGTTTGAAGAAAGTTCATGGTAAATAGCGCTAACCATAAGGCGGTCATTCCTAGTGTAAAGGGGATGCTCATGTTCGCAAGCCGCGGAAATGCTGGGAATATATATTGAAAAGAAAGGCCATTGAGTCCCATTTGAAACATCGCATGTGAGATGATATAGAGGACATAAAAGATGTAGTTCCGGTCTCGAATCGAAAGAAACAGAAAGCTGTTATAGAGCACCATCACCAGCATGATTCCGTAAAAGATGCCGAGCCCGTACAGCTGATTCGTGCTGTTTTCAAAAAATTTCTCGGGTGTCCAAAGGATTATGGGTACTGTCAGTGACCCCTCCGACCTCAGTCTCAAGTAGATGGTGTGCTGTTCCATGGGGGCGAAGGGAAGTTTGAAGGCAAAGTTACGGTACTGGATCTCGCGCTCAGCAAAGGGCCTGAGATCACCGAAGTGGCGTTCTCTCATAGATCCATCACTGCCGATAAAATAGAAACTCATGTCATCATGAAGTGGATAGGCAAGTTCGAGAAACATACTCTTTATCGTAGCATCGGAATTGGCAATGGTGAATCTGAACCAAAAAGTGGAATTGGAAAAGCCAAAGCTGGGAATCTCTTTTTCACTTTTTATCCAAGACTCCTTCTCTGCACCTGCCAGCAGTGTCTCGATGGTAAACTCACTGTTGGGGTCAAGAAGATATTCTAGGTGAGTCCCGACGCTTTGCTCCCCTATGGATTCGTCAATGAGGAGCGGTGTCGATCCCATCAGCGACGATGGTCTGAGCGAAATCATGAAGAGTAGGACTAAAGATAGAAAATTCATCCCTTTGTTTGATAGTTCTTTTTTATGTCGGGTCAGCATGCTTCAGCCTCCCGATCCTTACTTGTCTTACAAGTTTTGGGCAACGTTACTAGAAAACCCAATCCCTCATTAGCTTGCAGGGTCGTGACATAACCATCAAAAGGCGCTAGTAAAGTCGCCAGAGGTCTGATGATAGAACCGTCTACAGCAACATAGGTCTCGGCGACGGCTACTATTTTAATAAGTAGAACCTCTTTCGGGGTGGGCAAGTCCCTCATCTCTTCGAAAAACGTGAGCGTTACCTGTTGCGATCCGGTTTTCAAAAGCAGAGTAAACAGTCGTTCGAGTACGATGATCACTGAATAGTAGTTGACAAAAACTTCACCCACTTTTTCAACTCCGGTATCGACCCTAACGTGTGCCTCGATATCAAGGCCCATGCCCTCCCTGGTGCGAATCATGGCGGCTTCGATCAACTGTCTGCAAGTGTGAAATTTTAGACTGATTCCATCGATGCCACTCAAACTTCGAATCGAAGCCACCGATTCAGCAGTGCGTCGAACACCTATACTGATGGATTCGAGGAGAGCATCGATACTCCTTTTGCGCTGATTGATCGATAGCTTGAAAGTATGAACATCTAAATCCTCGTCAGCAGAGTCTTCCGGTAGAACGTCCGATAGAGTCTTGTGATACTGATTGATTTCGGCCAATAGCGCACTCGAGCCCGTGGAAATGTAGTTGAGAGGATTGTTCATCCTATGGGCCAGATCGGAAACCACAATGACCCTGGTCTCCATCTCGCTCAGCAGCTTTTCCTGCGCTTTGGCACGCTGCCGCTGGGCATCCTCGGCCATCCCCATAATCACTCGGTAACGATCAGCGAGCGCGAGGGACAAGAGTATCACCTCCGCCGCCGATCCGATCTGCATCGCATATTCTGTGAAAAAGTTGAGAGGAAGTAGACCGGCAGTTTTTAAACCAAAGGTGATCATGCCGAGACAAAACAAGCCCCAGGCCGCAACAAAGTATCGTGCGGGCCCGAACTTAGCGATGATACTTTTGAAGCCGGCTACAAAAAACAGCAGAGGCATGCAGGAGCCCCACAATGTCACAATTTTGACCATGTGGAAATACGAAATGAAAGGACTCACTGCAGCAAAGGCTACCGACATGAGCAGGCATGCGCTGTAGATTCTGCCAATGAGCCGTTGTTTTATCTTCAGTTCAAGAAAATCACTTGCAAACTGAATGGCAAAGGCCCAAGCCAGGAAAAAGGATATTGCCAGAAGTTCGTTAGCTACATTGGGAAGATCTGGTAGGACATACTGAAAAGTTACGCCGTTTACCGTCATTTGGAACAAGAGATAGAAAAAGAGGTAGGCAATATAGGAGATATAGCTCTTCTCCCGCATGGCAATATAAAGAAATCCATTGAAGAGGATCATGACCATAATAAAGCCATAGTAGATACCGAGGCCGATGTACTCACTGGTCTTGGTTTCGCTGTATGTTTTTTCAGTATAGAGATAGAGCGGCAGCTGCATTGAGCCACTGGTTTTAACCTTGAGCAGGAGTGCAAGTTCTTCGCCTGGCTCAGCTTTAACTGAAAAGTTGATGGTCCTGCTCCGCAGATAGCGCTGCTCAAACGGCAGTCGATCACCGCTCTCAGATACTTCATACCCATCAGGAATTTTTCTGATTGTATAAAGCGTGACATAATCCAGAATCGGATAGCCGACATCAAGCACAAATCGGTTATGGGTGGTCGTATTCTTCAGTGCCACCAGAAAATAGCCGGTCTGACTGGTAAGTCCTAGATTGGGAGCATGACCATTATGAGGCAGGGCGCCAACCCGTTGCAGTTTTTCAACAGCTTGCTCGGGTGTTAGTTCTGAGGAATCATCCTTGATTGCATAGAGTGCCGTTCCCAGGTCGGTCTCTTCGCTGGCAATTGGAACCAAGGTAAAAACACTCAGGATGAGTGAGAAAAGCGTATTCACAAACCCACTCTCTTCTACGCAATGCGAAGTCGATTTTGCCCACTGTCCCAGGTATGGGGCGGGGGATTCCTTCTCTGCAGTTACATCGGAAAAAAGGCCAGATTCTTGATGAAACTCAGTTCAATGTCACAAGTTCCCCGAAGTATGGGGAATACCCGCAGCTCCGCCTGCTCCTGTTGCGATCACATTGTGGGTCAGGTGGATTCCGTAGAATCTTGATATCATTGGATAATAAGTGTATAAAGCGGAGCAGTAGTCGAGCCTATTTGGTTTTTCCAGCGGCGACTGTTCCTAGGGTACAGCGTGGATCATTGTAGGGTAGGGATAGCACTATTTTTCCCGCGCGAATATCTGAAGGCGAAGATTTGATGGTGCTATTGAGTTTCCAAGCTGTTTGAAAGTCGGCGGCATTGATCCCTTTCTTGTTCAGGTGACTGCCAATCGATTTCTGGAAATCGGCTCCAAATTCATTGGAGCGATAGGATTCGAGTTTCTTGGCATCAAGGATGAGATTCTGGAAATAGAAGATCTGATCGATGGACTTTGCTCGATTGGGATCTTGCGCCAACTGCGCGCTGAGTTCCGCATGGGTTTTGGCGTTTTTGCGTTGACAGCTGTTGTCTTGTTTGTTGTCGCTGCAGATAAAGAGTCCATAGGCGATGCTTTCCTTGGGACGAGGAACGCTGAAGGTATATTTCAAACCTGCGTAGAGTTCTTTGAGACTAACTCGTACAAATGGATGCTTTCCTGGCCGACCAATGGCTTCCAGAGAGATGACAAATTCTTTGCTAGTTTCGGCCTTGGCCGCATAGCGCATGGTGTCTAAATCACCACCTTGGCACCAGATTTTCTTCGGTGAAAAGATCAATGGGATGCTGACGGTATCACCACTATCCTTGAATTCGAGACTCTTCAACCCTAAAGCTCGGGCACGGGCGAACTGGGCTCTGGATCGATTGAGTTCTTCTTGATATTTCTTAGTGTCTAATTTGCTATCACTATTGGACAGAATTTCGACTTGTGATCCTTTTGTTACAGCAGATTCCCCTTTCGGGGCGGTTTCAGCTGGCATCGGGTGAACGGCATTTCGTCCTTTAAGCCAGTAGAATCCGAGGCCAAGAAACAAAGCCCCTAGCAGCAAATGCTCTGTTTTCAGACCACTTTTCTTGGCAGCATCTTGATCGCTTGGTGATTTGTTGCTAGGGGCCATATCAACTTTCTCCCGATTCCATCTTGCTTCAGTTTTGGTTTGCTATGTAACTCAAAGCTTTTTGGGAAAAATTGGTTCGATTGCCTGTTTGGGCTTGCCAATAGAGTGCCATGGTCACGGCCATTCCAGCGGAACCATCTTTGGGATCAATCTTCTTTTTGGAATAATTGTCACAAGAAATCGCCTGCTGGGTTTGGAGATCAATCATTTCAACAGCGACCTCTGCGAAAGCTAAGCTCGAATTCATGATGGAATCTTTGGGTGCGGTAGCATCCTGTCCCAAGCGGATACAAAAATAGATGCGATTATCGGCATCGCTATTGCCATTGCTGGGGATGCGAGGCGTTACACATCGAGCCGCTGCATCCACATGGGCTTTTGGCCATGTGCTGACGTTCACTGGCAAGGCCTTGGTAAAGATATAGGACGGTGTGGAGGCATTGACGACTTTGCCGGCATTGATATTGACAGCAATTGTGCTCACCGATAAGCAAGGTGCAGTGGCTGAAATATTGGTATGGACAAGATTGACGATATCGTTGACGAGAGCCTGGTTAATGTCAGCATAGGATTGCTTTAGCTTGATAGCTTTTTGTGTCGTTTGGTGATTGACCCTGGAATTTGCGATGATGAGAATCGCCATGAGGACAATGCCCATGATGATCAGGACAGAGATCAAAGAAAAGCCCTGTTCCCCTTGAGAATGAGGAGACCCGGGAGTTTTGGTGTTTTGCTTAGTAGCGAAGCGCTTGAACATGAAAACGGTCCTCGTATAGGAGGCCAAGACTCCTTTCTTGATCGGTAGATTTCTACCGAGAGTTAAGGAACATGCTCGTCTTCATTGAGTTCGGACACTTAGCAGGCTTAAATAAATGGAAAAAATAAGGAATATCTGCAGTGTTTTTGGGTCATAGGCGGCAAAGCAGGAATGGAATCCGATGGGGATCGGTGCAGGTCTTAGGTTCGGACTCCATCTAATATGAGTTCATGCCAACGGAATCTTTTGATTCCAACTCTTGCCTGTTGGAAGTATCCAGACGAAAGGGAAAGTCGATGCTCTTGAATGGACTGATTATGGCTGCACTGCTTAGTGCTCTGCTTGCTTGCAAATCGACCGAGAACTCTCTGAGTGCGAGCGCGATTGGGAATTGTGCGGATGCTGGCTTGTTGGAAAGAGTTCTGGGAATTCTGCAGCCTAGCTCAGTTGCATCGGATCGACAAGCCTGTATACCCATGGTCATAACGAGTCGCAACGGCAATGGGGTTCCCTCACAAAGCAACAACAACACACAAAACCGAGCCTTTCAAGCAGCCTTTCAAGGCGCTCGCCAGCATATTCGCATTCAAACACCGAACTTCAACGACGATGCTGCCATTCGTGGGCTTGGAGCTGCTGTTAGGCGTGGCGTGAAGGTGGAAATGGTCCAGTCCAAACTTTTCAACTGCGAAACTGAGAATCAATTTGGGCAGGGTGGACAAAATGAAAAAGGCATCGTGCGTTTCATCAAAGAGTTTGGGGCCTCCGCAGCTCAAGGGCCCTTGCATGATATACGCTGGTTTACAATGATTAAGGACGGCAAGCCAGTTCGGGTTGTTGACAATACCAAGGGGAAGAAGCCGGAGGAGCGTCCCAACAATTCTCACGCAAAGTTTATGGCCGTCGATGATGAGTTAGTGATCGTTGGGAGTGCAAATATGGACACCCAATCCTGGAATCAATCGCGGGAGCTGAACGTGATGGTGTTCCATCCTGAAGTCACGAAAGCTTGGCAAAATCAGGTTTTTCAGTCGAACTTCGCTATAGCCCAGCCTGTTGCGGCTGACGAATTGATTGAGAGCAAGATCAGCTGCGATATGCTTTGATAGCGTCAGATTATTGCTATAAATGACGACTGTTTCGTGATTTATTGTCATTCGGACAAGTGCTTGTATTTAACAAGACTCAAAAAAAGTGGACTGATCATCTTCGACCAGTCCTTCCTCTTCTAACGATCGCGTTGCGGTAGCCCTAAATCTGGGAATCGAGCTGGGTCTCGCTCTCGCATGATTTCATAAATAGTTTCCACCACATCTTCGACGCTCGGTTTGGTGAAGTAATCACCGTCGGAGCCATAGGGGCTGCGATGCTCTTTGGCGGCCAGCGTCCGGGGAGGAGCATCGAGGCATTCATAGCCCTTCTGTACTTCCAGAATCTGCTGCAGAATAAAGGCGCTGGCGCCGCCCGGCACATCTTCATCAACGACTAACAGCGCATTGGTTGCCTGCAAGGATTCAACGATAGTGCCATAGCGATCGAAGGGCAGGAGAGTTTGAACATCAATCAATTCAATGTCGATACCCAGTTGATCCAAAAGTGGCAAAGCTTCGCGAATGATGCTGATGCAGGCACCATAGCTGACCACAGTCAGGTCGCGGCCTTTTTTCAGGATTTCAGGAACGCCCAGTGGCACTTGAAATTCATCAAGGTTCGAAGGGACATCTTCTTTGACTCGATAGCCGTTAAGCACTTCGATAACCAGAGCAGCGTCGTCCGACTGCAGCAGAGTGTTGTACATGCCGGCAGCCTGAACCATGTTGCGTGGCACGCAGACATGAATACCGCGAATTCCATGAATGATCATGCCCATCGGTGAACCCGTGTGCCAGATGCCTTCGAGGCGATGACCTTTGGTCCGCACGATGACGGGCGCTGCTTGGCCACCTGCCGTTCGATAGTGGAGACTTGCTAGGTCGTCCGACATGAGCTGAAAGCAGTAGAGGAGATAATCAAGATATTGAATATCAACGATCGGTCTGAGTCCGCGCAGCGCGGCGCCGATACCTTGACCTAAAATGGTGGCCTCACGGATACCTGTATCGGTCACTCGGAAATCACCAAATTTTTCGCTCAGTCCTTCGAATTCCAAATTCACACCACCGAGCTTGCCCACGTCCTCGCCAATGATGAACACTCGAGGATCTTGAGTCAGGTGGTGATCGAAACAGCGTTGGATGATCATTCGACCATCCACCTTTTCCGAAGTGTCGCCATAGCTGGCCTGAATTCCGGGAATATTGAGGGCCGAACGCGAGCCTTCAACGGTGACTTTACTATTGAAGCGCTGCTTATTTTCCACGGCGTATTGGGCAATGAAACGGCGCAAATTCTGCACCGCTTCGCTGTCCCTATCACGCAGATGATAGGCGGCGCGACGAGCGCTGGAAAGAATGGACCTTCGCGTGATCGCTGGATACCTTTGGAAAGCTTCCTTGAGACCATTGAAGCTTGGGGGGGCGCCTTCCGCAAGTATAGCTTCGTAGAGGCTTAAGAGCTGCTCACGCTCGACACGCATGGGAGCCTGGAATTCTTCCCAAGCCTCGTTGCGCTGAGCCAGCACTTCTTTACGAGTGTCATCTTCCATCAGATCCAAATCTTTGGAGTTGCTGATGCCGTGTTGTATCATCCACTCCCGCATGCGAGTGATACAGTCGATGGATTGTTCATAGGCCAAGCGTTCTTTGGTCTTGTATCGCTCGTGACTGCCGCTGGTCGAGTGACCTTGCGGTTGCGACATTTCCACGACATGGACCAGACCCGGTATATGCTGCTCGCGGGCGGATTTAGAAACTTCTCGATAGGCTTTGAGGAGCTCCGGATAATCCCAGCCCCGAACCACGGCGATGTGATAGCCGTTGGTGCCCTCTTCTCGAGCGAAACCTGCACAAATTTTTGAAATGGATTCTTTGGTGGTCTGAAATTTATTCGGCACGGAAATGCCATAGCCATCATCCCAGACCGAGATCAAAACCGGAACTTCCAGCACGCCTGCGGCATTAAATGTTTCCCAGAAGATACCTTCCGAGGTGCTGGCATTGCCAATCGTGCCAAAAGCGATTTCGCGACCCGACTGCGAGAACTGATGGTCCTTATCAAGTTCAGGAAACAGACGATAGAGTTTCGAGGCATAACCCAGACCCAAAAGGCGAGCCATCTGCGAAGCCGTTGGCGAAGCGTCCGCGCTGGTGTTGTGTTGGGCCATTTGGCTGATCCAGCTGCCGTCTTTGTTGAGAAAGCGACTTGCGAAATGGCTGTTCATCTGGCGACCACCAGAATGCGGCTCATGCTCGACATCGGTATCCGCGTAGAGTTGAGCGAAGAATTGCTTGATCGTTAAAGCGCCAAGAGCAAACATGAACGTTTGGTCGCGATAATACCCTGAACGCCAGTCACCTTTTTCAAAAACTCGAGCCATGGCGATTTGTGCGAGCTCTTTGCCATCACCAAAAATGCCAAACTTGGCCTTTCCGGAAAGCACCTCTTTCCTGCCGAGCAGGCTGGCTTCCCGACTCAGGAGGGCGATGCGATAATCGGCTAGGATTTCCGCGGGATTGAGGTCCAATTCCCACTGCAAAGTCTTCTTATTGCTGCTCTTCGCCATAGGTTTGTTGTGCTCCGATCTGCGAGTTTTTGCGAGGTCCAGGAAGAATTCCTACCATAAAAGGAGGAAATTCCACCACTCCGACATTAGGGCCCTCAATGCCTTAGCTGAACCACCGTCACTCCATCACCGCCCTCTTCCGCTTCACCTGGCCGGAAGTCCAACGCATACGGCGCATCCTTGGTGAGCGCTTTGCGCAATCCGCGCTTTAGAGTGTCGGTCCCGTGTCCGTGAATGAGAATAACCCAATTTTCGCCACGGAGAACGGCTTTATCTATAAAACTCCAAGTCCGATCCAAAGCTGTATCGGTATCCATGCCGCGCAGATCAAGGCTATTGGTTGGGGTTGGAATAACCAATCCTATCGATGACTTATCTGAGCTGGTGGCAACGCCTTTGAATTTATTCGCCTTTTTGGCTTCGATCGGTTCGACCAGGATCCTCAAGTCAGAAATCGACGGGCGCAACTTCAAAAGACCGGCTGTGACTTCAATGCTTGGGCTTGGTTCTTTTTGAACTTTACTAACCACCGCTTCTTTGCCCATCGATACAATATAGACTCGACTGCCCGTCGTAAGCAGATTGATGTCGGCAGGTGTACCTGGCAGCTCCACCAAGGAGCGGAATTCGCTGGCCAGCTGATGCAAACTTTGACTCAAATCGCGCCCCATGCCGTCAGCCTTTTGCCGTTTCTCTTGCAGTGCTTCTTTCATGGCTTCAGGGGTGCTATTGAGCTTTTTCTGCTCTTTTACGGTCTGCTTCATATCTTCGAGCAAATCATTGTAAGTTCGCTTGAGATCGTCAATCTGATCTTCGTAGCGAGCTTTGATCTTGTTCGAAATGTCTTGTTTGGCAGTGGCCAGAGCCTGGCGTTCTTGCTCCCAGCGAAACTTTTGACTTTCCATTTCAATCTTGAGTTGCGAATAATGCTTCTTTTCTCGTTCCGCTTCATCGCGCAAGATCTGCCAGGATTCAAGGATCTGGTCCATGGCGCTGCTGGATCGGCCTCTTAAATCTTTAGCACGTTCGATAACGTGCTTCGGCAAGCCGATATGCTCCGCAACTTCGATGCCATAAGATTGTCCGGGCAAATCGAGAATAAGCTTATAGGTTGGTTTGAGATCCTTGGTCGAAAATTCCATGGAGCCATTACGGAATCTTTTGTCATCAACAGCCAGACTCTTGAGATTATCAAAGTGGGTTGTCACGATACAAACGGCCTGACGATTGACGAGCTCTTCGAGGACGGCTTGGCCAATAGCGCAACCCGTTTGCGGTTCGGTGCCCACTGCAAGTTCGTCGAGGAGTACGAGATCTTCCGGCTTGGAATTCTGTAGAATCGGTTTCAGACCTGTTAAATGACCGGAAAAGGTCGATAGATTGGCGGAAAGATTTTGCGCATCGCCGATCTCAACAAACATATCGCGAAACAAAAAGACTTCGGACTGTTCGTCACAAGGCAAGAGCAGGCGAGCTTTGGCCATCAGGTGCAAAAGACCGACAGTTTTCAGGACAACCGTTTTTCCGCCAGCGTTCGGGCCAGAAACGATCAAAGACAACTGGCCCTCTTCCAAACTTACCGAGTTGGCAATGGCTTTCGATCCTTGCTGCAAAGTCAGGAGCGGATGCCTTGCATAGGAAAGATGTAGGCCTGGCTGACGCTTCAGCTGCACCTGACCTGCATCCAAAAGCTGAGCTAAGCCAGCTTCAGCACAAAGAATATCAAGTTCAATCAAACTCTCATAGTTGGTCGTGAGAATGTCGAGTTCGCTGGCAACCTGTGTGCTCAGCTCCTTGAATATCCGCAGGATCTCGATTTTTTCGGCTGATTCGAGTTCTAGCAGGGCATCGTTGAGTGGCCGAACTTCGGACAATTCGATGTAAAGTGTCTGGCCACTGTCTGAACTATCCTGGATCGATCCTTTGACCCGGCCTCGACCATCAAGTTTGATGGGGACTACATAGCGTTCTGATCTTATCGTAAAGAACTTATCTTGTATGTAGGTCTCGAGCTGTTGGTCGGTGAGCAGTTGCCGAATCAGCTGTTCAATTTTCTTGCGCATGGAAAGTTTCTGGGCCCGAATTCTTTGCAACTCTGGGGATGCGTCATCCAGCAATTGACCATCGGGAGAGATCGTCTTTTCGATGCTTCTTGCCAGTTTTGGCAATGGATAAATAACCCGATGAAAGCGTAGGAGGGTGCGGCAGCGGTCCTGCCGATCGGCTGCGAACTGATGCACACTGCGGACAGTTTGCAAGAGGACGAACACGTTCCACAGCATTTCGCCGTCCAGAATCTGGCCAAGTAAAGCGCCCCGAAAGATCGGACGCATTTCGGGCAGCTCACCGATGGGCGGGCGGTAACCAGAGCGAAGCAGATCGCGCAGGGGCACAACGTCCTGCCATCTTTGTTCAATGGCCTCGGCTTCATACTTGGGTCTGAGCTGCAGACAGGCTTCGCGTCCTTCCAAAGTTTGGGCTTCTTGAGCCAGATGTTCCACTAAGAGTGGCCATTGCAATTTTTCGAGGGTGAGCTCTTGGATCATCGAAGGTAAACTCCTCAGGGGAAACGAGACTGCGGCCCTTAGCCGGTCCCTTCCCTTATAATAATTTTCTTATTTTTTTGAGAGAGAATATAATGGACGCGGCCCATCAAAATGACTGGTAGCGTCGTCTCTCCATCCCAAGGAAGGCCTATGCATCGATTGTTCCTGGAATTTATGCTTCACGTGCAAAGTCCGCTTACTTGGTTCTTTTTCGTCCTCGGTGCCATGTTGGGTAGCTTTTACAATGTGTGCATCTATCGCATTCCGCGAAAGATCTTTTTTGCCAGTGCAAGGTCTCAGTGTCCGCACTGCGGAGTAGCCATACCCTTCTGGCGCAATATTCCCATTCTTTCCTGGATCTTGCAGAAAGGTCGAGCCGCTTGCTGTGGTCAGAAGATCTCGGTCCAGTATGTTTTGGTGGAACTCGGTACAGCTATCCTCTTTGCAGTGATCTACTGGATATTCCCCTTTGTCGTCCGCTCGAGCGGTGGACTTGTGATCGATTCCCCTGAATTGATGCGGTGCTTGCATGCACTGATCTTCACCTCTTTGCTTTTGATCTGCTCGGTGATTGATCTGGAGCATCAGATCATTCCGGACGTCTTGAGCATACCTATGATTTTGCTTTCTCCTTTGGTGGTCTATCTGCATCCTGAACTCGATTGGAAGAGTTCTCTCATCGGTGTTGTGATCGGCGGTGGCAGTCTCTATACCGTCGCTTGGCTGTATTATATCGTCAGGCGAGAATATGGCCTTGGTATGGGCGACGTAAAGCTTTTGGCAGCCATTGGCGGTTGGCTTGGCTATCAATCAATCCTGACCACGATTTTTTGGGGCTCTATCCTCGGTTCTTTCGTTGGTATTGGTGTTATAATCGTTACCAGATCCATGAATTTAAAAACCAAATTGCCTTTCGGACCCTTTCTGTCTTTTGCAGCAGTGAGCTATCTCTTATTTGGACAGTTTCTTGCGGAGTACCTGATTACCTTTTAAGGGAGATCAACGGTGGCGATTCGACCCAAATCGATCAGGCGGTTTACAGTCAGTCCAGGGAGTTCGGAAGAAGTTTTCACGCAGATGGTTGCGGGATGCGAAGCCCTTTGGCGAGAAACTCATCTGGAAAGCATGGTCAAACGAACGATCAAACTCTTGCAGAGTACCTTTCACATCGCACCTTTTGTTTTGCTTAAATTGCATAAGGAAGGCGAACAGCTCGGTGCCGAGAAAATTTCACTCAGAATCAAGCAATCGCCGGAGTTCGATGCAGAAACTCTGCAAATGGTCATCAACCACTTGAAGAGTGTTGATTTGCAGCATTCTGACTATTCAGTCGGCATACACCGCTTAGACCTAGCAGGCCATGTCTCCAATTTTGCTTTGCTTGGTGATCCGATGAATGAGTGGTTTGCTCTTATCTGGAGTGAATCGGCTTTGCAAAAGGCCTTGGAGGCAGGCGATCAGCTTGATCCTTCCTTGCACTACAGTTCAGAGTTGGCGCTCGATTTCATGATCAAACAGCTGCAGACAACCTGTCGCTGGTTCTCCCGGTTTACCGAAACACAAACCTTGCTTAACCTGGATGATCTGACTGGGCTCTACAATCATCGCTACCTTGAACAGGCAATTGATCGAGAGATTAAAAGGGCTCAGCGCTATGATTCGTCGTTTTGCCTGCTTTTTATAGATTTGGATAATTTCAAACCGGTCAACGACACGTATGGGCACCTTGCTGGGAGTCAGGTTCTGCGCGAGGTAGCGCAAATCCTCAAGGCCACCCTTAGGGATGTTGACCTTGTGTTTCGCTATGGTGGTGACGAATTTGTCGTTCTTTTGATCGAATCCGATGCCCGCGGGGGAATGAAGACGGCCCAAAGGATTCGCGAGCGCATCCAATACACGGGATTCAGTGTAGGAGGCGGCGCTACGGCCAACGTTACCGCATCGATTGGGGTCGCTGCTTTTCCAGAGCATGCCCAGGAAAAAGATCGATTGCTGGCCCTAGCCGATGAATGTATGTACGAGAGTAAGCGGCACGGCAAGAACCAGGTGGTTATCGTCGGAACCCCACTGATGGGAGCAGCTCCACCTGCACCTAAGGATAAAGACCGATGGGAAGCAAATTGAGGAACCAGCAATCGCGTACGGCTCAAGAGAGCGAATCCATCATGACCGAAATGGTTTTGCCGCAACACACCAACGCCATAGGAACTGTGTTTGGTGGAGTTGTGATGTCTTGGGTTGATATTGCCGCGGCGATCTGTGCGGAAAGGCATTGCCACCGACAGGTCGTCACAGCGTCCGTAGATGCTTTAAATTTTTTAGCACCCATTAAGTTGGGCTGGATAGTGACCCTGAAATCATCTGTCAACTATGTCTGGAGCACCAGCTGTGAAGTGGGTGTGAAGGTGACAGCGGAAAATTCGAGAACGGGAGAATCCTTTCACACCGCCAGTGCATATGTCACCATGGTGGCTTTGGACAGCAATGGCCGTCCAACCGGAATGCCGCAAATACAGCCAGAATCCGACGATCAGAGGCGACGCTTCGAAGAGGCCAAGGCTCGACGCATTTCAAGGCTGGAATTGAAGAAACAAAATGCTGAACGACAGAAATTGCGCGAAGATAGCATGAGTTCGAACGAGAGCGCTGACTGAAGGAGCGGGGATTATGGTGTTGTGGCGATGGTTCTTGATAGTGACGCTTTTTGGGGGGACATGGAACAGCAAGCCTTTGGCAGCGGCAGGGTATTCTTTTAATCAAATGCCCGCCGACCTTGATCAGGTGGATGTCTATCTACATACGATCGATATCGGTAATCTGATTTTTAATAACTTTGGTCATTCGGCGCTCCGGGTGCATGACAAGGTCAGTGGTCGTGACCTTGTATTCAATTGGGGAATCTTTGATTTCCGCAGTCCGATTTCTTTTGGTTTGGAATTCTATCGTGGAATCTTAATCTATCAGCTGGGAATCTACCCCAATCGCTGGGTTCAGGAACGCTACCAAGAAGAAAAGCGCAAAGTCTGGGAAGATAAACTTTATCTTTCACGAGAGCAGAAGAAAAAGCTCTTTGAGCGATTGATCTGGAACAGTGAGCCAGCCAATCGAGGCTATGCCTACCAATATTTCTTTGATAACTGTTCGACCCGTATTCGCGATTATCTTGATGAAGCGGTGGGAGGAGGGGTTCGGCAAGCAACGCATTTCAATCATGCACCTGAAACCTTTCGCGATATGGTCTACGACGGGTACAGTTATAATCCTGGGATGGATCTGTTTCTCGATATCGCTATGAACGGCAATATCGATCGATTGATGACGCTTTGGGAGCGCATGTTTCACCCTATTTATATGCGTGACGTCTTCTTGCAGCAACAGATTGATGGTCATCCCTTGGTTGAAGAAAGTAGAGTGCTTTGGGAGTTTCCACGACCTGAATCGTATCCGGGACTGAGCTTTATTCTCATTCTATTGCTGTTCGGGGTGCCTTTTTCTTTGATTGGAGTCGCTTTTTTCTTTAGAGCTCAGTTGGGCTTTTTCCTGCCTGTCATCTATCGATTGTTTGCTTTTGTCGGCCTGCCGCTCGCGATGTTTGGTGGTTTGATCGGCTTTCTGATGCCTTTGACCTGGATGGTATCCGCGCATATTGATTTGCATCACAATGCCAATATGCTGCTATTTTGGCCTTTGGACGGCATTCTCGTGATTTGGATGTTGGCAATCCTGGTGCAAGGTCGGAGTTGGGCGTTAGATGATCGAAAGAGTCTGTTCCTGCGGCGCTATGTGCTCTTGCATCTGATCGGAACTTTGGTGATGCCGGTGCTCAGGCTCCTGGGACTGATCAGCCAAAACGTTGATCGAGTGATAGTCTGGGTTCTCCCTCCCTATATGGTCTTGCTCTTTTTACTCTGGCGAGTTGGACTTGCGGTCCGGGAGACCAAAGCAGCATGAGCGAAGCTCCAACTATCCTCGATCCAAGTGCGCAATTCATCGACGATCAGCAAGAGGCTCTGGTTGATTTTATTTTTCGACTCACGGCGGATCGGAGTCGGGCTGCTGTGATGGGGCGGGAAGCATGTCGGCAGATGAAGGACGATCTGAGTTCCGGCCTCGATGAGTCAGGAATTAAAACCAGACTCTTTCAATTGGCCTATGAGTTGAATGAAGAAGCGATGCGCCCCATCCCAAGAAACTTCTTTGAAAATTGGTACCGCTACCAGCATCACGAGCCAAGGACCGTAGCCCCAGCTTTTCGGTGGGAGTTGCGACTCTTAGATTTGGGGCATCATGCGGCTCAATTGTTACTTCTCAGGTATCGCTATCAATTTTCCACTGCGGTGTGCGCTCACATCATGAATCGAGATATTCAGGAAATAGAGGACGAGCTGATCACCTTGGAAGAATTGATTCGCCAGGACAAACATATGGATCTGCAGTACCTAGCTCAGCTTCCACGCTATGGTTTTTTGGATGTTCCAGAGCAGCAGCAAACGGCCCTTAGCCATCTCATGAACCATATGCGGCCCCATCATCACTTGTGGTCGCGGCTGGCGATTGTCCTCGCCTTGGCCATGCTCGGTGGCTTTATTTGGATGCTCTTCGCTTTCTCGGCTTTTACCAAACTTTGGCGAGTGTTTCGCTTGTGGTTAATTGGAAGCTAAAGGCAAAGGAACGCCTGACCATATCAGGCGCTTTTGGGTTCGATTCTGCTGAGGGCATGCTGGGCTTTTTCGAAATCAGGTTTCTCTTGGAGTGACTTCTTAAACCACTCACTTGCGTTGTGCGTATCATGCAGCTTCAAATAGGCGAGCCCTAGATTGTAGTAAAGTGCATAGATGTAGGGATTGGAACCAATGATTTTAATACTGTTCAAAAACATGTCGACCGCCCCGGCGGCATCATTGTCGTGGGAGCGTTTCAAACCTTCGTTGTTTAAGATTTGGATCAATTCTTTCTCGTCATGATTGCCCTGCAGCTGCTTCAAGGCAGTCTCGAAGTCGCCTTCCTGCAAGGCAACCTTGCCCAAGACTTCACTGGCATCTTTACGCTCACTGTCCAAGCCTTGCAATTGGCTCATGGCGGCCTTGGCTTCGTCTAAATTGCCAATCTCATAGTTCGACAAGCCCGTGTTGGCCAACAGTTCGAGATTGAGAGGGTTGAGCTTGGTCAGCTCGTTCATGAGTTCCGCGGCTTTTGTGAAATCTTTCTCAAGCATATAGGTGTGAGCTAATTTTTGCGCTGCAGCTGAAGATTTCGGGTTAAATTTTTGAGCCGCATCATAGTAGCGACGAGCTTCCACGGGGTGATTGAGTTTGGTCTCCACATCGCCTAGCAAAAGCAGTAGCTTTTCTGAAGGCCCGTGGGTCCTTAGATTCTTGATTGCGAGCTCGCTAGACATTTCCATAAGACCTGAATTCATGGCCGCATGCGCCTCCCGAAACTCAAGTTCGGCGGGGCTTATGTGGACTTCTTCCTTCCACAGGTGGGTCAGCTTTTGTTGAATACGATCTGCGGAATAGGGCTTGGTCAGAACGTGATTGATATTGTTTTCCACCAATACCAGCATAATTTCGGGAGTCAGATGGTCGACCAAAAACAAATGGGGCTCGACCCCATAATTACCTGTCGACCTTAGGGTTTGAATCATGGTCAAGCCAGTGACTTCCGGACAATCATGATGCGTTATAAAGAGTTGGAACTGATTGCGCTTGGCCACTTCAATGGTCACCCGAGAGCTGGTAAAGATTTGGGTTTGCTCGAATCCGCAGGCTCGAGCCGCGTGATTGAGAATGTCCCCCTCTTCCTTGTTTCGGGCTGTAATGGCAACTTTGGTTTTCTTTTCCGGATTCGATGGCACAGGTCGTTCCTCTCACGAGTCGAAGAGCTTGCGTGGTCTTTTGGCCCCACGATGGAAAAACACTCCTTCAGCCCTAACCATCAGACTTTCGTCTGGATTAGAGATGAAGTTGAGTGAAAAGCATCAAAATGATGCTAAGTCATCTGAATCATTGAACTCAATATAGCTTGAAGAGGGCTGTTTTTTGATCTCAAGCAGAGCTGTTTGGGGGAGGAACAGACGAGAGCGAGTAAGGTTTGAAAACAAACGACGATATGCTACTTTTTTTCAGCTTCGTAAATCAAGCCGCTGTCATTGCCCCAAATCTCAACTTTGTAGGCGAGCTCTGAGTCTTCCTTAACGCCTTTGGGAAGCACACTAGGGTCGACGGTATAGGCTTGGCCGTCCTCATCTCTAACGCGAGCGAAACGGGTATATTCATTGGGTAGACTGATTACGGTGCCAACTCTCATAGAATCTCCTGTTGATCAGTCAGAAGATCGGACAGGCATTGAGAAACTTTAAAAAAAGCCTAAAATTCGAAATATTTATCAATCAAAACATCAGGGTACTGTTTCGGCGAACTGAAATTGCTGCATGGTAAAGCTGTTGTCCTTAACCTCACCAATGAGAACAATCTGCAAATCTTTCTTCTTCGTAAAATCAGATTTGTAATAGACCTGGGCTTGGCTACCTTTAGACCGCGACGCGACCAAGTTGATGGTTTGAAAATTGCCATAGTTTTGCACTTCAGAGACCTTTTTAAGCAGCTTGGTAGCAAAGTCTACGGTCATTTTTTTAAGGTCTTCATCGGTCATCTGTTTGATTTTTTTGACTTCGATAGGTTTGAAGTCGCCAATGATATCGACGCTCAAAATTTTGATGTCTTTTTCGGGTTTCGAGCCATTGGCCTTAGCATTGACGATCGCGTTGACAACGTCCATACCAGACGTGACTTCACCGAAAATAGAATGTTTATTGTCTAAATGTGGAGTCGGTGCGACGGTAATAAAGAATTGGCTACCGTTCGTATCGGGACCGGCATTGGCCATAGACAGAATTCCTGGCTTGTCGTGCTTCAGATCCTTGTTAAATTCATCGGCAAAAGTATAGCCAGGGCCACCTGTACCGTCACCCTTAGGATCGCCCGTTTGAATCATGAAGCCCGGTATCACCCGATGAAAGATAACGCCATTATAAAAGCCTTGCTTGGTCAGATTGTAGAAATTGGAAACGGTCTGAGGGACTTTACTTGCAAAGAGCTTGACCTCAATATCACCCTGAGTAGTCTTGATTTTGGCCTTGAGATCGGTTTTATTGGTGAGGTCTTCGGCAAAAGCCAAGCGAGTTGGTAATATTAAGAGAAACAGCCAGGCCACGAGCGAGGTGACGCGAAGGGACATAGAAAACTCCTTGTCTATCGGACTAGCTGGGAGATTTTACCATAAGGCGCTGGGGCCTGGCCAGCACCTAGGGGTAAATTTTCCGGCGGTCAGAAGAGGGGATCGGCCTGGATCGAAACTTCATAGTAGCCACTTGGAGCCGGAATGAGTCGATTGTCCCCTTGCTCCCACGACACCAGCTTCTGGTCAAAATACAGACCTTCGCTGTCGGTCCAATCTGCCTCTATGATCTTAAAACGGGCACCGATCGGAGCATTGCGGCTCCATTCCCATTGCCCATTGTTAGGATTGAAATTCATCTTAAGAGCGAATTTCCAATTTCCCAAGTATTCTGTTTCACCGGTGATATAGAGAGCTTTGCCATAGGCTGTGGAATGTTTGCTGGAGATGCGCACGGTGGTAGGGGCCACATGAACACTCAAGGGATTATTACGGCCAACTTTCACATCCACATAGCTGGGTTCGCTCCAAAATGCTGAATGGCTAGAGGTCATTTTCATCACACTGTAGTAGTTAGCGCCGATTTCAGCTTCCCAGCGGAATTTGCCTTGGGGATCGGTCACTCCAATTTGATGACCTGCACGCCATTCGCCTGCGTAGATACTGGTTTCAGATGCTGGAGTGGAAACGAGAGTTCCGTTGCGTACTGAGTCTACATAGACGGTGACTTCAACCTGGGCTTTCGGAAACTCAGCTAATTGTTCGCAATCCGTCAGCAGAAAGCTGGCGTTTTCCCAAGACAGCAGAGTTTTGCTGTTCGCCATATTTGCGTTGCGCAGGGAAACGAGCATACCGTCTGCCGTCTGCTGCAGTGAGGGGCGATATTGTCCTGAAATGAATTGCACTTGCTCACCATAACTCCAACGATTCAAATGCTCGATGGTCAAGCGATCTCCATCGATCTGGATATTGTCGGCCAAAGATTTGTTGAGACAGATGAGGCCGTGGGTCGGCGAATAGTAATTTTCGGCACAAGCTTGTTCGCGCGTCGAAGCTTGAATTTCAGCGATTTTTGCTGGATTTCGAAGCTGCAGTTGGAAATCATCGTCCTTTGACTGGTAGCTCAACACGACTTGATCGTTGTCGCAAGACAGAATATCAATGGATTGGGCCCAAGCGGGAGGTGCCAGTGTGGTCAGTGCTCCCATCCAAGCAAAGGCGAAAAGTCGCTTGAGATTTCTGCGCATATTTGACTCTTTTCATGGTGATGAAGGAGTAGAATCTTGTAAAATTACAACATTCTTGCCCTGTATAGCTCCTGCGTCAGCTGAGTTCAAGAAGATTGAAAATGAGCCGCTAGATTTTAAATATTAATAGAAACGGATTGTTAGTTCAATTATTGAGATGGCGTTGGATGAAAATATGTATTCATTCGATGAAAGAATACAACAAGGTTGTTTTTAAAAGGTCTTCGACTCGCAGAGAGCCTGGTATCCCAGCTTCTGATAGACCCTATTGGAAAAAGGGTTGGTCTGATCAGCGTAGAGAAATACGAAATTCAAGTCGGGCTGAAGGAAAAGTTCGTGGCTCAGGCGAGAGACTAGCATTGAAGCGTAGCCCTGGCCTCGACATTTAGGCGGTGTGTACACGTAGGATATGCAGCGGCTGCCTAGGCTCCGGCGGGTGGCTGCGGCAATCGATAAAAGCTTTTCAGCCTGGAAAAGCCCGTAAAAAGTCTGTGATTCAAACCGATTTTTTAGGTCTTCCACGGCAATTTTTTGTCCCAACGCGTCCCACATAAATCCACTGATGAATCGACCAATATGTTTATCAAAGACGGCCAGCCGCTTAAATTGCAAGCCATTGGCTAAGGGCTCGTCTCGCAGAGTCTTTGGATCTACATAATAGAGCCAGGTCGAGAGCAAAGGCACATCCTTATAGCCAAGACCTTTAGCGGAAGCCTCCCAATCGCGGCACTGCTCTCCGTGACAGGTGATAACCCATGGTCCGGGAAACTGCCGGTATATGCTCGCGACATGCAAGGGCAGGATGGGTAGATCTTCATGCAAGACCAAAGCGATTTCGCGTGGTGTGTGGGCGAGGATATGCATCAACTGATCATTGGAATCTCGAAAGGCCCAAACCGATGCGCCTGGAATTTTTTTATAATTCGCTTCGGCTAAACCTAACAAACTGATGACTCGATTGTTGCCCAAAAGGTTCGGGAGTATCCATGCCCCATAGTCTGTGATCAGCGATTTGGGTTCCAATGGCTGCCAATGCATCGTTCGAAAATCTCTTGATGAAAAGTCTGTGGAGTCTATCACGATTCTTAGTAAAAGAAACAGATTGGCTGGACGGTAGGAAAAGAAAACCCTTTTCCAGAGAGCTGGAAAAGGGTTTGCCTTTGGTCAAGCAATGCTCAGCTTACTTGCCGAACATTTTAAGGATCACGCCACCGTGTTGAACAAAGAAAGGTGCAAACACGAGGCTTAGGATCGCCATCAGCTTCATAAGAATGTTGATGGAAGGACCCGAGGTATCTTTGAAGGGATCGCCAACAGTGTCACCGACGACCGCAGCTTTGTGAGCGTCAGAACCTTTGCCGCCCAGCTTGCCGGTCTCGATATATTTCTTCGCATTGTCCCAAGCTCCGCCCGAGTTCGAAGCCGATACGGCGAGCACAAGGCCTGAGACTAAAGATCCAGCCAGGACGCCTGCAAGAGCTTCGGTACCGAAGATATAGCCTACGACCAGAGGTGTCGCAAGAACCAAGATACCAGGGGCAATCATTTGCTTGATCGCAGCATCTGTGGATATTGCGACGCAAGTTTTATAGTCGGGGCGATCTTTCCCGGTGAGGATGCCTGGCATTTCACGGAATTGACGACGAACTTCGTGAATCATCGCATAGGCTGCAATACCCACACCTTTCATGGTCTGTGCAGTGAAGAGGAAGGGTAGAACACCGCCGATCAGCAATCCCGAAAACACGAGCGGAGAAAGAAGGTCAAGAGCGTGCAGATTGGAGCGAACCAGGAATGCCGAGAAAAGAGCCAACGCAGTCAGGACAGCTGAACCAATCGCGAAGCCTTTGCCGATCGCAGCTGTGGTATTGCCGGCGGCATCCAAAAGATCGGTCCGACGGCGAACTTCTGGACCGAGTTCAGACATCTCAGCAATTCCGCCGGCGTTATCGGATACCGGTCCGTAAGCATCGATGGTCAAACCAGTTGCGATCGTCGAGATCATTCCCAACGCTGCGATAGCGATACCGTACATGCCGGCCAAGGTCCACGATGTGTAAACGGTCACGGCAATCGCGATGACAGGTATGACCGAGGACTTGTAGCCGAGGGCTAGGCCAAAGATAATGTTGGTTGCAGGGCCTGATTTGGAAGCGTCAGCAACCTCGCGAACGGGTGCATAGGCATGGGATGTGAAATATTCGGTGACGATACCGATCAAAAGACCTGCCCAAAGTCCGCAGAGAAGCGAAATGAGAACGTCGTTGCTAGTAATCGCATGGCCATTGATTTCGAAATTTTCAACCATCGAAGCTTTGGTGACAAAGATCATAACAATCGACATTAAAATCGTCGAAATCCACAGCTGCTTCTTCAGAACTGGCTCTGCTGAAGTGGCTGTAGGACTGATGCGGGCAAACATTGCGGTCACAAGACAAACCGGTATGCCCACGGCTGAGATGATGATGGGGTAATAGAGGGCACTCGTGCTGCCAACGATGGCCGCCGAGGTGGCCCCGATCAGCAAGGCGGCACATGTGCCTTCGGCGCAAGAGCCAAAGAGGTCAGCCCCCATACCAGCGATATCGCCTACGTTGTCTCCGACATTGTCCGCAATGACTGCAGGGTTTCTTGGGTCGTCTTCAGGAATTCCTTGCTCGAGCTTACCGACCAAGTCAGCGCCTACATCGGCTGCTTTGGTGTAAATCCCGCCACCAACACGGCCAAAGAGAGCGACGGCTGAACCGCCGAGACCAAAACCAGCGACCATTTCCATCAGCGCTTCTTTTTCTTCGATGAAAAGACCGAAGACGAGACAGATGGAGATTAGGCCCAAGAGAGCCAGACCGACTAAGCCGAAGCCCATGACGGAACCGGACTCAAATGCCACTTTAAAAGCTTCGGAGAGACCTTTGCGCGCTCGAATTGTCGTTCGCACATTGCCCATAGTCGCAATCTTCATGCCCATAAAGGCCGACAAACTCGATGTCACAGCACCGAACAGGAAGGCGATCGCTGTAAACAAGCCTTCATTTATAGGTGTAGCCGGATTATCGAGCAGAACCAGCATGAGCACGGCAAAGACGGCGACAAATCCCGCAACATAGCGGTATTCACGGGACAGGAATGCCATCGCACCTTCAGCGATTGCCTCGGAAATTTCTTTAAACTTCGCGACCTGTTGAGGATTGTCCCCTTCGATCGGAATAGAACGGACGCGCTGGGCGTAAAATGCAGCGGTTAACATGGCTAGGGCCGCTGACCCGTAAATCAAAGTAACTACCAAAACCGACCTCCTGTGCTCCAACGAAGAAAAGGCGTATGCGAGGGACTCTATCAGTAATGAGGGACAAGGAGAGACTTTTATGCCCAGCCTAGAAGCAAGAGGCAAGATGAATTTCGCAAGCAAGCGAACGCTGTTAGGTCGTAAGGGGTCTTCGCAGTGAACTCGTCATGGACGGCTCAGAAGCGCTGCATTGTATCTTCATAATATACTGAAATTAATAACAAAAAACAAAAAATTTCAAGCTTCACCAAGGCCTGCCGATGACCTCATGAGACGCCGAGAAGTCTGTTCTGGAGGAGTGGTCGTGAGCTTGCGAAAATATTACCGTCTGTCCATATTTCTTATTCTTTGGGCTGCTCCTGCCGTTGAGGCACAGACCCGACGCGTCGTGACTTACATCGAAGATGTTCAAGACGAGAGAAAATCAACTCGCTGGACCTTGACTGAATGGCTGCGCATCAAAGAGCGGATGAAGATGATGGATGTATGGCTGGCGATGTTCTCTGATCCCAAAAAGGATAAGTTCGCTCCGGAACTCAGTCTTCAGTATGGTCAAAGTCGCGGACTGAGTCTTTTAACCTACGGCGATGCCAGCAATTTCAACGAAGAATCATGGGCACAGAGCGAGACCGCTCACCGGATGGAGCAGGGCCGAATGCAGTTCTGGTTTACCAATTTGGTATCATCGACCACAGGTTTGCGTACACTTGATATCGACCTCGGTCTTGAAGCTAGCTTCACCAATCGCTTTATCGTCGAACAGCAGGATCTCGCACCAGGTTCCTTGCCGGCCCTCAGAACAGCAACCGATAAAACCCAGCTCGCCGGAGTTAATCTGCGAATCTTTGGTGCCAATGAACAGGATTCTTTTTTGGTCGGTAAAATAGGCAAATTCAATCGGAGTTCGGGCTACAGTCTTTCTCCTTTCGAAAGCCTGAGTGGCAGCTATTATGGAGGAGAGATGGCCCTCTACTTCCTGGGGTGGCTAGGAGCTGAAGGCCAGTACCTTAACTTTAAACCGCTCGTAACCGGAGACGACAAAGCGAAAGCTTCGTCCACTGACTACAGCGGCTTCATCGAAATTTACAATATTCGTTTTGGCTATGGACTCTACGATAGGATCTGGTCACAAGAAAGCCAGGGTTTACGCCTCGATAGTCGGGAACGTGGACGGATGGTTTCGGTAAGGCTTTACTTTTAAGGAACGTGTCGGGTCAGGTTTTCTTTTTGACCTCGACCGTCAAAGGGTTTAGCCTTAGCAGAGACATACGCCTATCTAAGGAGCGCACCTGATGCCCGAGCAGTTGACTCTGCCTTCGCTTCTGATCGCCCTTCCTGGTCTCATGGATCCGCAATTTGTAAAGTCGGTTGTGCTGCTCATTCAACACAATCCCGATGGAGCATTGGGTTTTGTACTCAATCGCCCTATGCCACTAACGTTACGCGATGTGGTCTTTCAAAATCGATACCAGATACCAAATCACGTTCCGGTATGGGTGGGTGGACCAGTGGGCAACACGCAGGGCCTCGTGATCCACAATCAAGGTGGTGACAAAGCGGCGACCGCAGTGGATGGAGATTTGCGGGTCTCGGCATCTGAAGAAGCCATTGATGGCTTGATTCAACATGTTGAAGATGTCAAAGCCAATGGCCATAAGAAGGGTGCGGTTCTCTTTCCGTATCGATTTGTGATCGGCTATGCAGGTTGGGGAGCTAAGCAACTTGATGGGGAACTGAAATCAGGCGCTTGGTATCAGAAACCACTTGATGAAAAACTCATCTTCGATACACCCTGGCAGGAAATTTGGTCGAAAGCCATCGATGATTTGGGATTCCATCCTTTGGATATTTCACCGACAGTGCAGTCTTATATGAATTAAGAATTGGCCTGCAATTGCTTGGCGGGATCCATAGCATTCCGCTTTGCCAGCGGAGGCGGGATTTTCCGGGTCCCTTGGCTATTGAACACCAAGTGCAATTCGAGAAAACTCCTGAAAATCAACCAAATGCTTTTTGATGACTGCTTCGACAATATCCAGGTCCAATTTTCGGTAATTATGGATAGCGGTGTTACGAAAACCGACCAAGCCGTGCATCTTTTTACATAAAATAGGATCAATCAAATTTGCTGATTCCAGCAGGTCAAAGGCTTCGCGACTTTCTTTAGGCAGACCTAAATTTCTCATTCGTACGATTCGCATGGCGATATCAATCGATGCCTGACAAGCTCGTTCTATGTTAAGCAATATTGCATCTTGCTTCGTTTGGTTGGCTCGAAGGTTCGAACTTTGTCCTTGGTACTCTTCATGAATGCGGATCAAGCATCGATCGATCGTAGCGACTTTATTCAATATCACATCATCAGCCATTGCTCGTGCCCCGCTTCAAAAAATCCTTTATAATATCCGCTCGCTCCTCATTCAAAAGTGCGTACTCCGAATAGGATTGGGTTTCGAATGCTGCGACATCGCTAGCACTCTTAGCATAGAGCAAACGAGCGGTCGATATAATCTGAGCTTTGGTGACCGAGTCCGCTCGCATAAGGTCGACCAAATCTACGTCACAAGAAAAATGGGCTGAAAGATCAGTTTTCAAGGCATAGGCATCATCGGCGCTAGGTTTCTCAGTGAGCAGTACGGCAAGATCCAAATCACTACCCAGGTGTGTTTGACCTGAAACCTGCGAGCCGAAAAGGTAAATTGCCCGAACGCCACTCTTAAAGTGCGAAGCTATCAAACGTATAATGGAATCAATCGAATCTTGGCTCAACATGTCCGTCAGGTCTTTCTCAGCAATCTTTGCGTAGGTGTCTGCACAAAAATGACGCTAAATCAATTGAATAGGTTTAGCAACACAAATAGCAAGAGTTTCCAAAGCACAACGAGTAAGCATTCCGCACCGGGAATTCTGAACGGCTCATGCAGATTTATCTGTTGAGCAAGCTGCATCTCACAGAAAATATCAGTATTTTTGTAAGGTTTTGGCTCCTTGTTCGCCAATTTCCAATTCGAGCATGGGGCCGGTTTTTGGATTGCTTGGTAACGGACGGAACAACCTAAGTGCATTGTCTGCTATAAAAAACTGAGTTTGACCGTCATTAAGGCAAGCGAGGTCCTTACATCCCATAAGGCCTGACCTTGGCCGCAAGTAAACAGGGTCAACTTCCAAAAATTGCACTTTACCTTGGTTTGGATTGGCAGCTTCGAAATCCAAAGACAGGCGGAGCACAGGCGTAGCCACTGTAGGCTTTTGACTGTCGGTACTCGCGTAATCGTGAATAAATGCTTGTAAAGCCGTGCCGTAGGGTTGACCATAAAACTGGAGCTGGCCCACATCCGCTGCCAACCACCTTTGCAGCGCATCGCCGAAATTTATCAGATCGGCTTCAATCTGCTTCTTCGGTTGCTGGGTGTTGATTTCCCGTTCATCACTGCCATCTATCGTGTAGAGTTTAAAATCGTAAGGCAATTGGATTCCTTGAAACAAAACAATCAGGGTGAAGTTCTCAGCTTCTCGTGACAGATTCAGGGTCAAGACATTCGATTGCCTCCCAACAAAAAAACTGAACCTACAAGTCATACTGTCTAGTTTATCCTTAGGAAGCTCCCTATTGACAAACTCGGACACAAAACTCTTGAATCCTTCACAGCGATCTTGCACAGGAGCCACTTTAAAAGACTGATAGGTATAGGTTGATAGGTCGACAGATCGAGTCACTCCGGGAGTCAAGGCTACGGGCTCTATTGGGTCACCGTTTTTTGTCGTTCTACAAGAAGAATTGAAGAAGATCAGCAGTGAAGCCAAAACTGAAAATATCCGATTACGCACGATCACCTCCCTCAAAGAAACTTGAAAATGAGTTTACAATCACTTTAGAATGGTTGCCAGATAGTATGTTGTGCTGGGTCGAGCGAGTAGACAGCCCAAGTGTTGCGGAGCATTCTGTGGAAGCGTGCGGGAGGGTCAGCTCAATTTGCTAAGCGCGCTGCCTAGATAGGATATATCCCCGTACGAGACCCATCCTAGAAAGCAAGCAATCCGACTTAGCACCGCGGGTGAGAAGTTCACGCCTTGTCACCCGCGATTGAATCTACTTATGGCTTGGTCACCAGAATCGTTGCCACATTGCAAGCACTCTGGGCATAGCGAGTGGTTGCGATCTGCAAGCAATTCATGGTTTTAATATTTCTGATCTTGAATTGTTGCGTCTCAGTGTTCAATTCCGTGAACTGAAAGAGTTGATTCTGATCACCATTGCGATTGCAGGTCGCCAGAAACAAGCGAGCAGTCCCTGGTGTAGCGACTGTGCTATCCAAGCTTAAACACAATTGACTACGCTGATCGATCAACAAAAATCCAGACGCAAAGTCTTCGGTTTTGAATAGCTGACGTACTGGAGCCGGAGTCACGCAGGCGGTAGCCAACAAAGCCGCGTTGGCACTGGTACTAGCAAATTCCATGCAGGTTTCCGTTGCATCGGCATTTTTATGAACAAACTGCCAACTAAGGGTACTGAGCTTGCCAGGGGACCCCGCATTGGTCGTGGGAGTCGCAGGAGTTGTAGGAGTCGCAGGAGTCGTTGTTCCTCCCGCAGCAGGCGGTGAAGCTGCTGGGGTCGTAGCGGTATTGTTCGTCGCGATGGTCCCTGAAGCACTGTTATTCTTCGCCCGCTCCACCTCAAGGTCTTTTTCTAAGGTATCAATCTTCTTATTCAGCTCGCCAATCTTATCGTTGAGGCCTTTGATCTGCTCGTTCAAATTAGTAATCTTATTGAGGGCATCGGCGAGTTCGGTTTCGTTCTTTTTGAATAGCACTTCGAGTGCATCCAATCTTTTGTTGGCCGCATCGAGTTTATCTTGCAGTTCCTTCTGCTGTGCAGCAGTTAAATCTTTGCTATCACTCATTTCTTTACTTATTTTTACCACTTGCTCATCGAGATTTTTCTTCTCTTCAAAATATTTGTCTCGCTCCAGGGTCAATTCGCCAATACGTCCCGCCTGCTCGACCTGCTGATCTTTGAGCTTGGCAATTAAGTCATCTCGCTCTCTACGCAGATTGGTCAGGTCGGCTTCAGAGTTGGCAGACTTCAGTTGAGGCGTTGCTACTTCAACAGTTGGTACTTTGCTCCGTTTGCAAGAGACTCCCCATAAGCTCGTAAACAATACCAAAGCAATAGTAATGCGCATTGACTTTCCTTTTAAGGTAGTTAGAGCTAGTTTATACTATAGTCGGTGGTTTGCAAGCCTGGAACAGCCTGAAGAGAGTTTGAGCCCAGTTTGATTGATTTTGTCGCAATCTTTTGATAGGTGCTAGTCATCTTTTAAATGGATCACCCGCTCAGACGACCTATCAGCAGACGTCAATCATGGCCTCCGCACCAATAGTCTTATATGAATTGAGAATTGGCATGCAGTTGCTTGATGGCATCCATAGCCTTTTGGCTGTCACGCATTCGTAGCCAGAATCCTAGGGCAATCATTCCCAAAGGCAAAAGTCCGACATGCAATCCCACTATCAATCGACGCCACTGGTCGGGTTTGGCCCGGGCTTTCTCACGGACCAAGCGACGCTCGGTCCAAAGACCTGCTTCAACCTCTCGTAGGCGGCGAAGATCCTGCTGCTGGTCCTTCGAAAGAATACTGGCGCTATTTTCTTCTTGGACCTGTAGATCGCCAATTTGCTTTTCAATATCAGCTATTCGTGCCGAGAGCTTTTCTTCCTGCTCGACAAAGGGTTGGCGAGCAATCTCTTCCATACTTTCCAGGTGAGTCAGAGGACGATGCAGGCTGCCGCCACTGCGAATGCTAATCAGATCTCGATTTCCACTTAGAAATTCCACAGCATGGGTGAGCAGGCTTACGTTGTCATTGCGCGGCCTAATCAGCATTTGACTCATGACCTGCAATTTTTCGACGGCATAAGGATCGGCTAAGAAATCTGTGTCGGCAAAAAGCACGACGCTATTCGGATCAGCACTCTTTGTTCGATGCTCAGAGACAGGGCTGCCTGCGGGCTGTTCGGCAAAGGCCGATGTCCAAGGTCCACTCAAGATACCGGCGATCGTCCGAATGGTGCCATCGGGTTTCAATTGCTGGGTGAGCTGCTGAGCCGACATATAGCTGGCTGAGTCCGTCGAAAGCAGGCCGCTCTTGTCTGAACTCTGTGCTAAAACCTCCCATTGCTGATCGGGTTTAGTCTTGACCTCAAACCAGCCAGGCTCTGGAAAGAGAACCTGTTGAATGGCGCGCGTGATCTGATGTTGACGATTGATGTCCTGAGGTTGAAGATTGACCAGAAAAGGATTGTTGCTGGTTCGCTGCAGGGTTGTTTGTCGTCCGGTTCGGGCCGTGTCACCGACCATGCGTGAGCTATCAAATTCCACGCCCCAAGCTGCGAGCAATCGAGGCAGAGTGCTACTCATCCGCATGGCTCCACCATTGCCATTGCCGGCCATGGTATTATAGGACAACTCCGTCTCGCAAAAGGGGTCGATGGCCACCACAAGATGACCTCCACGGAGTATGAACTGGTCGATGGCGTACTCAGTCAACTCCGAAATATTCTTGGGATGAACAACCAGAAGCGATGAAATCGTTTCAGGTATGCTTGTCACATCAAGAGGCAGCCGCGTGATCTGATAGAAGCCTCGCAGCGCTTCGACGACTGCCCAATCCTGACGCAAGCGTGGACCATCGTCACTGCGTTCACTCACCAAGGGCAAAGATGTGATGATGCCTAGCGAAGGTTTGACTGTTTGATTCAGTTTAACAAAGGCTTCCGATAGCTCATATTCGATTTGCGCTTCCTTGCGCGGATCAAAAAAGGGAATGCGCAGAGTCTTTTTTCCAAGGTTGAAGACAGCTCCCAAAAAAACATCACCCTGCGCGCTGCGCACACCTCGGAGTCCTTCCCAACGAGCATCCGCTTCAACCGCAGTGTCGGGTATGGGATCGATCACATCCAGTTGAATTTTATCAGGTGCATAGGCGAGATAAGCCTCGAGCAATTCCTGGACACGATGACCGTGAATGCGAAGCATGGGATCCATGAGTGGATGAGACCTAGAAAAATACAGCCGAATTGTCATTTTATTCTGCATCACTTTCAGCAGAGATCGGCTACCTTCGGAAAGTGAATACAGGCGTTCATCGCTCAAGTCAAAGCGAAGAAAAGGTCGTTGGGCCAGTGCTACAAACAAAAATCCAATGAGCAGCCAAATATCCAGAAGGATCCAGAAGCTTCGAGGCGGTACGTAGGATCCGCGAAAGGAGACGCTTCGTTGCTTTCGTTGCAAGAGCACTTGAGCTGCGAGGAGCCATAGCGAGCCACCGACAAAGAAGCTTAAGTTACGATTGTCAACCACACCTCGCATCAGCGTGTCGAGGTGGGTCAGAGGGCTGCAAGCTTGCAGAATGTGGCCCGGAAGCCAGTGGAACATGCGTGTCAATTGATCGACAAATTCGGGAAGGCCGAGGACCTGAAGGAGTCCGAGGCTGAGAATACTCATGAGAATAGCTGTTCCGTTCTGGCGATAGATACGCATAAAGAGGCCACTCAAGGCCAATTGCCATAGGCTGAGCAACCACAGCCCAAGGAGAGATGAAAGCCAGATGCCTTTATCCAAGGGGCCAAGTAGCATAACTGTTAATGCTAATGGAATCGTGCTGATCATCAGGCAAAAGCTTACCAAGGCCCCCGCCAGACATTGAGCAGAGATTCGCTTTAGACCGCCAAATCCGGCTATCTGAAGCCATTCTTCATAACCAGGTCGAGCGTCTTTGTGCCAAAGTTGACGAGCGACTAAGGGCATAAGCACGATCAAGAGCCAGGGTAGAATCTGCAGAGGGCGGCGCAGACTGGCTTCTCCGGAATCCATCAGGCGAATGTAAAAAAAGCTCCAAAAGCCGAGACTTCCGAGCCAAATAGAAGCCCATAGGAAGGCAAAGCGAAGACGAAGCAGCTGCTGGGATTCGCGAAAGACGAGGATCAACCATGCTTTCATGTTGATGATACCTCCGTCTCGAATTTCAGCGCCGCTTGCAGTTGTTTTGCTGTCTTCAACTGATCGGTTTGCAAGGTGCGAATGAGTCTTCCCCTTTGAAAAAACAGCACGCTCTGGCACAGCGGTATCAAATCTTCCAGGGAATGACTGCTGACGACCCTAATAGCAAACGGCTCAGCATCAGCCAGCCAAGAATAAAGGCGCTGTTTCTGCCAGCTGTCGCGGTCATGCAAGGGATCATCCAAGAGCAGAATGCGGGGCTGATGAACCAAAGCTTGAGCCATGCTGACCAAGCGCTGCATGCTATTGGGTAAATGACCCAAGCGCAGGTTCCAGCAATCTTCCAGTTCAAGCTTTTCACGGAGTTGATCGGCGATGTGCGAGGCCTTTTTCATATGCCGCATATTCGCGGCAAAGCGAATGATATCAGAGACCCGCATAGCAGCCGGCAGAGTCAGTTTCTCAGGAACGTAAGAAAGAACCTGCGAAATGTAAGCTCGATCAATCGAGGCATCCCGCTCATCGATCAGAACCCGTCCGGTTGTAGGTGTGAGAAAGCCAGCGATGAGGCGCATAAAGGTAGTCAAACCAGAGCGTGGAGCACCCCATATCCCTAGGGTTTCCCCGGGATGTATGTCAAGACTCAGCTCTTTGATGATTTCATCATGAGCGAAATCTTTTCTAAGCTCCTGAATTTCGATCACTCCGTGACTCCCAATCGGCCCAGCTTAAGGAAAGCCCAAGCAGAGACCAAGATGCGCCTTCTTATAGTTTAGGCGATCAGCTATAGGGAGGGGAGGGCAGGAACTGCCTTGTGGAGACCTGCTTCCTTATGAATTCTGTGGGCTCTTAGGGTTGATTTACGGTCAGAGTATTCAAATTCTTCATCGCCGATTGGATCCAAGTGCTATGAGCGCCTACTCTGGTGTAGCGGGTGCTGTTGAAAAATTTGGATTTCGCTGGGTCATTATCGATCTTTTGCTCGCAGTATCCAACGCTGCTGAGGATCCCGACCAACTGCAACTGGCCAGACGATAAATGATAGAGTGGACCACCTGAATCGCCAGGATTCACAATAGACCCACTGACAAAGACAGTGCCTCGCTTTTCGTTGCAGAGTGACAATGCGGCTGGTTTCTCTTTCAGGATTTGAGCCTGCGAACGATCACTGTCATGGACACCTGCGCCTACTGCCAAACCATTGAAGGAAGTCGTGGTGACGGCTTCATTGAAGACTTCCACCGGTCTATGGCTCCCAGGAATACTCCGCTCTAGTTTTAAGAGGGCGATATCGGCGTAGATTTTTTCGCCGCCGTCGTCGGCGGGAATCAGATTGCGATTGGCGGTAACTCCCGGAGGCATCTCCATTCCGATCACCCGAATGTCTGCATTGGGTATTTTGGTATCACCTTTATAAAAGCTCACGAAACTATCCACACCAGCCTCGCAGTGAGCCGCCGTGAGAATGAACTGGGAATCGATGATCACACCCGTGCAGTTCGCACCTGATGCTGACTTGACAAAAACCGTAGTCCGAGCCGCAGGATCTGACACAGACACGCGCGTACCGCTCTGAATTTGCAACGAGGAAGAGCTCGATTGCCTGCAGCCAAACACCAGCATCGCCAAAACCAGAACAGAGTGCATGGGCTTCATGGTCACCTCAAGCTGAAGTTGCGTTTCGCAGAGTGAGTCGCTATTGAGTTATGGATACTGCGAAAAGTGTACCTCCACAGAGGAAGCCAGCCCAGACGGATAAGTAGCCGGAAGTATGGGAATTGGGTCCCCAATACTTACCCGAGGGCAGAGGGATCGAGTCCCTTGCCTGGCTAGGTTTGGGACGCCGACTGACACTCAGTCATCTGCAGAAACTTACCTTTAGAACGATTTTATTGCTGGCTTGCTGAGCTTTATCCCACATCCGGCAAAATATTGATCACCACATTTCCCAGCTTTTGTCCGGCCTGCACAAAGTGATAAGCCTCAACAATTTTAGCCAAAGGATACTGCCGGTCTATTACGGCCCGCAACTCTCCTTTCTCGGCTAAATTCTTAAAAAATTCGACATCTGATTTGGCCAATTTGGGAATAGGAAACTTTACCCGCTTGCCGCCAACAAAAGCCGTCCACATGGCCAATACGGGATTCTGAGGAATCCAATCGCCAAATTCTGAGGAGATATACACTCCCTTGTCGACCAGCAAGTGACTGCAGCGTGGAAAAGAGCTTTTGCCAACCGCGTCTATCACGGCATCAAAGGTCTCGGGGATTTTGGTGAAATCTTCCTTTTCATAGTCAAGCACACGCTTGGCTCCTAATTCCCTGACCAACGTCAGACTCCGAGCGCTGCCAACTGCCGTAATCTCCATTCCATAATGCTTAGCTAACTGCACACAAGAAGAACCAATGGACCCCGAAGCTCCGTTGATCAATAGGCGTCGAGTCTTTTTAAGATCCAGTGCTTTGAGCATATTCAAAGCCAACCAGGGCCCATCGAGGATAGCGACAGCCTGTGAAAAATTGAGATTATGAGGCATGAGGCCAACTGCTCCTGTTTCCTTCACACAGAGCAACTCCGCATGGGTCCCAAAGTCATTGCCAGTTAAACCAAAAACTCGATCACCGATCTTAAAAGATTGAACACCCGATCCTATCGAGTCCACAACCCCAGCAAACTCGGTCCCCAATATCCATTTTCTGGGCGTTAGCAAGCCATGCAGGGGCCTGATGATGTATGGATACTCCGGCAGGCGGAAGCCGCAGTCATTGCGGTTCACGGTGGTCGCATGGACCCGGATCAGTATTTGTCCCGGACCTGGAGTTGGATTCGGTACTTCTAGAATCTGGACCACTTCGGGCGGACCATAGGTCTTATAGATAGCGGCTTTCATCCGAATCCCCTTAAGCATGCAGTCGGCAAAGTTCCGATCGACTGCTTGTTATGACTTAAATAATTTGTGGCGGAAGCTGTCATTCGCATATGTACTGCATTCTATGCGCGACATGGTCAGCAGTTCAAGGACTTGTTAGCTTGGGGGGATTTCCTCTATCGTTTCTTTGGGGGCTTTGGAGTAGGTTGGAACCCCGGCTTGCATGGCCAGGGCGTCTTTGAGGGCAAGTCGACAGCTTCGATGTCTTAGCGTTTATTCAACCACTGAAGGGCAAAATTTTTCATTTCATCACAGGTCGGCGAAGGTCTCCGGTCCTGCAGGCGAGTGCTAACGAAGCTGTTCTGGGCGTTGAACAGCTTTTGCAGAGTGAAATAAAGCGGCGATTTATTATTCTTGTCATCGATTAGCCAGAAGCCCACCTGCTGGCCATCTTTGACTTCATTGTTGTACATC
>JBGSTF010000117.1:0-6127 GCA_041736645.1 Oligoflexus sp. | reverse complement strand
CCTTTTTCCTGATAAGCGCGTAGGGTAGCTTTAAGTCCAGGTCCGGGTCGTATCATGTCATTATTCTCTGGATTCCGTATCGTCTCCAGCATCTGAAACAGCCACTGTCCCGCAACAACTCGCGTGCTATCACGAATATTTTCAGGAATGCTGGTTTCACCCGACAGATCATCGACACCAGCAAGCATGCGGAGGCCGTCCATGAAGGCTATACCGTCAACTTCAGACTTATTTTTTAGGGACTGCCATCGATCCAAAAGGGCCCGCAGTTTCTGATGATCGACCTCAATCCACTTGCCGCGAAAAAGCACGAGACCTTCAGCATATTCCAGCAATTGCTTGAGGTCCTGTTCAGCAATACTTTCATTGCCCAGACTGATCTGAATATTAAAGTCTAATAGAGCATGAACACCGAGCCCCGAAGGCTTTTTATCGCCTAAGGTGATGGTCAAGCGAGCCTGAGGCGGTGCCCCCGCATCCCACCAATTGGGGACTCGAACGACCAGACCAGCCTCTTCCAGGGTGGCTATGGATCGGAGGAAGCGAAGAGCTTCCTGACTTGTCCATTTCTGTGGGTGAAAGATGCTGGCTTTATCACTCATGTCTTTGAGCCAAGGCAGCTGCTGACTGGCTCTATGAATAGGTTTCAGCAAGCTCACTAAGCCTTGCCTATGCTCCTGGTCGGAAAATTCCTGAATGGCCCTTGCTAAAGGAAGATGCTGCGGCCGAGCATGTTTGTCCAAGCGCGTTGTATAGGAGGACATAAAAGCAAAGGGTAGGTCTGCATCTCGCTTGTTTTCAGCGAGATGAAAATAAACTTTCCCGACCAAATTCCACGTGGCGTTAAGCGAACTCAAAAGATCTTGGATCGAGCCCCGGTAGTGACTAAGCCGCTCATCAAAATGTCCCTTCATTTCTCGCCACTGAGCCTCTAAAACATGGACTGAGAGAAAATCCAAGCCTCGCTGCGGTGGAGCCTGCTGGTAGTACTCCCGGATCCAACTTTCCGGTATGGACAAACTCTCGCAGCTGCGGGCTTCCTCGAGATCCGGCAACGCACAGACTGCAGTGATAAAGTGTCGCCCATAGCCTTGCCAGTACTTGAGCACCGTTGGCAAGTGAACCTGCAATTCAATACAAGCAAGGTGGAAGAGTCCATCGGCCTGACTACGAGTAAATGACCCAAGAATGCGGGCGGCTAAGGCAGGGTCGACAGCTTCGCCATCTTCAGCTAACTCACGCACTCTCAGCAGTCCGTGCGGACTGATGGAGCACTGAAGCTGGATTGATTCAGACATGTTTCTGTTTCCAAAAGAGAAATTCATCTGAGGTTCTATCAGGATATCTGTGCAGGCACAATTTATAAGCTGCTGAAATGCGTAGAAGGACTTCAAATCCGCCAAGTAGAATTAATAAATGTAATAAATCAATATACCCATATTCTTACATATTAAATATTGTGAATATTTCAATTTTTGGTATATCAGCGCTGAGAAGTGAATTGGACCCCGAAAACGAGACCAGTGACTTAATTAAGTTACGATGACATACTCTGCCACGACTGGTCTGGAGGTCTGATGAAACGGAAAGTACATACAGCGGAATTTAAGGCAAAAGTAGCGCAGGAGGTTGTAAAGGGCGGATTGACTGCCAATCAAATTGCCTCGAAATACGAGGTGCATGCTGTGCAAGTCAGTCAGTTGAAGAAGGAGCTGCTGAGCAATCTTGCCAGCGTGTTCGAAGGGAAACGCCAGAGCAAGCCTACCGAAGACCAAGAAGAACCCGCAAAGCTTTACGAGCAGATCGGCCGACTAAAAGTCGAGAACGACTGGCTCAAAAAAAAATCTGAACAATTATCCAAGCTCTGACCGTAAACAGCTCGTAGACGCTGACTTCGAGGCCATCTCAGTTCGGCGTCAATGCGAGCTTTTAAATGTTTGCCGCTCGTCCATTTACTACGAGCCCATGATCGTGACAGTTCCCGCCCTTGATGACTATACCCTCATGAATCTCATCGATACTCAGTACACCTCAACGCCTTTCTACGGTTCCCGAAAAATGGCGAAAGTGATTTCCTTACAAACCGGCCTAGAGATCAACCGTAAGCGAGTTCAGAGGCTCATGCGAGTCATGGCAATAACTGCGATCTATCCAAAGCCAAACACTTCGAAGCCAAGGAAAGAAAACCGCATCTACCCTTATCTGCTCACTGGCTTAACAATTTCCAATCCTAACGTGGTCTGGGCCATCGGCATCACCTATATCAGGCTAAGGCATGGCTTTGCCTATCTTGCGGCAGTAGTCGACTGGTATTCCCGAAAGGTCCTATCGTGGAGACTCTCGAATACAATGGATAGCAGCTTCTGCGTCGAGACGCTAGAGGAAGCATTGGCAACACACGGGACGCCTGAATATTTCAATACCGATCAGGGAGCACAGTTTACCTCGGAGGAATTCTTAGCACCGCTTAAGAGCCGAGGAATCAAGATCAGTATGGATGGTAAGGGTCGAGCCATTGACAACGTTTTCGCCGAACGACTCTGGAGAACGATCAAATATGAAAATGTGTTTATCAGCGGCTATCAATCCATGAACGAAGCACGACAAGGGCTTGGCGAACACCTCAAATTCTACAATACGAAGAGACTTCATGCAGCACTCGAATACAGAACCCCGGAACAAGTCTACAGCAAGCAATTTGAACCACCGCTCATCACGATAGGAAAGAATACCTTGAAAAAGGCGGCATAATGCTCTAACAAGAAAATTCAATCCACTGGTCTAGCGTATGGGGTCCACTTCATCCAACTGTCCAAGTCTCTGATCGTACTAGGCGTTTCAATAAGGTGGAAATAGTTCATCAAGCCCCTCATTAGCCACGTAAGTTTCTTTATTCTATGTTCCATGTTTTCGCGTCAGTGTCCGCGAGTGATTTCCCTGACCTTGTTCTTGAATCTTTTGACGAATTCTGGTGTCAGAGAAGTTTTCGCCTTCTTGAGGGCGAGGAATCGGTATCCAAGAAATTTACGCTTGGAGACTATCGCTACCGCGCTCTTCTTCTCGTTAATTCGGAGTTTAAGCCGTTCTTCTATGAATCGCTTAATGCTTGCGAATACCCTTTGACCGGCTCGTTTAGTGCGAACGTATAGGTTGCAGTCGTCCGCATAGCAGACGAAGCTGATCCCTCGTTTTTCGATCTCTTTATCGAGATCGTCAAGCATAATATTGCTCAACAGCGGACTGAGCGGACCTCCCTGGGGAGTCCCCTCGGCTGCCGCGCAAATCATACCGTCGACCATGACGCCAGCCTCCAGGTATGAGCGAATTAGCTTAGGGGTCTGACCTTCTTTAGTTGAGTCAGCCTTGCCTTGCGGCGCAAGAAGGATCTCCTCGGGTAAGAACGCAATCTTTCCTGCCATGTAACCGCCTCATATACGCCCGGAGTATCTTGGTAGAAGGAGCTTCGAGCGGTTCAGCACTCTCACTCTACTCCGTCCGCCTCGTATGAGGTTCGTGTTCCTCCGTTCGGCATTTTGCCGCCGGCTTCCTTCAGATTCCTCGTTGGCCTTATCTGCGTGCCCACCCAGCGCGACCCAGATGTCATGTTGTAGGGTCTCAAGGCTTTCTTGAGCAGTTGCAACAGGGGATCGTCAGCCTGTACTCCTTTTTGAAGGACTGCCTTCCAGGAACTCGCCTCCAGGAGACCCGGATTCAAAAAGCCAAACAGCGAAGGGAGCTCGCCTAGGTGATTTTCAATAGGAGTCCCGGACAATGCCAACCGATAGTCAGTCTTGAGAGTTCGCACAGCTTTGGCGGTCAGCGATTTGGAATTTTTCACCGTCTGGGACTCATCCAATACAGCAAAGGCAGAGGACTTATGAAATGCGCATATGTGCTACAACATGACTCTTCGTCCCACCTGCTCCTCTTTTATCACCATGCATCATCGGAAATATTGTATCCTTGCCCAATGCGATCTTACAACAGATTCGCATTTTAATTGACCGATCGACGTTTATTTTTTTTTCAACTACGAATACAATAGAGCTACTCAAAAGAAGAGAATAGGTAGTTTATTAAAGTAGGTCCCAAAAGAGGTGAACCTTGAAACTGTCCCTTACAATTATCGGTCTTCTCTGCTGGCTATTGAATTCTGAGGCAAACGCTTGGACTGAAGCCGATGCCCAGAAAGTCATCGCCATCCAACAAGCCCAGATCATGGAGCTACAGAGCTCCTTCAAAGGACTCATTGGACAATTCATTCGACAATGTCCTACCGGATGGCTACCTGCTGATGGGCAGGGAGGAAGAGTTGATCTCAGAGGTGTGTTCCTAAGAGGCATTAACGACTTTGGCTCGGGTGCAAGGAGCGACGGATATGCCGACAAAGAGGATAGAACTGCGGGGAGCACTCAGGGGGAAAGTTTTAAGAGTCACGGACATGCTCTGGGACAAGGCGGTAGTCATAGTCATACTGTAGGTGCAGCCGGATTACACACACATGGTGAAGACAGCAGTGGCGCCCATTCCCATTCGGTCCAAGGTTCTCCTTACACACATTCAGCTTATGGAGGGGTCAACAAGCTTGGTATGTGGACATCGTCCGGGTCTGTTTCAACCTCTCAAAGCGGTGGTCATACCCATGCGATTCAAAATGCAGGATCCCATGATCACACACTTTCCGAAAATGGAAATCATGGCCACACGATTGACAACACTGGCGGCACGGAGACTCGACCCAATAATGTTGGGGTCATTTTTTGTGTTAAACTTTGACGAACTGTGAATTTAGTTCCAATTCGCCACAGTACTTTGCAAAGACTCTCTACTTTTGCTTTCTATACATTGTTCGATTGGTGCGTGCGCGCTCTGAGCGCCATACGCGAGATTGAAACCGATGACAGAAGAGGAATCCCATTCCAACTATAGACCAAGCAAGGGAAACTTCACATCGGCTAGACTGCTCCAGAGACCTTTCAAATAGGCCACCTCCCATAACTCCATACTTGACTCAATTTCCGAAACAAATTACACCATTTGCCGTAGCACTGCTTTGCTCTCCATCCCAAACTCCTAAAAAAGCGCCAGGAAATTGTGCTCTACAACATTGCAACATGCTGTAAGCTGCTGTTGAAGTACATATTATGCGGCCTTTGATATTATTGGTTCCCATAGGGCCAGGGCTCCCATTTGTTCCGTCAGTCCCCCTGTCGCCTTTTGGTCCGGGTGTTCCCTGCCATGCTCCCTGCGCATCAATAATTACCTTACCTTCCCGAGTCTTATATTCGCCTTCTTTAGTAACAACCTTTCTTAGATCTTCAACTTGGGACTTCAGAACCGTGAGCTGAGACTGCTGAATGGCGATAATTTTCTCTAACTTTAGCATCTCAACATCACCCAAAGCCGCTGCTGACGAAACAAATAACACGGCTAATATAAAAATTTTTGCATGCATAGAATATCTCCTTGTAGCGGTGATCGAAAATAGAGATCGATCCTCTCGGATTATTCACGATTGTGATCAACCGGATAAGGTTAACATGGCAGACAACAGTTGGTAAACATCCCTTGTTAAACCTCTCCATCCAAGTCTGCTGAACATGGATGGAGATTCTTGGCTGATCTTCAAAACCGTTTCTCAAAGCCCTGGGGCCATGAGCTCTTGGTTTTTCAGAGAGACAGACTTTGACTTCGCCCTGCCTCGCCTTCCTTTCGATACCTCTAGGGAAGTCGTCTCTTCCCGAATCACCGAAATCGGCTCACCTTTGGTATTTTCCAAGGACGTTTGCTTCCAGTTTTCGCCGAAAGAGGACAAGGTTTGATGTCCTGCCACGAAAGCTCTCGCTTGTACGAGAAGAAGCACTGATTGGGGGACGTTTTTGCGGCCCTTTTTAAGAATTGTGTTCTCGGTGAAGCAGCCGAGATAGGCCGAGAGGGTATCGCGCGGCACTGTGAGTCCGCATACTTGGCAATGATGAACTCTCTCGCTCAATGTTTTCTTCTTTATTTCACCACAAAGACAGGTCTGAGACAAACGTGTTTGGAAGGTGTTGATAAGTTCAGCGCGGCCCCCGAGCTTTTCGGCTGTTCGGGATAGGGATGCCTGAAGGCTGGCCGGCGCTGCCTT
>JBGSTF010000115.1:0-45898 GCA_041736645.1 Oligoflexus sp. | reverse complement strand
GCACTTTCCCTGGCGAAGGGGCACCCTTCGCTACACAAGTCCTATATTGAGACCGGGAAAGCACGAATACCCGAAGCACTGTGTTGTGCTTCAGGGTGAGGAGGGACCAGAAACCCAGCTGTTCGGGTTTCGGTAGCCAAGTAAATCCAGTCATGGATAGATTTGGCTAAGTTGGTTGGAACGGTTTCCTTTTGAATGCAGTTCGATCAGTCGAATGGAGATGAAGCTCATGCGATCTTGCTGACTGGCTGCGCAGGCATAAGGCTTCATGTCGGGGATTTTGGGTGCGGACTCAAAGACCCTATTGAGAACATTTCCTTGCTTGATATTGGATAAAGCTGCATCTCCAAATCGAAGACTGCCTAGAAGGAGCAGTCGAAAGCTGAACGGTACGCTCCGGTCTTGCGCATACGATGCAAGGTCCTGGACTTGGTTGATGACTAAGGTTTCTTCCAAGGCATGACATTCTTCTTCGGTTAGCCGCAGGCATGTGCCGATTTTTTGCACAACATCGGCAGAAATTTCGACAGTAAAAGGATTGTAATCGTTGCTTTGAACTTGCCAAATAGTTCTTTCGATCCAGAGAGTGAAGAGATTGAAATCAAAAGTGCCGGCTGTTAATAGGCCTGAAAGCTCGTCGTTTGCTTTGAAAATAGGTGTTCCACTCATCCCCTTTCGAGAAGCTAGGGCAAGCACGTTAAAGACTTTCCCTTTACGAATATAGAGGCCGCTGGTTTCGAAGGCTTCGAGCTCTGCCTTACCTTGAGCCAGAGTGAGAGTTCTCAACTCCGGATTCTTTGCTGCAAAAGGCGGATCGGAAGCAATCGGTTCACGAAGCAAACCCAGGTCTTCGAGTCGAAGAGCGCAGATGTCCATCCATTCCCAGCAGACGGCTTTTACGATCTTAATGGGATTGTGCAGATTGGGCTGCGAAACTTGAACGATATCAATCTTGCTGCCTTCGCACGCATAGCCCGGTACAAAGGGGCAATACTTTTCGAGGACATGATAGTTGGTGAAAAGAAACTTGTGGTCGAAATCAAGATAGCCGCGACCAATGAACCCTTTATTGCCATTCATTTCCACCGAGGAACGGCTCATATAGTCTTGGGCGGAATCAGGCACAAGAGGAAGTCTAGTTTTCTTATGCTCGTACTGGAACAGTAGGGTCCTGATGGCTGGGTAAGCGATCATTGATAGGAGCAGCATCAAAAGAGTGACGAAGATTATTCTAGATCTTTTCAGCACGGTGTCCATCCTGACTTTACTTTTCTCTTAAAAAACAGTCTTCGATGGCGAATTACTCGGTGAAAATGCACTCATTGTCTGAACTTTGGCGCCACGGAACCCCAGATTAATCAATAGCAGCAAGAGTTTCAACGATATATCCATCGGCTCCATGCCCCTGTCGGGCCGACCCAAACGGCTTTTGGTAGTTCTCATTTTGATTCTGCAGCATGTATAACTTGTTTGGCCTTCCTCAGCTGTTGAGGAGGGCTTTTTCTTGGTAGAAGATCCGAAGCTCTTTGCTAACAGGGGAAGCTTACTCATGTAGGGCTGGGCTGTGGAATTGCAAGTAGGAGAGTTGCCAGTCGCGGTCTATGGGCAAATCTATGTGCCAGTTTACTTGGGGGAAAGAGGGCTTTAGTACTGTTCAGATCTTGGCATGACTCGTGTATGAGGGAAGGGTAAATGGGCTGACTCTTAAGGAGAAAACCATGAGTGAATTTATCCTGGATATCGACCATATTCGTCGCAGTGCTCGGATTCAAATGGAGAATGGTGCAGTTACCCCCAACTACCAAGCGGATCGTGATGCCATCTTGAAACTCTTGGACTCGGCTTTGGCTAGTGAGTGGCTTTGCGTTTTACGTTATACTCAGCACTCAAAAGCTGTTCAAGGAATTCACGCCGAGCCAATTGCTAGGCATTTTGCGATCCATGCAAGGCAAGAGCAAGAACACGCCGATGCTTTGACCACGCGTATCAAACAGTTGGGGGGTAATCCCGGATTGGATCCTTCTACCTTTGCCGATCGAGGACACACAGAGTATCGCGAGTGTGCAAGTGTAGTGGAGATGATCCGTGAAAACCTTATCGCGGAAAGAATCGCGATTGATGCCTACAGCGTATCAATTCGATTCATTGGCGCCAATGATCCAACAACGCGCCGAGTGCTGGAAGATATACTCGCTGTGGAAGAAGAACATGCCGATGAGTTGGCTGATTTAATGAAAGTTTATGATACTCGCTCTTCCTTGAGCTAGGTCTAGACCAACCCCTGGGTCACCGCAGATCCCAGGTCACCCCCAATCGAAGATTGCTGGCGGGCTCGAGGGCGATTTCATCGGCCATCCAACCCCTGGTTTTGCTCTGCAGTTCGGCGTAAATCGCGGCCTGCTCTTTAAGCTGAAAATTAGCTCGCACGGCCAGCGATCCACCGGGCTGCTGCCCGTTGCTGCGATAGAGTAGAGCCTTGGGTTGTAACCATAGGGCCGCACGCAGGTCCCAGCTTGATGCCAAAGGGCTTTGTAAGCAGCTCAAACATTGCCACTCGACTCCGGGTAGGCTGCGCTTTTGATTCATATACTGACGTACAATCAGCAGATGGCGGGAGCTATCATTTTTGAAAAAGATATTCTGCTCCAGGCTGTGACCAAAAGGAGCTAGGTGATGGCGCAATGTAGCCGTCAAGCGTCCTTCTCCGACACTCCAGCCTGGAAAATTGAAAATAAAGGGATCAAGCAGATTCAACCAGCTCAGTTGCACCATGCGCGTCAGAAATTTTTTTTCTGTAGGCTTGAGATCCTGTCGACTTCGGTAGCGATCAACGCCAACTCCGGAAGGATGAACTCCGCGATTTTCATAAGCCTCGTCAGGTCGGAAGAGATCGTAGACAAAGGCAACACAATCATAACCGGTGAAATCGCGCTGCATTTCATCGGGACCTTCGCTGCGACGATCTTCAGCGGTCGCCTCATCACCTGCACTGCTATCGCAAAGCGAACGATATCCAATCGGTCCAAGGTGGGCCAGCAAAATCAAAAGCTGTTGGCGTGGTAAGGCTTGATAGAAAAATAAGTCCTTTTCCAGCGTCAGTGCAAATTGACTTTCAGCTTCCATGCCTGCCATTGATAGGCGGACAAAATCAGCAGGATGTTCGCGTTTCAATCGACTCAAGTCGCTGTCTCGCACCCGATCCACAGGCACTTCATCATCACCTATCTGGGTGTTATACACAGCATTGTGACTAGAAATGCCTCGATGACTTAAGACCGAGCGATGGGCCTCTTCGTGCAACCAGGTGGTGCCTAATGGTAAATTCATCGTAAGATAGTCAAAGGCTGCAATGGCCCAAAACTCCAAGGGATGAGCACGAGCGGTCTCCTCACTCGAAAAAGCTTGGGCTATGAGGCCGTGACCCAAGAGATAGAAATCAGCGGTCAAAGCCTGAGCTGCGTCGAGACTGGGCGAAAATCCTGAGGCCTTAATTTGATAAGGCAGGTCCAGTGCGGGCAGACGCAAGGGGCGGGCAAAAGGCTGGTCGGCTTGGCCATGGGCGGAAGTCATGAGCAGCAAAAGGGGGCAAAAGGCTAGGCGCTTGATCATGAGCGATGGATTCCTTCCTGGAAGCGCTGAGCCCTGGGCCGCTGTTGTATCCAGGTTTACATCGTCTGGTCCCGGTCTCAGCTGGGTTTGCTGACTTGATACAATCTTTATACGGCCTAAGTTATTCCGTTTCCTAAGGCGGGGGACCTTGCTAGTTTAAGCGCAATTCAATCCTCACGAAATAGGAGTCGTTCGTGAAATATTTTGGGATTCCCACTCTTGCTTTACTCTTGAGTGGCTTGTCGGCATCGGCGGCCCTAGCGGTCGAAGGCATGTGGCAGCCAGAACAGCTGCCTCTTATTCAAGCCCAGCTCAAGGCCAAAGGTTTGTCGATCAAACCTGAGAACCTCAGTGATTTGACTTCCTTCCCAATGAACGCCATCGTTAGCTTGGGTGGTTGCAGCGCGTCGTTTGTGTCGGAGATCGGACTGGTTGTCACCAACCATCACTGCGCTTATGGCTCCATCCAGTACAATTCGACCGCAGAACGCAACCTGCTTGAAGACGGCTTTTATGCCAAAACTCTCACAGACGAATTGCCTGCGGCCCCCGGCTCGCGCGTCTTTGTGACTGAGAGTATTCAGGATGTCACCAAAGACTTGCTGCATGATCTGCAGAAAGTCACCGGATTGAAGCGCTTTGAGGCGATCGAGAAAAGACGCAAGGACTTGATCAGCTCCTGCGAAAAAACAGCAGGTTATCGTTGTCGTATTGACTCATTTTTGGGCGAGAGTAGCTATCGTCTGACCAAACAATTGGAAATCAAGGACGTCCGGCTGGTCCAAGCGCCTCCCTCCGCTATCGGCAAGTTCGGTGGAGATGTCGACAACTGGATGTGGCCTCGTCACACGGGTGACTTTTCCTTTTATCGCGCTTACGTCGATAAAAATGGTTTTCCGGCTGAATACAGCGCAGAAAACGTTCCCTACAAACCCAAAGGTTTTTTGAAAATTGATCAAAAAGGCGTCGAGGAAGGATCCTTCGTCATGGTTGCGGGCTATCCTGGTCGTACCAATCGTCATCGATTGGTCAGCGAAGTGGCCTTCAACTTTGAAGTGTCCAGCCCGGAAACGAAAGATTACCTAGATCGTCGCATTGCTCTGATTGAGAGTTTTAAGGCTAAAGATGCTGAAGTCGGCATCAAGTACGCGGCACAGCTCGCGGGCCTCAATAACACCACGAAAAACATCGAAGGCAAGCAAAAGGGCTACGAAGCCATGAACCTTTTGCAGCAGAAAAAAGCCGAGGAAAAGGCTTTCTTTGATGCTTTCAAAGCAGAAAAAAATAAGTCTGCTTTGGCCAACTATACTGCTATGAATAAGCTGCTTGACGAAGATCAACTGGCCGATCGCTACGCTTTGATTCAGCGCAAGGCCTCGGAATCTGATTTGCTCCGGACGGCCGCTCGACTTTACCGCTTGGCCAGCGAAAAGGAAAAGTCGGATGATCAGCGCGAGGCTGGTTTTCAGGATCGCGACTTGGCGATGATGAAACAAGGTCTGGTAGCTTTGACTCGTCGTTTCGATGCAAAGGTTGACCAGGGGATCTGGGAACTTGGCATCAGCGATGTGAAAAAAGCCAAGCCTGAGTTGAAAAAGCGTTTGCCAAAACCTTTCCAGGCCTTGGTAAATCAGGAGCCAGCAGCTTTGAGCCAGACCTTGGCCGGCTATTACAAAGCTTCGCTACTGCTTGATGAAAAGCAAAGAGTTGAGCTCATGAACGCCGACCGCAAAGTCTTCGAAAATTCCAAAGACCCGTTTATTCAGTTGGCTGTCGCCACCTATGACGAAGGTATTAAGTTGGAAAACCAGGGCAAAGATCGCGCCGGTCGATTCCAACAAGTCCGTTCCCAGTATATGCAAAACCTTGCGGCTTACCAAAACAAACGCGGCAAAGTTCTCTATCCTGATGCCAACTCTACTTTGCGCATCACCTTTGGAACAGTGCAGGGTTACAAAAATCGTCAAGGCACAGACTTAGGGCCGTTTACTAAGTTGGAAGAAATCGCAGCAAAGAACACCGGAGCGGAGCCGTTCAATGTTCCAGCTCGCCAGATGGAATTGATCAAGTCTAAGACCTATGGTGATTATGAGCAGGCTTCATTAAAAACGGTTCCCGTGAACTTCCTCGCCGATCTTGACATTACCGGTGGCAACTCAGGTTCGGCCACGCTGAACGACAAGGCAGAGCTAACCGGATTGGTCTTTGACGGAACGATCGATGGTGTGATCTCGGACTGGGCCTTTGATCCGGCCTTTACGCGTTCGATCCACCTCGATGTGCGGTACATGCTGTGGGTTCTCGATAAGTTTGCTGGCGCTCAACGCATTCTCGATGAAATGGGTGTGAAGACAGCACAATTGAAGTCGACTCACTGATTCTTTTGAAAACTTGCAAGAGTGGCTCTCTTTCATCGGAGAGCCACTTTTTTTTGTGGTGTGTTTAGAAATCAGCTTAGAAGCGAGGCTCGATAATGATGCCGCCATCGTTCGGTACTGTATCAAATCTCCAAAGTTGATTAGGTTGGCCGCTGCAGGTCCAGAGTTGGACGTTGCGTTCAAAGCGCCAGCCATTGGCTTGATTCAAATCGATATCCAAGCACCGATCGTTCCAAGCGGAGCGAATCTGAAACCAGCCGTTGGCCCGCGGTTCCAACACAAACTGCTGATTCACTCCACCATTGCAGTTAAAAATTTGTACATTGTTATCTTGGGTCCAAGGCTGCGTCTGTCCTAAATCGACATCGAGGCATTTACCCATAATTTGCAGCACGAAAGAGGCACGACCGTTGACCGTTGCGAGAGGCGAAAAGCCAAATTGCTGGTTATCGTTGGCATTGCAGGGCCAAACTTCAACGTTGCTTTGGTACCTCCATCCTGCGGAGCTATCTTGATTGATGTCCAGACATAGATTCTGTTGGTAAGCGCTGCGCAGCAGGGCAGCGCTTGCTGTCTGGTAGCAAGCAAGGAAACAGACAAGGCTAAAAAGTATTTTCATAATCCACTCCATTTGACTTGATAATAAAAAGACCATTCTTGCCGCAAAACATAGCACATGATTTTTCACTTGCGGAGTTAAAACAACCGAAAATTCGGACTTTCATGAGCAGGGATGAGTCAATGCGCTCATGTGCCTGAGCTGATTCAAGTTTTTCATTGGGGTAAGGTTGACTTGTCGAAACCGATATATTGGGAATTTTATCGGTAAATTCCTATGTTTCAGGAAAGATTTAGAAGCGGACTTGTGGGTATGGGAGGACAGTCGTATGCTATTTATTATTTTCGCCAATAATTCATTCATCCCGCTGATAGAGGAGTCATCCATGGTAAGAGCTGCTCGTCTCGCTATTAAAAGACAGGCCTTCGAATTGCGTAAAGCTATGGACATACTGCAACATGAAATAGTCAATATTGGTGTAACTTTGGTCGTGCCGAAAACGGTGCGTCTGCGCTTGCGCGGCGACGAACCCGAGGAATTTCCGCTGCAGTCTCAAACCATTGGGAACGAAGAGACAAGGGTTACAGCGAACATGGTCAATTGTAAAGAGTGGGTCTATTTGGATCGACTGCTTTAACACCTCAATCATCCATCTGATTGGACCTTCAAAGGTTCCATCCGATGGATTTTGCCTTCCACCTTGGGGCCAGACTTGATGGCCTCACTGCTCTATGCCTGCACAATCGCGGGCGCCCCGCGAGGACTCATAAGCGCGGGAGCGCTCGGACAGTCCTTACCAACATAGGACTAGCATAATCTCATGAATCAAGAGGCCGCGGGATCCACCGGAGCCGATTTATGCATAGGCGAGTTCTCATTTTCCAGCGCATGGATGAGATTCATGCTGGCGATCACTTGCCGCATATAGTCGGGCTTAAAGGAGATTTTCACTTCCGCTTTGTCCAAGTGAATAAGGTTCCAGGAGCTCGCCCGCTGCAAGACATGAATAATATGCTGACGACTGAGGCTTTGCGCCAGCCGGTTCTCACACTCGGCCAAAGTCAAAACCAAAGTACCGGATCGATCCAATGGTTGAGTCTTTGCCCAAAGAGCGAGGACGGACAAAGCCTTGCGTTCGCCGAGTGCCAGACTTGGGCCGGCTTTTTTCTGCTGGCCAAAGCCGAGATGTTGATTGGCCAAATCATAGAACGTTTGTAAGCCGGCTAGTTCGCTCTTACTAAGAAATTTACCAGGTTGTCTTAGTTCCATGAATTCCAGCAGGCGAAAGTCCAAAAATAAGTTATAGATGCGCAGGAAGATGTCTTTTTCAGCCAGAAAAATATCAAGCAGGGGAGAAAAGCTGGAATGCAGATCAACGACCAGGGTGCCATCGATTTCTTTCTCATGGACCCTGGCGTTAGCCAAAATGCCCTTTGCCAGTCGTGTGGCCGCTCGCAACAGAGCTTGGTCGCCGCGACTTCCCAGCTCGGCGCTGACCGACTGGATATAGATTTCATTCATAAATTTCAGTCGAAAAATCAAATCGCGAATCAGTATATTGGCCCAAGGGGGAATGTCTTTCAGCAGCTTTTCCATATCCTTGCCCTCAATGATTGTTACAATCACTTCAGTCAAGGCTTTGACCGACGCCGTGCGAGGCGTCCCCGTTGTGACAGTCATGGCACCCAAAAGCTCACCTTGACCCAATTGGGCAAGCATGATTTCGCTACCACCCCGCTGCTGGTAGACTTTCACCTCTCCCGATTTGATGATAAAGATGTCACCGCCAGGGTCACCTTCATTAAAGATGATCTCCCCGCTCCGGTAGGTTTTTTCAACTTTACTCATTTGACCTCCATAGAGGGCGGGAGCAGGGCTCGAAACTTTCTGTTATTCAGAGTAAACTTGCAACGTAGCCTTGGTCAACAATCACCTGGAGGGATGAGATCGCGGAATGGGTTATGATCTGCATCCAAAACTGAGAGTTTCGATAAAGTTCACACAAGCTCGCTTGGGTGTGCTGGTCGTGCTTTTCTTATTGATTCTAGGGTTTGCGTTGAGCAATCTCTGGCCAATGATGTCGGGTAGCCATGCCGCTGCTTTTGTGGTGGCCAGTGAACCTGAACGCTGGTTGACTTTACCCGAACCAGCTGGGGTGTGTCAGCGCTGGGAGGCTGACTGGCCACCTAAAAAGCCTGGGCCCGAGCTCATGGACGTCAGCGGCATAGTCAGCTCACGCGTCTATCGCAATATTTTGTATCAGATTGCTGACTCAGGGCATGATCCATTCATACTCGTGACCGATTTAAAAGGTCATGTCATGCATCGCATCCGTTATGCGGATAGTGTGTCCGATCCAGAGGCCCTCAGCCAAGGTCCCTGTCCATGGGGTGGATCCTGTCTTTTTGTGGCTGATACGGGCGATCATTTTCACCTGCGTAGCAAAAAACGCATTCATGCCATTGATGAAAGATCCATGTTCAGCCCGGCCGTGCATAGTGCAGAGCTAGAGTTTCAGTATCCACAGCAGGATCGCTTGGATGTGGAAGCTCTCGCCGTGCATCCGGCAAGCGGTGATATGTTCCTTTTCAGTAAGGAGCCCAATCGCAGCTTGGTCTTCCGTCTGCCGGCGAAAGCTTGGCAGCAAAATAATGGCGATTGGATCGCCGAGCAAGTTGGCTTTTTTCTCTATGGCCTGATCTCCGACGCGGCCTGGAGCCCTGATGGCAAGCGGTTGCTCCTCATCAACCCGGCTGGACTCTTTGAGCGAACCGGACAAGCAGATGCTGAGCATTCAGAACGGGAAGGCTGGCTGCCCTATGAGCGCCGCATCCGTTTGCCTTCCTTATCGCAGCAGCAAGCTGTCACCTATCTGCCCGATCAGCGGTCGATTGCTTATAGCGCGGGTCGGAAATTTTTTATCGACCGCGATTGGGGCCTCGTCCTGGCAGCCTGCATCGCTCAAGGCAGCTGAAGCTATCACGGAGTCAAAATGACATCAAAAGCTTACGCCGAGTAAGATTACCCTCCCATTGAGTGCAATTGAATTTATTACAATTTATAAATTCGTCCTCAACTCTTCGTAAAGACTCGATAAAATCTGCTATCTCAGGAAAACTTGTTTCCAACCGATAGGCTTATCTGCTAATGACTGAAAATCGAATCTGGTCAGTGAGTCAGAGTCTGAGGGTAAAATGACAGCAGAAGATGATAAAAATGACAAAGAAATTCGCATCTTGGATGCGGCTCAGCACCTTTTCGGTCGTTTTGGACCCAAAAAGACTTCGATAGAAGAAATTGCCAAGGCAGCTGGTTTAGGCAAAGGCACTGTCTATCTCTACTTTCGCAGCAAGGAAGACATCTTCGAAGCTGTCGGCAAGCGATTTGGCAAAGCACTCAATGAAAAGCTGCAGCAGGAAGTGGAAAAAGTTCAAGGCTCAGAGCAAAAGCTTCGTCAGTATATTCTGACTCGTTTGCATTTCGTCTATGACATCATAAAGACCAATGGTCTTACGGCAGAGGTATTTGATGAAGCCAGCTGCTCTCCGGTGATGGTTCGCGTGCGGGATCAATTCGGAGCACCACAGATTGCTTTGCTCAAGCGAATTATCGATGATGGTGTGGCTGCTGGAGAATTCTCTACATCTGATTCAGAAGTGTCGGCCATGGCTATTTTTGTTGCCATGGATTGTCTGGAAAAACCTTGGGTCTTTGAAGGCAGAGAACTGGCATTGAATGATAAAGTCCAAGCCTTGATCGAACTCTATCTGGTAGGTTTAAAGCAGCGATCAACCTAGGCCTTAGCCGAATTTTGCTTAGCTATGGCCTAATGATTAGAATATCGTGAAATTTTCTTCGTAAGGACAGATATGATGCACCCTAAGACGTACGTCACTCATCGAGCCTTGGTCATGGGGCTCTTAGCATTAGGACTGGTCAGTCCAGGCGGCGGAACCCTTCGAGCTCAGTCAGCGGAGGGGCAGAAAATCCTAACACTCCAGGAAGCGGTTTCTCAGGCTGTGGCGCGTAATCCAAAAGTTGAGCAAGCTCAAGCGGAGATGGATGCTTCGACTGAAAGCAAAAGGGGAGCCTGGAGTAATATTGGCCCTCGGGCTTTCGTGTCTTATAACGAGACGAGATACGAAAACGAGCAAGTGAGTGAATCCGGTCTTATCCGTCCCGAGGTCACCAAGAACGGATCGCTCACAGTGGAGCAAACCATAACGGGGCTCTACGCAGCTGTTCAATACGGACGATTGAAAGGCAAAGAAGCCGAGTTGAGCTATGAAGGTCTTCGCCAGGCAAAACGCGATGTAGGTTTTCAAGCAGCTGAGGCCTTCTTGAATGCCTACCAAGCCCAAGAGCAATTTAAAATCTCTGAGTCATCGCTGAATGCTGCCAAACGTCAGTATCAAGATGCGCTAGCAATTCAGCGCGTGGGTCGCCTCAGTCAGGGAGATGTCCTGAAATTCCAGCTGTCTCTTTCACAGGCCGAATCGCGTCGTGCCCAGGCTCAAGCTTTGAATCAACTTTCGATTGCCACTCTCCGGCAAATCATTCAGGCCAAAGATGACGAAGTTCTCGCTCTCGATCAGACCTTGCCGAGTCTGGAAGAAGAGAATACCGATATTCAAAAAGGTATTGCTGAAGCATTAGCCCAAAGACCCGAAGTCAAGAGAGCGGCCCTGGCATCAGAGCTTGCGGATTTCGGCAAAGATATTGCTTATGCGCAGTTTATCCCTAATGTGAAAGTCTTTAAGAAATGGGATAAGAACTTCGGCGATCCGACCCTATTCAATCGGGAAAAAAAGCTGTCGTACGTGGGACTCAGCTTGCAATGGGAAATTTGGAGCAATGGTTCCAGTGCTTTCGCAGTTCGTGAAGCCATTTCAAAAAAGAACCAGGCCGAAGCTGTCAAAGCCAGCGCGACTGACGGCATTAAGTTGGATGTAATCTCCGCTTGGCAGAATTTCCAGGCAGCTAAGCAATCCCTGCGTTTTGCACAGACGGGGGTGGCTCAGGCCGAAGAAGCCTATCGTATCGACCAAACGCGTTTCAAAAATGGCCAGATTTCCGCGACCGATCTTATTTTCTCGGAAAGCTCAACGTCAGCAGCTCAGGGCAACAAAGTTGCTGCGGAAACCCAATATATTCTTTGGCACTTCCGTCTGCAGCGTTCGATAGGTAAAGAACTTCCTCAAGCTAAAGCCGCGTCCTAAGTGCGGTTAAGGAGACGATAGATGTTACGACACAAAAGTTTGTTGATAGGGACCAGTAGTCTTTTGTTTCTGGCTTGCACGAAAGCCAAAGTTGATCTTCCTGCGGCTCCTGCTGCCGCTCCGCTTGCAAAGGTGGAAGGGGCGCAGGCTGCACCCGCAGCTGCTGATCCAGCCGTTGCACAGGAGGCGGTTGCTGCTGCCGCTGTGACCACGGCTGCCACTGCACAAAGCCTTGCCGACGAGATCGCTAATACTCGACTTTCGGGCGAAGTCGCTTCCCAAACTAAATCGCAGCTATCCTTTCGGGTGGGCGGTTTTATCCAAGATTTGAAAGTGAAAACAGGAGATCCCTGCAAAAAGGGTGAAGTGCTGGCAGTCCTGGATCAGCGGGATTACAAGTTGTCTCAGGAGATGGCTCGTTCCCAGAAAGAAATGGCCAAAGTTGCCCTCAACAACGCCGACAGTGAGTACCAAAGAGAAATTCAGCTGAAGAAAGAGAACGTATCAACCGAATCCAGTTTTGATAAAGTCAAAACCGGATTTGATCGATCCAAGCTTGAATTGCAGATGGCTGATTTGAAGCTGACGCAAGCAGAGCAGGCCATGCAGGATACGCGATTGGTAGCACCTTACGAGTGCGTGGTGACCAAGCAATTGCGCAACGTTGGCGAAAGCGTCAAGCCGGGCGATGCGGTCTTTGAACTTTACAACACAACTGATGTGGAACTGAATTTTTCGGTTCCTGAACGGCTTGCGGGTCGCATTAAAATTGGTGACAAACTCAAGGTGACGATCCCTGCAACAGGCTTTTCCGGTCAATTGGAAGTGATCCGATTGGTTCCGGTGGTGGAACAAGCCAGCCGAACGTTTCGGGTGATTGCCAAGGCTCCGGAGAATGATACCCGCGTAGTTCCTGGACTCTATGCGGAAGCGCAATTGCTTTAACACTCAACTTACCAACGGGTGCGACCATGATTCTTTCAGAAGTTTCTATCAAGCGTCCGGTCTTCGCCACCATGCTCAACCTTGTGCTGGTGGTGTTCGGACTCTTTTCTTTACCGCGATTGGCGATTGATCAGTATCCTGACGTGGATATGCCCGTCGTGTCGGCAACGGTTGTTTACAGGGGGGCCGACCCGGAAACGATCGAACAAAGGATTCTGGATCCTTTGGAAAAGGCTGTCAACGGCATTGCTGGCTTGGATACCTTGCAATCCACAGCTTTTCCCAACATTGCCCAAATCGTCTTGAAATTCAAACTGGATAAAAAGGGTGATGTCGCGGCCCAAGAGGTTCGCGATAAAATTTTCGCCGTGCTTTCCCAGTTACCTGAGGAAGCCGAAACACCCATCATCCAAAAATTTGATATCGGCGGAGCGCCCATTCTCAATATCTCGGTTTCATCCGACACCTTGAGTTACGGCGATCTTTCCCGCTATGCAAAGGACACGATTAAGCCGGCTTTGGAACGGGTGAATGGGGTTGCGCGCATTGATGCAGCCGGTATTCGGGAACGTGAAGTTCACATTCTGGTAGACCGAGAAAAACTTTCCAGTTTTGGACTGACTCCTCAGGATCTTATGACCGCGGTGCAAAGTCAAAACGTTGATGTTCCAGCGGGAAAACTGAAGACCGATAGCAAGACCTGGAATATTCGGGTCAAAGGCAAAGCCCAAAAGGCCAGCGAAATAGCCAATCTACCGATCCAGTTGAATGGTCGTAGTTTACGTGTCGGTGATTTGGCAACGGTGCAGGATACCATAGCCGATGAAGAAACAGCGGCTTATCTGGGGCGCACGCCGACCATTTTGCTATCGGCTTCCAAGCAATCAGGTGGCAATACCACGCAAATTGCCGATGATTTACGCAAGAATATTGAGAAGCTGAAGAAGCAACTCCCTCAGGGTGTAAAAATCGAAGTTGTCACCGACAACTCGACCTATATCAAGGGGTCGATCGATGCTGTGAAGGTGGACTTGGTTCTGGGTGCTATTCTTGCCACACTGATCGTGTTTGTGTTCTTGCGGGATTTCTGGATTACTGTGATCAGTGCGGTGGCGTTGCCAACTTCGGTCATTGCGACCTTTGCCTTTTTGCAATCGATGGGCTTTACTCTCAACATGATGACGACCCTCGGTCTATCTTTGGCTATCGGTATTTTGATCGATGATGCGATCATTGTGATCGAAAATATTCACCGACATTTGGCGATGGGCAAGTCCGGTGGAGAAGCTGCGAAAGACGCAACATCCGAGATTGGATTGGCCGTCTTCGCTACGACGTTGACGATTTGTGCGGTCTTTGTTCCAGTCGCCTTCATGGAAGGTATCATTGGTCGCTTTTTCTACCAGTTCGGTTTAACTGTCGCGTTCGCCGTACTTGTGTCGCTCTTCTGTGCCTTTACCATCGCGCCGATGCTGTCGGCTCGATTGTTGAAACCGGGTGAGCACCGTCCGAAAAATCCCTTGGCAGGTCTTTGGTTCGATCGCATTGAACGATGGTTGAATGCCTTGGATAGCCAATACACCAGGATCCTCCGTTGGTGTCTGGACAACCGAGGCTGGACTCTGCTGGGCGGTTTTTTAGTTTTCCTCATGTCGATCGGCATGCTGGCCGCAGGCTTGGTTCCCGTCTCATTCTTTCCAAAAGAGGACAAAAGTCAGTTCAATATCAACCTGACATTGCCCGAGGGCACCAGTCTGGATGCGACTCGCGTCAAAGCGTTTGAGATTGTCGATCGCGTCCAAAAATATCCGGGAGTGGATAAAGTCGTCGCAGCTTTGGCGGCGACTGGGGACAAAAAATCCAATAAGGCTAAGTTTGACGTTCTGTTGATTCCAAAGGATCAACGTAGCTTTAGTCAAGCACAGTTGATCCAACGTATCCGGACCGATTTGGGACCCGTCTACGGAGTGAACGGAACAGACTTCTCTGTGACAGAAATCGGCGGAGGCGGTGGGGGACGATCCGAACCGATCCAGTTCGTCTTTAGATCTGACGACTGGGAGAAGCTGGTCGCCTTCACGGATGATATAAAGACTCACATCGCGACCAATATCCCTGGAGTGGTTGATGCCAACACCACTAAACCGAAGACGGCGGAAGAATATCGGGTGATCATCGATCAGGGCCGCGCAGCTGATTTGGAAGTCTCTGCGGCGCAAATCGGCAGTGTTTTGCGGGCTCTTTATGAGGGTGACAAGGTTGGCGAGATTGAGTCCAATGGCAAAACGGTTGATGTTCGCTTGCGCATCTCGGATCAGGATCGTATTAGTGCGGCTGATCTCGGCAGTGTGAGTTTGACCAATCGCAAAGGTCGAACCTTGACGCTTGGATCGATTGCTGAAATCAAAAAAGCCAGTGCACCTTCAGCTATTGAGCGATTCAACGGTCAACGCCAAATCACCCTGTTCGCAGGGTTTACAGGCAAGGATTTGCGAGCTGCGACAGGCAATATTCAGGCCTATATCGACCAAAAAATGCCTCCCGAACTAACCGTGAGTCTGGCAGGTGAAGCCGAGATCATGGCAGATTCCATCAAGGCGATGATGCGCGCTCTGGCGATTGCCGTCCTCTTGGTTTTCATGATTCTCTGTGCCCAGTACGAAAGCTATCTCGCGCCGATGGTGATCATGGCGGCCTTGCCTTTGTCTCTGACCGGTGCTTTCGGATCCTTGATCATAACCGGACAGGTGATGTCCGTGTATACGATGATCGGTATTATTCTTTTGATGGGATTGGTGACAAAGAACGGCATTCTTCTGATCGACTTTACGATGCAGAAAATGCGAGAAGGATTTTCGGTCAATGATGCCTTGATGGAAGCAGGGCCGATTCGATTGCGGCCTATCCTGATGACCACTTTCGCGGCTGGTGGTGGTATGTTGCCGATCGCCTTTGGTCACGGTGATGGCGGCGAAGCAAGGTCACCGATGGGTGTGGCGGTGATCGGTGGTCTTTTGATGTCGACATTCCTTACCCTGGTTGTTGTTCCTTGTTTCTTTAGCGTTGTCGAAGAACTGCGGCTTCGTCTGCAGCGTCGCCCGGCGACAGCAAAAATGGCGAAAGATAATCGACTTACAAGTGTTCCGCCGACGCCTTGGGTGCCGGTGGCCAAACACAAATCCTCTCCTCCTGATATGTAAAATCGGTAAATTTTGTTCGCAAAAGGCCCGGTTCGCACCCTGCGACCGGGTTTTTTTGCTTTGCCGTCAAGTTCACCGGTGTTTGGCTATGGCAAAGTAGCTGGATCTAGGGGATTGGCGGCAATAAGCGGCACGCCTTGCTCCCAATCCGAGTCTTCAGCCATTAACCGCTTGACATGACATGCGCTTTCTCAACACTATGACAAGACTTTTGACGGTGCGGATTGGACTGAAATGCTCCTTTGCACGAGGTAAACGAGGCTTATGGGTGACCTGATTTTTTTGAGCCGCGATGATCTCCAATACGTTCTGGACGGGCTCTCGCATCGCGAAAATAAACAGCACTTTCGCCAAAGCCTTCTGAAGGCGACCGCCGCGGGATCACGGATGCTGCCGCATCTGATGCGGTGGATTGATGTGGCAATCGAAAGACCGACTCTTGCGACCCAGTTTGGCAATCCTCTCAAGACCACTGCCAGTCTTTTTTTGCTCGCTAGTCTGAGTGAACGCAAGGCCTTGACGTCGGTCGTCACGCTGATGCAAATGGAAGACCCTGGATTTTACGATCTCGTCGAAGAGGAAGCCATTGAAAGCGCCAGTCGAATCCTAGCGTCTATGAGTCAACCCGACGAACTCATGGCTTTGGCGCGGGATGTGGATAATCCCTTGGAGCTGCGAGAAAACTGCATCGATGGTCTGCTGCTTCACTACACTCAAGATTTGCTCGAGTTCGAAGAGCTCGCCGAATTTTTGTACAGCCAGTGGCGCGTGTTTCGTGTCAACGACTATGAATACTGGAGAACTTGTCTTTTGACCTCGTTTTATGTGGCAGATGAAAGACGCTACGAAGAAATTGAACAGCAGGCGTCACGCATCAAGGAAAGCTATCGCGAGGACTTGCTGCAAATGCTCAATCAAAACGATCAACCGGATGGCGGATCGGTCCGGGCAAATCTCTTTGCCAGTCCGGAATTCCAACCTGTCCGTGATCCTGTTTCCGAGCTGCGTGATATGGTCGTGTTCGATATGATCGAATCCATCGCTGCCGATGTCAGGCGAAGAGAAGTTGAAGATGCTGAAGAAGACGAGACTTTGCTCGTCGCTAGGCAGAGCTTGCGTTTTCGAGTTCGACCTTTTGCGATCAGCGATTTTTCCTGTAACATTGAACTGCTCGACATTCACGACTTACATGATTTGCATCTGGCCATCCAAGAGGCTCTGCATTGGGATGCCGATCACTGCTATTCATTCTTCCTGGATAATCGGTTCTTGGGATCAGAAGAACCCTACGAAGCTCCTGCAGATGGCGGCGAGGAAACTCTCATCCCATTAAGTCACTTCGCTTTTAAAGTCGGCCAGGAATTTGCATACGTATTCGATTGGAGCGATGAGCGAAAATTTAGGGTTCAAGTCGAAGCCCTGATTCCGATCAACGAAAACGGTGATCATGATCAGTTTGTACCGCTGATTGACAGAACCGGAACACCGCCTCACCAATATTCGCATAAACCTCATCGCAACTGAGTATGCCCCGCACACAGCGTTGGTCTTCTCTTTCTTCTCATGATTTTTGTCGAGCTCAGATTTGACAAACAAGGGAAGACTGCTAGACTGACCGAACGCTCGTGGCGGCTTATGCGAACAAATTCTCGCATGAAGTTTCCGACTTTGAAACAATTCATTGGGCAGCTAAGACGGGGAAAAGGGCCCTGGCTGTGCTGCTTTTTGCTTGAGGAGATTTTATGTTGAAGTGTTTAGGAGTTGTGGGTCTTTTTATACTGGCACCAAGTCTTTGGGCGCAAGGCACCCCTCAGCCTGGTGTCTTTGTTCAGCCTTATCCGGTGTGCCGCGACGTGGTGCATAACGGCGAAAGCCAGAAGCTGTGCGTCAACGCTTCGATTGCAGCAAGTACTTTGGAAGGCCGAAGCTTTGCCGAAGATTCGGACTGTTCCACGGTCAAAACACAAAGACCTTACCGTCCACTTCCCACGACAAAACAAGGCAAAGCGGACGATCCGAGATTGCAGGATTCAGCATTCATGGCCGACCTGGATTGGGTAAAATCCCAAGTTCGCGCCAGTGCCTGCAGCTGCTGTCATAGCACAGCCGCAGCTCCTACCTATGCGGCTTGGGATATCGATGCGCCGTATGTGTGGATAGAGCAGATGACGGATCGTGCCGTTGCGATCATGGCCGGTTCTTTGCCTACCGATCTGATGGGGTCCTATTCGAAAGAGCAGAATTTTGGTTTTGATCGGTCGCAAACCGGCTCACCAACCACCGACGTCCCTCGCATGAAGACATTTTTTCAAAACGAGCTTGATCGTCGCGGCGTAACCGAAGAAGCGATCGCCAAGATGCAGTCTGGCAATGGACCTTTTGAACAAGTCCTGAAGCAGAAGCCTATCGTGTGTCCTGATGGAATCGGTGTCGATAGCAGCGGACGAGTCAGCTGGGGAACGGCAGCTGCGCGCTATGTTTATATCACAAGTCCTGAAGCCAGCAACCCCTTGACTCCACCCAACACAGATTTACCGGCTGGAACTCTGTGGCGCCTCGATGTATTGCCTTCGAGTGACCCACTGGCGTCGGGAGTGAGCTATGGTTCGCGCTTGGAAGGAACATTGCAAAAGTTCCCAAGCGAGGGCGAGCCGGAAGCTTTGCAAGCCGGGCAAACCTATCGCCTCTATGCGACGCGTGACGTGTTGCGTCCCATCATCAACTGCACCTTTGTTTATAGGGCAGCTGCAAACAGTCGTTAACTTGAACTGATAGCTGATCAAGGCGAGGAAGGTGAGAAGCCTTCCTCTTTTGCGTTGCAGCCATATCAATGCTCCCACCATCGTCTGCCAAGCATCGCGCGCCGCTGTAATTTAAGTTTTAATAAAAACACAAAAATCCTGTATTTATCCTGAAAATACTGCGGCTGGCGGCTATAAAAGTCGACTCAGGCTTGATCGATTTTGCAAATGACCGATAATTGGGGCGTAAGGACGGGGCTCAGCATAAGGTTGAACTGAGCATGCGACATCAGTGAGGCGGAGCATGTCCCTGGCCATAAATAGTCAATTTGATATAGCTGCGCTGCGTGAGGCTGTGGCTAATGACAAGGATCTGTTGCGGAAAATCATCGATCTGTTCAGAAGAACTTCCCAAGAGAATTTAGCTGAACTTAAGTTGGCGATCCAAAATCGTGACGGTAAGGCTCTTGCAGCCAAGGCTCACCATCTCAAAGGATCGCTCCTAGAGCTTTTTGCCAAGGATGCCGTCGAGCAAGTGAGGCGCCTCGAGAGCCTCGGCCAAAGCGCTCTCTGGGATGAACTGGGGCAGCAGTGGCTTGCACTCGACCATTCGATTCAAAAGCTGGTGCTTGAAATAGATGCAGCCCTGCTCCAGCGATCCGCATGATTTGCGCAGCCAACACTGACTGATCACTATGCTGTGGCCAAAGTTGATGAGCCGTGACAGACTTGAGCTAGGAACACCCAAGAAAAGGCGAAGAAATTTTCATGCAGCAGGCTGAAGCCGAGTCTGAACCACCGAAGCTCTCAATCAAACGACTGGTGAAAACTGATATTCGCATTGTTGAACCGATGCAGATGGAAGCCTCCTTTGAACATCGTTTGATGATCAAGCAAGCTGGCAAAGTGATCTATCCCAAGCGTTATAAAGTTGAATCATACTTCGTCTTTCCTCCCCAGATGAAGGTGAACAAGGGCACCTATCGCATTGAAAATTTCTATCGCGATATGAAATCCTATTTCAACTTTCGAATTCCCAAACTTAGCTATAAAGAAATGCTTGGTTTGACGGATGATGCCGAACGCTCGCCCCTGCGAAAAATCCTATTTGAGATCCGCGAAGAGGATACTCGTCCTTTCACTTCGCAAAGACAGGCTTTTGTTGAGGAAGAAGCACGAATCTTTGCCTGCTCATTCTTTACGTTTCTGAAGCGTAAAGTCAAACGCATGCATGAAATCTTGGACGACCTTAGTAGCAGCCAAAGTCCGGATCGGTCGTTGCAACTGTTGGACGAAGCTGAACGTGCTTTCAGTGATAGTCTGGTCAAAGTTCTGAACATTTACCGTGAATGGCAGAAAGTCGCCACGGATGTTGAGGCAAGGGTTCCTTCGCTGCAGAATGAAATCCATTCCATCGACGAATATTTGCTCATGAATATTAAAGATGTTGTCTTGGAATTGGATTTACTCCTGCAAAAGCATGGTCTCTGGCCCGATCTACGTGAACGCTGGCGGAAACGTCTCAGAGCTATCCTGCGCATGATGCGGATGTATTCGATCCGTAAGCATTATATCTGGGTGGACTCCATGAGCCCGACCCTGGACCTTGAACAGTATTTTTATCGACGAGGACTCTTGAAGAGAAGGATCTGGTCGGCTCTTTATTTGGATACCCGAACCAAGCCTTTATTTCTTATCCAAAGGCAAAGTTCGGCTATTATCGCCGCCGGTCTGGCGGGAGCTTGGGCTGTGGTCGCGGACCTGACCATTCGTCTCCAGACGAGGCAATCGGGGCTTAATATTCAATCCATTGGGCTCTCCTCTTTCCTCCTGGCGACCGCTCTGATCGTTGCTTATATCATTCGCGATCGCATCAAAGACGTGGCGAGCAGCATGTTTAAAGGCGGAATTTTCGGCAATTTACCCGATAACAGTTGCAAGATTCTTTACTCAGCAAATACTACGGGCAGTGATCTCATTCATGTGGGCAATCAAGAAGAAAAAGTGAGCTTCAAAGAGAGCAATAAGCTTCCCGATGACATCATGGCCCTCTTGGAGTCGGAGAGTTTGAGCAGTTTGGAGAGTGAAGCCTGCACGGTGATTCGCTATCAAAAAATCCTGGATCTCAAAGGCCAAAGGACCAGAAAACTCAAGCGCAAGATTCGGGCGATCTATACTTTCTATCGGCTTAATGTCGGAGCCTTTTTGAGTCCTTTAGATGCGCCATTTGCCGAGCATCTTCTGCCGAACAGTCGGTGGGAGGCGGGCATGCATATGCTGCCGAAGGTTTATCACATCGATTTGATCATTCGAGTCAGCGGCGATGACGAAACAGTGAAAGATGTCTACTACCACTACTACCAACTCATCGTCGATAAAGAGGGCATTCGCCGGATCGACAAGGTCCGCCTGCCTGGCGATATCGAAGAAGAACCCGTCACAGAAATTGCTTAGACCTCGTCATAAGGCCTAGCGCTCTCGGTCATAAGGCCCTTGATGATTTTTTCCAAGCCTTGAAAGATTTTACGGCTCTCGCTGGCTTGCGATTTTCTCGCCATGAACCTACAGTCAGACCTTGAATGGAAAGCTGAGGGTTCTCATGATTGAAATGTCGATTCGTAGGCCGGTGTTCGCTTGGATCTTGATGTTTGCCTTGATTACCTTTGGCGCTATATGTCTGAACCGCATGGGCATCAGCCAGATGCCTGACGTGGATTTTCCCATACTTAATATCTCGGTCAACTACGAAGGTGCTGCTCCTGAGGTGGTTGAAGCGGATCTGCTATCGCCTCTGGAAGAACGTCTGCTGACTATCGAAGGCATCAAAGAGATGCGATCCAATGCCAGCCAGGGCGTGGGGCGGATCACCTTGGAATTCGATATCAAGCGCAACATAGATGTCGCTCTGCAGGAAGTGCAGTCTGCTATAAGTCAGTTTCGCATGCCGCCCGGAGCTGATCCGGCGATTATTCGCAAGCAAAACCCGGAAGAAGATCCGATTCTCATTGTCTCCATCTATAGTCCTGACGATCTGAAGGACATTCTCAACTGGACCAACAACTATCTGCTGGATCAATTGCGCTTTTTGCCCGGAGTGGGTGCGATCGATATTGGTGGTTTTAGTGAACGGAATCTCCGGATCTGGTTCGATCCGAAAAAGTTGAAGGGCTACGATCTGACCGTAAGCGATGTCGTCGAGGCCTTGCGAACACAGCATTTGGAAAATGCCGCGGGACAATACTCCGAAGGCGATCGGGAGTTACGTGTCCGTTGGATGGGGGAGGCTTCGGCTGTTGGTGAAGTGGGAGATATTCTCATCCTTCGCCGCGGTGGACAGATCATCCATAATTCACAGATACGGGTCAAAGACGTAGCGAAGGTTGAAGACGGTCTGTCTGATATAAGGCGTTTGGCGCGATTTCAGGGTAAGCCGACTGTCACCCTGCGGATCAGCAAACAACGAGGCACCAACGAAGTCGATGTCGCTAAGGAAGTTCAGAAGAAGCTTGAAGTCTTGGCCAAAGACTTTCCCAAAGGCTATGGCTACCGAGTCAATGTGGATTTTACTCGATCGACGGAAGCAACCGTGAATCTAACCATAGAAAAACTTTGGGTAGCGGGCCTTATCACGATTCTTGTCTGCTTCCTGTTCCTCGGGAGTTACCAAGCAGCACTCAATATTCTGTTTTCCATACCCACCTCAATTTTTGGGACGTTTTTGGTCCTGAAATTTTCTGGGTTCACCTTGAATCTTTTCACCCTGCTAGCGCTGACCTTGTCGATTTCCATAGTCGTCGATGATGCCATCATGCTGCTAGAAAATATTATTCGGCACTATAGGAAGGGGAAAGGGTCAATGCGAGCCGCAGCGGATGGTGCAAAAGAAGTGTTGCCCGCTGCATCCGCCGCGACCTTGGCCATGGTGGCGATCTTCCTGCCTGTGGTCTTTATGGATGGCGTGATCGGCAAATTCTTCTATCAATTTGGTGTGACAATTTCGGCTGCGGTGTTGATTTCCCTCTTGGAAGCGGTGACCATTACACCCATGCGAGCTGCAGCTTTTCTGGCCAAAGAACCGAAAATTGGCCGATTTGAACACTTTATGGATAAGCTGTTCGAAGGCTTTGGTGCCAGCTATCGCAAAGTGCTGATATGGACTCTCAAGCTTCGATACTTGATCGTCATCGTGTCTTTAGCAGGCTTTGTGGTCTCTTTGGGTCTGGTGAAAAAAATCCGCCAGGAATTTATTCCATCCCAGGATCAGGATATTATCCTCATCACAGGCATTGCTCCACCCGGATCGTCCTTGACGCAGACCGATCGAATTGCCCTGCAGATGGAAGAGGTTTTGAAGGATGTGCCAGAAATCGAAGGCTTCGTCGTGTCGGTGGGATCCGGAGGACTCAGCACCCAGGTAAACCAAGTGACTCTTCCTGTAAGGCTTAAACCCAAAGATACGCGGCAGAAAACCCACACCCAGGTGATGGCTGATCTGCGGGCTAAATTTAAGACGATTAAGGATGTGCGGGTCAGCATGAGAGATATCTCCACCCGCAACCTGAGCTCGGGCCGATCAAACCCCATAGCCTTCAATCTGAGGGGGCCTGACCTTGCGGTATTGGGAGCGAAAGCCCAGGAAATCATCAAAAAATTGGAAGAGGAAAAGCTGGGTGTGGATTTGGATACTGATTATCGGACTGGTATTCCCGAGCTGCGGATTATTCCCGATCGAGTTGCCATGGCAACTCGCGGTGTGAGCGTGAATGATGTGGGACAGGTCTTGAGTGCGTCCGTGGGTGGGCTTCGTCAGGGACGCTACACAGCTGATGGGCGACGCTATGATGTCAGGTTTAAACTACCAGATGAGCTGGTGCGTTCGGCCAAGGATATTCGCAATCTATACGTGCGAAATCTGGCGGGTAACCTTGTGCCATTGAATGAATTAGTCAAGATCGAAGAGACCATCGCACCTCAGTCGATCAGTCGAGTCAATCGTATGCGTGCGGTTTCGATTTACGGCAACCTAGCTCCGGGGCAGTCGCAGGCGAAGGTTCTGGCTCGGGTTGAAGAAATTGCCAAAGCCACCATTCCTCCCGGCTATGTGTTTCAATTAGAAGGTGCCTCAGCGGGCTTCAATCAAGCCTTTGCCAGTCTCTATACCGCTCTGTTGATTGGGCTTCTGGTGGCCTATATGATCCTGGCCGTGCAATTCGATTCCTTCGTTCATCCTATTTCGGTGCTCATGGCGCTTCCCTTCAGTATCACTGGTGCGCTGATCGCCCTATGGTGGATGGGCGAGTCACTCAATCTGTTCTCGTTTATTGGCCTGATTGTGTTGATGGGGATTGCCAAAAAGAACAGTATTCTGCTGGTTGAGTTCACCAACCATATACGCAGGGAGTCGGCAGGAAAATCCGTGCGTGAAGCTTTGCTGGATGCCTGTCCCGTGCGTCTGCGTCCCATCATCATGACTTCCGTTGCAACAGTTGCAGCGGCGACGCCGCTCGTGCTGGGCGGCGGTATGGGATCGGAAGCTCGCTTGCCCATGGGGCTGTCCATCATTGGAGGCACGATCTTATCGACTCTGCTCACGCTGTTTGTTGTGCCAGCCTTTTATATGATTCTGGCTCAGTTGGAGCGAAAAAAACGGCACTTTTGAAGCAGCGCCTATGATTCAACAGAGCCTAGGAACGCGTCATTCGCAAAGCCGCTGCTCGACCGCTTTCGGCAGCGCCCATCACATTCGATTCTAGGCAAAAATCTCCCGCCAGATAAAGGCCGGGATAATCATCAAAGCGAACAAAACTTTGGGCCAGAGGCTGCAGGACGCGGGCATAGCGCCAGCGATGAGCCTGGGCCGTCGCTCCGTCGAGGTTCCAGCCTTCCGCTCCCAAAGCCTCACAGAGAAGGCGCGAAATCTCGCTGGGATCGGTTTCTAGATACTGATCAGTAAATGCCTGACTGGCTTGTACCACCAACACAGGGCGTGTTTGCGCAAAACCTTTGCTGCCTTGATGATAGATACTGCTCAGCACGGGATGATCAATCTTCTGAAAGGAAAAATCTGCTTCAGGTAAGCAAGAGGACGAAGCGAGGGTCACGATCAAAGTCCATTGCGCTGTATAATTCACCTGCTGAGCGAGTGCTTCAACACGGTGGGCTAGAGTTGGATGACTAGCCCGCAGCAGCTCTGCGGTTTGCCAAAGGGGACTGGTCACTAGGATCTGCTTGGCGCTGACAAAGCGTTCTTCTTCACTTATGCAGTGCCAGCAGTCATTGCCAAAGGAAAGCTCTTGGACAGTCTGGTTGAGTTCAATCGGCAGGCCCTCGGCCAGAGATTTAGCCAGAGCATTGATGCCGGTGGGCACGATCCAAGCCTCGGCATCCAGGGCAAAGGGCGCCGGTTGACGAGGGACGCGAGCGAGCGCTTCTTGCCAGAGCTCCAGCACTGCCGGTCTATTCATAGGGAAACTGGCTGCACCATGATCGGCAAGTCCATCATTCAAACGTCTGGTCGCCATGCGTCCACCAACGCCTCGACCTTTATCGACCAGTAAAAATCTTTGATGCTGCCTTAGGAATACCTGAGCTGCGGTGAGACCTGTAATTCCAGCGCCTACAATAAGTGTGTCCAGTGGAGTCATGCCCTTGTTCCTTCCTTGCAAGTTGGGAGATCCTGGCAGCCTCGGTGCCGATCATTGATTCTAAGCTTTTAAGCCCAGGTTTGAAAATTGTTCCAACTTGCGACTTTGCAAAGACCCTGATATCAAAGGATCCACTCCCTTTGAGCAGTTTTACGCCCTCGCATCCTCCGGTGATTTCGAGCATTTCGGAATGATCATACCACTCTTTTTTTATTGGCAGTCAGCTTCAATGCATATCGAGCTGTGACGCCAGGAATGCAAAAGTCTTCGCCCACTGCTGAATATTCTGGTCGGTGGTCGAAGCAAGCCCGTGCCCTTCCGTGAGATCGCTATAAAAAAGCATCGGTCGGTCCGACTGCTGCAGATTTTTAAGGCGGGCTGCGAATCGCGTAGAGAACCATACAGGAACCCTGGGGTCATTCGAGCCATGGAAGGCTAAAAGCGCAGGATAGACCTGAACTTTCTCGAGCCCTTCATAGCCATCGAGTTGAATGAGGACTTCCCATTCTTCCTTGATATTCGGATCGCCGAACTCCGTGATGTTCGAAGCTCCAATGCTTTGCTTGAAGAGCTCCAGGACGTTCACGATACCGGCGTGAGTCACGAGCGCCCGAAATAAAGTCGGCTGATGTTTGACCATGTAGGCGCTGATCAAGCCGCCCGCGCTGGAGGTATAGAGGGCGAGTTTGGCTGAACGGGTCAACTTCCGGTCGATCAGGTGTTGGGCACAGGCGATAACGTCCAGGGGCGTGTTGATTTTTTTCGCTCGCCGTCCCTGCTCATGCCACGACCGCCCCAACTCACCTCCTCCCCGAGGCATGCAATAGGCTATCGCACCGCCACGCGCATAAAATTGGTTGCGGTAAGGATCAAATTGCGGTCGAGTAATATCGGCATAAGAGCCATAGGCATCGATAAGAACCGGCGTGTTGGGCGTGAGCTTAGTTTTTTGCTCGTAGACTAGCCACATGGGGACCTCAGTGCCATCGTGACTCTTCGCATAGTGTACGTCGACCGAAAGTTTAGGCACAGCCGATCTGTTCACTGCGACCAGGGCCAACGGTGAGGGTGCAGAGGAACCCTTCCATTGGATATATTCAGTTGGGGTTTTGAAAGATTCCCGTTTGATTATGACGCCATCCTGAAGCGCAGAACCATACACTGAAGTGAAATCTTCGCCAGGATTTGCGGGAAGTACCTCTGTTTTTTTGGTTTTGTAGTCAACGCGCAGCAGCGAGGCAGTTAATCCGTCCCGCACGCCGACATATAGAGCATCCCTGGAAGCAATTAGGGCGAAAATACTTTTGCCATTCAAAGTCTGGAAAACCACTCGTTCTGGCTTCGAATGATTGAAAGCAATCTTGTCGACGAAGGCCACCCCATCATTTTCCCCAGCAACGAACATGCCCTGCTCGGAGGACGCGTTGTGAAAAACCTTAGCCTCCTCGCCGAAGACCTGGATCCAGGCTTGTTTGGGCTCGCGAAGGTCCTTCATGTTTTTGTAGTAGAGGCGACGTGGATTGGAAGTTCCTCGCCGAACGATAAGACTTGCGATTGAGCCCCCGTTCAAGGCATCAAATCCACGGAAACGATCGGCGTCCGTGAGCTTAGGCTCTGCGAGCATATCCGTTGCCGCGACAACGACATCCTTCTCAGGATTATCCCCTATTTTATGAACGCGCATGCTTATCCCTAGATTACGTTGGGCAGGATCAGCATTTAGGAGATTATTGTTGCGCAAATAGACAAAGCTCGTTTCGTCGGGCAAGAAGCGAACCATAGGGAAAATCAATTGATTGATGGGCAGCTTCTCAATTGTTCCCTTAGATTTGCTAAACAGGCGCATATCGGCCATTTCGGAATCATTTTCTGTCACTCCAAAAACAAGATAATTGCCCTGAGGAGAAGGGGAGTAGTAGTGAAGGCGCGAACCTTTTCCGAGACTAGTTCCCGATACGAGTGTTTGGATTTTCGAAGGCTCATCGGCACGAAAAGCGAAGAGCGAATCCTGCTGATCCTCGGCATTTCGACCCTGGAAGAAGGTCATACCGTTCACCGGGGAAATATCGGATACACTAGCCGCACTGCTACTTGCCGCCTTCAAAGCTAGCTCAAACTCTTTGAAATATGGGCCTTTCTGCAGTTCTTTGGTCGCTTCAGCATTTGACTTCTCTATCCAAACTTTCAATCGAGAGGCGTCATCCCGCATCCAGTCAAGATTCTCCAACGGACCCGCCATGACCTGGACTCCTGTTTGGAACGTGTAAAACGCTAGAACAAATTTAAGAAAACGAAGAAGAGGGACTCTCATTTCAATTAGCTCCTTCGCGAAATTTCACCAACTTAAAGCTGAAGAAATATCGATACATTTCATTTGGAATCAACACTCTTTTACCATACACAATCGGGGCTCGATATTGGTAAAAAGGTAAGAAAAGATATTCTTTTTCAAGGTCTAGAAAGGCTTTGGATATCCGGTTTGTTCGATCGGAGCCAGATTCGTCAATCGCCGCGATGATCTCGCGGCGATGCAATGCAAATCGTTGTTCAAATAATTTATCAATTCGCGCTAGGCGATCCAGAGGATAGCCAACGAATGAATCGGCGCGTTCAAACAAAGCGGAACCAGCGATGAAGATCGCATCAAATTCCCCGGAATCAATTTGCTCATAGTAGGGGCCATCGGCATCGAAAATAAATTCGAAATCAGAGCCCAAACTTCTAAAAAAAACCTTAAGCTCCTGAACGGCTTTCGGCCCAAGCTCGTTGAAGCAGCTCAGAATTCTCAGTTTTCGGCTGGCGATTTTGCCCTTCCATCGCCCGACGAACTGCTTAAGACTGACTTCGCTCTCTAGCTTGCCGTTATAATATGCCGGCGATGCAAGACCGAGAGGCAAAAAACTCCTTGTTTCTGCCAAAGAGCCAATATTTGCAGGGTATAGTCGGCTGAAGTGTTTCACTACAGCTCCGAAATCGCGCCTAAATTCGATGTCGCGCATCGCCTTGGATCGAAGGTTGAAGTAGAGGTGGTTTGTAAAAAGACCCTGGTGATACCAGACCCCAAGATTTGATGTTTCTTGAGGCAAAGACTGTTGATCGGTTATACCGATATACATGCACTTCGTATGTAATTTGAAGAAGGATCAGTATTCAACTGAAAACAGGCTTCTAACAGCCAGGATCATGTTTAGCGAGACAAGCGCAGAAGTGGCGGGCGAGGTGCTTTTCGCCTTCAATACGGAAGATGAACAGCAGTTGATTTGGATCGTACGTTTTGCCTCGGCGCTCGGCATCGCCCTGATCTTTGCTCTCCAATTTGTGATCGTATTACCTCTCTTGCGTGGCATTGTATCACCTTTGGTGAAGCTCGGGCAGCTGGTAGGAAACCAGGGTCCCGAGGCTGTTGCCAGCTCGTCCTTACTCCAAACGCAAAGTCGGATCACAGAAGTCAGCGACCTTTATCGCGGCTTTACACGATTCGCTTCGCGTCTCCAGCAGTACAAAGAAGAAATCGTCAGCGCCACCCGTTTCGAAACGATCGCCAACACCGTGCAAATCATTGCCCACGATTTGAAATCCCCATTGACTGTTTTTGAACGGATCATCAACGCTCCAGAGTCTGATTTCGTCACCTATCGCGACAGCATGAAATCAGCCCTGAATCAGCTCTTTAGCATGGCGGAGTCCATTAAAAAGGCTGAGCTTGACGCGATTGTTCGTCCGTTAGATAGTGCACTGCCGCTCGCTGAGTGGCAAGTGGCACTCGAGTCCTTTGCGCTGAAGCATGAACTTCAATGGTCATTCGATGCGACCAAGGTGGACAACATTGCAGTCGATTTGCAGAAAATTTCGCGGTCTATTTCCAACCTGATCAAAAATGCCTGCGAGGCAGCCAGTTCGCTCGTAACTTTAGCGATAAGTAGTGACGGTAGAATGGCTCAGATTCGAATAGAAGACGATGGCCCTGGTGTTCCAGACATGCTGCTCAAACAGCTGTTTAGCAAAGGGGCGTCGTTTGGAAAGTCGGATGGTTCTGGGTTGGGCCTTTATTACGCCAAATACGTTGCACTTGGTCATGGAGGCGACCTAGTCTATGAACGTAGCAACAGTATCACCAGCTTTACCTTCACCATCCCGCTGCACTTCAAAAATAGCCTGTCAGGCAGTGAGCCACCTCATTCGGTTGGTCGAAAAATCGATCCTGAGAAGTCGCGGAAGCTGTTTCTGCTAGTGAGCGCCGACAGCGGACGACGATCGAGACTCTCGGAGTTATTGCGCGGGTTCGCAGTTGACATCGTCGATCATGTCGGCGGGCATGCAGCCTGCCTTGAAAACTCTTATGAATATATTTTGAGCGATGATCCCGAAGCTCTGCTCCTTTTCCTACCAATTCGAAACAGCATTCTGTTTGACCAAGACGATGAGGATGTAAAAATCGTCAACATGATTCGTAAATTCGTTGAGAGATAGCAGTATTTTTTGCAACAGAGCCATATCATGTAACTTGGCGGATGAAACAGAGGCGCCGATCTTTGATTCTAAGCTTTTAAGCCCAGGTTTGAAAATTGTTCCAACTTGCGACTTTGCAAAGACCCCGTCTGCCGATGCACCTGCTTGACCGATCCCTGCTCCATTTCTATGACTTGGTCGCACAGTCCGAGTGTTTCCAGCCGGTGCGCAATGATCAAGACAGTCTTATCTCGGCATTCGTCGATAATCGTTTGCTGAATCAGAGCGTCGGTGGCGACGTCGACACTGGCTGTTGCTTCGTCCATAACAATAATTTTTGTCCCTAGCAGCAGGGCACGGGCCAGACAGAGCAATTGACGTTGTCCCTGGCTAAAGTTCGAGCCGTTTTCCTTGACTTCAGCCTGCAGTCTGCCTGTCAAACTTTCCACCCAACGCCCCAGATGCGCGCGTCGCAAGGCATCGTGAATTCGCTCATCATCAAACTGCTGGAAGCGGTCCAGATTGCTGCGTAAAGATCCTTGAAAAAGAATCGGATCCTGGGGAATGATAGCCATCGATGAACGCAAGCGTTCCAATGGAATTCGGTCGGTATCAACGCCATCAATCAGCACGCGGCCTTCCGTGGGTTCGATAAAGCGAAACAGTATTTGAAAAATGGTACTCTTTCCAGCTCCAGTGCGACCGATGATTCCCACCTTTTGCCCGGCAGGGATCTTGAGATGACACGAGCGTAGCACTAAAGGCAGACCATCTGCATACCGAGCTGAAACGTGATCGAATTGAATCTCACCTTGCACTGGCCAGGATTCTTGTGCGTCGAGAGCAGGCAGTTTCACCACATCTACTTCAGCGTCCAGCTGTTGGAAGTGCTGAAGTCGTTCCACTCCAATCAAATTCGATTCGACCATAGTGAAGGACCTGATCGCGTTATTGAGATGCTCCCACAGTCTGAGCGCGTAGAGTAAAGCTAATCCGGTTGCCCCCGGAGAGATCTGACCCCGCCTAGCTAGGACCAAAATCGTACTGACAAGGCCAAAGGAAATAAGCCCGCCCAAGAGGGGAATGCGCGACGAGAACCAACGATTGAAGAGAATGACTCCGTAGAACATGGACTGATAATGACTCAGAATCTTGAGATAGCGATTGGTGAATCGATCCATCTGTCCATGGGCCCGAATGACTGTTGTATTCTGTAAAGTTTCCTTAAAAAAGGCAAAGCGAGGGGAGCGCGCCATCGACATGAGGCGCTGCGCGTCACGACTGGCGAAACGATATCTCTTTTGAAAAGCATAGTATCCATAAAGCGCCGGAACTATTGCAAAAAGAGACCAAGGAACCAGACTTGCCAAGAGCGCGAGAGCGGCCAAGGCATGAAAGATCGGTACCAAGGTGCGTTCCAGATTTTGCGCGACCTCTCGTTCCACAGAATCGACATCGCGAGAAAAACGATTGAGAATCCGACCGATCGGTGTGCGATCGAAAAAGCGCAGGGGTGCTTGCAAGACAGCCGCAAACGCTGCATCATGCAAGCGAGCACCAGCGAGCAAGGCTCGTTTCAACCAGAGCCACTGATGAATCACGGCAGCGATGACGGCGAGGAGTCCAAGCAATCCCCAAAGTTCCAGAGCGGAGTTGGCTCGGAACACAGAGGCCGGAATCCATTGCGAAACCGAGGAGCCCTGTTCGGCTCCGGTCTGATGATTGGCCCAGTAAGCCAGCCATCCATTCTGCACAAGTGGAATGCCGACCGTCAAAAGACTCGCCGTCACCAGTTGGCTGATAATCCATGTCCTTTGTGAACCGCGTGGCCCAAGCAAAGCGCGACCATAGTCCTTGTAAACGGCCGTCTTCACGCCTCCGGTCTCCCGATCTTCGTCGTCGGTGAGCTTGACGAAATCGCTATCGATATCGGATGATTCAGCCGGCTTTGGCAGTTTTTGGCTTTCCGTCTGTTGCGCATCGTCCAAGGCTTCTCGGTCGACCTTGGTGTAAAAGTTGCGAAAGGCTGCGCTGCGTTCGAGCAGAGCAGATAAAGGTGCTGCGTCGATGATTGCGCCTTCTTGCATAAACACCACGAGATCGAAGCGATGCAGATGATGCAGCCGATGCGTCACCATCAAACGCGTGGTGTCCTGCCACTCTCCAAAGAGCAAGCGATCGACCAGTTTGTCTTCGGTATCGAAGTCGACTGCAGAGAGGGGATCATCCAACAAAACCAAACCGGGTTTGAGCATCACAGCTCTCGCTAGGTTGACCCTTTGTTTTTGGCCGCCAGACAGATTGATTCCCTGTTCCCCAATTTCCGCATCGATACCTCCGGCCAATCGCCTGAGGTCATAATCCAAACAAGTCGATTCGATGGCGACTTGCAAGAGTTCCTCTGAAACTTCGGTTTGACCGAGCAGCACGTTGTCTTTCAAAGTGCCGTTGACGATAAAAGCTTCCTGCGGAACATAAGCAAGGCGTGGATCATACTGCTGAGGAAGTCCGAGCCACTCGGGACCTTGAGTCAGGCAGGGCACTTCGCCGAGGAGTCCGAGCAAAAGGCTCGATTTACCGGCTCCCACAGGCCCTACGATCGCCACGGATGCTCCAGGTGGAATCTGCAGTTTGATGTTTTTTAGGACCGGCTGCGAACTGTCCTCATATTGATAGCTGACATCAGACCAGCTCACGCCGATGGCTTTACTGTAAAGAGGCTGAGCTTTGGCTTCAGCCAGAGTGGGTTCGACCAGAAGCGACGCGATGCGATCGGCACTGACTCGAGCACCCGCAATATTCGAAGTCAGGTCAGTCATGCTTCCGACCATGTTATCGAGCAAACCAAACAGGGTCAGGCAGGAAAAGATGGTCGCAGCACTGAGGTTTTGGCCAAAGTAAATGGCGGTTAGGAAGGAAACCAATCCCACCAAGAGGCTGCCCACTGAGTAGACAAAGAGCGAGAGAGCCGAGTTATTAAAGAGCTTTTGCCGAGCCTCGAGTTCCTGGGAGCGGATGGCGTTCACCTCTCGCTTCATCTGAGTTTCCCAGGCGAAATATTTAACGATGCGAATGCCGGCCAGCATTTGCGCCACCAGCGACACACGACGATCGCGATGACTCATCAGCTCATCATCCAGAGCCACGAATCGTTGGATTACTTTTCGAGTTAAGGGAATGATCAGGAGTAAGGTGGCGAGTCCGGCTAGGCCAGCCCAACCCAACAGCCGAATCAAGAGAACTGCAGCAACGATGATGATCAAACTACGGACCACGATTTCAATCATGGAAAACAAGGCAAAACCAATGATGTCGGAATCTGTGCCCATGAGGTTGACGATATCGCCGGTTGGCCGTCTTTGTCGGGCTTTGCGAGTCAAACGCAAAGACTGGTGATAGATCCGCATGTTGAGGCCACCGGTCACCCGCTGCAGCATCTTGAGACAGATATGAAAGGAATGATGCTGCAGGATTCCGGTCATGGCCCCGCTGATACAGAGCAGAAGACCAGCCGCTAAGCCAAGCCCCATCGAGGCCTCACCGGTTGCAGCCAGACTGACAAAGTTGACCAACTGATAGACCAAAAGCGGCGTTGCTAGTTGACAGGCAGCATAGGCTAGGCCAAGCCCCAGAGCCTTGGCCATTTCCAGGCGGATGATCCAGACCAAAGTCTTGAGCAACTGGAAGCCGGTGCTGGCTGGAAAGCTCAAAAATTCCGGAGGTAACTCGGCGGGATCGCTGATGCGTGGCAGAGGCGGCATGTCCTCGGCTTCCAGGCGGCGCTTTTGCGCCAGACGAATGATGGGCGAAGCCTGTAAAAAGAGGATGGCTTTGAACCAGGCTTGGAGACGAGCTAACATGAGAGATTCCGATCGTGCTGTGGCGGATGTCTGACTTTGCAGCTGCTTGGGGCAGGCCGGCAAAGCCACTGTGAAACTCCACTGAATCCAAGAATTATGCCACAAGAAAAACGACCAAATTCCTTGAATTTCAGCCCCTCGGGTGGGTTGATATGGACCGAAATGGGACGCATGTCCAGGTTTTGGCCCAGCTGGGGAACTTCCTTGGAAGAATTCCACAGCAATGCCGAGCTAATTTTGTCATGGCTTAAGGCTTTCTGGCAGTTTCGATCGGTGTCGAATCACTCGACGTTTTCATTTAAAAAGCATATCGCGATGACATCATTGAAATCTTTGACTGCAAGGCGGCACGAATCCGGCTTGATAATAACTCATGGGATACTGTTGCCATCGAGGAAAAGTCGATTGAGCTGTTATGGACATTTCGACTGATCTCCACTTCCAAATCGACTCAGAGAATCTATATTTGATGCTGGGGGGTTCAATCTGCTCAGATTCTGATCGTTAATAACTTTGCGGTCGCCGATTTTCGTTGGTTCCAATCTTAGTCGAGGAGCATCAATATTAGGATTTTTTCCAAATTCTGATCAGGAAAAATCTTTTGCTCCCCCTGAATTTCCCGAACGTGCTTATCAAAGTCACGCATGTTTTCCCTTGCCAAGAAGGTTATGGTAGTATCCGATTTTTGAGAAATCAAATTCATTTTCAGGAGAACTTATGTTAGAGAGGATTGGTCTTTCTTTTTATATAGTATGCTCGACAGTTGCTATCTCTGATCCATTGGATAAAGAAGTATCAAGCACTCTTTTACTGAAAAAAATTGTGGAAGAAAATAGATACATAAACAAAGAGAACCAAAAGCAAGGAGATGAGATATTGCAGGAGCTGAAAAAAATTCATTCTGCAATAGCTTTCAATGAAGCACTCATTTCGAACAAATTGGTCTCGCTCTGGATTCGTAGGAATGATGAAATTAAGCCTCAGCTGGAAGCTTCAAACTTGAACCCCTACGACTGTGCTAAAATTATTGCGGAGCGAGAGGACAGGCAGGATAAAAGGAATCTTGAGATAGTTCTCAATAAACTACCTCAAGAAATTACAAAAAACTCATGGGTATGTTCAGAAAAGTAGAATTCATGGGAAAGCATTCACCCAAGCAGATTCGTCGATTATCCTCTTTGGACCAAGTAACGTTCAAAGACAAATTGTTTGGATCGAATGTTGAGAACATGAAGTCGTCAGGTAAGATCGTATCGGTTTCATGGTTTTGCACCAGAGATATATTTCATGCGATGGAGTGAGACAAAGTGCAGGAAATGATCGCAGCGCCCGTCTTATTCTCTGTGATCAGGAGTTTTTATGTCAAAAAGACTGATATTTTCCTTCATTTTCGCGGTCTGCTGCTCTTGGTCCTGTACCCGGATTTTTACTCGTGAAATTGATGGTTTAGCGCATATTTGTCAGGATAATTGCGGAATGGTAATTGGCAGACTCTGTACCCTGCGCCCAATATTCAAGTAAACGCGGCTTTTCGGGCTCAGGATGGCTGGTACCTGGGCAGTCCGGAAGCACTTTGGTCCTTTGATCTCGTTCGGAAAGCCTGGAAAAGCGTCATCTCGTTTGTCGATCAAGGTCTGACCTATGCAGCCTGGCTGCAGCCTCAATCCAGCTATGTGCTCGAAGGCAAAGGGCGAGAGTGGTTTGTGCAATCCACAGGGGGATTTCTCACCCGCAAAAGCGGCCAGTGGAAAAAAATATTCTGGTTCGATGAAGATACCGAGGTTGCCAGAGTCGGTTTGGTCAACGGCGCATTTGTAGCTATGAGTGGGATTCCTCCTTATGCTTATCCTCGTATTACAATTTGGAATGAAGACTTGGGCTTTCAAGTTCATAAGCTCCAGGAATGGGGTGTTGATCCTGATGAGCTTAAAGGATTTGATATGTCCGAAGACGGTACTGTAGTGCTGACAGATTCTTCGGGCCAGCTGACCGCTATTGACTTGAGTCATGATCAAGTACGGCACCTTAAATCGCCTACAGCAGCCTCATTGTTCAAAGTATTTGTCAGAGATGATCTTTTGATTCTGATCGATAAAGATGCCGGGTTTCAGGAAAAGAGTCGTGGCGACTGGAATCGAGTCTTGTCTCGGGATAGTGCTATGGCCGAAAACGTAGTCACTTGGGAGCCATTGCGAGCTACGATGGATGAGCAGGGGCGTATGTGGTTACCCCTTGTGGTTGGCCCCCAAGAGACGAAGCATGAGCTGCTGCGTTTGGAATTTTAGGAGAATGAGCCGAGGTCCGGCAGATCGTGGGCTCTTGTTTGTTCGCAATGCGTTGCGTCAGGACTTTTAGTCCTGACTTGGCCGAATATTCGTTTTATGCGAAAGGGGTCTTCCAATCCCTGCCGGATTTTGCAGAGACATTTCAAATTCGCCTGAGAGTTTTGCTTTTTGTCTTAGGATGATAAGAGGTAAAGTTGCCCTAAGGAAATCCGTTTACTGGCGATCGGCGAATTTATGCGAGGCAGGGCCGATAGGTCCAGCCCTTTATGCGAAAGGGCTGGTGCCGCTCATGATAGGGGAAACAATCAGTCTGCCTTAGGAAAGTTCTCGGCAAAGCCTTCAAAGACATTACTCAGAACTTCGCGAGTTTCAGGTGCTTTAGGAGTGGGATAGGTAGCGTCGTCGTCCTTGCCATTCAAGGTATTAACCACTGACAGCACATTGCCAATACTGGTGACAGTATAGGTTTGGCTAGCTTCCTTCGATTTGGTCACCTGACCGGAGAAGGCGACATTCTTTTTTTGTAAGTCATAGACATGCATAGTAGCGAGAATAGTGCGGCTGTGTTTTTTGGTGGTCGTTTCTGGATTCCTGGTCACCTTGCCCTTGTCATCCTTAGTTTCGGAAGCGGCTTGATGAGCGGAAGACTTTTCAGTCACATTCGATTCCACTTTGGCCAAAGCTACAAAACGGATTCCAGGTAATTTGCTGGCGATTTTGCTCAAGGCTGCTTCATCGAGGCCAGAGCTGGTATATGTTTGCAAGGTGGCATCATAAGTCTCTTCACCCAAAGCTTGAATGAGAGTTTCTACAGGCTTCACGTTGATATAGGCGCGTTCATCTTTGATTTCTGCCAGCAGTAAGGCGCTATAGGTATTGGAATCGGTGCGACGATAGCCTGAACGGACATCGGTTACACCACCGGTGACCATCGGGCCACCTTTGATTTCTGCAGCTTTGAAGCTGTCCGAAACATACAGTCCATCGATTTTAGTCGCGCAGGCATTGCAGGTTAAAACCAAACCCAGGAGCAAAGAAAGGCGTGCGTTCATCATGTGCAGATCCTCTAAGATAGCTGTGCAGTCTTCGATATTACAATCTGGGAGCAAAAAGGCACCTCCAGAGCAGTATACGACAAGACGAGCTAACCCTGAAAATATTGCAGGTGAGAAAGTGAGGAAACTGTGAAATAACTCGTAAATAATTGAAATACATGATGAATTTTCTTGCGGAGGCGACAGAGCGAATTGATCGCCGCTGACGCCACCGAGCTCTTCGCTGCTGAGCCTATTGGAATTGCAGCTGCCGCTGTCCTTGGGTGACTTGATTGGGATTTGGATCGAGGGAATAGCTGACTAAAGTAAAGTCATCGTAATCAGGCTGTCTCATCTCTTTGGCCCACTGCTTCCAGGTGTAAGGCCACATGGCAGGATCGCCATCGGCGTCCAGATACCAGCTCTGGCAACCAGCCATCCAGACAGTTTTGCCCATACCCTTTTTCAAATAGGCGTTGAACTTCTGGAAGGCACTTGGAGTCGCATCAATTTCATCAAACTTCCTGGCCTGCCAGGACCGAATAAGCTGCAAAATATATTTGGTTTGGAGTTCGCTCATGGCGATAACCGAGAAATTGCCGATCGGCGTGTTGGGTCCGAGCATCAAACAGAAGTTGGGGAAACCGGGAATAAACATGGAGCGATAGGCCTGCACCTTTTTATCCCAGACCTCATTGATTTTAACTCCGTTTTTGCCGACCAAGTTCATCGGTCGCATAAAGTTGAAAGGATGAAAACCGGTTGCCAAGACCAGGACATCCAACTCGTGCAGCTTGCCATCCGAGCACAAAACCCCGCGGTCGGTTATTTTACGAATGCCATCTGTCACTAAGTCGGCGCGTGGGCTTTGAATCGCAGTATAGAAGCCGGAGTTAACAATGACCCGTTTGCAACCGACTCGATAGTTTGGGGTTAGTTTTTCGCGAAGGATGGGATCGGCAATGGAGCTGCGCAGATTGCGTCGACAAAGAAAGTTGAGCAAGGCAAAGGGCAGTTTTTTGCCAATGACGGCTTTGGAAAAAGTCTGTTCCACGGCTTTCGTATACCAGCGATGCAATCGTGCGGCGAGAGCAGGATTTTTTCGCCAGGCAATCTTGTTCTGTTCGGAATAGACTTTGTCTGGGACATTGACGATCCATTGCGGGGTTCGCTGAAAGACGGAAACTTTGCTCGCCACTTTGACCAATTCAGGAATCACTTGCGCAGCTGTTGAACCTGTACCAATCACACCTATTTTTTTGCCCTTGAGATCGACGCTGTGATCCCATTCCGCAGTGTGAAAGCAGGCCCCTTGAAAGTCATCGAGCCCTTCGATCTTGGGTTTCGATGGGTGATGCAGAATACCTGTCGCAGAAATGACGAAATCCGCCGTCAGAGTTTTACCCTGACTTGTTTGCAGAGTCCATTGACCGCGGTCATAGACGCAGCTCACCAAAGCTTCATTGAAGCGGATTCTAGGAGTCACCCCATACTTGTCGGCGACTCGCTTGAAATAGGCTTGGATTTCATCACCGCGGGCGAAACGATGATTCCACTCCGTATTGGGCTCGAACGAATAGGTGTACATGTGAGCAGGAATATCGCAGGCGACGCCGGGATAGGTATTCTCCCGCCATGTGCCACCGAGATCGGCTTTTTTCTCCAGTATCGTCAAATCGCTAATACCAGCCTCTTCTAATTTGATGGCCAGCAAAATCCCGGTCATTCCAGCACCAATAATAGCGACAGAAGGCTTTCTGACTGGCAGTGGTTCCATGATGTTTTCCTTCAATGAAATTGAGCAAGGGCAAGGGCTCAATGTGAAATCTGAACGGGCCGTGCTTTAAAGGGGAGAGTGCCTAATTTTTTAAGCGCTGCCAAGTCAAGAGCAAGGCCGTTGCTAAAATCGAGTCATGCCGCCTGCGAAAGAAAGAAATTTGCGAGCGATCTTGCAAACGGAAGTGATATTCCCGCTCAGCGCCGTGGTCCGGGCGATGGATGGGCGCAAAGCGGAGACCTGAAGTTTCTTGAAACTCCAGCGGAGCAGATCCGCTTGGTCTGGATGCGTCCTTTTAGCGTCAGAGACCCGACAGAGCCTTCTCCAGTCGGGCAAAGCCCTCTTTCATACTCACCTTGGGCTGGTAACCCAGATCTCTTTGAGCCGCGCTTGTATTATACCAGTGCGATGTGCTCATCTGAGCAGCAGCAAAGCGCGTGAGGACGGGCTCACCGGAGATACGAAAGGTCGTATAGAAATATTCTAAAGCAGCACCCAATCCATAGGCCAAGCCGGCTGGAATACGTTTGTGGACTTCTGGTAAGCCCGCAGCTTTGAGAATAGAGTTGATGATCTGTTCCAAAGGTTGAGGCTCGTCGTTGGTGATAAAGTAAGCTTTTCCAGCAATCGTAGAACCCGGCTGCAAGCGTTCATAGGCACAGAGATGAGCTGCGACAGCATTATCGATATACACCGCATCAACTTTCTTGCCCGCTTGTCCAATCAATCGCAGACGGCCCTTGCGAGCCCGACCGACGATACGCGGGATGATGTGGTTATCGCCCGGTCCCCAAATCAAATGAGGGCGCAGAGCGACTGTAGCGAGCTCGGGGCCTGAGGCAGCCAATACCATCTCTTCGGCTAAGGCTTTGGTTGCCGGGTAGGCGGCTAGAAAGTGAGTCGGTAGAATAGTTTGCTCGTCAATGCCTTCCTGATCTTCGCCGGCAAAGGTGATTGATGGGGAACTGGTATAGATCAGGCGCCGAATGCCGAGCGTTTGACACGCTAAGAGCACATTCTGAGTGCCGACGACATTGGCTTTGTAGTAGTCTTCATAGGAGCCCCACACCCCTGCTTTGGCGCCAACATGAAAGATGACCGAACATCCTTCCGCAGCCTTTTTCACCGCTGCTGGATCAGCCAGATCCCCACGTAGGCAACGCACGCCAAGCGCCTCCAACTCTGGATAGGAGCCGCGATTGAAGGTCTGTATCTCGTGACCTAAGGCAAGAAGCTGTTTGATCAGGGCTTGTCCGAGAAAGCCACCGCCGCCGGTGACAAGGATTTTTTCCGCCATTGCGCTTCCGCCCATAGTTTAAGTTTTTCTCGAAAAATCTTCGCATTGTGTCGAATATCGACCGGAAAACTTTCGTGCGTGAGAAATAATTTGATGTTTTTGGTGTGCTCGAATCGTTCACCCAATTTCTTCAGATCAATGAAGAGCTGAGTTTCCTCGGAAGAACTCAACTTGCGTAAGGGTTCGACGCACAGTAAGGGTTTTTCTGAACCTTTCGCGCCAAGCCCGACCAAGGCGGTGCGAGCGACCAGCGGATGCTGATTGAATACACCCTCGCAATTGATGCTAAACAAATCATAGTCACTGGTTTGAACGCGATGGGCTTTGCGACCACAAAACCACAGTCGACCTTGGTGATCCAGATAACCAAGATCGCCCATACGATGATAAATTCGACCAGATTCTGGCTCGTAAATTTTGCCGAGCCTATTCGCTTCTGCACGCTCATAGTATTTTTGCGTTACTTGATCGCCACTGACCACGACTTCTCCAATTTGGCCTCGATCCAATTCCAAATGATCATCCCAGATGGGAATGGCCTCATCACGAATGGATATGATGCGAAGGTCGGTGTCGGGAACGACTTTGCCGACACAAATACCAAAGCCTTGTTCAGTGAGAGCGCTGGTTTCTTGCAGTATCATGCGACTTTCGGCAATGGCAACGGGCAATGACTCCGTCGCGCCGTAGGGAGTGTAGAGGTCGCAGCTCTCACTCACCAATTTTCTGAACTGAGCGATCACCCGAGCAGGCACGGGAGCTCCAGCAGAGATCACCCGACGCAGCGAAGGAAAGTGCCAATGTTTTTCGACTCCATAGTTTGCCACGGCTTTGATCAGAGCGGGAGAGCCAAACATATTGCTAATACCAAAATCGACAATGGCACGGGAAATATGATTGGGGTCGACATCGGCAGGTCTGGTGAAATCCATATCTGGAATGATAGCCGTCATGCCGAGTGCTGGCGCAAAAAGAGCAAACAGGGGGAAGGTGCAGAGATCTCTTTCACCGACCTCGATGCCTAAAGTTTCTTTGAGCAACTTAACTTGAGCCAGAAAATTACCGTGGGTATAGACAGCGCCTTTAGGGGCACCTGTACTGCCCGAGGTAAAGAGAATGGCGGCGAGTTCCTGCCTGTCGGCTGGCTCCAAAGTTGAAGCTGCCATAAGGTCGCCAGCTTGCTCCAGTTCGGTCAGGCTGATTGTTCCTGGAAAAGCCCATCGACTGATGGAAACTTTTTTCTTCCAGCCGCCGCCTTGCCAACGGAGCAGCAAGCGCGCCACGTGCGCCGCAGGGATGCCGACAAAAGCCTCGGCCTTGGCTTCCTGCAGGCAGCGCCGCATGTTGCGCACGCCAATACCTGGATCGATGAGTATCGGTACGGCTTTGGCTTTAAATAACGCGAAAGTCGTAATGAAAAAATCCAGCGATGGTTTCACCAGAAAGGCTGTTCGCATACCCTGCCCAATCCCGACAGCCATAAAGCCTCGAGCGAGTCGGTCGCTGGCTTCGTCCAACTGGGCAAAAGTCAGGTGAGTATAAGCGATGCGGCCAGAGCTATCCTTGCCCTGAGGGAAGATCACAGCTTCTTGGTAGGGCCGGCGCTGGGCCATCTCACTCAGCGTCTTGGCTATATTGTAGTCCATGCAAGAGGCCCTTTTACAGGGCCCTTGCCAGGGAACCCTTGGAATGGATATTCCTTGGGCGGCGAGCATCGGCCCCAGGTTGATTAAAGTGGATGACGTTTCAAGAAGTCTCGCATCAGAGTGATGGCTTCATCACCCAAATCTTCCAAAATATAATGTCCTGCATCGGGGTAGCTATGGTACTCGGCATCCGGCAGACGTTTGTGCCATTCGGCGAGAAAATGTTTATCAAACACAAAATCCCGTTCGCCCCAAATAATTTGGAAGGGAATTGATTTCAGCTGATCCAAAGACTCGCTTGTGGCTTTGACCAGCGACCAGGATGGATGCTTAGGACTCAGCGGAATATCCTGCACAAATCGATGCACGGCTATGCGCTGCCGCCAGGTATTGTAAGGCAGACGATAAAGCTGCCTTAAAATGGGTGGTAAACGATAGCGCTGGCAGCAGATCCAACTGGCGAAAAAAGCAAAAGCATTGAATCCACGAATCAACAGTGCACCTAAAACCGGTACGCGGCTGAGGGCTAGAGCCCAAGGAAAATGTTTGCTCGATGGCAAGGGAAAACCCGAGCTATTCATCAAAATAATTCGTCTGACCAACTGCGGATTGCGCGATGCAAAAGCCAAGCCAATCATCCCACCCCAATCGTGCAGAATGAGGGTGATATCCTTAAGGCCGAGTTGCTTGACAAGAACTTCAATATCCCGCACCCGCTGCTCGAGCCTATAGCTGTAGTGGAGGTCGTCTGGCTTGTCGGAAAACCCGCAGCCGATATGGTCTGGTACCACCAAACGATACTGAGCACGAAACTGCTTAATGAGATTTCGGTAATAAAAAGACCAAGTGGGATTGCCGTGCAAAGCGAGCAAGACTTCGCCTTGACCTTCGTCGAGGTAATGCATCTTTTGCTCGCTGACTTCAGCGAATCTGCTTTGGAAAGGATAATACTGCTGCAATAAGTCCGAACTTGCTACCATTCCAACCCCAACATAAGACAGTTCAAGCCGCTGCCGATTCCGAGCCAGCCGACCTGATCCTTGGGTAAAAGAAAGCCGCCTTCGTCAGCCATTGCTGCCGTCAGTGGCAAAGAAACGGTTCCCATATTGCCGAGCAATGGAAACGTGGTAAAATCCTTGTTTTCTGCTATTCCGAGCGCCTGAAGCACCGATTTACGGTGGCTCTGCCCCACCTGGTGGGAGATGATCTTATTCACGCGCTCAGATCCCCACCCCAACTCCAAGAGCAAGGCTTGCCATGTTTTGAAGCCCAAGCTTACACCATGCTTCATAACATTGATGGCATCCGTGATCATGAACTGTTCGAACACGGTCTGCCTTAGGCGTTTAACACCCCAGAGGCAAAGGTCGTGATGCTGATGATCGTTGCGCGTGACACCACCAAGCAAGCGGTGCGATCGGCCTAAAGTTGGATCGCTGCTTAGCACGACTGCGGCAGCACCTGAACCACCGGTAAAGGTCGCGATGCTGTTTCGAAAATGGGGAAGGTCAGCATTTTGCAGGAGATGCTGCAGACTGTCTTCGTTCACTTCACGAGCTGATTCGCATGATACGACGACACCGATCTTGGCTTGACCAAGTTCGATGCGGTTGGCGATGTCCACCATGCCGTTCATAACGCCAAGGCAAGCATTGCTAAGATCGTACACAGCAGCTTCGGGTTTGAGTCCCAAGACGCTGGCGATCCGGCAGGCAGTGGCGGGCTCGTAATAATCCCGACAGACACCTGCATAGATGAGCACATCGACATCGCTTCCCTGCAAGCCAAGGCCATCTAAAGCCTTTTGTGCAGCAAAAATTGCGCCGTCAGAGACTTTGAATTGTCGAGGCCACCAACGTCGCTCTTTAATTCCAGTGATAGCTTCCAATTGACCCAAGGGCAGTTTGAGAGCTTGATAGACCGGACGTAGGGCCTCTTCGAGAGCTCGCGTGGAAACGATCTCCTGAGGGAGTTCGTAGCCAATCGCATTAACGAAAACCTTCTGATATCGCATCGACAACCTAGAACCTGGAGCAAAGCTCAGTTGATAGGGAGCTGGAGAGTCCAAAGACTTTGAAAGAGACGCCGATCGGACCCAAGCTTGGCGAGGATGGTAGCAAGGCCTCTTGCCTTGTGGCTAGCTTAAAAAGAACGCCACTATGGCGATACATGGCCCTGTCGCCTGCGCTAGGCTTCGCCTCGAGTCACTTCATAGCGAGGCATAGAGAGGCTTAGCTGGCCAGATCCAAAGCATCGGGGTAATAGGGCAGCTTGATAACGAAAGAAATTCCCATAAACTCTTGAAATTCTTGACTTTCCAGGCGGAGCTCGATGCTGCCACCGACTTCTTCGATATAGGCTCTTACGGCATCCATACCGATGCCGCGGCCAGAAATATCGGTCGTAGTTTCGGCCGTGGAGAATCCAGGGCGGAAAATAAGGGCTGCAATCGCTGCCGGTGAGAGGTTTTCGCTGGCTGTCATGAGTTTTTGTTGGATCGCACGGTCGCGAATTCGGTTCAAGGCGAGTCCACGTCCGTCATCCTGGTAGAAAATGCTCAGAACGTTATCGGTTTCGTCAATGGTAATCCGAATATGACCTTCGGGAGATTTGCCAGCTTTGGTCCTGTCTTCGGGTAACTCGATGCCATGATCCATGGAATTGCGCAGAAGATGCACAAAAGCTTTGCGAATGGAGGTCTTGAGCTGGGACGGAATCATGAACTCGTCATGTACAAAGTGGACGATTGGAACTGGCTTTTTCAAGGTTTTAGCGACCGAACTCAGAAGCGATATTTCATCCTCAATGACTTGCTCAAACTTGGTTTCAAACAGGAACAAAATTTTGGCTTCGATATCCTTGAGATCTTCGAAGGATTTCACATCCTGGATACACTTTTGGATGTGTTTCAACTCCACGCGATCCATCAGAACTTTGTCGGCTAGTTTTGCTCGACCCAGAGTCTCATTGTTGATGCGCTTGTATTCGAGGAAGACTCGATAGGCTTCGTCCATTTTGTTGGAGGCCAAATCGATATTTTCCGGAGTCAGGCTAGCCGACTGCAAATTCTTAATGGTCTGTTCCGCTTCATGAGTTGCATTGGTTAGGCTTTTGAATTCGAAATTCCGAGCCAACCCTTTGATGGTATGGAGGTTGCGGAAAACCAGAGCCACTTCACCAGGGACCAGATGGAAGTGTTTCATTGAACTGGAAAACAGATCTTCAATGACTTTAATCAGTTCAACCATTCGAGTTGTTTCTTGACGAGCGACTTCGCCAAGGACTTGCAACTGACGGGATTGCTTAAGGGCCTCCTGCTGATACTGTCTGATGTCCGTGACATCTTTCATGGTGACCAACATTTTACGGATTATCGCCTTATCATCCAAAACCGGCGACCAGTCGAGCTCAATGATTCGATCTCCTAGCATCATCTCGCGCGGCAGCGAGTGCTCGTTCATCTCAAAACCAAGGATGGGCTCATTGATGGAGCTTTCCAGCACACTGCTGATCATCGAGAGGTCATTTTGCGAAAGATTGGTCTTGGCAAAAATGGTGGTCATAGGATCCTGCCCGGCAATGGAGGCATTGGGGCATAAGGTTTTGACATAAGCGGAGTATTCCTGATCGATCACATAGTGACCGGCTTGGGCAATAATTTGAAAAATTCCCTGCGGAATGGTCGTCAAAATAGATTGGATATCCCTGGTTTTTTCCAGGACTTTGTCTTCCAGGTGCTCGTTTAAGTCGAGCAATTCGGCATTGGTCTTTTTAAGCTGGTAGCGCATGGTGTTCAGTCGATCCGCCAAGGCCAAGGACAAGAGTGAGACTTCGATCACCGATCCGGCTTTGAAGGAGAGATGAGTGATAGCGTTGACAGGTAGGATACCAATTTGTTTCATGATGTAGATGATGCAGCCGGTGATAAAAACCGACCAAGCGACAAAGTAAAAGCGTGCTTCTCTTTGCTTTTGCACCATCTGCAGGGTAGCCACGGCAAAAATCACGAGCACCGAAAGAAGCGAGGTCACGGCCATCAACTTAACCCCGACAACATAAGGAACGACGGACGAGACAAACAAGGCGCATAATTCCATGCCGGTCAGAACTCTCATCAGGAGAAAGCGTCGGCGACCCTTTCGGCTTATCTCGAGATATTGATTTGAGAAGATAATCATGAAAAGGGTTGCAACAATTCCGCCCTGGCAGATCATGATGTCCGAAAACTGCGGGTGATTGGGCCAGAAGAAATGAT
>JBGSTF010000026.1:0-6657 GCA_041736645.1 Oligoflexus sp. | reverse complement strand
GCCTTTGCTGTTGTTTGGGTGGTATAGGAATTTATGCTCTTTGGCCCGTTAACCATGCCTCTGCTTCTTTTTGTAGGCGGCCCCAAAAATTTTCATTCGTGACGACAGCAGGCAGTTGATGCGGCCAGGATCCGATGTAAACCGTGGAAGCTCCCTTCGGTTTCCATGCGGGGATAAGTTCATCCATTTCGGCCAAAGTCGTTAACCAGCAGACAGGATTTTGAGTCGGATGATGAGCGACCAGCGCGGCGGGACGCTCAGGATCAGCCCCTGCTCTTAGCAGGCGATCAATAATGCTTAGGAGCCTATGCGGTCCAATATCTATAGCGATTGTTTCCGAAGTACCGGCTAACTGTTGCCAAAAATCGCGATCTTTGGTGACCTCCACAGCTTGTATGACACGAAAAGTCGATAGTGCATGGACCGAGAGCCATGGCAGTGCCAAGTCCCAGGCAACGTTTTGCAAAGTATGGAGGCTGGGCAGATAGCGTAAGCGTAAACCTTGGCTCTTGAAGACTTTGAGTTCGAGTGCCAGATTATGTTTCATAGGTGCATGATCCAAACTCAAGCGAACCACTTTTTGTTCTTCTCTCAATTCCGCGATGTAGGTAGCAACCTCCTCCGCAACGGCTTTTTCCTCTGACTCGTCATGCCGGCTTAAAGGCAAGCAGCGACTTCTGGCTGAGAAAAAGGAAAGGACTTTCTCGGATAGTCCATTTTCGTAAATAACCAGATCGGCATCTTTGATCGCTGCCAATCCATTTAGAGTTAGGCCGTCAAGATCACCCGACCCAACACCTACAATGGTCAGCAATGGCTGTTGCATGAAGCACCTCCTGTCAAAGCGGAAAAATCCACTTTAATAAATGATAATGATATTCGTTATCATAAATAAACTTATGCTGTCAATTCGGGTATCTAAATCTTTTTGATTCTGGCTCACCTCAAGGATTAGCTGATCCAAGCCGATACAGACCTTGTTATTGATAGTGATTATCATTATTATTAATTAAGATAAGGAGCGATCTCATGACAATTGCCGACTTTTTTATTCTCATTAAAAATCCGGATGTTGGATGTATCGATCACATCTATGGATGCGTTTCCGGTGCATCGGAAAAGATCACGATAGTCGACGATGGCGATGGGCAGGATCGATCCCAAAACACAGCAGGTCCGTCATGTTCCGATGGGTGACGCTGGCCTGAAAATTTTGGGAGCCTTGTCACTTCCTTCAAGGTACGGCCCTCCAATAAGATCGATGCAGTAGGGTATGGCGGGAAAAATTGCCTGAAGGCATGTCCTGATGCTGGCGGGTTTGCCTGGAAGATTGACAATCAAACACGAGCCCCTTGTCCCTGCCGTTTGTCGCGAGAGTATGGCTGTTGGAACACTCTGCAGAGATACACTCCGCATCAGTTCACCAAAGCCAGGCAGCATGCGTTCACATACGGCCTCGGTAGTCTCAGGCGTGACATCACGACAAGCAGGTCCAGTGCCACCCGTGGTCACTATAAGTGTGCATGCTTCGGTGTCTACTAATTGGATGAGGTGGGCTTTAATCGTTTCGAAATCATCCGGGATGATACGACAGACCGCTTCCCAGGGACTGGTTAAATATTCAGTAAGGCAGGCTTTTATCGCAGGTCCAGAAAGATCTTCATAGAGTCCCTGACTGGCCCTATCTGAAATGGTCAGAATTCCGATTCTTGTCGTGTGCATGGCTATTCTTCCAGGACTTTTTGTTTCGCTAATAAGGCTCTCGGTCGTTGGTGCCGCAGATAGAGCATATTCGACAAATGAGAAGCGAATAAGAGCAAGCATCCGCTTAAGGTAAAAATCCATTCATAGACTTCTTGTCTTTCGCTATCAAGGCCAAGCATACTCCAGCTCAATAAAAATCCACCGACGGCTGCAAAAGCAAAAGGTCGGTAGCTTTCGTGTTGCCTATAGCCCGAAGCAATCGCGTAGAGGCTAATCAGCAATGTAAAAACGATGCTCGAATTTTCAAAGACCGAGGATGTCAGGGATGATCCTACAACCGGAATTGCCAAAAGGAGAGCTGGATGTAAGAAGCAATGAATTGCGCAGCCTGTGGACAGAAAAATCGCGGTCCAGTCCCATGGGTATGCCATTCTGAGCTTTGTGAAGGTTGCCATGAACTGATGACTCCAGCATTGAAGAGTTTGATCGTTATTGCAGATTTTTACTTTAAATGTTAGACCGTCGTTTTGATTTGGTAATGATGGGAACAGATTTTAATCCTGATTTATTTGATAAGTGATTGTTTTTGATCGAAGAATGAAATTTATTATTGCAATATATTGCTATAAATTTGCTGTGATCTTGTTTGAGAGCCGGCGATCCCCATGGTCGAATTGAATAGTGAGATGATAGTTAAACGGACGGTCCTTCAATCTCGTCTGAGGAGACCTCAAGGAGGGTCAGAGGGCCTATGAAATTCTTCGCTCGATCCCAGGTATTGGCCCCGTAATCGCGCTCACTATACTCGCTGAGGCAGGGGATTTAACTTGTTTCAGGCATCATAGGCAGTTTCTCAAATACTGCGGCCTCGACCTTTCAACACAACAGTCTGGACAATACCGAGGACGCACCAAGCTTTCCAAAAGAGGCAACAGTCGATTGCGAACCGTATTTTGGATGGCAGCTACAATCTCAACGCGCCTTGGGCAAAACTCGTTCCGAGCAAAATATGAAAGGCTCGTAGCGAATGATCCGCAAAACCCTGATCGCAAGCGAACAGCATATATTGCTGTAGCCGCAAAGATAGCCAGGGTAGCTCACTCATTGATCAAACTTGACCAATTTTACCGTCCCTTTCCAGAAGAGGCGGTACCAGGTGTAGGGATTCCGAACAGTCAGGCCATGGGAGCCAACAGGACTCCGTAGATAATAATCGGACCCTCCACCTGGACTTTTATCTCGTTTTAAGCACGGTGAAGGCATGGAATCACCATGACCTTGTGTTGACTATGGTTGAGAAAGATTCCGATAAAGAGGTGGAGATACACCTAATATCTGTTGTTAGAAAGTCTATTTCACAGATACTTCATCTGTGTGGATTCTCTTTGTCTTGCTTTTCAACTTGACTCCGAAGTTAGCACGTTATCACTTCTGAGGGTAAGCTCAACTTTGGGAGCCCAAATCAATCCTCGTGCCCTGAGGCCATCTTCCAGCGCCGCAGCAGCGACTTTGGCTTTGCCGGAGTTGGACAACCGCCACCCAACAATTTCACGATCGAAACAGTCGATGACCGCAGTGAGGTAACACGAGCCGTCCTTGCCGCAGAATATACTCGTTGTATCGATCGCCCAAAGCTGGTCAGGACGGAAGGTAAGGTGCCTTCGACCGTGAACCCTGGGCCGCATTCCACGAGGCTTCTCAGTCTTTTGCCAGCCATTCAGCTTGATGATCCGATGGACCTTCTTTCGGTTTACTTTCAATCCGTCTCGGAACTTCAAAACTGCGTGAATACGCCGAACTCCGTAGGTCGGAAATTCCTCGATAATACGACGAATACAAAGAACAAGGTCGTGGTCCATGCATGTCACTCGGCCACTTTTCTGTTGATAATATATATTCGACCGAGGCACTCCAAGCCACTGACATAGCTTGGAAAGAGACACTGCCTTGCCTTCATCCTTGAGAATGCTCTGGAGCCCTAAGAGTTCGTCTCTTGATCTTGGCTCAGAGCCTGCCACTTTTTTCTGGCATCAAGCTCCAGAACAAGTTCACCAACTTTGGCCCGCAGGTCTTTTACCTCCCGCTCATGCTGGGCTTGATCTTCCCTGGCATTTGTTTTGAGGCCATTTTCACCAGCCTTTAGGAAGGTTTCGATCCAGCCTTCGACCTCGGACTGCTTTAGGTCCTGCTCCCGGCAGACATCCACGAGGGACTTTTCTCCCTTCATGATCTTCACAATCAACTCAACCTTACGTCTGGCAGTCCATCTCAGAAAGTCGGTCTTCATTGCATACTCCGTTAGTACAGAATTTTGTTATACCCTGTACGAAACAAGAGGGGAACACTCCAAGGCGTTTACCGCTTCGCTTGGTCACAGGCGCGATGCCGGAATAAGCCCGCAAGGCCTTATAGTCAAGCTCAGTGAGAGCCTGGGAAGCTTCGGCGAGCAGGGTCGCTGCAACGAGGTTTCCGATTCCAGGCACAGAAAGAATGATGGTGACGTCAGACGCTTTATCTGCAACAGCTTCAGGCGCTGCAAGCTTTCCCAGCAAGGCTGTTATCTCCTTTCGGACTTGCTTCCTCTGTTCGTCCACGACCCGCATCTGAGCAATAGCGGCCTTGATATGAAGCATCGTCGCCGCCGTCGATCCCGGAGCCACGGTCACGCGCTCAGCCTTTGCCGCCTGCAGCACATCCTGAGCAGCATGCCGCCGTATGTGGTACTTGGCGAGCAGATTTCTTGCCTTCGCCAGAGAAAAGGAATTGGCTTTTCCGCTATCTCCCGTGGCTTCCAGAAGGTCCCAAAACCATTGCTCATCAGCGGAAGGATTAAGTTTAAGGAGGTCGGGATGAAAGCGCATGACCTGCTCCCGTATCTGGTTAGTCAACCGATTCCGGCTCTGGGCAAGATCTTCGTCCAATCGGCTCCTTTCCCGAAGTACAATCATTTCCTCGCTGCTAAAGCTGCACCCTGTGAAAGCAATGGCGGTCGGTACGCAAAGAGTCTGCGAGCACGAAGGCATCCAAACGATCATCCTTTGCGCCACTCACCGCATGCCGATCGCGAAAACGATCAAGCTGCTTCGGGTTTATCGAGAACACATGGAATCCCCTCTCCACAAGGGTTTCGACTACTGGGCCTCGTGGCATTTCAATGGCAATTGCCATCGTATCGAGGTGACCATGAACGGCCTTGGAGAGGCGATTGCTCAGCTCCAGGAGTCCACTCGCTCCATTGGCAATGCGGAAGGAATCCAGTTTCTCGCAGGAATCGGAAATAACGCTCACTTCGTGCTCTTCGGTGGCCCAATCAATGCCAACGAACAGCCGGTAAACCGGGTCCATCATAGTTTTCCTCCAAGAATGAAGACCTTGGTGGCCAGCCCTGATGCCTCCTCACCCCTGTACTGGCGCTCAAAGGCGCGAACTCCCCAGTGGAGGTTGCATCATGGCCGCGCTCTACGAGGTGCAGGTCCCCCCAGGCAGCTCGAAGCGCAGGGGGCAAATGGCTACTCCCGGAGAGCGGGCTAAGGCTGACAAAAACCCAGAAAACATGGTGTGTCAACTGGGTCTAAGTAACTATGAAAATGGTACAGGGGCAGCGTTTCAAAAAAGCTGTAACAGAGGCACTTGGGGAGATCACGATCACGAAGGCAGCGTAATCTCAGGCGTGCGGATTTCAGGATGAGATCTGTGCAATCGGCGAGCAAGTATAAGAAAAAGGGGAAGCCTCAGGCTTCCCCGTCGCAAGCTATCAAGGCTTGAAATGCAGATTCAGAGAGCAATTCCCGCAGCACGTAAGGTGTTGCATATCTTCTTTGCCTCGGATTTTGTATAGCCCGCAGATGCAAGGACTGATTCGGCGTTCGTAGTCTTCTCCTCCTCCGTTCCAGCGCCCTTCCGGTTTTTAGGTGACAATTCACTTTGAATGGCGGCAAGAACATCCATGCTGGAGTCGCGCTTGAATTTTTGTCCAAGTTTGTATAGAAAGGCATCCTTCAGCTTATCAATGTTTTGCTCGATCAGCGACTTGTGTTCATTGTAGACAGTGAGAAAATTCAAGTGATTCTCGATCGTAGTGCGATCTTTGCCCACTGTGTCTGCCACCTGTTGGATTGTCTTTCCTGAGTCTTTCAAGAGCTGATATCCTGTAGCTCGGTCGACTATTGACTCCCGGCGGGTGAAGTTTGCCACGACTTTGTCAACAACCTCAGACTTCGACCCAGCTTCGGTCTCGTCTGCTTCTCCCACAACGGCTTCCATCGTTAGTGAAATGTGGGGGTAGTCCTTCATGATACGTCTAGCACATTCGACCCGGTGGTGACCGTCAATCAGAGTCAATCCCTCCTTGGACTTCTTCACTCTGACAGCAACTCGGACACCGACTTCTTTTATGCTTGGGTAGTAGTCAGCTATTTTGTTCTCGTCGATGTTCCGATAGTTGTCGTACATAATCGAGTTGATGTCTTTTGCCTTTAGTACTATTACACGAGATGCAGTAGCCATTGTTCCAATCTCCTTATGCGAATGATTCTTTCCTTAATATTTTTAGGTAGTTATACCTAAATAATCATATACTACTGAAATCACTACCAAAACATCCGACCAATTTCGCTTCCTATAGCTATTATCTAGCTATAGGAGCGCCCTTTCAGCGGGCACATTCTGCCCATCTTTTCTTTGTCCAGGAAATCGCTAGTATAGGTGAACTTCGATCGAAGGCTTGCGATTTCCTAATCCATTGAAATGACGAGCATAATTTAGGTGAAAATCATAAGGAAAGTGTTTGGGTGATCGGCATCAGCCATACAGTTTCTTCATTAAAATCACCGGTTAAAATCGAAGCCGTTTACAGCAACTTCTGGAAACAAGCCCGAAGGCCTTGGCTTTTTGATCTTTCGACAACGTCGGAGATGCCCGACGCTATGGTTAAAGTAAATTTCTTCGATTGCG
>JBGSTF010000022.1:0-2350 GCA_041736645.1 Oligoflexus sp. | reverse complement strand
ATCGACACATAGGCGCGAAAGCAAAGGCGAGACATCATCAATACCGATTCGCGCATAATGCGCGCCTTCATTGTTCGAGCCGCCACCACAAAATTCAATTTTGAATTGATATTGGCCGCTCGAAACGAAGTATAGACCTTGGCGATTACCGCGACCCTCAATCATATTCAAAATTCTGAGAGTCTTTCCACCGACAACATTTCCGATATCGTCAATCGCATCAAACCGCACGTATATCCCATCGCTCAAGTGGCAGAATGGAGCTACGAACAAAAGCTCAACAAAGCCATAGAAGCAAATGTCATGGCTTCCGTGGGTCAACTCTCCAGTTCCAGTCGAATGATCGAAGAGTTGGTGCGACTCAAGAAACTCAAGATTATCGGCGGTGTCCTGGAACTGTCATCCGGTCAGGTCCGATTTCTGTAATTCACCGTCGGTCTTGCTGGGAATCTTAGAGACTCCGACGGGCCACTCGAGACTTTTGCTTCAAACTGCAAGCCAATCCAAACAAGACCAAAGCAGTGGCCAAAAGAACTCGGAGTGGAACACTCTCAGCCAAAAGTAAAAACCCACCCCCAGCGGCCAGAATCGGAGTCAATAGCTGCAAAACTCCAGCCTGCCAAGCATCCAATTTCGGCAGCACTCGATACCAGATCGCGTAGGCCAGTCCAGAGGCAAAGGCTCCTGAACCAATGGCCAAAGCCACGGCCTTGCCATTGGCATGGAGCTCGCCAGGAAAAAAGGCCAATCCTAGAAAAATTAAGCCAAGAACACTCGCGCGCCCAAAGTTCGCCGCAGAATCCGTCAATGGACTCTGGCTCCCGCGTCCTATTAAGGAGTAGCAGGCCCAGGCAGCACCAGCCACAATCATCAACAAGGCCGATCCAAGGCCCGGCGCCTCAGCACCAGGAAGGGTCAGGACCAAAAGTCCAATGCAGGCCAGAGAAAAACCTGCTTTTTGCAGAAGAGTCAGCCTTTCGCCTCGCGCCAAACCATAACCCATCATCGTCAGCTGCACGGTTGCAAAGAGCAGCAAAGCTCCTGTCGCAGCAGTCATGGATCGATAGGCGAGAGCAAAACAAAGCGCATAAGCAAAAAGTGCGAAGGCTGCATTCCAAGATCCCCCTGAGCTGAGTCCACGTCCTCGGGCCAGGACACTCAAAATGAGGGCTCCCGAAACCAATCGAATGGCCGTAAAAGTAAAGGCATCGACCGAATCTGTTCCCAAGGCCGCACGACAGAGTAGAGAATTAGCAGCAAATCCACAGAGGGATATTGCAATCAGAAGAGGAGTGGGAAGCTGAGCCATAGAAGCAAACCTCGCGGGAGCTGAAGGCCCGTTGGGCCTTCCAGGGAATATGGGAGGAAAGTCATGGCTTAGCATAGAAGACTAGTTCGAATCAAATCATCTCGACGAGACTGCTTAATCGTCGGCAGTGATTAGCCTGCCATAGGATTGTAGCGAATGCTGAACTTGGATCCATCCTTAACGGCATCAGTCTTGATCAGAGTTAGCGAGCGATTTTTCGCATCAAAACTCCAATCCTCAGACTCCATCCGCTGCCCATCAATTTGAACGACGATGGCCTTAGGGTCAACAGGCTTTTGACTCAAAGGAAAGCTCACGCTTCGACACTGAGTGCCCACAGCGGATAGCTCGCAGCCAGCAGCTTGAACTTTCGCGGAATTTTCATGGACCTGACTTGGGAGTTTGGATAGGATGGGATCGTTCCAGTTGGGGAGTAGCTACCTTTTATCAAAAAGGTGTGGGATCGACATACTGAGCGCACGCTCCGGTCCCTCAGCAGCCAGAACGCTGTCGGCGAGACTAACACGGCTATGTGAGGCCGTGGTGCGTCTTGTCAATGTCTGACATAGCTCCGCGGCCTGCTTCTGCGGAGGTGATCCTTGTTTGATTCTGCGCTTTTCCAGTCTTTTCTTCTGGTCGTCGTCAGTGAAATGGGCGACAAAACTCAACTGCTCGCTCTCATCTTAGCCGCACGCTTTAAACAGCCTTGGACGATCATGGCCGGAATTTTATTGGCGACGCTGCTCAACCACGGCTTAGCTTCGTGGGCAGGAGCTGCAATCGCGAGTTTCATCTCTCCCCAGGTCCTCAAATATATTTTGGCAGCCACTTTTCTCGGCTTTGCCGTCTGGCTCCTTGTACCTGATAAAGACGAAGGCTTGCACATCAGCCAACGCTATGGCGCTTTTCTGACGACAACCGTGGCGTTCTTCTTTGCTGAAATGGGCGACAAAACCCAATTGGCAACGGTCGCCCTCGGGGCCCGATTCCACGCACCGGTTCTGGTCACATTGGGAACCACCGCCGGCATGCTGGTCGCCG
>JBGSTF010000354.1:0-5339 GCA_041736645.1 Oligoflexus sp. | reverse complement strand
GATGTAGTAGTGAGGAGCCTGACCAAACTGGCCTTTCAGTATTTTGACCCAGCCTGCTACAAATTCAGGGCTATTGGCAATACTGGTGAGTTTCGGGTCGGCTTTCAATTTCTGCCCATCCAAACCAATCCCATTGCCTGCATCACCATCGAAGTTTTGTTGCTTGGGAAACAGCGATCGAGGAAAACTGTAGGAACTGTTATCCTTGGCGATCCAGGGCAGCATCGGCAGTGTGATATACGAAGCGCTATTCCGCTCAATATTTTCCTGCATAAAGCGCTCGATCATCTTCGGCTTGCCAGCCGCATAGTTATGAAAAAACCAGTCCTGTGCCGAATTCCAAGCATCGATTTTATAATTGAATCGGCTGCTGGTGTTGCCGCCCCAACGATATCCAGCCGGTTTCAGTTCCCAGATGCCTTCGCGATCTCGGTCTTCATGCATATAGGTACCGAAGCCATAGATCTGTGGATTGATTTTTCGCGGTTGGGCCGGGACCTGAAAACGTACTCTTTCAGCCGCCTCGCCTGACGTTCCTGCAAAGGTCAAGAACAGCCAGCCAAGGACCAGATATCGAGGCATCTTGGACTCCTTTTATGAGTTTCTCACCCATAATAGTCGGAAAAGAGAGAAGGCGCTAATCAAAGCCCAAATTCCTTCCAAAAGAATGAAGCCCCACTGCCGGTTGACAACAGCTGTCACAGTCAGCGCCGAAGCACCTATAAGGTTCAGAAGCTGATAGCTTTTTGGCGAGGATTTTAGTGGTTCAAAATTTTGCAAGGCATAGGCCGAAAGCAGAGCGAAGGCCCCACCCAAGGAAAGCAGTTGATCCCAGGTCATAGCCATCGTGCGTCCTCATACTCAACCCAAGCTGCAATGGTGGCAAAGCCAAGCTCGATCGCCTTGTCTATCGTCTCAGTGACCTGTTTGCCGTCGGCGAAGGGCTGGTCATCACCAATGATGGCTAGGATTGCACCGGACTGTATCAGCGGTAGCTTGGGATCCGTCGTGAGCAAGCGCTGATTCCACAGTTGCGTGAGCGTGAAGAGCTGGGCACATTCCATTTCCGAGGCCAGAACACCGGCCGATTTCAAATGCTGCATATAGCGTTGGTGCTCAAGCTGCAAAGGCCCTTCACCAAATTCTCGGGCATACAGCGAATCTTTAGTGTGAGTCAAACCCAGTTGCATGCGATCACTCACTTGGATTGTCTGCGCCGCCCGTCGAACCGCATCTAAAAATGGCAGCGAAGCCAGCACGGGAATGCTGTTGTCCAAATAATGGCGACTCGTACCTTCATCGCGGACAGCGGCAGTGGGAACGACCAGACTGCCAATGCGCAGTCGCTCGGGTTGAAGGGATCCGGCGGTGCCGACCCGAATCAAGCGGCGTGCACCGAGATGCAAAAGTTCCGTCGCAATGATATCCATACTGGGGCAGCCCATGCCGGAGCTCATCACACCGATATCCACCATCCGGTCGGCAAGTTTTAAAGAGCCTGTATAAAAATTATGCCGGCGGGAATGTTGGTTCACTTGGCGATTCTGCAGCCGACTGGCAATGGCCTCTGCGCGACCATCGGAGCCGGGCAGAAGAATATAGCGACCCAGGCTGCCATTGCCTTGGAGGTCTTTAGCGTCAATGTTCATGTGCATGGGTTGCAGGGGGGCCGTTGAATGCATGAAGACTCCTCGTTCTCTGTCAACCATGGTAGTGGCAATCCTTTGCGCGGTGCAAGAAGGAATCCCTGTCAGCCTCAGTTAAACGGTCATTTTAGGATGGAATGAGCAGAAAAGATTGAGCTGGGAAAGGCCAGAGGCTAAGATGAGACTTTCGATCCTAAAGTTCAGTCGGAAGACAAGGAAAGGCTTAAACCCGTGGGTGAGCAGCTTCAGCTTGGGCATGCCAAGATTGATGTAGTGGATATGAAGGAAGCAGTGCGGAGAGCGGTTTCTTTCGCCAAGCAGAGTCCTTGTCGCTATGTTGTGACCCCGAATAGCGATCACATTGTACTCCTCGAGTCCCGCGAGGATTTGCGGCAGGTTTATCGCGCAGCGCATCTGGTTATCGCCGACGGTATGCCGCTGGTTTGGGCTTCGCATATTTTGGGAAAGCCCTTACCCGAACGTGTCACAGGCTCAGAAATCATGCCTCGCCTCTGTGCTGAAGCGGCCCGCACTGGATTAAAAGTCTATCTGCTGGGAGGGCCGCCCGGCGTGGCTGAAATAGCCAAAGCCCGGCTGGAACAGAGTTATCCCGGCCTTTGTATTTGCGGCTACGATAGCCCGGCGTTTGGGTTTGAAAAGGATCTTGAGCAAGAAGCACAGATTCTGCAAAAAATTCAGGCGGCAGGGCCCGACATCGTGTTTGTCGCTCTCGGTGCACCGAAGCAGGAACTTTGGATGCATCGCAATGCGCCTAAGATTGCAAGTGGTGTGCTTTTGGGAATTGGTGCTGCTTTGGAATTCTGTGCTGGGACCATCCAACGCGCACCGCGCTGGATGCAGAAGATTGGTGCGGAATGGGTCTTTCGTCTGCTGCAGCAGCCAGGACGTCTAGCCATGCGGTATCTGCGCGACACGCAAATTCTTTGGATCATTATTCGGCAATGGCTCAGGCAGAAAACATCCTGATCGGCTCGCTTCCGAAGCCAAAATAAACCGGTGAGTTCGCGATCAAAGGCTTGGCTTTTGCTTGGAAACATTTGACTTCTATTCAGAAACTTTGGTCAAAATCAGAGCCGATGTATCGAGGTCCACGTCTCTGCTATCCACACCAGCACCCGCGCCTAAATTATTGGAGATAGACAGTTGCTTGCCTTGGATCGCATAGACTCGAAACAAGGTTCTACCGACTTCCAGGCTCATATCCAAAGAGTTGCCGGCGCTGGCAAGATAGGTTCCCTGGTAAGCGAAGAGCTTGGTTGCTTCGCCAGAACAGTCTTTGCTTGCATAAGCTACGGACTGAAAACTCAAGATTCCGTCGGTTTGAAATGTATAGAATCCGGCTTTGGACTTGTCGCCTGCTGAAGGAATACATTGCCTCCAAGTGCCAATAATTTCAGTCGGTGCGTTCAGTGAAATCACGGTGCGTATAGGAGTCTCGGTCTCATTTTTCTTTTTAGAATCACAGGCGATCATGGTCGAGAGTAAGGCTAAAGATAAGGGCATGAGCAGCTTCAACATCATTTTATTTCCTTACAGCTTGGAGAAAGAGCGAGCCAGAGGACAGCTCCATCTATGCAGGAATCGTTCAATATTTATGAGCAATAAAATTAGGATAATAGCTTAGGAGTAGCGCTCTCAAGGCTTTGCCAGTGATCAAGTTTTGGACAGTTCTTTTGCCAGGGGAAAGCGGCACCAGCGGCTTAAAACATCAGCTCCGCTGCCGCTTCCACCACCACTGCCTGACTTATGCGTTTTGATGTTTTACTCAAAATAATGCCAGGTGCCTTTGAATTGCCAACACACAAAGCACTATCTTTATCCTCTAGAACGGAACTACTCCCGCGAACGGATAACTTCTAGGTAGCGACCAAAAAGCGTCAGTGTAATGATGGCAATGCCGATAATAAGTAAAAAGTTAATGGCAAAGAGCGAGAAGCCCCCTAATGCCTTGGGTAAATCTCCGGCCATCAAACTCAGCGCACCGGCGCCCGCTGCAGGCACTAACGCCACGGCCGACACTACTCCAACCAGGGTATCTATTTTTTTTTGCGCCATAGCCAGAGTGCCTGAAATCCCTGCAGCAAGGGCTACAATGACGTTAAATATCCCAGGCCGAACCCTTTCATCAAGCAGAGCCAGGAAAGAATCGCTGCGCAAATCTCCGATCACACCAGCTTTGACGAGAAACCAAGCGGTGAGAAAAGTGCATAGTACCGCTAGGGTCAAACCAACGGTGACGGTATAGAAGCCACGCAACGCCATGCGCCACTGTCCTCCGACCAGACCAAACGCAACCAGTTGCAGCGGCGCCATCACCGGTGCGATCACCATGGCTCCCAACAGCACAGGAATGGAGTTTGTAAGTAGGGCCACGCTACTCAGGACTCCAGAACTGGCCATAAACACCAGAAACGTAGGGGACATGCGGGCTGACTCAGCGACTTCACCGACGATTTCATTTTGTAGATTCCGGTATGAACTCACAGCTGCTCCTTCTTTGGCTATGGGACACTCGATCATTCGGAATGCATATTGCATTCCCATTCCTAACCCGAGCCAAAGGAGATCATGTCATGATCGAAGCCCAAGAGCAGATAATCCAAGAGCGAGAACTAGACTGGCCGCCCATCATTCTTCTGATCATAGCCGCCCTCATCATGCTCACCGCCTATGGTTTGTATCATGTGATGGATTCAAGAGCCGAAATGGCTCCCTACGTGAATAGCATTTCCAATATCAATCAGCCCGCGCTGATTCGTTCGAGTGATGCCTTGGTCAACTTGCTTGATAGTCCGCAAATTGATGGCTCAACAGTACTGCTCAATCCAGTTCGAGTCGATTCTCTGGTGGGTGACTACATGTTTATGATCGATCTGGGGCAAAATAAGAAGCTGCCAGTGGTCCTGCTTGGTGAGATAACCGATAGGCAACCGGAAAACAAAGTTGAGGTTAAGGCCGGAGGCATGGTTCGAATCTTTGGTTTTATCCTACCTTTGGATGATATTCGTCTCCTGACTAGGCCGGGGTTTTTCAGCGAGGCGGATCAGAGAATGCTGCGGACCCAATCGCACTATATTTCGGCGGTTCGAGTCGTCGTCCTGGATCAATAGGATGCCCTTCCCTCCTACAAGCTATTGGACGCAACGATGAACCTAACTTTCGCATTTAAGAGAAGTCCAGCTTGGTTGAAGTACTCCTATGATACCCTGAGGAGTTTGGTCAAAGACGTCAAACAATCAGATCTATTGGTGCATGCGGGGAACATGGCCTATATGACTTTGGGTTCGATTGTGCCCCTACTCGCTTTAGTCTTCGCGGTTGTGTCCGCCTTTCAACCTTTGGCTGCTCCGAATGCCACTTGGTTTATCGAATTTCGGTCCTTTATTCTTGACAACCTGGCACCAAGATCAGGTCAGAAGATGATTCAACTCCTCGAACAATTCTTGTCCAATATTGATGTCGCCAAGATTGGCTTCACGGGGCTTTTAACTTTACTGATCGTTATTGTTATTCTGCTCCGCGATATCGAAATATGGGCCGCTCGGACAAGCCGACCGACATCGAGCGGTACAGCTATCGCGATCACGTCGACCGCTTGGATGGGTTCATCACCGAACTCGGTCTGACCGACATCAACCTGTTCGTCCAGGACTGGGGCAGTCTGATCGGGCT
>JBGSTF010000307.1:0-14947 GCA_041736645.1 Oligoflexus sp. | reverse complement strand
ATGTCATGCAAAATCCAGATCAGGAAATTGGAGGATGGAATTGCTTTACTGCACTACAAGCAGTAGATATGTAAATGCTATTGAGAAAGAGCTTGTTACCAAATATTGGAATAGAATTGACAACAGAATTAATGGTGGCGGAGGCCCGAATGGAAGCGGTCTTCAGTTTATTTATGCCCTAATCCCAGATTAAGAGATTTTGAAAACTAAAAAAATGAGCAAATTAGAAATTGCTCGCACCAAAGACAATCTTCTAAAATATGCAGTGAGCCAAGGACATAGTAACACTGAGGCAGTCTCTAGCTTGTTGACCAAGGATGCAAATGTCCTCAACTTTTTCTGTGAGGAAATGGAAAAAGATGGATTACTGGAATTGCGAGCATATGCGACGAAGGATATTTCCACTGTTAAATCCTACGGAATTATACCAACGAGTAAAACCTTCTATTTCTTACAGATAAATGGGGGTTATGAAAGACAATTCAGAAAAGAGACATTGAAAGAAACATGGATGAAAACTAAAATAGTGGCCTCGGTTTTAAACGCAATACTTATTCTCTTAATCGGCTACCTAAGCTTAAAATGAAAATATGACCTTACCACTGGCCACCTTTATCGTCCTTTAAAACGACAGATTGCTGATTCATTTTTGAGCCTCTTTAATTGAGGCTTTGAGTCAACCAATCAAAACTGTACAGGCTTTGGAGATCACGGAACGGCAGGACGCTCACGGGCGTCCTGTGCCGTTTCAAATCAGCTTCTACACTACTCCGGACAGGCTTTCTGAGTTCAAGCGTGTCAGCTTGCATCAAGCTGTGCGTTGTGGATTGCCTTTGAAACATCGCAGCTCTCGAGAGTTGATCGGTGTAAAACCGTTGATGCCAGGATCACACGTGTACAGCGTGAATCGACGGTTGATTGTGGAGCTCAACTCTCAACCTGTCGTGCCATGAGCGAGCTCGTCAACCAGACCGCTATGAGCATGACCTTCAAAAGTGGAAGCTCCGTGCTTATGACTTCGCTCGACAGCAAGAGTCGAGGACCGGTCTCTGTGGTTGAAACGAAAACAGGCAGCGAACGCTATTCGCCCTGGGGCGATGATAACCTGTTTCCGCAGTCGGTCATCGATCGAATTGCCAAGGTCACTTTGGTGAGCTCAATTTTAGACTGGAAGGCTCGCGCTTTGTACGGTGGAGGCTTGGCCTATGGACTTCTTTCGATTGATGAGACGACCGGTCAGGAGAAATTCACTGAGCTCTACGATTCGGAGATCCACGAGTGGATGGATCAGACCGATATCGCTCAGTATTTGATGGAGGCGAGCTCCTACTTCTACCACTTCTACAACATTTTTCCGGAGATCACCCTTTCTGCAGGGGGGAACCGAGTCAATTTTTTGACTTGCAAGGAAAGCACAGATTGCCGCTGGTCCTTACGATCACAAAAGGACACCTACAAAGGGCTCATCGAGGAGTGTTTCATTAGTCCGGATTGGTCCCTGTATGATGACAAGGCCCCGGAAACGGCGACGCTGAAAGTCGTCCAAACGCAACGCGACCCGGTTGGGTTTCTCAAGGCACACAAAAACGTAGGCCTGATCTACCCGATTTCTTTTCCGTCTCCGGGCAGAGCTTATTATCAGGCTGCGCCCTGGCATGTGCTATTTGATACCTGGCTGCCGATCGCTGAGGAGATCCCGAAGTTCAAGAAGGCGCTTTTGAAGAACCAGTTGACGATAAAATACATCATCAAGGTTCCCGAGTGGTGGTGGTCTTGGAAGTATAAGGACTGGGGCAGTAAGACGGAGGCCGATCGAATCAAGATCATACAAGCCGAACACGAGTCTTTCGATACGTTCTTCTCGGCCGAGCGCCAAGGCAAGTCGATCATGTACACCCAGCTCGACAGCGTGTCGAATAAAACCTACGGAGCCTGGGAAATTCAAGTCATCGATGACAAGATGAAGCAGGGCATGTACATCGAGGATAGCCAAGAAGCCGATGCACACATTTTCAAAAACCTGCAGGTCGACCCAACGCTTTTTGGTGCCGGTGCCGGAAAGAACAACACCAGCAGCGGGAGCGGAAGCGACAAGCGTGTGGCCTGGAACAACTACATGATCCAAGTCAAGGCGCATCAAGACTTGATCCTGAAGCCGCTTTCCCTGATTGCCACATTCAACGGATGGCGCAAGCGACTCGAGAAGGACGGTCAGCGCTTGACGTTCTGGCTGCGCAATTATCAAATCGCCCGCCTAGACAGCGGCTCTGAAACCAAAGCGGTATGACGTATTTCTTTAAAACCACCGCTGAGCTCAAAAACCATGTCGCGGTTTCTCAGGCGCTTTCAGTCGAAACGCTCCGACCTTACTTGGCCAACGGACTGGCAAGCGATGAGATCCTCGGGATACTAGGCGCTGATCTATACACGGAGCTCCTCGACGCATACGATGCCGCAAACATGGACGCCGCCCAAACCAAGCTGTTGGAGATGGTCCAGTCTGCTATCGCACCACTGGCGGTATATGCCTATCTGAAGGAGGCGGCCGTGCGGATCAGCGATGCCGGGGTTACCACGGACCGGGAAAAGACCGCTTTTCAGTGGCAACAGGAAAAGCTCGAGTCCAGTCAACTGCAGCTCGCTTATCGCCGTTTGGATGCGCTCATTTTGTTTCTGCAGACCAACGAGGCCGATTATTCGGGATGGTCAGCGACCGATGAGTTCAAAGCCACGTTGGAGCTGTTGATTCCGAACGCCAAAGAGTTCAGTGTTTACATCAACATTCGGGAGAGCAGCCGAACGTTTCGCACCCTGAAGCCTTTCATCCGAGACGTGGAAATGACTCGGATCGCGCCATTGCTTTCACCCGCTTTGTACAGCGAGCTGAAGACGCAACTGGAGACGAACTCCTTCAGTGGAGATAACGCCGAACTCATGGTTTTGATCCGCCCTGCGATCGCATACCTCGCGGTTTCGAGTGCGTTGGATGAGAGCTCCATTGAACTGACTCCTGAAGGGGCCTACGTCACATCGGTTCAAGCGACCGGCAACGCGAACATCCGAGACTCGAAGCCGGCAAGTCTAGACCAAGCGGCAAAGGCGAAAGAGCGCTATCGTCAACGAGGCGAAGCGTATCTCGAGAGTTTGCGCCAGTTCCTCAATTCAACAGCGACCTCGAGCCGCTATGCGAGTTTCTTCTCCAGTTCGAACTATCGCTCACCGGAGACCGGGCAGAGCTATAAGCAGAACCCCGAACGCAATTCATTCCTCGCACTATGAAGGTCGTCCTTACCCGCGTCCAGGAGGACGCCAAGCAAACCCTCGGCTCGCTCTCTATCGACGGAGAGATCGCGGCCGTGACTTTGGAGCTACCCTGGCTGAACAACACCCGGCGCATTTCGCGGATCCCGAACGGCACCTATCGGATGATCAAACACAACTCCCCAAAGTTCGGGGCTTGCTTCTGGGTGCAGGATGTACCCGGCCGGTCGGAGATCTTGGTTCATTATGGCAACTATCACAGTGACATCCTCGGCTGTATTCTGGTCGGGAAAGCTTACAAGCACCTGAATCAAGACGGTTTCTTCGATGTATTCAACAGCAAGGTGGCCATGCGCGAGCTGCTGAAGCACCTTCCCGATCAGTTTAACCTTGAGATCAAGATTTTGCGATGAGAGATTTAAGCCTCCTGACCAAAGCGCTTTTTTGGGCATCGGCCATGCTTGCGCCGGTGCAAGCGATCATGTGGACGATGGTCTTTTTGATCATTGTCGACTTCATCACGGGGTTGACGGCTGCTTGGAAGACCAAAGTGCCAATCCAAAGCAAGCGAATGGGGAGCACCCTTTCAAAATTCCTGATCTACAACCTGGTCATCTTATCGGCCTACTTCATCGAGTTGCATGTGGTGAAGGAGGTGCCTTGGCTGAAAGTGGTCAGCGGATTTATTGCAGTGACGGAGCTCAAGAGTATCGCCGAAAATTTCTCAAAAATCTATGGAATCAATCTTTGGAGCCATATCAAGGGCTTGTTTGATCGGTCTACTCCTGGCCGTTAACAGCTGTTCGACTACCAAGCGAACCGAGCAGACTTCGACTTTGGTAAGCCGAGAAGCGCACTACATCCGGATTCAGGACACGACGCTTCAGGGCTGGAATTTCCGGTCTACCCTCAACATGACCTTTATCGATTCCATCGCACCAGGTGAGACTCGGATGATCCGGGACACCACGGCAGATGGAAGGCTCCGGGGTTTGCTGGTGATTGAGCGAGACAGGCTTGGAAGGCTCCGGATTCAGTGCCAGGAGCAGGACGAAACCATTCGGAAATTGACTGAGAGGCTCTCCGAGCGGGATAAATCGAATGACTTTGAGCGAACGGAAGTAAAGCGCCGCACGAACTATTTCTGGGTGACTGTGGTCGCTGTTTCTGGGCTTCTTGTAGGTGCCATGCTGGGCTACCTGATCAGCAGATTTCTTGCCTAGAAGAAGTATCTAACCCCGATTTCGTTATTCCGGCCGGTATTAAAGCCGAATCCAAGATGTAGGTCTCGATAGACGTTGAAATACATGTGGCAACCCCACTCAACTTGAGTGTAATGCGAGCCCTCTGTATAGAGTTCTTCTTTTGATGCTATGTCTAGGTAATTGGAGATTTCATTTCTCATCGCGAAGGATAATTCACCCTCCAAAGAGACTTTGTTTGATATGAGATAGTAGCCATAGAGGATGTCAATAGACGTCTGTCGAATTTCCGTTCCGGTTATCTGCAGATCCAAGCCCTCAATCGAATTGATCTCTTGGCCTTTTGCCGGAGTTTGAAAGCTGAAAGTGTACTTTAATCCAGTATAGACCCTTCCACTTTTAAATATTGCTTCTAGACCAGTGAATCCTAAAGATGACTGGGATGCTCCGAACCCAAAGTTTTGACCCTTCAAATGAGGCCCGAAGAGAAGGGCGCCTGAAATAACTGCGATGTAAAATGCCCTCACTTGTTCTGACTTTGAAGTAGATTCAGAACAATGTTAAGCAATATCCCTTTCGGATCATGATCTGAATTGGAGTACGATGAATGCACTTTCCAGCGTGATTCGTCCTTTTAACGCCCTTGTGGGGGGGCTTGCTTTGCCTCATGCGAAGCTTCAACATTGATGGGCATCAGTTTCAATTCCCCGATCGGTTCGATGAGATGAGCTCTCGTGAGCTCTGTTGGATTGCACCCCAGTTAAAGCCGTTACATGAGCTCGCTCATGCTGTGGAATCCGCAAAGAAAACCAGGGTCTCGGCACAGATGCGATCTGCGGATCGAGCGCTTCAGGAAGCGAGGCTTCGAATTCTCGCCTATTTGTGTGGCATGCGGCCTTCGCTGTTGCCATCACGAAGGCTGAAGGCATTTCTCAGCCTCGAGGTCGATGAAGTGGCCCACCTACTTTTAGGCTTGAACTTCTTATTTGTTGGCCCCTTTCGCATAAAGCAGCCCTTTGAGGTCGTTTGGTCTGGTTTAAGTCGACTGCATGGCCCCGGGGACGGTTTGAATGCTTTGAGCGGGGAAGAATTCCACTTTGCCGAGCTCTTCTACAACCGCCATTTGGACGGAGACCCTAGCGCGCTCAATTGCCTGATGGCCTGCCTCTATCGGCAGGCGGGTTCGAACCCCGAACACAAACCGAATTCTCCAGATTTCTGTGGTGATCAAAGGCGGCCATTCAACCGGGCAACAGTCGAGCTAGATGCTCTAAAGTTTGAATCGGTCGACCACAAGCGCAAAGGAGTGATCCTTTGGTGGTATCAGGTTAACGTGCATCGGATCGTAGAGCAAAACCCTGGAGTCTTCACCAAGAAAGGCGGAGAGAAAGCGCAACCATCTCTAGGATGGCTCCCGGTGTTTCGGGCGCTGGCCAAGGATCCTCTGCAGGTGGATCAGATCAGTAAGATGAAGCTCTCGAGGATCCTCTACGAGCTCAACGCTTCAAGGCAGGAAGCGATTTCACTTAAAAGTAAACTCAAGAAGCGATGAATCTCTCTGAGTACTTCGATTACTTTTTTAAGATGGCCGAGAACCACAAGTTGATCGGCCATACGAACCAGGAGAAGCACGCCTTTTTGGTCGAGCTGTTCAGTCTGGAAGAGTCGCTTCGAAGTGCCGTACACTGGCCGCTTGTGGCCGTCGAGACCCCGATGAAAGAATCGCAGAACTCAACCTTCGCGAATCTGCGATGGAGCTGGCACGGGGCGATTTTGATTCTTGATAAGTGGTCCGACCAGGGCGACACCACCAAAGGTGAAGAGGTCGACAATCGATGCTTGCAGATCGCTGAAGATTTCGTGGCCAAGATGGTTAAGGACCGCCGCGACTATTCCGTAGCCAACAAAGCTTTTGTGCTTGAGGGACTTGATGCCGCTTCGCTGTCTATTGAGGTCGTCCCTCGCGGGTGGGGAGATTTCAAAGGGTGTCGGCTCAGTTTCGATTTCGGGGAGCCTATGGCGCGCTTTGACGCTTCCAAGTGGAACAATGAATCGATCCACACCCCATGAGTGAGCTTTCAAGAGTTGAGATGGATGCACTCAACAAACTGCTGCGCTCCTGGGGGCGGGGAACGGCTCAAAGCATGCGCCAAGGTGCCAAGGGCACCATTCAAGCTCGACTGAGAAACGAAAACAAGATGGAGGATGGGGTTATTTCTGGGATCGGCTTCAAGTTCCCGCGGCACGGGGTGTTTTACGAAATGGGCGTTTTTGGTGGCTTGACCCGGAAAGAGGCCATCGCCCAGGGAAAGCTTCGTCCGCATCCGTGGTTTAATCCGATCCTCGATCAACGGCTGCCCAAACTCGATCAGAAGCTGTTGGACAACTTCGAAAACTTCGTTGTGAACGCCTCTAGGATCCGAATCAAAAACACCGATCAATGAGTCGCTCAATTCGCGATGTTGTAGCAAACGTCTGGATCAACGATAAAACCGGGGGTAAGACCCTCCGGGAGCTGCGTGCAGAGTCGAAGAAGCTCAACAACGAGATGGCCAATTTGAGCCGCAACTCAGAGGAGTTCCGGCAAAAGGCGAAGCGTCTGCGCGAAGTGCAGGCCGGGATGAAGCAGATCAGGCAGGAAACGGCCGGGGTCGGTGACAGTTGGGGCAAGATGGCCGACAAGTTCAACCGGTACGCAGGGATGTTGGCCGCGACGGCTGCCGTGCTTACCGGCGTAGTTGTTTCGTTGAAAAACTTCGTCGAAGGATCCGCTGAGCTTGCAGATGCGCAGAGCGATGTGGCCAAGACCACAGGCCTGACAACTGTTCAGGTCGAAGAGCTCACCCAGCGCCTTGGCAATTTCAATACCCGATCGAGTCGATTAGAGCTTCTGGCGCTCGCTGAAGAGGCCGGGCGACTGGGCAAAGAGACCATCCCTGAGATTGAAGATTTCGTTCGGGTGGCGGATCAGCTTAGAGTTGCCCTGGGCGATGACCTTGGAGGCGACGAGGCGATTCGTGAGGTGGGCAAGCTCACGGAGATCTACCGTGTCGGTGAACGGGAAGGAACCGGGTTTGGGGAGTCAATGTTGAAGCTAGGTAGTGCGATCAACGAGGTGAGTGCCTCAGGATCTAACCAGGCGTCGTTTCTGGTCGACTACCTCAAGCGTATGGCTGGGGTGAGTTCTCAGACCACCCTCACCGCTGAGGACACAATCGGATATGCCGCAGCCTTCGATGAACTTGGGCAGAGTCAAGAGACCACGGCTACGGCCATGAGTCAGCTCGTGACAAACATGTTCAAAGACACTTCCACCTACGCTTCGATTGCGGGGGTAGATGTCGGTGAGTTTTCAGAGCTTCTCAAGACCGACACCAATCAGGCGATGCTCCTCTTCCTTCAGGGCCTTAATGGCAACAACGAGGGAATGCAAGTGATGGCCCAGAAGTTTGAAGCTCTTGGAGTCGATGGTACTAGGGCTATTGCAGCCATCAGTGCCTTGAGTGGAAATCTTGACCTACTCAAAGAGCGTCAATATCAGGCAAACGAAGCTTTGGAGGAAGGGACCAGCCTGACCAACGAGTTCAACGTCAAGAATCAAAACCTGGCCGCCAACCTTCAAAAAATCACTCGGGCACTTTACGGAAAATTCGTGAGCTCCGAGGCGATGAAGTCCTTGGAAGACCTTTTCGGGTGGATGGCCAAAATCGTGGAAGTGCCCTTATCGGCGACAATGGAAGAAGACCGCATCAAGATGCGGGCCCTAGGTGAACAGGCCTTGAGCACCAACATCAGCCAAGAGCGGAGAAATGAGATCATCAATGAGCTCATGGAGCGCTATCCGGATTATTTGGGCGCCCTGGACAAAGACAAGGTCAGCAACGAAGAGCTCGAAAAGGCTCTGAAGAATGCGAACGACCAAATGGTCAATCGAATTCTTCTTCAGGAGCAAGACGAGAAGATCCAAAATCAGGCTCAGGTGGCCGCCAAGAAAAAACGGGCGGAGTTGGAGGCTGAGGACAAACTCCTAAAGGCCATTGTGAAGGCGGAAGAGCTCAGCGGAAAGCAGTCCGATCGCAACTTGGATTTATCCGAACGAGGTTACCAGTTGGCCGTTCAGATGGAAAACAAGTGGTCTCAGTTGGGCGCGAAGAACAAGCTGATGGACTCGACTGATGAATATCGAAAAGCAGTGTCTGCGGCCGCTCAAAGTGAAGGAGAGTTGAATAGTTCATTCACAGAAAAAGAGCAGCTCATAGCTCGTCTTGGCATCCAAACCGAGAAAGCGGCTGAAGTGGTCATTGAATCAAATGACAAGGTTGTTGAGAGCGAACAGTTCGTGACGGACAGTCAAAAGAAAGAGCTTGAGAAGCGTCAGAAGGATCTTGAGAAATTGGAGGAGGATCGAAAGAAGGCCTTGATCGAATTCTACCAATCGATCAATGATGCAGGCCATGCGCAAGCTGAAGCTCAGTCTGAACTCGCGGAATTTGCCATTCGCTCCGGGGCGGAAAACGAGCGGGCCGCTGCCTTGGAGAAATACGAACAAGGCCTCACGGACTGGGAGGCGTACCAGGTAGAGCGCAACGAAATTGAGATTTCGACAATCGTGGCTCTGATCGACGCCAAGCGGGAGCTCGGGCAAGACACGCTGGAACTCGAGGAGGAATTGGCCGAGATGCACAATGCGGTCAAAGAAAAGGCCGTGGCCGATGAGAAAAAATTACTCGAGGAGTCCAAAAAGATGCGCGAAGAGCAGATGCGCAGCACTGAAGCGAGCTATGCCGCGGGCGCTCAGATCTTCGAGCTCATGGACTCTTCTCAAGAGGGGTTCGTCGGCCAACTTGAGCAAGCGGGTCAGGCGTACATCAACCATATCCGGAAGGTGATCAAAGGCCTGGCCATGCAGGCGGCCGCGCAGCAGATCGCCAACGTACTTGCGACAGTTCCTTTCCCGATCAACGTACTTCTGGCTTCTACAGCTGGTTTTGCGGCAAGCCTGCTTTTCGACAGACTGCTTCCTGCCAGCTCGTTCGATAAGGGAGGATACACCAGCGTTGGGCTTGGTGTTCCTGATCCCAAGTTGCCCGGGCGATACATCACGGGGTATGTGCATGACAACGAGTATGTCGTGGCCACGGAGGAAATGAGGCGTCCCGACATCGCGGGAATGGTCGGCTACATCGAGCAGTCGCGCCGTCGTCGGCTGGGCGGATTTGACCAAGGCGGATTTACTTCGACATCTACCGAAACGGCAAGCGCTCCCCGAGTGCCTAGCGATGGCCAAGCCACGATGCGATTCGATAAGATGGAGTCGATTCTGACCTCGATCCTGGAGGAGCTCAGAAAACCCAAACCCGTGGCCATCGGCGATAGCGAGATTCGGAAAATCTCATCTCTGCAGAGCCGAGACAACCAGACTCTTCAACGAAGCTCCATCAACCGATGATCACGATCCTTAAACAGCCGGATATCATCAGCCTTTCCGGAAACAGTGTTCCCCTGAAGCTTCAGACCGACAACTTTCTAGAAGTGGCCGGAGCGAAGGCGGTGTTCAACATCACCGTGAACTTTCAGCCGAGCCTAGGGCATACGATCACGATTGAATGGGGCTCACCGGCTACGATACTCGTTTTTGAGTTCGTTGCTGCAGCGGACGATTCGGGGACTGAAATCACCTTGGGATCATACCCCAACATCGACACGTTTATTTCCCAGTGTTTGCTCCCAGGGCTCCGAGCTAATCCAGTCTTATTCGCCGCCTTTGACATTACCAAAGTCTCGAGCTTCGTGGTTCGGTTGACGGCTCGTGAATTTGGAACGGCTTATTCGGTGACTTTCGCAGCCTCTGTGCCCGCCAACTTCACAGGAGCGACTGCAACGGCCGGGGCTGATCGGATCTACAGGCCCAACTTCAAGCTCTTGGTTGAAGTCCTTGTGCGACCACTTTCCGGAGGATCCTTTACTGGTGTAGCCCTCGAGCTTGAACCCAACGAAGGAGTTGCTGAATTTGACCTTGGCCCCACGCTCCATGGCGATTGGTATGTCCAGGCGGTTCCCCCGCTGACATTGGGATTGGCCATCTCTGTTCTCTCTGGAGTGGCCAGTTACTTCTTGAGGTTGGCCGAGCAGTACGGCTCCAACCCTGTCACCTACCGGGTGACCGAAACAGGCACATTCTATTCGCTTTTCGGGGCCGTCGACATTGACGACTACCGCAGCCAGTCGATCTTCAGCCGAAGCGCAACACCCGGGAAGTTCATGACGGCCGCCGCCGGAACGCGCAGACTTCGACCTTCTGCCTCTGACTTCATCTGGTTTTTGGCTCGTCCGGATTTGAGCATATCAGCGGTCAAAGTTGGGGTTTTGTTTCACTACACCGATGGGAGCTCTTCGATGCTGAAGGAGCTTTTTTCGGTTGGATCCATTGCCGCTGGGAGTATGGTCCTGGTGCCCGTTTCGATGTCCATTGTCAATTCGCTGATCGATGCCGGAAAGACCGTTCATTCTTTTGAAATTTCGATCCGTGAATCGGCGGTGTTGGCCAATGCGCTGACTGAGACAATCACTTTCGAACTCGACAAAGCTCCAGCTCGCTCCTTGGTCGAACTGGTCTACCTCAATCTGTTTGGGGTGTTCGAACGGATCACCTTGACTGGATCCAGAGAGATCGAATGGATGCCCGAAAGTGAGAGCGCAACGAAGGTTCGAACCCTCGACCGGCAAAGAGTTCGATCGGTGCAAAACATGGCCATGAGCCAAGAGGAGAGCCGCGTTTCAACTGGTCTTATGAGTGCTCAGGAAATGGCTCGTGTCCGTGACCTGGTTCTTTCTCCTCAAGTGTATGAGAATCGATTTGGAACACTCGTTCCTGTTCGGGTCGTTCCTGAAGGTGCTATTGTGGAAATGAGCGACGTGGATCTCTACGAACAAACCTTGAAGCTCCTTCCTGATGTTTCCTCGATCAAGCCCCGGTTGGCTTGAGTTCCTCGAGTAGTTCTGCCGTAGGATCGAGCTCAATCAACCGTTCCAATACTTTCATCAGTTCCTGGTCAGTTCGGGCGGAAATCAGGTAGTATCGGGCGAATCGCTCAAGCAGCTGTCCTGGAATGGGGCGAAGGTTATCCACGCTTCGCCTTTTTCAGTCCAAGAGCCGGGTGTGTCAAACAACATGCAATGCTCTTGAATGTGGTTGCTTGGTATTCGGCTCGCGCCTTATTCCCGCGCCACCCGGCCGATCTTGGGTCTGAAAAAGAATTCATCACACGTTGTTTGACGGGGACAAATTACAAGTTTTCCGCATTCCTCCAAAAATTCTCACTGGCCCAGTGTCCTTTTTGCTCATTACGAATCCTTTGAATTTCGGCTCATGGTTGAGCTCATCGTCAACGGAACCTCTCTGGATCTCTCTGAAGACATTCCAATCCCCTTTCAGGACGACACATCTTTCTTCTCGTTTCTGAGGCTGAGCGGAGACTTCAGCTGGAGTTTCGATCTCCCGGCCACACCCAAGAATCGACGTGCTCTAAGGTTTGCGGACCTTCTGGAAAGTGTCAGTAGTCGCTTTCAGTCTTTCGACTGCAGAATTCTCCTGGCATCCAAGACTTGGAAGGTTGGGAAGCTTTTTTTCGAGCAACACTCCGAAGGCTACTTCTCGGTCAACTTCGTAGGGGGCAATGGGAAGTTCAATGAGCTCATTGAAAAGACCTCGATTAGGGATCTGCCCTGGGAAGACGTGAGTTTCATTGGGGCACAGAAGGACCACATGTGGGATGTCTGCACCAATCCGACGACAAACCACCATTGCTTCTACAACTTCCTTCTGGTCAAGTCCAGTTCGATTCAGAACATCAACGAGCTCGACTTCATCAATGGCTTCTCGGCCAGTGGACTGGTTTCTCCCCATGCTTTCGTCAAAAGCATGATCCTGAAAATATGCGAATACGCAGGGGTCCGGTTCGAAAGCAAGTTGTTTGAAGATCCGGAAATGGCTCGCCTCTGCTTGCTCACCGTAAAAGTCCTGAACTCAAAGGTGGGCAGCTCTTATTCCGGAACAATTCCCAACCCGTACAATCTAAAAAATGTCTTGCCGGATGTCGAGTGTGGTGCGTTCCTCGAAGCCCTAGCATCTTTCCTAAACCTCTATGTGACCTTTGACCCGATCAACGACGCTTTGCACATCGAGCCAAGGCTGGAGCTTCTGAATCAAACGAGGATAATTGACTGGTCCGACGGTCTGATTGACATAAACCCGCTCTATGCCGAGAATGTCGACTACGAGCTTGAATTCAACGTCCGGGACGCAGAACTCAACATAAATGATTTCGCGAGGGCACGACTTACGCAAAGGGCCTCAGACGCCTTAAAGCCGGAAGTAATTGCCACTGATTGCGGAACTGTCCTCGCTGATGTGAGCGCAGGAAGTACCATATCGGCTTACCTCAATGCGGAGATCGACGATGAACTACCCCTCTACTTCTTGTTTTACCGTGGTGTCAACAATCTACCGAACCCCTTGCTGTCACCTATTCCTAGAGCCAGCGCAGAGCAATATCCCAGCGATTCGAGAAGTACCTATTGGAATGGCTCCGGGAACTTCTACGATGATTCTTGGGGCCCAATGCTCGACCAAGTGAAAAGACTGAAGGCGGCTCGGGTTAAATTGTCTCTTACTGTTGATCAACTGCTGAACTATGACCCTCTGAAGCTTTACCGACTTGGTCGATTCCGGGTGGCATTTAAGTCGTTCAAGGTCGATCTGATCAACGCCAGTCGATTCATCGTAGACGGTGAAGTATACGTATTCTGAAGCTCACTTTTGTGGGTCAAAGCCCACTTCATCCATAGCCTCTTGGAAGAGCTTGCTTAAGTCAGACTGTTCATCACGGTCTTCGATGAAGATCCGCACACCTACCGCTGAACAGAGCTTGACAAATGTGGAAAGATTCGGGGTACGAAGTCCTGCAAAAGTTGCAGACACGTTTGATTGAGCGATTCCGCTTTTTTCAGACATCTCGAGCTGGGTGATGCCTTTGCTTTCAGCGATCTTTTTGATAAGAAGCACTAAGGCTCTTGAGGTAGGTTCCATGGCTTAATCTTGAATTTGATAGTCTGAAATCAGGACACTGTCGCTTTCATCGAAAGACCACTGAACAATTTCAAGGTCGTAACGATCGCCGGGGTTCGAAGTTCCTGAAATTGAGCTGATGTTATGGTCGCTGATGCGAACTTTAAAATCGGGCATTCGGTACTTTTTGCCTTCGAGAATGTTGAACTGACGAATGGCGACATAGCAACTTCCGCTTTTTGAGCGAAAGCTCAAACGCCCCCCGTTGGCCTCAGCGAACTTCTTCGCGAAATTCATCATGCTGATCTCAGTCGATGGCTTCGGTGAGCGAGGTTTAAGAATGACGTCTGGAGCGTTGAATGCAGGACCTTTTTTAGCGGATCTGGTACTCATTCCGGGCACACACCATTCGAGATTGGTGCGTGGCTGTCCGGGGGTCACTTCATCCCAGCGGATACGGGTGTATCCGTTGGCGAAGATTTCTTCTGCGTTTACGTGGCTAGGAGCCGTTTGAGATTTCATTGATCGGGCTGTTTGACCCTACAAATATATATCTAATTCGATATAATCCAAAAACTTTAACACTAGAGCTCAAAATTCTTGAGTCCCTCCGGTGCTTGCTTCCCTTGAGCCTTCGCATAGAGGTTGGTGATTGAGATATCCGAGTGCCGCGCTTGATCTCGCACTTGGAGCACCGGGATGCCCCTTTCCAGCATTGCGGTGATTCCAGTGTCCTTCAGGGAATAAAACTGGTACTCACTGGGCCAACCCATCTGCTTTCTCAGTTTATCCCAGAGGTCCGATACCTTCTTTGGGGTCACCGCTGATCTGCTTGGTTTGAGGTTGCTTCCAAAGACAAGAAAGTGCCCAGGATACCCTTCGATGTGTGCCTTGAGCTTTTCGATTAAATGCGTTGGAATGGCCACTGGCTGCTCTTGGCGGTTCTTGCTCGAGTGCGAAGGAAGGATCAGGACTTGTTTTTCAAGTTCGAGATCCCGGATTCTGAGTTTGGTAAGTTCAGTTCGGCGCATGAGGCAGTAGAGCACCATGGAGCACAGGAGCCGGTAGCGCGCGTCGATCGACTCTGTGCCCAGCATTCGGCTGATCTGGTCCAGTGGTATGGCCGTTCGCTTTTTCGGCTTGCTGCGAAGCGAGCTGATGCCTTCAGCCGGGTTGATTTTGCAAAAGCGATGCGCCAGAAGATAGGCTCCAAAGGTTTGTAGAAATCCCTTGTAGTTGTTACGGGTCCGGGCGCTGACTCCGCGCACGAGGTAGAGCTCGGTCAAAAACTCCTGCAGTAAATCGGTTGTGAGGTTAAAGGTGTAAAACACCGCGGCCTTGGCAATCGGCGCATAGGTCAAGAGGTTGCGCACAAAGCTCAAGTAGGTCCGCTCTGTATCCGGCCGTTTGTTGATCC
>JBGSTF010000351.1:0-30491 GCA_041736645.1 Oligoflexus sp. | reverse complement strand
TGCACTATCCCACAGTGGAATATTCAGACTAAGAAGGCCTTTATTCGCACCATAAGCTGACGCTTCGAGGCTTTCGGTAGCTGTTAAACGTTGCACCGTTTTGCCGGGCGCGGCCTGACGAGAGAGCGATTCCAAGCGAAGCTGCAAGGCTGTTTCACTGAATAGATTGAAGAGCAGACTCCCCGCTCCTCCCACTTCACTTTCAAACCCTGTTCGGTAGCGAAGTTGAGAATCAGCCAGGATCAATCGAAAGCGTTCTGAGCTCCTAAAACTAGCGCGATCTGTGGTCCAACCATAGGCTTGCAGGGTCACTCGCACTTCCCCGAGCTGCTTTTCAATCTCACCTTTTCCACTAAAATCCAAGGCATCCGTCTTTTGCTTTTCATCAAACGGTTGCAGAATGGCAAATTCGAGACCTAATTCGGTGTCGCTGTCTTCATAGTGCAATCCCAGATGCTCTGACCCTTGCCCCCAGGCGATAAGGTAGTTGTAATCAGGGAAGTAGGCACGCACTCCTACTCCGAGTTCTATGCGAAAGCGTTCGTTCAAATACCAGTTGAAATGGGGTTTGGCTATGATGAAACCGCTGCTTTCGTCTTGGTTGCGGCTAACTTGGGACGTAAAAATACCGGAGGTTTGATCGATCGTAAAAAATTGAGTTTGATCCAATCGAGCACTGTAGGTAATATTTCCTAAATTAAATTCGAAGCCACCCAAAAGGCCCGTGACTCCGCTTCGCTCATCACCATAGTTCGCCATTCCACCGATACCCTCTCGATGAACGACAAGATTCGCCGAATCATGGTTCAAGCCGTGATTATCGAAAAAAAGACTCTGCTGGGTGAGCGCCAGAGCAGGTTTGTAAGAAAATCGCCAGGCTTTGGCAGTCTCCGGCAATGGGACTTGACGAGCTTCAGGCTTCGGTGCATCTAAATCGTCATCCTGCCCATCTTTTGCTGGGGCAGCACGTTCCTTTTCATCTGCCGGCGGCGCACTTCCAATATCGGTGCTTTGCTTGTCATTCATGCCGATAATTGACTCCAGCATTTTATCCTGCTGCCTTTTGATATCTGCCAAGTAGCGACGTCGATTCACTCGCAACGCCACTGGCAAATCGTCTGGATTGACCTTTTGTAGAAACTTGCGAGCGCGTAGCCACTGGGCGGATTTGTAGTGTATAACCCCCATATAATAGAGCGCAAAAGGTCGAAAAGGTCCCTTGTTTTTGAGAATGTAACGAAAGCCGAGTGCTGCCTTTTTGTCTTCATCAAATTCCAAATACGTTGAACCCCAGGCAAAGGCCGTCTCGTTAGTTAGAAGACTAGCATCGCCACGATCGAACCAATACTGAGCTCGTTTCAGTTTGTGATTTTGATAGTACATAGTCGCGAGAAGCATCGCGGCTTCTTTATTTTTTGGATCTTTGATGAGTATGGCTTTGGTGGCGCGCGCCGCTTCCCGAATGCGGCTGGCTCGAAAATCATTCAACGCCGCTTCGAAGGCTGGATTGCTCTTGGACACTAGTTCCTGATCCGCTGCGCGCGCTGGCGATGCTGCCAGAGCAACCAGCAGTTGGAGCCAGACCATCGCAGCAAGCCATCGATCCATAACCGTTTCCTAGTGAGCAAAATTCATCTGAGGGTACTTTTGCTCCATTGCAGCCAGGGCCTGCCCGATATGACCCTGCTGCTGGATGATTTCCTGATAAAATTTCAGTTCTGGCTCACGAGGCAGAAAATAGTTCGCCGAGCGATTGCCGAATTCTGTCACATTCTCCTCGAAACTATCCATGAGTTCACTTTCCAGAACAGATTTGCCGCTGATAGCTAGCTCCAGCTTTCGATGGACGATTGCCATATCAAAAACCTCTCGCCAGCCTTGCTTCGGATTGACTGAATCCAAACAATTTTTAAGCTTAGCTTCTTCTCGAGCATCGTCCAGACAACTCAAGGCCCAAAGAGTTCCCGACATCTCAAACTCTTCATCAGGAGCCTGGGCGTTGACAATACCTAACTGCCAACGCATACGCGATATAAAGATTTTCGCCTCGAATGACACATTGTCGCCAGTCATCCGTTGCAAAGCTTTGATACCCATGCGCAAACAAGCTTCAGTAAAACTTCCCGGATTTATCCAGCCGGGAGTAGGCGAGCGCACTTGAATCCAATGTGGATCCACAGCTAAAAGATACGCCCATTCTTCTTTGGGAAATTCCCGTCCATCCAAAAAGCGCGCCCATTGATCTCGACTTTGCGTCCATCGCTGCTCCCAGGCAGCCATGGAACAATCCAAGGGAAGAAAGCTATCGGCTTGGCCGCGGAGTTTCTTGGCGGTCATCCCTTCCCATCGTCCGTCTTTTTCAAAGGCGACAGCCCTTATATAAGGCATCCAAAGAACGTTGCTCTTTTTGCGTTTTAGAGCCAAATTTATGGAATCGCGGCTGCGATCCATAAACCCTTCAAATTTCGCATTGTAGCGATCGCCATACAGGCTCTTCGCAGTATAGAGCTGACGATCTTTGATCATTCCGACGACGGTGAAGAGTTGACCGTCTTTATAGAGCGAAAATCCAACTGCCGAGACTACCAGGATCAAGGTGAAGATCAGTGCCCAAATCACCCAATTGCCCCGCCCCCGAGTCGGAGCTTTGACTTTCACCGGCAGCTGCGCACTATTCATCGTCGAGTGGGTACTCACGCCCCAGCCCGATAGCATTTCTTTCTGCACCATCTGCGCGAGCTCTGGATAATGCTTGCGTATGCTTTCAAAATCGTCAAAGGCGACCCATTGCCGCAAGCTCCCTGCTATCTCATCCTGGAGACCAAACTCCATTCGACCATAGGCTTCCTTCACCTGCTTGAGCGTAAAGGGCCCGAGGAAGCGTTCCATGTCGACACGAATGAGATAAAGCTTATCCACCTAACCTCTCAACACAGAAGAAATAACCACCGTGACATTATCCTGTCCACCAGCTTCGTTCGCTTCTTGAATCAGTTTTTGGGGTAACTCGTAAAGGCGATTCTCGTATTCTTTAATGATCCGTAGAATACGACGATCGTTGACCATACCAGTCAAGCCATCGGAACAGGTCAAGAGAATTTCGCCAGGCTGCAAGCGAAGCTCATAGATATCCACTTCGCACTCGGTGGATAGACCAAGAGCACGAACCAAAGCACCCGGCTTCGGATTGACCGCCAATGTTCCATCTGGCAGCCAACCACGCTCGACATAGTTTTCTATATTGTGATCCAAGGTGAGTTGCCAGAGGTGGCCTTTAAAATACATGTAGGTCCGAGAATCACCCATGTGACAAATGAAGGCTTTTTCGCCAACGAACAGAATACAGTTGAGGGTGGTGGCCATTCCATCAAGGTTTGGCGTGGTTTGCCCTTTGGTGATGATATCTTTGTTGACTTGATCAATGGTCTTGATGAGGAAGGGTTCGACTTCTTCATGGCGAAGGCTATCGCAGTTTAGATAGGATTCTTTGATGCCATTGACAGCCGTCGCGGATGCCACTTCTCCACCTTTTCGTCCACCGATACCGTCGGCAACGATCAAGAGTCCAAGCTCGGCATTGAAAAAAAGACTATCCTGATTGTTTTTGCGGACTCGCCCCATGTCGGTCGCGCCATACATTTCGATACGCAAAGGATACTCCTGTGGTTCTTCGCTTCGCTATCGGCCTCTCCCTCCCAAACCTGAGACCGAGTGACAAGGCACAGAGCAAAGCCCGGAGCGAACTCAACGAATTCGCTGGCTGTTTCGCCTGATTTTGATCAAAATCTAGAATCAGGGACTGCACTGCCTAAGTCCCAGGTGCGAATCTATGTCTTGTCCTATTTTGCAGGAGCCTCGATGTCACGCTGGATAGACGCCCATTGTCATCTGACACGACGGTTTCATCCCACAGCCCTGCCTCTGGTCTTTGACGAACTGTTTGCAGCGGGCTGCCGAGCGATCGTCCTGGGTGGTGTCGATCCCGAAGACTGGCAGCAGCAGCTGGAAATTCCGACAACGCAAGTGCAGGTGATTCGGGTATTTGGACTCCACCCTTGGACGGTACAGGAGCGTCCCCTGGAGCATTTGCAGCGCGATTTTGCTGAGTTGCAGAAACGCCTGCCCGAAGCCGAAGCTTTGGGAGAATGTGGATTGGACTATTTTCGCTGCAAAACCGAGGTCGAAAGGCAAAAGCAGATTGAGTGGTTCGAAGCCCAGTTGGTCCTTGCCAGAGAGCAGAAAAAAGTTTGTGTGCTTCATGTCGTGCGCGCTCACCATGAAGCGCTACGAATCCTGGGCCCGTTCAAAGGCCAGTTGCGTGGAATCGTCCATAGCTTTTGGGCCAACCCTCAAATCGCCAAAGCTTGGCTTGATTTGGGTTTCCATCTGTCCATACATCCTCGCATTCTTCAGGGTGACCCTCACGGATTGCTAGCAAGTCTTCCAAAGGATCGCCTGCTCTTTGAGTCGGATAGTCCTGAAATACTGCCAGACGGCCACGTCACCGATCCGCGACTGGCGCTCGACATCATGCATCGAGCTGCTCTGACTTGGCAGGAACAGCCGAGCCGGGTCATAAATCGCCAAAATAAGATCCTTACGGAGCTCTTTCCGAGCCTCCTGCTAGGCTCAGGATCAATCTAACCCATTGATATTTATTCTAAATATATGAACCCCTGTGTTATAGATAAAATCTATCTAGCTATAAAAATATTAGATTTTACTTATAGCAGGAAAGGCCCGATACTCTTCTTAACTTGGGGGGAGACAGTCGCACTCCTCAAGGTGGTTCAAGAAAAAAAGTTCAAAAGGAGAATCTCATGATTACTATCATCAACACCAAGGTTCCAGACTTTAAAGTTCAGGCTTACCATGATGACAATTTCGTTACCGTGACCCAGGAAAACCTTAAGGGCAAATGGTCGGTGTTCTTCTTCTACCCGGCTGACTTTACTTTTGTGTGCCCAACCGAGCTCGGGGACTTGGCAGACAAATATAGCGAATTGAAAAAAATGGGCGTGGAAGTCTATTCTGTTAGCACAGATACCCACTTCACCCATAAAGCGTGGCATGACGCTTCGGACACGATCAAGAAGATCAAGTTCCCCATGCTAGCTGACCCCACTGCACTGCTCTCACGCGCCTTCGGTGTTCACATCGAAGAGGAAGGCCTCGCTTACCGCGGTACCTTCTTGATCGATCCAGAAGGTCGCATCAAGCTGGCTGAAGTCAACGACAATGGTATTGGCCGAAACGCGGACGAATTGGTGCGTAAAGTTCAAGCCGCTCAGTTCATCGCCAGCCACCCGGGAGAAGTCTGCCCTGCTAAATGGCGTCCAGGTGAAAAAACTCTGAAACCAGGTCTGGACTTGGTCGGTAAGATCTAAGGTCGGTTGCCACGAAGGGGCTTTGCCCCCTGCTTTCATAGCAGAACGAAAGGAGTCAGGTGCCATGCTTGATACAGATATGAAACAACAGTTAATCGGCGTTTTTTCAGGACTCACGAGCTCCATCGAGCTGGCGGTTGACAGCAGCCAACACGATCAGCAAGACGAGCTCTTGGAATTTCTTCGCGACCTCGCTTCGACCAGCTCGAAAATTTCCGTGGTCATCAAGCCTGATCTCTCACCAGCTCCACGTTTCCGCTTGATGAAAGACGGGGACTTCACCGGTGCAAGTTTCAAAGGCATTCCTGGTGGCCATGAATTCACTTCGCTGATCTTGGCCATTCTCAATAGCTGCGGGATAGGCAAATTGCCCGACCAAGGCTTGGTGCGGCGTATCAAAGGATTGCCAGCCAAGACTCATATTCGCACCTACATCAGTTTGAGCTGCGAAAACTGTCCGGATGTCGTGCAAGCGCTGAATCAAATCAGCTTCGCTCACGGCGCCATCAGTCACGAGATGATCGACGGCGGTATGGCTCCGGAAGATCTGGAAAAGTACAAAATTCAAGGCGTACCTAGTGTGTTCGTCGGTGACGAACTGATCCACTCCGGTCGATCGAATATGGCAGAGCTTTTGAATAAGCTCGAAGCTAAATTGGGTACTCAAAAAGCAGCCAACGAGCCGGAAGTTCTGGGTCACTACGATGTCGCCGTGATTGGCGGCGGACCTGCAGGCGCTTCAGCCGCCATCTATAGCGCACGAAAGGGTCTAAAAACCATCGTGATCGCCGAAAAAATGGGTGGTCAGGTGCAGGACACCAAAGATATCGAGAATTTGATATCAGTCGTTAAAACTGAAGGTCCTCTGCTATCGGCGAATCTCGAAAAACATATGCAGACTTATGGCATCAAAATTCTCGAGCATCGCCGGGTGGAAAAAATCCAAGGCGAGAAAAACCGCGAAATCATCTTTAGCAGCGGCGAGAGTTTAACGACCGACACCCTGATCGTGGCTACAGGAGCCAAGTGGCGAGAGCTTGGTATCCCAGGTGAGAAAGAATATATCGGACGCGGCGTGGCCTTTTGCCCCCACTGCGACGGGCCCTACTATAAAGGCAAAAAGGTTGCCGTCGTCGGCGGTGGTAACTCCGGAGTTGAAGCTGCGATTGATCTGGCTGGTATTTGCTCGGAGGTTGTCCTGTTCGAATTCCTCGACAAACTGAAAGCTGACCAGGTGCTGATCGACAAGCTTCATTCTTTACCGAATGTACAGGTTATCTTGCAGGCTAAGACTGCAGAAGTCATTGGCAACGGGGAAAAGGTCGTTGGTCTGCGCTACGAAAATCGCAGCAACGGCGACACCTCGACCCTGGAATTGGATGGCATCTTTGTGCAGATCGGTCTGTCACCAAACAGTGGCTTCATCAAGGATTTGGTAAACGTCAATCGCTTTGGTGAGATCGTCATCGATGAAAAAGGCCGCACATCGGTGCCCGGAATTTATGCCGCTGGCGATGTAACGACTATCCCCTACAAGCAAATCGTGATAGCCATGGGAGAGGGAGCCAAGGTTGCTCTTTCCGCCTTCGAAGACCGAATGCGACGCGAGGCCTGAACCGGAGACCAAGCCACATGACATTGACCCAGCTGGGGTACATCGTAGCCCTCGCAAATCACAAAAGCTTTGGCTTGGCTGCAAAGAAATGTCACGTCACCCAACCCACCCTGAGCATGCAAATCCAGAAGCTGGAGGAGCTGCTTGGGGTCATTATTTTCGATCGCTCCAAACAGCCCGTGGTTCTCACCACATTGGGAGCCCGACTGGTGGACCAAGCTCGCGTGATTCTGCGCGAAGCCGAAAGGCTGGAAGAAATCATCCGCGCCGAGTCTGGGCAAATTCAAGGTGACTTTCGCCTTGGCATTATCCCAACGATCGCCCCCTACCTTTTACCTCTCTTCCTGCAAAAATTCATCGACCGTTATCCCGACGTAAATCTGATCGTCGAGGAACTTGAAACAGCCCATATCGTCAAACGTCTGAAAGAAGATACTCTGGATGCAGGAATTCTAGCGACACCCTTGCATGACAATGGAATTTTGGAAAATCGTCTCTATGACGAACCATTCTTTGTTTGCATGTCTAAAACCAACGAACTGGCGGGACGGCGTGAGCTGCATGAAAAAGATTTGCCCCTGGAGAAAATCCTCCTCCTCAACGAAGGCAATTGCCTCCGGGATCAAATGATCAGTCTGTGCCAGTTCAAAGCCAAAACGCCCAAAAAAGAGCAGAGGCTTCACTTTGAAAGCGGCAGCCTCACAACCCTCATCCGGCTGGTCGAGCAAGGCTCAGGATTCACTATTGTCCCTTATCTTGCTTTGGACACAGTGCCGGCCAAAAACTGTGTCACCCGACCTTTCGCAGCTCCCCAACCCGTTCGTGAAATCAGTCTAATTGTCCATCGCAGCTATGTGAAACACAATATTCTCGAAGCATTGCGCAAAGAAGTGATGGATCGCTTGCCGATTGAATTGAAAGAGTATCAGAAAGCCAAAGGTCGTTTGGTCGAGTTTCAATGGAATTCCTAGGAGTCCGGCGCTTTCGGCGCCCGGCCTCCTAGACTTCTACCTCTTCTCGAGGCCATGCACAGGCCAGTTCTGGGAGATAGACCCAACCTTGTTCTTGAAAAAAAGCATTGTCCGGCTTACAGCAGAATCCCTGCAATTCCAGCGCCGCGACGAATCCAGCGACGGTCGCCGAGAAGCTTTCCACACTGGCGGCCACTTCGTCGATATCATCTTCCTCTAAAAAACCGTGTTCATGCAGTGCTTCAAGCAGCAGAGTCCGCTTTTCCCGACCAATTTCAAAAGCTCGGTATTGATAGGCGATATCGCGATCCAATCCCAACTGATCGCACAGACAGGTGACAACATGGGGAATCGAAGTTTCCCAAAGACGCAGGGGATGGCTGAGAATATTCAAGCGACGCTGCAGGGTCATCGCCCGAACCACCAGCGGTGCCTTATTCGCACTGTAAGTTGGTTCTTGCAACGATGGATTCCATCGGAACCACTCTTTCACATCCCAAATTCTTTGCGTCTGCGGATTCATGAGGCGCTTACGTTTTTTTCCCGTGCTGGTTTCTGCCAGCTTTTGCATATAGGCAACCGCAATGTCTTCACAAGCATTCACGCCAGGGCAACTGGGGCGGGTGCAGGCCACACAAGGCGGAACCGTCAGAGGGCTGTCAATCATGACTCGATCAGGCTGCTGCATTCGTAAAAATTCGAAGAGTCGATCGTCTGAAAAGAGCTTGTGCAAAGCGCCCATTCGGTCCAAAACCGCGGTGATCTTTAGGTTGCCTTCCCCCAAACGACCTGTCATGATCACGACTGTTGTTTTGGTGGAGTTGGGCCCCGCAAGGTGTATCCCAGCTACTTTGACAGTTTTTTCTGCTTGCATAACAAGCTCCCAGGCTCAGCGCCGCTGTTTAAGGGTATAGATTTTTATTTATGGGTATCCGTCGCCATCAATTCACTCGCGTACTCCTTGGAATTGGACTTTCCCTGCTCTTCCCCTTGGCAGCTTTGGCCCAAAATGTCGATGCTGGCAAAGTGGATTCTAGCGCACTCGTCCGAGCACAAGAAGAGTTTTCCCAACGTCACTTCGTGGAAGCCTTACAAATATACCGCACCTGGCTGAGGTCACACCCGGACGATCAGGACACGTGGACCCGATTTGCTGCGGCGTACTACCATACAGGACAAGCTCGCCAGGCTTTGGACTATCTTCGCAAAGCCAAACCTTCGGCGAAATTGCGAGCTTTCAATCTCTTTTACCAAGCGCTCTGTTTCGACGCGACTGGTGATCGCATGCGCGCCAAGCGATATCTGTCCAAAGTCAGCAAGATGGACGAACCTTTAGCCGAAGACGCTTTGTTTGAACTCGCGGCCATGGAATTTGAAGACGCAGATACCACGGCGGCTCGCAGTGCTGCCGATGAATATTTGAAGCGCTTTAAAGACGGGCGCTTTCGAACTCAAGTGGAGGTGGTTCAAAGTCGCCTGGCCTTCGCAGGCAAAATAGAAATCGAAGGCACCCAACACGCTCGCTATCGGACCAGTTTTTTCGAACAGCATCCCCTATCCCTTCTCTCTGTACCTCATATCTGGCACTATCAATTGGGCTATTACTATGAGGGCGGATCTCGATCCAATCCTAACTTCGAGGGCAATCGTCCTCGGGTCGACACGGGCATCGCTTATCAGGAATTCAAACTCAGCGCCAATGCTGGACTAGGTCTGGGGCCATTTAAAGGCAAGGGCACGGAAAGTTACGTTGGCTATATTTACGAACAAGATTGGCTCAGCGATGCGGATCGTTTGCAAGTCTGGACCGACGATGTCAGCGATGTGCAGTATTTTCCATTCCGTCCTGACCTGATGGAAAGGCGCCATCGCTTCTATGTAGAAACCTCCGGGCAATCCGGAGATTTTCTCATCGGCGCCTATGCCCATTGGCAATTCAATCGAGCAGGGTCTGAATATTTTCCGGCACCCGAGCGGCCCGAAATTCGCAAAGCCTTCGACGTGGGAACCGAAAATCTTTTCGTTCCTTGGGTAGAATGGAACTATCGTCCCCAGCAGAGTGCTCGAGCTTACTTTCTCTTCAAAAAATTCATCAATCGTGAACAAAGGGATTTCAGCAGTGAGACATACAATCTCTTCAGTTCCAATGTCGCTCCCTTTCTGAGCGCGACGCTTGAACATAACAGCAATTTTCCCAAGCTGCTGGGTCTCAAGCTCACCGCTGAAGTTTTCCAGCACCAATATCTTTACAATGACTTTTGGGAAAGCTATACGTCTCGCGGCTTCGCAGGTTTGGCCCGACTCTCACCTTGGCCTTTCTTGGTTCTGAGCACTCGGTTTTCCTATGCTATCGACTCTTATACCTACGACACCATTCGGAGCCAGGGCTGCGGCACGGTTCCTGAAAGCCAGCCCACAGCCTGTGAACGGATTGATAAAACTCTCAATCTTGGATTTTCTGCCAGCTATATCACCCAGAAGCAGCAGGCTTTGTCGGTCATGGGACACTATCGCGATCACAAAAATGATATACTCAAGGTCTATAACGAATCCGAGTTCGATATCCTCTTCCAGTTCACTCAAGCGTTCCCAACGCTGAACCAGGCAAGCCGGTACATCGAACCTTTCCGCGGGATTGCAGCATCCAGGGGAGCCTACTGATGTCGATCGATGAAGCTTCGCTTGAACTCATTCAAGAATGCGTTCAACGTAAATCGCCGGTGTTTTTCTCGGCCAGCGAAGTGAATATCGTGTTTCAGACCCACATCATGGTGATCCGAAACCGATCGATCGTCCTTGCCAATACCGTACCACCCGAGCACATCACCGCCGTCGCGCAGTCACAGCAATATTTTTTGAAAATTCATGCGGTCCGTTTCGTCTCCGATCGCATCACAACGGACGGCGTGCATATCCTTTTTCCATTGGAAGGATTACGACTGATCGAAGACAGTCGCAGCGCTAAACGCTTTATTTTTGATGCCAGCGAACGAGTGGTCATGGAGGTTGTGAACCCTATCGATCAGGAGACCGTCCTTCGCAAGGCGATTCTCGATATGTCCACAACAGGTCTTTCCATCCGAACTCCGACCCAATCCAAACTTTACACCCCCGGACAGCGCTTCGAAAAGATGAAGATCATCATGGACGGCAAAGTCTATAATGAAGTCGACGGTCACGTCGTCTACCAGCAAACCTTTTTGAATCAAAAGGGTAAGAGTTATTGCCAGGTGGGCTTCAAATTCGACAATGTCCCCTGATCTGCAAGGCAGCCCTTACACATGCAAAAACTCAAGAAGCACCAAAAAATCTACGTCAATCGCTCGCTGAACATGGCCTCTATTCGCTCCATTGGTTTTGACATGGACCATACTCTGGTCCTTTATAATCGGGAAAATTTCGAGAATCTAGCCTTTCACGAAACTGTAAAAAAATTCGTGGCCAATGGTTATCCCGAGGAGCTGCTTAAACTCAAATTCGACCCAAATTTTGTTATTCGCGGACTTCTCGTCGACCGGGATCGAGGCAATCTCCTGAAAGTAGATTCCCATAAATATGTAAAAATCGCTTTCCACGGTCATAGGAAGCTCGACAAGCAGGAGCGTTATGAGCTCTACAATGTCAAGAGTTTTAAGGCGGATGATTATCTTACGGTCGATACCTTTTTCGCTTTGAGTGAAGTGCAGCTCTTTACAGAAATTGTCGACTATATGCGTCGCCATCCCGGTCAGATCCAAAAGAGCTATCGACAGGTCTATGATGATCTGCGCGAATGGATTGATCTTTCGCACCAGGATGGGTCGATCAAAAATCGTGTCCTGGCTGAACCCGAAAAGTATATCGATCGAGACAAGAACTTGGTCGAAACATTACTCAAACTTTTAGATGGTGGTAAAAAGCTCTTTTTGTTGACGAACTCCGACTGGAGTTTTACCAACGCAGTCATGACCTATATACTGGACGGCATACACGAAGACTTCCCGCGTTGGCAGGATTATTTTGAGCACATTATTGTCAGCGCCGGAAAGCCTAATTTCTTCACCGGCAGCAATCCCTTTTATGAAGTGGTCACTGAAAAAGAAGGCCTTTTGAAACAGCATCGTGGTCCGCTGACACCTCGTCAGGTCTACCACGGCGGCAACGCCATACTGTTCGAAAGACTGACTCAACAAAAGGGCGATCAGATTCTTTATCTGGGCGATCATATCTACGGTGATATTCAAAGGTCCAAGGAACTCTTCAACTGGCGAACAGCCTTGGTCGTTCAGGAGTTGGAGGAGCAGCTGAGTCGCCAGGAAAAACTTCAACCAGATTTCGAACGCATCATGGAAACGATTCACCAGGAGGAAGAGATTCAAGATGAAGCTCAGTCGCTCCGTTCGGAAATCGGCAATCTGCAGCGTCGACAAAAAATGGTTGGTAGCGACAAGCAAAAAGAAATCAAGCAACAGGGTAAATTGAAAGACTATCAGGAACAACTGCATCGCAAAGAACAGCAGTTGGAAGAAATTCATAAGCAGATCAAGCAGCAGATCGAACATCGAGAAAAAAGCCTGCATCCTATCTGGGGCGAATTGATGCGCACCAGCTTGGAAAAGAGTCGCTTTGCCAAGCAAATCGAATCCTATGCATGCCTCTATACCAGCCGGGTGACCAACCTGCGCTTTTACTCATGCAGTCAAAAGTATCGATCCTATCGGGATATGATGCCTCACGATATGTAAGCGGAGGCATGTCCTCCCGCCACTGTTACTGCAGCGCTCTTGCCTCGTCAGCGGTTCCCTGCCATGTTAGGGAGCAAATTCTGCGTTTGCCGAGGTCATCATGCGCCCCCATCTCTTTCATCGTTCGATCATTCAATTTCTGCGTTTAACTATGCCGGGAATTCTCCTAGGAACTAGCGGGCTCTCTGTAGCAGAACCCGGCCCCCAGTCCAAGCAAGAACCATGGCAACAGCTTCGCGAACAGCTCCGATCCACTCGGAACTTTCGACTGGGAGCACCGTTTAATCTTCGCATCCTGGACGACGGCCAGCGGGTTCTTTACCAAAAAGCCATACCTCCCTCCTTATCAGCCGCCATCTACGAATTCGATCGAAGCACAGGTAAGGAAATTAAGGTTCTCGACGCCGAGACTCTCTCAGCTGGTGATGGACCTGTGTCTGCCGAAGAAAAGGCCCTCCGCGAGCGACTTCGTCTGTTAACCAGCGGCATCAGTTTCTTCGCCAATGATCCCAGCGGACAATTTCTCGTGACGCCGCTCAAGGGAAAATTGTTCGTCTATGATCGAAAAACCAGCAAAGCCCACGAAATAGCGCCGGGCAAAGCACCGATCTTCAGTCCCAAATTCTCCCCTGACCACAAGCTGATTGCTTTTGTGCGTGACAGCAACCTCTATGTTGCGCCTCTCAAGGGAGGTTCGGTGAAAACTCTCACCAAGGGTGGAACAGAAGAAAAAAGTTTCGGGGTTGCTGAATTCATTGCCCAGGAGGAGCTCGATCGTAAGGATGGCTTTTGGTGGTCGCCCGACAGCAAGACTTTGCTCCTGCAATCGGTAGATCAAAGCCATGTGGAGCGCCTCTCCATCTCTGATCCTTTCCGCCCGGATCAAGAGCCCCAGCGACCCTATTATCCAAGACCAGGTAAGGACAATGCCAAGTTTCGCTTTGGCTTTGTTTCAGCCGAGGGAGGCCCGATCACTTGGATAGACTTTGGCAAAGAGACTTTTGAATATATCGGTCCGGTCCGCTGGTCGAAACATGGACCCGCCACCTTTATGCTCATGAATCGAACCCAGAGCGAACTCAGATTAGTCTCGGCTGATCCCAAAACAGGAAAAACCGAACAGCTGATTAAAGAAGTGGATAAGGCCTGGGTGGAAATTGAACCATCCGTGCCGCTGTGGACAGCTGATCAGAAGGGTTTTCTCTGGATATCCCAGAGAACAGGCCCCAAGCGCCTCGAGCTCCATGATGCCAAGGGCAATTTTGTGCGCTTTATCAGTCCCGAGCAGCTGCAGGTCAAGAGAGTCTTGGGTCTGAGTCAGGATTCGAAAACTGTGTACTATGAGGCTGCAGCCGATAGCATTGCAAGTTCGCTCCAAGCTTCTTCGCTGGACGGCAGCTCGACGCGGGAAATCTCGGCCTTAGCTGATGGAACTGTCAGCAGCGCCAGTGAATTTGACGAAAAACTCTATGTTGCGCGGCAGATGCGTTTAAACGGACAAGATCGCACTGTCCTCCGCAGTTGGGAAGGTCCCGAGGAATTCGAAATTCCATCAGCCGCTGCAGAGCCGATCCTGAATGCCCGAGTGACGATCGAACGAGTGGGACCCGATGCCATTCGCACTGCGATCATTCGCCCGAGCAACTTTGACCCTAAAAAGACCTATCCTGTGATCGAACATGCCTACGGCGGACCCACAGCATTGCAGGTCAAGGCTTCCGGTCGAACCTATTTGGAAGACCAGGTCTTGGCCGACGCCATGCAAGCCATTGTTGTGCGGATGGACACCCGCGGAACACCCGATCGAGGTCGAGATTGGGAAAAAGCCATTTCTCGAAAATTCGGTTCTCTCCCGGTCAACGATCATGCTGAGACGCTCAAACTGCTCTGTGCTCAACATCCAGAAATGGACCCACAAAAGATCGGCGTGTTTGGATGGTCCTATGGTGGATACTTCGCCGCTTATGCGGTCCTTGCTCGTCCAGATGTCTACAAAGCGGCCGTAGCCGGCGCTCCACCCGTCGATTGGCTGGACTATGATACAGCCTATACGGAGCGCTATCTGGGTATTCCTCAGCAGGATCCTGAGGCCTATGAATCCGGTTCCCTGTTATCGCTTTTGAGTTCTAAAACATTGACCAAAACGCCCCGCCCCTTGCTGGTGATCCACGGCACTGCAGATGATAATGTGTTCTTTTTCAATTCTATGAAACTGATCGATCGATTGGAACGCGTGGGATGGCCCTATGAGTTCCTGCCATTGATGGGCCAAACCCATATCGTGTCGGATGCGGAGCTGGATGTCAGACGCTTCGAACGGACACTCGCCTTCTTTCGTAAGAATTTGCTGTAAATTCCGGCCCCTTTCGAGGGGCTGCTCCAAGCTTTCTCCGCCCTGTCATTTAACTAATACAATCAATTATTTACGTAAGTCGACCGCAAGATTTTGTCCTCGCTTGCGGGTTCCTGCCTTCCATCTGTCCATTTTAACAGCCAAATCCCCGAGCCCATGACTTAAGTGGACTATCGTTTGGACCGATAGGGGGAGCGGATCGTTGCGCTAATAAGCAGAACCCGAGGCATGGGCGGAAATCCCTGCCAGGACAGAGACTTGACTCGCATGCAGAAGCAGTTGGTCGGCAATCGATATCGAATCAAAGGCCTCATCGGAGAAGGGGGCATGGCCTCCGTGTATGCGGCTATGGACGAAAAGCTGGATCGTCGAGTTGCGATCAAAATCCTTCACCAGCATCTGGCGCGCAATAACGATATTCGCGAGCGCTTTCTGCTCGAAGCCAAGACCGTATCAACCTTGGATCATCCGAATATTATTAAGGTCTATGACTTTTCGGGCTTAGATTCAGAGCAACTCTGGATGGTGACAGAAATCCTGTACGGGGTCGATCTCGCCGAATATGTGAAGCGATATCCAAAGAGTCGGCTTCACCCTATCGTCGCGATACTGATCACGCGCGAAGTATGTCGCGCTCTTTTCGAAGTGCATAAACTCCAAATCGTTCATCGCGACATCAAACCAGAAAACATCATGCTTCTGGATAGCGGTCAGGTTAAACTCATGGACTTTGGAATCGCCAAGGTTCATAGGGCCAATGCCACCCAAACTGGGACCTTTATGGGTTCGCCAAGCTACATGTCACCCGAACAAATTCGTGGCAGTGACGTGGATGTGCGAGCCGATATCTATAGCCTCTCTGTTTTGTTTTATGAAATTGTTACAGGCGTGCTTCCCTATTCGGGGCAAACCACCGCAGAAGTCATCAACAAAATCATGGTCGGACGCTACACGTCGCCCAATCTCCTGGCTCCAGATCTGCCTTTTATCATCAATGAAATTATTAACAAAGGCTTGAAAAGTCCGAAAGAGGAACGCTTTCAAGACATCACTCAACTCTCGCAAGCTTTGGATCAATTCTTGAGAGGATTTGGCTTCGGTGAAAGCCGAGTGGAGCTCGAGCAATACACAACCAATAGACTCGCCTTTGACGATCGACTGGCGAAACTCAAGCTACCGAAAACTTCCATTCCAAGAATTGAATCACACAAAAATATTCTGGATCAGAGTAAACCAGCGAGTTCTCGCAGCCAGCATACTGCTGTCACGGCCCATATATCTGCAGTGGACCATAATGCTGTAACCAAAGCACTACCAAATCCCGGTCCTTCACGAGCATCAACAACTCCACCTCGCAGCGCTCGTCCAGTGGATGGCAATCATAGCAATTCTCAACCCAGATCTCATGCGCCCCAACAGAAACACAGCAGCCATAGACCGGCACCTTCGAACGATCAGCCGACCCAGATTCTGCCGCAGACTTTGCCACAAAATCGACAACCGACGCAAGGCCCTGGGGCGCCTCAGCATAGAGCGACGGTGCCACCTCTCTCTCAGCACCAAGGACGTCCTCATAGCTTTCGGACTCCTCCACAAAAAGCGATCATTCGGGAGGTAGGAAGCCATGAAAAGCGTCGGAAAAATTCCAACTCCAGTACTTTTGTCTTGTTCGGCCTGATCGCTGCTATAGCTTTGGTCTTCGTTTTCGGTGGCGAAAAGCTGATGAATAGAGTTAAAAAAGACAGCGCCCGAGTTACCCAGCAAATCGATCCCTTGAAGAAAAAGAGAATAGCCAAAGATGATCGTGAGGATGGATCAACCCTCAACGGAGAATCGACAGCTAGGCTAGACTCCGTTGTCGAAGTCCCCAATCCGACCGTTGAAAGTCAGACTGTTGTCATCGATGGTAATAAGACCCCAACAGTCGTTGAAAAGGATGTCCCAACTTTCAAAACGACGACCAAACCGATCGTCACGAGCAAGGGTTCACCCAACTCTACCAGTAAAACTAAAATCGCCTCATTGCCACCTCAAGAAACACGAGGCAAGTCGAGGCCACCTCAAACTCCGCCCGAGTCGATAGCCCAAGCACCAACAGCGAGCACCTCTGAGGTTCGTCCACCTGTTCTAGCGTCAGTGCCTGAAAGGACCCAAGCGCCGAGCGATCAACTCCCACCTGAACCAGCCAAAAAAGGCGATGCCGGAACGCTCAAAATTTCCGCGTCCTTGCCAGCAGATATCTATATCGATGGTAAGTCTTACAGCTCAACCAATGATGAGGATGTCGCTAACAATGGAATCCGCTTGAATCCGGGCAACTATTCGCTCCGCCTCAAGCGTAAGGGCTATAAAATGGATGAGCAGCAAATTCAAATCAAGGCAGGCGAAATGAAGAGCGTGAACATCACGCTGCTCAAAACGGTTGACCTTGTTGAATTGAATATACGTTCCAATCGAACCCCTGCAACTTTGGTTATTGAAGATACCAGAGACGGGGGACGACGCAAAGAAATGACTCTGACCAAGCATTCCCTTACATTGAATCTGAAACCTGGCAGTTACCGCGTTGCCGTTACGTTCGAGCAGGAGGTCGTCAGTCGACCCATTGAGCTAAGAGAAAACGAAGGTTCACAGACCTTTAATGCTGAATTCAAGTAAAGCCCATGAGCACACGAGCGAGCACATCAAAGTTCATCGGACACAATCTGAGATCCAGCGTCAGAGCTTTGGTCGTGTTGGCTTTTTTCTTTGGCTTTTCTTCGCCCATTCTTGCTAAGTCTACAGTTTATAAGCAAGGTCTTCAGCACTATGCCAAGGGTGAGTTTGATAAGGCTGTCCAGGAGCTGCAAAAAGCTCTCAACAAAAAGCCAAGCCGGGCAGAAAAAACCAAGATTTATAAATACATTGGGATGAGCCTTTACACCTTGGGTCGTAAAACTGAGTCCGAAAAAAATTTCGAACAATGTCTGGCCAACGAAAAGAGTTGTAGCATCAGCAAAGACGAGGCTCTAGATGAATCCGTTCTTCCCTTCTTTCAGTCCATCAAGTCCCGAACCTTAGCGAAAGAGTCTGCGCCAAAGGCTAAGACGCGAATCATGGTCAAGACACCGATTAAGGATGCAGAGGTTCTCCTAGATGGCATCCTCCTGGGGCCAGCGAATACGTCTCTAGATGCCAAGTCAGGCACTCTTGAAATCACCGTTCAGGCGCCTGGTTATAGAGCACGTCGTGTTAAAATTGCAGTGACCAAGCTGGTGGAAAATGTCTACGAAATCACGCTCGACAAAATCCCGGCCAAACCCGAAGTCAAGTCTGTGGCAAAAGTTGATCCGAAGGAAAAATCACGTCAGGCACGACTTTTGGCCCAAGAAAATGCCAGAGAAGAAAAAGTGGCTAAGAAAAAAGCCAAGGAGCTTGATCGGGCACGCAAACTCGAAGCTCGAAAGGCTAAGAATAGCAAGAAAGACAAGACGCCTCCCGTTCTTCCCGATGAGGAAGAGGCTTTGGCCGATCTGGAGAATAATTTTAAGGACAGTGGCGAACTCAAGGACAAAGAGCACAAATCTGGCAAGAAAGACAAACTTGCCCATTCCCGAGACGAAGATCTGGAAGCTCGTCCTCGCGAACGCAAAGACGGACTCGAATTGCCAGAAGAACGAGGTCCATCGATTGCGAATGAAAAACCAAGCGAAGGAGCAGCGAGTGGACCAGCATCGCCAGCTCCCATTGAGCTGGGCAAGGAACCCATCAGCCCGGTGCACTTTTTGCCATTTGGTGCTGGTCAGTTCTACAATAGGGACTATCTCTTAGGAACGCTCTTTTTTGGAGCCCAGGCCTACAGCATTGGTCTTATTGCTCAGGCTCAGCAAGATATCGAGCAAGCCAAATCCAATGAACAAGCAGCCTTAAGGCGAGCCCAGTCTGATCCAACCGTGACGCAAGACGATCTGGATGCCTTCACCCTGGCCAAGAATAATTTTGTCGCCGACAAGGAGGATAGAATTAATATCGCAGCCGGAGTTTTGGCGGGAACATATGTGTTCGGCGTCATTCACGCTCTGATCATGCGCCCCCTCGCCGTCTCGAACTCTGCTTCGACAAACCTCATGGAACCGGTTCCACAATCTGACTTACACTGGCAACTAAGCCCAACTAAGGAGCAAGGACTGCAGCTAACCATGCGCTTGGATCTATAAGATAATGAAAACATTGATAAAAAAACTTCGCTAGCCTTTGGTCTGAATACCACGATGTCCTCCATGTTCTTTCTTGATCAAATCAAACTTTTATCCGCAATATTTCAAAAGCCATATTGTCTTAATCGAGAATTGGATCTCTGTCGCCAATGGTGGGGGAATCCAAAGATTCATCTGGTTGATATCATCCAAACTTTTTTGGATTTATCGTTTGACTCACATTGAGGTTTAATCATGCGTTTTAATGTCTCCAACAAAAGTCTTGTCAGTCTCCTTCTTTTGGCTTCGATCGCGGCTTGCGGTCAAAAAACAAAAACTAAGACAGTTGAAAATCCTTCTACCCTGGTAGAGCTTGAAAAAAGCCAAGCGGAAGCCAAACAAAGCAAGGCTGATAATGCAGCTCTAGTAGCACAAGAAGCTAAGAGCAAAGCAGACACGGCAGCACTTGAAGCAGCTAAAACTGAAGCTCTAGCAGCCCAGGCCACTGCTGAAGCCGCAAAGACTGCTGCTGAAAATGACGAAGCTACAGCAGAAGCTGCCAGAATTGCTGCTGAAGCCGCTAAAGCTGAAGCTCTAACAGCCCAGGCCGCTGCTGAAACTGCTAAAATTGCTGCAGTAGCCGCTTTTGAAGAAGCTAAAGCTGCTGCTGATTCTGCTCGAACCAAACAGGAAGAAAAAGCAAGCGTCCTTAGGTACATGCAGAAAAATAGCATCAGCTTTCAAAACCTGGAAGACACTTTGAAAGTCGAAGTCGAAGGCAAGAATGCTGAAATAGGCGAAAAAGAGCGTGCCTTTGTTGACGCTGAAGCCGTCTTTGCAAGCGAAACAACAGCATTTGGCCAAGCCTTAGCTGATCTCGATATCTTCCAAACAACTCAAGATAAACTACAAGAAGTACTCGAAGCAAAAAAATCTTTGACAGACTTTGAAAAAGAAGCATTAACCAAACTCCAAAAAATCAAAGCGTTGGCCGATCAGGTAACTGCCGAAACGAAAGAAGTTGAAGAGAAAAGCAATGCTCTAGCACTCCTAGTAAAGAGTCACGAACTCGTGCAGGCTCAGATCGATAATCTAAAAGCAACTGATAAGAAAGCCCAAACCTCTGCAGCTCAACAGAAGGCCGATGATGCTTCTTTAGCTCAAAAATCTGCTGAAGCTGATTTGGAAGCAGCGAAAGCAAAATTGGCAGCCACCCAGACGGCTTATCAAAATGAAGTCGCATCGTACAACAGCTTTTCAGGAGAAGTCGCAGCCAAACTTCTAGCTGCTCTAACAAGCAAAGCAACCGATCTTGAGAATGCGGAGAAAGCTCGGAAGTTAGCTGAAGATAAAGTTGCTCAAGCAAAACTTGAACTTTCTGGTTTGCAAGATCTGCAGAAATTTGCAAAAGATCTCGTAACTGAACTGACTCCGGTTGCACCCGAAACAACTCCGGTTGCTCCTGAAACTGCCACTGCAGAATAATAGTAGAAACTAAGTCCAGAAAAGAGAAGAGGGTCGATTGACCCTCTCAGCCTTACCCCTAGGGTTTGGAAGTAGTCTAGGGCCTGTGCTTGCATGGGCCCGCTCCATTTCAAGTATATGATTCCTACCTGATGAGCTTTTCAGCACAGATCAAATAATTTGAGAATTCTTGGGGCTGTCTACCGGAATGTGAAACTCTACACATGCCATGGAGTAAACTTAAAGCCGAAGTCCCTGGCAACGCTGACTGATAACCTCCTGATCACGAAGCACGTCTATAAGATTCTTGGTCCAGCTCATGGCCAGGAGTTTCTCGTAGCGAACTTTATCCTTTTGCTCACAGAGTGGCATCGCAAAGCTTCGAATAAAAGCCGTAGCTAAGTCCCTTGAGCTTTCCTTTGATGCGACTTGTGCCAGATCCAGGAACTCGCTGTCGATGAACTTAACCCGTTCATGACGCTTGGTCGGGTTAAACGTAGCTGCAAAGATACTATTGATTTCAGCTTGCCTGTAGTTTGATTTTCCCTGCATGATCTGTTTGACAGTATCGAGCTTTTTTTCATAGGACCAGCTCTGTACCTGGAAGGCTAGGTAGGATTTGTCGCCACTATTCGAACTGTCTTTGGATTTCATTTGCTCAGCCCATACTTTGGCTTTTGTAGAGCCAAGGATATTCATCGCCTGCAAGATGAGCCACCTGTTGACGTTAGGTTTCAATCCAATACGCCATTTGCTAGGCTGCTCCCAGATCGCTTCGAGGCTTTTCAAGTCTTCTGATAAGACAAGCATGGCTACCATATCAGCAAACACATCGATCCTGTCGCTAACCGTTCGCTTAGGAACTTGATAAGCGGCACTGAGTGCTTGCCCCGCCTTAATAGCAAAATCTTTGCGCTTGCCAAGGTCTGGGATAGCATCAAGATAGATCCTTCTCACCACACACGCATAGCGCTCGACAGACTTCCATGCATAAATTACCATGAGGAACTTAGGGGCAACAACAGCAGGCACAGCGCATGGATGTCAATGACCTATTGAAGCAGTGGAGCATCGCCGTGACTGGCGGTATCGCCTGTGGTAAGTCGACGATCGCGGCCATTATACGCCAGCAAGGCTATATCGCTTTGGATGCCGATGCTCTCTCCCGCCAAGTCGTGGCCGAAGGGACCGAAGGTCTGCAGGAAGTTGTTCGCCAGTTTGGTTCAGACATCTTGGATGCCGCGGGACTGATGGATAGACAAAAAATGCGTCAGTTGGTTTTCAGTAATCCGGACAATCGGCAAGCGCTGGAAGCGATCATTCACCCTCGCCTACAAGCTGAAGTCATCAAGGAACTCGACGCTCGGCTTTTCTTCAGCAAACCCAGGATTTGGTTTTATGAAGCCAGCCTTATTTACGAGAGAAATCGAGCCAAGGACTTCAAACAAGTCTGGGTTGCCTACTGTCCCGTGGCAATGCAAATCCAACGGGTTATGCTCCGAGATCAGTGCTCAAAGCAAATGGCTGAATCCATCCTTGCTGCTCAGATGCCTGCCAAGGAAAAAGCCGATCAAGCTGATCTTGTGATTCATACTGATTGTTCAGCCGATGAACTACGGCAACAGGTGCAGAAGGCACTGCTAGGCCTTTGACCTTTTTTCAATTGTACCGTCACAAGCGAGCATAATTTGACAAAAAGACGCAAAAAAAGTCCAAAAAGGCATCATCGAGACGATCACAATCCCCATCCTCAGGCGCGCTCGGGCCACCATGCTGCGGAAGCCAGGACTGAGATTCACAGTTCTTTCAAAAGGCCACTTCCATCGAGACAGTCGATTGACCCTATAGAAGAGCGCATTTCGCCTTCTGAACGGGAGGCGATGCGCAAAGCCAAATTAAGAACGGATGCCGCCATTCAAAAATGGCTTTTGGAAGCCGAGGCTAACGCCCGCAAACCGCATAAAGATATGTCCAAGGTTCCACTTTTGGAACAGCTGGATCCCTGGCAGCGGGAAGCCTTTGATGCACTTCTCAATGGCGAGCACGTTATCGTTGATGCTCCGACCACTGCGGGAAAAACTCGAGTGGTGGAAGCATTTTTTGAGATCAATATCGACAATCCAAAGTTTCGAGCCGCCTACACGACCCCTGTTAAAAGTCTGTCGAACGATAAGCTCCGCGAGTTCAGCGAAACATTTGGCAAGGAAAACGTCGGCATCGCTACCGGCGATATCAAAGAAAATTTGAGTGCTCCCATCGTTGTGGCCACCCTGGAATCCTATCGGAACTCTCTTTTGGGCGTAGAACCTGATCTGGGTCGATCATTGGTCGTTTTCGATGAATATCATTTCATGCAGGACACAGGTCGAGGAAGTGCTTGGGAAGAAGCCATCATTCTAACCCCACCTACCTGTCAATTGCTGCTTCTTTCAGCCAGTGTCGACAATCCCGAGCAGTTTTGCGCCTGGATCACCTCAATCAGTGGCAGGCCCTGTCGATTGATTCAAACCAAGGAGCGTCCCGTTCCTTTAGTTGATATGATCTATTTTCGTGAGCAATGGCTGCTGGTTTCAGAAGTCGAGTCCATGTTGCCGAAAAGGAGCAATGCCCCTTCTCGCTTTCCTTTGGAACATCAGGAAATAGCCCGTCGGCTCAAGGATATTCCTAGCATGGGTCTGACTCCTTGCATCATATATGCAGGGCGGCGCATGTCCTGTGAGCATATGGCTGAAGCCGTCTGCGGTCAGTTGGAACCGATTCCCAAAGAGCATTCTCAGCTCATTCGCGACATGATCGAAAAAGATGCCGAAGTTGACGATCCTATGAAATTCATCAAGCCCAATCTGCGCAAAATGCTGTTGGTGTATGGAGTGGGCTATCATCATTCAGGCCTTGCTCCTTATGCGCGTCGGGCGATTGAAAATCTTGTCAAACGCGGCCAGTTGCGCTTCTGTGTGGCAACTATGGGCCTCAGCATTGGGATCAATTTTTCGGTGCGATCGACCTTGATCAGTGACTATACGAGGCCAGGTGAAATGGGCTTCACTCAGTATGCTTCGTCCGAAGTTTTACAGATGCTGGGACGAGCAGGACGACGCGGCAAGGACCTTGTCGGATTCAGCATTTGGCCTTCCCTGGCGGCTTGGCTTAAGTTTGGCGGCACCCGTCGAGACACCTGCGAATCTCGACTCAAAAATGATCCGACGACTTTTCTTGGCCTTTTAGGCCGCGGCTTCAAACTCCGTGACGTGGAAAATTTCTATGAGAAGAGCTTCCTTCGCTTTGGCGATAAGTCGGTGCGTTTTTCACTGATTCGGGAGCAGCCCATTAAAAAAGTTCTTGGCCAGGACCGGCTTCCTTGCAGTTCACCCGCAGCAGCCTTTGCCGATTTTTTACAAGAAGAACCTGCAGGTACTTGCCTGGGTTGCCCGCATCAGACGCCGTGCCACGCTTTGATTTACAAATCGATGAGCAATACGCTCGCTCAATTGCATATTCATTTGCATACGATTGGCTGTATCGATGCTAACGAGCAGTTGACAAGCTTCGGGTCGATAGCCCGTTATTTCCCGCAATCCGGTGGACTCCTGCTCGCTTGGCTGATTGACTGCGGCGATATCACTCGCGATAATCTGTTGGCTGGACTTGAACTGATGTCGGCCCTTTGCTTGACGCGATTTAAAGAACCAGGCATCGCCAAAGACTATGATTTCCCGTTTGATGCGGAAAAAGTCGAAGACGAACTTGCATCTTTCTATCCCGTTGACCTCTTCGAAGAACTTTATGATCCACCAGGACAGCGTCGCGAATTTTTTATCTTTCGTGAGTTCAACCCAATGGCAGGGTCGATCGTCAGTGATTGGGTCAAAGGTATGAGCTGGGCTGAATTGGTCCGCAAAACCACCGATGAAAAGTTCGGCCAGGGGGACCTTATGGCCCTGCTGTATCGAGCGGCCACCTACTTACAGTCCATAAGCCAGGCTCGCATCCCGCAGTTGAGTTCCGCCGCCATCGCCCTTCGGGAGCAGGTTTTGCGGGAGCCTCTGATGCCGGCCTCCACGCGACCTGATGATGAACCAGACTTGGAAATCCCTTTGGACGAGGCAGTCGCCGTTGATGCGCCTGAATTGCCCTGAGGGGCGTTCCGACCTCTTCTGAAAACTGTTGTTTTGCCACAAGTGCTGGTCAGGAGCGACTTACAGAGACTTCTAAAGCTCCCGTAAGATGAGAGATTTCTAAGAATAAGTTCGGCCACGGAGCCAGCTGGGGGCGGCTTTGCTAAGCGAACATTTTCAGAAATTTTGGTGGAAAATACCAGCCTGTGCTCCCCTCATTTCGCCAATAGTGTTGGAATATTACAAGTTCTCCAAGGCGCATCCCGGCGTAAAATATGTACGCAGAAATTTTTTGATACTCACAAAACACTGGTTTATGGGTTGACAACCCAACCCGTTAGCGTTAGAACCAGCCTCGGTCATCCGGCACACAAAAATCCGTGTCTTTATCGGCTAAAGCCATGAAAATACAAAGATTTCCTGCCTTAAAAACGTGATCTTTGATCACTGTTTCGATGATCGAAAACCCTCTGAGGTTGATAGCCTCAAAGGCTGAACCAGCCCAAAAAGCTCAGGCACTGCATTTTAGAGTCCTTTCTCGTTTTTTTCGGCGTTTTTTAAAAATGCCGCACGTACAGACATATCCCCCTTTTCATCACAAAACAGCATATCACCTTAGGTGCCGCGAGCTTTGCGGGGCCCTTCACGGGCCCCCCATAATTCCCTGATTTCAACTCCTTACCCCCTCTCATCAAGCCCTTGTCAAGTTTCCCTGCAGCTCGCCGATCCCTTTAGAAGAGAACGTGTGTACCGATCGGGAAAGGTTTGACCCATGCGTCTTTCCAAGCTCATATTGTTATTCAGCGGCCTTGGCTTCGGCTCGGGTGCTGAACTGCTACGAGCTGGGGATTTAGAATTCAATACACTTTACCGGAGCCCCTATTTTCTAGGCCGCGGCGACACAGGCGTATCCACAGCTGATAATGCCGAAGCTATCTTTTACAACCCGGCGGGATTGGCTCAAGGCAAAGGCCTCTACAAAGAAACGGTGCTGATCTCACCGTCACTGCAGGTTTCCACCAAAACCAAAGACTTGGTTCGCCAAGTCCTAGTCCAGCAAGACAATGATCCTGATACTCTCCGCAGCTATCTTGGCAAGAATCTCCATTTAGGCTTCAGCAACTTCACGGGTGTGGTGTTTCGACGAGCAGCTTTGGGAGTCTTAGTCTCGTCGGATACCAATGTCATGCTGGCTAAATCCGCCAAAAATCGAGGCTTGGAAACTTTGCACGCCGAAACAGTCGCCAATCGAGCGGCCGTCTTCAGCGTAGCGGAAGGTTTTCTCAATCAAAAACTCATGCTTGGAGCAACCGGAAAATACATCATGCGCAATGACGCAAAATTAGACGTCAGTGCCTTGGACTCAAGCAATATATCCGATCAGCTGAGTTCCAATGACGTCAGTATTTCTCGCAATGGAGTTGGTGTCGACCTCGGTCTCATGTATGACATGGAAAAGCTTCCCTGGCGTTTCGGTGTGCACGTTGAAAACTTGGGAACGACCAAGCTCAACGCAGGCGACAGCACAGCTACCGACAAACGCCTGCCGCAAATAGTAACTGTTGGAACAGCCTTTGATATGACCACCAAGATGAGTTCTCTGGTCGTCCAGGCAGATTTTCGCGATGCTGGCGGAACGGTAGAGAAAGACACTTTTAAACGCTTGCACTTGGGTTCGGAGTTGCAGTTCGCCAAAGTGTTTGGGTTCATGGGTGGATTGAATCAGGGCTATCCGACGATAGGTCTCTTTTTAAACTTATACGTTATGCGCTTTGATATCGGTGCGTATACCGAAGAGGTCGGCAGCACAGCCGGTGTCAGACCCGATCAACGCATCTTTTTTCGGCTCAAGGCCGGCTTTTAAGGGAGGGCTCTGCATGAAGTCGATCGTTTTATGCCTCTCTCTTCTGGGACTCACCAGTGCTTGCGGCACCAATGTTTTTGAAATGGTCGCGACACCAGATCCTGGCGATGCAGCAGTTGCTGCGATGGATGAACGAAAGTCCGATCGAGCGATATCGATCCTAGAAAAGGCGCTCGCTAGTGAGCCCGAAAATTGGCTCTATGTTTCTCTTCTTGCGAGTGCCAAAGCGCAGAAAGCAGGCGTCGACACTACCGATATCGCCTTAGAAATGGCCAAATCTGATAGCAGTGCTTCGGGCAATGCCTTAACTGCACTCTTTACAATTTTGCCCACGGCTACCAATACGAGCATTTCCCTCTTGGCAGAATCGACTGATTTACTCGCCACAATTCCCAATGAAGAGCTCACCGATGGTGATCTGTTTAAAGTCTCCATGTTCAACACCGCTCTGACAGCATTGCAGGCTAAATATTTCGATGCCGATGGTGATGGTAGTTTTGACGTCGACGAATTGGCGAACCTGGACGAAGCTGCCGCTATCAATATTCTGAGCAGTCTTTTGAATGCCGAGAACGCCGCGACAATTTACCAATCGGCTGGTGGAACGGGCGCTGCGACCGGCGGCGTCAGTCAGATAAGGGCTCAGATCAATGCCCAGCCAGGAGCGACTGACTCTGAAAAGTTGAAAAGCTTTTTGGGCACCAAATCGGCAAGCTGACATTGGCTCATCAATGAAGTCCTGAGGCAGCCATACATATTTCCAAGTTTTCGCTTGAAAAGCGGCCGCAACCTCTGCCAGATAGGAGTTGCTGTTTATCGTGCTTGGGAGAGCGTTAGATCATGGCCGTTGTTCAGAACCGAAGCTATTGCTTCTTCGATACCGAGATCGGCCCTTGTGGTCTTCTGTGGAATGAATCTTTCATTGAACGCGTCCAGTTGCCAGAGAAATCAGCAGCAGAAGCCAAGCGCCGCTTAATCGACAAAGCCAAACCCTGTCGCGAAATGGACCTGGATCAATGTCCGATCTGGGTGAAAGACTCAGCCGAGCGCCTGCAGAGATTCTTACTAGGAACTCAGGCCGACCTGTCAGCCATTCCTATCGATCTTGGTCAAAGTCCGCCTTTTTTTCAAAAAGTCTTCCAGGCCACTCGGGCCATTCCGTCAGGACAAACGCGTACCTATGGTGAATTGGCTCGTCAAGTGGGTTCACCCAATGCGGCGCGCGCCGTCGGACAGGCCATGGGTCGCAATCCTTGGCCTCTCGTCATTCCCTGTCATCGCGTGATGGCTGCCGGCGGCAAAATGGGAGGATACTCCGCGTTTGGCGGCATTCAAACCAAACAACAGATCCTGGCCATAGAAATCGCGAGCATGATGGATTGGAAAAGCGATTTCCAAAGCTCTGCAGCTTCCGCTATTGAGCAGCTAAAGAAACAGGATGAGCAGCTGGCAACCTTGATCGAGCGAGTTGGACCTTGCCTGCTGCGGCCCAAATATGGTTCTTCGGTATTTGCTGCTCTGACAGAGGCCATTGTGTATCAACAATTGCACGGTAAGGCCGCAGCGACAATTTTTGGCCGCTTCCGAGCCCTCTTCGCCAGCGAAGAATTCCCGCATCCCAGTGCAGTTCTCGAAACCTCAGACGATCTGCTGCGTGGCGTCGGACTATCACGCTCTAAAATCCTCTCGATCAAGGATCTCGCCCGACGCATTGTAGCAGGGGACATCCCTATCATGGCTGATCTGGCCAAGATGAGTGATCAGGATATCATCAAGATCCTCAGTAAAGTTCGAGGAATCGGACCATGGACAGCACAGATGCTGCTTATCTTTGATTTGGGTCGGGTCGATGTTTTACCAGACTCTGACTTTGGTGTCCGCAAGGGCTTCGCTTTAACTTTTCATAAGCGCAATATGCCCACGCCAGAGGCTCTTTTAAAATACAGTATTCGCTGGAAACCCTATCGATCTCTCGCGGCTTGGTATCTATGGCAAGCCGTCGATCTGGAAAAAGCCAGGAACAAAGGAGAATAGATATGACAGACGCACAAGAACCCTTGGTCCAGGCGATTCATCGACTTTGGTTTGGGACCTTGGACCAAGCCGGACACGCCCCAGAAGCCAATGTCAAACAGTGGTTTGGCAAATCATCTGACTTTGATAGCAAGATCCGCAAGCACTATCTGGAATACGTTGATCCAGCTTTTATGGGTGCCTTCGATCGATGGATCGTTGACGATGAGGGTTTGGTCGCCCTGATCGTGCTGCTCGATCAATTCACCCGCAATATGTTTCGCGACACGCCGCGAGCCTTTGCTTACGATAAAAAAGCTCTGGCAACCTCAGTGACGGCGATTCAAAGCAGCCGGTTTTTGCAGCTCCCCGCAGTGCATGCTTATTTCGTCTTGATGCCGACCATGCACTGTGAGGATTTGGGCATACAGGATCTTGGTGTGAAGTCTTTTAAAGAATTACTGGAGCGGGTGGCTCCTTCGCACCAGGAGCTCATTGGCAATGCTCTTCGATATGCCGAGGCCCATCGCAGCATAATTGCTCGATTTGGCCGTTTTCCCCATCGCAATGCGATCCTTGGAAGACACTCGACCGCCGAAGAAACGGCGTTTCTCAAAGAGCCAGGATCTAGCTTTTAGATCGTGACTACATGGCCGATTCCCAACGCAGGTTAAAGAAAACCTGGAAGCTACCGGCATAGCGCTGGCCTAGTTTTTGATCGGTGAAGAGCTGTTCGTCTAGATCGGGGTAGTAGACTTCAGACCATTGGAAAAGAAACGAGGCGGCGCGCGCGAGTTTGAGTTCAAGGCCAGCGGCAGCTTCGAATCCAAAGAGATCCAATGCAGACTTCTGCCAGCCACGCAGAAAGCGATCCCCACCGGCCCTGAGATTGAGCACCGGAGAAAATCGAGCACTTCGCCACGGATGAAGCTCCAGACCCAGCATCAAACCATAGCGACTTTCATAGAGCGCGTTGGCCGATTGCTCCTGTTTTTCAAAGCGCAAGGACTGGCTCATTGCCAGCCACGGCTGGGTGTACTCTAAAACGTGGAGCTGGGCTCCAAAACCATCACGAGTCATGAGCAGGGCCGCTTGGGCTGCAATCTCGCTAGCTTCTTGAGACCTTTGCGGCCTTGCTTTGACTTGGCCGATCGCCCGAGATTCCATTCCTGTAGGTTCCATGCTCTTGTCTTCCAAGATATCGTGATCCGCACTCGCGGGTTCGATCGGCAGAGAAGCCGTCGGCTTGGAGCGCGCCGGCTTCTGCGCAAAGCCAAGACTGGCCGGCAAACCAATAAAAAACGCCAGTAAAAATGCGCAGGAACAACTCTGACGGAAAAGCATACGGGCCCCCTCGCACGATAAGCTACCTAGGTCCATTTTACTCGGTTTTGGCCGAAAGAACAGATTGGAAGCCAGGATTAAGGCCCAGAGCGGCGGCTATAGCTTTTTCCAGGAACGCGGAGTATAAAAGGGCCAGCTGTTTGATAGATAGAAATTGACCAGTTAGGAGTTGGGATCATGACCTTAAGAATCGGTATAAACGGTTTCGGCCGCATCGGTCGCGTCGTCGCACGAGCCGCTTTGCAGCGGAAAGATTTTGAAATCGTCCATATCAATGACCTGACGGATACGAAGACTCTCGCGCATCTTTTCAAATATGACTCGGTGCACGGAACCCTCGGCGCTACAGTAGAAGCCGTGAGCGATGGCATCATCGTCAACGGTAAAAAAATCACTGTTTCTGCGCCTCCGGCAACGTTTTGGATTGCCCGACGCGAAGGTATCATGGGCTCTTGGTGAGCGATGC
>JBGSTF010000349.1:0-6296 GCA_041736645.1 Oligoflexus sp. | reverse complement strand
AGCAGATTGCCAGGAATTTGCAGCGATCGAGGAGTGGGGTGCGAGAACGGCGGCTTTCTTCCAGGACTCTCGAATTAAAGGCTAACCAGCTCAACTCACGGTTGAAATAGCGGTCATCCTGACTTTTATGGTTTAATTTTCGCAATTTTTCTGCGTTCATGGTTATAATCGGTGCCGCGCTTGGGAAAATGTCCGTGAGGACGTGCCTTTTGCCTGGGCAGAGTGGGTTCTATCCTTTGAGCATAGCCCTTCAAACCCGGCTTGCCCATAGGAATAAAATGCCTGTCGGCCGTTTCTATTCATCGGAGGAATCAAAGTCTTATGAGACCTTGGATTGGGCCCATGGCCCTCTTGTTGGCTGCTTGTGGAAGCACAGATACGAAATCGACCGCTGTCGTTGGTCCCACATCGGCCACAGAAAACCCCATCTACGTTGATTTTGCGTCACAGTCGAGCTCGGATGGCCAGAAAGTGGCGTTCTTATCCAGACGTGATGCGGGTGCCTATCGGGTCTATCTATACAATGGCAGCGTCGAGCCTAAGCTCGTTGCGCTGAACAAGTCCATTACCCTCGAGCCGAATACGGATGAGCTGGCGACCAGTCTCAGTGATGATGGCTCCTGGAGCTTAACATGGCGATTCAATGCAGAAAAGAACCATCTGCTCCTCAATTCATTCGATGCGCTGCAACAAATCACGCTGTCTGTCGATAACGACGCGCGTTTGCGAGACCTAGCCTTGGCCCCGAGCGGAAAGCGCTTTTTGAGTTATACCCAACGCAAAGGCGGTGTTGATACTGTGCGAGTCTATTCGTTTACCGACACAGGCACGCCCGTTCTAACCGATGAGGCTTCATTCGCCGGTGAATACGGAGCGCAATTTGCGGTGGTCGGGTCGGATCTTTATTTATTCACGCGAAAAAGTGCCAGCGCAGGCCAAGTCACGGTTCAAAGCCGCAAAAGCACAGGGGCCGGACAATGGGCCTTGGATGCGAATACTCTGACGCTGGCAGCTTCCGATGCAAATGGGCCCAGTACCGCATCGGCGCTTGGTTTGCTTTATGCTAAAAAATTAGATGCAGTTCGATTGAAGCCAAAGCTGGGAACTTTCTCTGAGCGACCTGAGGGATATCAGTTGAATGTAGGAGTCGCGCAAGGCGTCGAACAGTTTAAAGCCTTCAGTTCGACCGCTTTTGATGCCTTGGCTCCGAGCTATCTCACCAATGAGCCTTTAACAGTCGGGACGATTTCTGCCACGGCTGATGGCGCCTATTTTCTCATCACTGGCTATGATGCTTGGTTCTGCAAGACTAGGACGCAACCGAGCAATGTATTGCTTCTCGTTCGAGTGAGTGATGGCGCTGTGCTGCCATTGTTGGTGAATCGGACCACGGGGACAGTACCATGGACAGGCTTGGCAAGTGAGCCATGCTCCTACTACGACCAAGCATCATTTCCCGTCTTTTTGGATTTCGATACATCACTGAGTTCGGGACAATTGCTTTCTGTTACCAATAACAAAGTGCAGATAGTCTATGAGTCGAAGATTACTGGCGATCGTGAAGTTCGTCGCCTGAGTTTTGAGGTGACGGATTGGGCGGCAAAAACCTATTCCAAAGCGGAATTCACTGATATCAGTGCCAATCCAAAGCTTTAGCCTTTTTTCAGGATGAGGGAGCGATCGCTCCCTCCTTGCCGTCTTACAGCATTGCCCGTGCCTGGGCGCAATCCATAGTAATCTGGTTTTTAAGTTCATCCAAAGAAGAAAATTTTTGCTCAGCACGAATGAAGTGAGTGAGATAAATCCCTAAAGTTTCGCCATAGAGAGCGTCAGGCCCAATGCCAGGCGTTAAGATATGCACTTCCGTTGTGACGGTTGGATCTGCCCCGGGAACCGTAGGTCTCAGTCCAATATTGAGAATACATGGCTTTCGATCATTGGCGATTTTGAAAATGCTGGGCTCTTTTCCAATCACTGCATAACCAGCATAGACGCCTAAACCTGGCAAAAGTTGATCTTGCGTAGCAATATTTGCGGTTGGAAATCCCAGCTGTCGCCCCAGTTTTTGGCCGCTTACGACCGGTCCCTCTAGCAGATAAGGGCGGCCGAGGAGTTCACGCGCGCGAGTCAAGTTCCGATCAGTTAGGGCCTTGCGAATGCTGCTGCTGCTGATGACCTGCTCATTGCATTGCTGGGGTGCAATCTCTTCCACCACGCACCCGTCCGGCGCTCCAAGTTGCTTCAGAATTTCAAAGGTGCCTTGTCGATTTTGCCCAAAGCGAAAGTCATGTCCAATAATGATGGCTTTCGCTTTGAGGCTTTGTCGTAAGAGCTTGTGATAGAATTCTACTGGGGTCAATTGACTGAAGAGCTGATCAAACTCTTGGATCACGGTGAAATCCAATCCGAGTTCTTGCAGAGCCCGGAGCTTCTGTTGCGCTTGAAACAGTTTTCCAACGCGACGCTCTGGTCGAAAAAACTGCTTAGGATTGGGGTCAAAGCTCAGACATAAGCTGGTGTAGCCCCGCGCTAACGCCTCATCGTGGACACGAGCGATCAGCTGCTGGTGTCCCAGGTGGCAGCCATCGAAGTTTCCAATAGTTAGCGCACTGGCCTCAAATGGCAAAGGACTGGGCCCTATGGGTGAAGAACTGCGCAAAACTTTCAAAAAAATATCCTTTGCTGCAGATTTACTATCTTTGCGCCAGCTGGTCTTGTGCTCTATAATCGAATCCAAAGGTGCGCAAAAGAATTGCCCTGATATGTAACATCACCTGATCACAGGCGCAATTGCCTATCACAAGTATAGCACGGCGATACAGGCCGGTTGTCAAGCGAGGGGAAAGATTGGGCAGGGCATGGCTCTAGAACTTCCAAGTACAGATCCCAGCGGGGGAATCAGCAGCGTCGCTTTATTCATGTTGATTGGGCTGGTTGTTTTCGTTGGACCCCTCGTTATATGGTTTATACGGCGTCAGCGGAATCCAGGTGCTCAGCCGGAAGAGGTCCGTGATGACCAGTTATTTATGCGTATTGCCTATACGACCGAGCGAGAGTCGGAGGGCTCAAGGCAGGGCTATCTCAGATCTTTGACTTCTGATCGTGCCACTTTGGTGGTGGCGGATCGGGGTCTCCGTAAAGGCAGTCAGCTTCATTTGGATTTGGGAAGTTTGCAGAATCCAGATGGTGCCGTTTCTGCGCCGGTCTTGGGCAGAGTGACGCGAATGAAGAGTCTGGGCGGATCTCCTGAAAATATCCTCGTCAATATTCAATTCCTCGAGCATAACGTCCCCGTGCATGAAATGCGTCAACAGTTGACTGAGCTACCGCCTGCATAACAGCTTATCTTCGATGCATTTTTTTTCCTCGCCAATCCCCGCTGCAAAGCGGGGTAAAATCGAGCTGAAAACGGTCTTACACGGGGAAGAGCTTAAAATGAGTCAATTATTTCATTGCCTTAAAATTCAAGGCAGCACTCGAATTCTGGGTCTTTTGGGCAGTGGAATCAGCCACAGTCTTTCCCCCTTCATTCATAATTTTTCAGCCCAAGCTTTAGGAATGGATTCCGTTTACCTTCCTCTTGATAGCTCTGGGAAAAAATTTCCAGAACGCAGTTTTTTTCAAACGATGTGGGATATCGGAGCGCTCGGCTTCAACATTACCGTTCCGTTCAAAGAGCAGGCAGCCCGCATGTTTTCAGATTCCGGATTATCGTCTGTGAATACACTCTATCGTGGTGAAAGCAATTGGTTGGCGACTTCGACCGATGCCGAAGGATTTGTGTTGGGCTTGCAACAAAACAAACTCGAGTTGCAAAAGTTTCCTAACATAATCCTTTTAGGAAATGGCGGAGCCGCATTAGCGCTCTATGACTATTTTCTTAAGAAGACTCGTTTGCCTATCGTCGTGCTTCGTCGTAGTCCTGACAGAGACAGTCACTGGCTCAAGCCTTTGGATCGGGTTCGCTTTGATCAGCTCGATGCGAAGACTTTGGCAGAGATCTGTCGCCTCGAGCCGGGGTCACTCCTGATTCAAACCACCAGTGCTCCTTTGCATGGAGACCGTTTGGAATCGCTCGTTCCAGCTCTTGATAAATTCGAAGGTGCGTTGGTAGACTTGGTTTATGGTAAGACTTCAGCGCTTCTTGATACCACGAGGGCTAAGGGTTTGCCAGCTCAAGACGGACTGCCCATGCTCATTGGTCAGGCCCTGTTAGGTCAAAAACTTTGGTGGGGACGTTCCGCGGCATTTAAGGATGTTGATGATGCTCTTCGCTCGCACCTCACTCAAGTCCAGGGCAGCAAGAAAGCATGAACCGTGACGAACTTCATCAGCTTTGCTCGAAGCAAGGTCTTGTTCTCTTGGGTTTGGTTGAGCTGGGTCCGGAGCCAAGCTTTCCAGCCTTTGAACATTGGCTTGAAGAAGGGCAGCACGCTGGTATGGATTTCCTGCAAAACAACAAGCACCTTCGGCAGGATCCTCGCGGTCTATTGGATGATGCCGTCCAAGCTCTTGTCTTCGCTTTGCCCTATTTTCAAGGCGATAAATTGCAAGCTGCTCGGCGCGGTGCTTATCGAGTGGCGCAATATGCTCGGCTGCGCGACTACCATAAGTCGATGAGGAAAAAAGCCAGCGGGGTCTTGCAAGAGCTCAAGGTTCTTATTACTGGATTGCAAGGTCGTGTCACCATTGACAGCGCCCCTTTATTAGAAAGAGCTCTCGCAGCGCGGACTTCACAGGGATTCATCGGCAAAAACACATGCTACATTCACCCGCAGCAAGGCAGCCTTCTGCTCATTGGTGAAATTCTTCTAACCAAGCGGGTGAGGAGTAACGACTCTTTTCTTCAGGTCGATCCGACTTTAAGAACAGACCAAGGTGGCTGTGGATCTTGCACTCGATGTCAGGTTAACTGCCCCACGGGTGCTCTGGATGTTGCGTATAAATTGGATGCCCGCAAGTGTTTAGCCTATTGGACCATAGAACACCGAGGTCCCATTCCGTTCGAATTTTGGCCTTGGCTACCGACTTATATCTTTGGTTGTGATCTTTGTCAGCTGGCCTGTCCCTACAATCGAAAGGCTCCTCTCACGAGCGAAGTCATTCGACATGACCTCATCAATCCTGATCTTTTGGAATTGGCGACAATGAGTCAGCAGCGTTATGAAGCTTGGATCGGAGGAACACCCTTGACGCGTGCAAAGCGTGAGGGTTTGCGACGCAATGCTTTGATTGCCTTGGCAGTGACTCGAGACGATCGACTGCAAAAGGCCTGTGAATCGGTAGGTGAAGGGGAGGGAGTCGTCCTGCATGAGACTCTTCGGCAAATCAAGCAGTGGCAGCTGTTGCAGGACATGTCCAAATAACTTTCTTTCAATAGCGACGAACGGTCACTACAGTTTCTGGTGCGCGTGGCACGACGACAATGGGTCGATGTCTGAGGACCTGAACTCGGCGTTCGTGGACATAGGGTTGCGTATGAAGTGTGGTGATACAGGCTGTTTGGCTTAAAGTCAGAAGTAAAAGAAAAAAGACTGATGAGCGTTTCATTGCAGAATCCTTATGAGCGAAGTTTCAAGCTCAAAGGTCTCCTTGCAATGAGGACGCCAAAGGATAGGTTCGAAATGATTGAAGAATCAGCGATAGGACTTGCTCACTCTGGATCTTGAACCGCAAACCCAGCAACAGCTGTGCCTCTAAAGAGACAGTCGCAATTCTAAAAGTGTTCAGGGAATCAAAAAAGAAGAAGGAAAGAGCGAGGGTTGGAAAGCGAATGGTGCTCAGGGCGGGACTTGAACCCGATGCTTGGTTTCAGAATTTCTTTTTGATTTAGGGATATTATAACACGATTATCGAGAGTTATCCTGGAAGATCGTTACCTCACCTTACTCCGCTTTGCTCTTGTTTTCTCTGCATCATGTTCGGGAATGTTCGGACCGTTTTATGCCATAAGGCAGTTCTGATGGTTTTCCGGAACTGCAAATTCTTGCTTTAAGGATTAGGTTCTGCGTTCCTAACTATTCCACAGTAGAAAAAATAGCATTTGAATCTTCGGCTTGGATGTTTATGGTAGGGCTCAGTGGCTTTTGATGGAGACTGAAGTTCGAACCTTCAGCCTCCCGAAACAACGGAGCCTGGCAATAGCAACAAAGCGCGACCCCGCTGATCCGTTACTTCGGATATTAGGCGACTTGCGTCCGCTTTTCAACTGCCGGAAGCTCCCTCAAGGATTGAGGGAATCATGTCATCTCTGCATTGTAAGTTTCCACCGAATCACAGAGTCTTTCAGGGCGGGC
>JBGSTF010000340.1:0-5437 GCA_041736645.1 Oligoflexus sp. | reverse complement strand
GCCCTGCCGCGCGTTTATGGAACCTGTTGGATAAGTGAGCAGGAATTGAAAGAGCACGTACAACGCCAGGAAGAGGCGCAACGGCGTGATCATCGGCGGCTTGGGGTGGAGCTTGATTACTTCCATATCCAAGAGGCAGCTGTTGGTTCGGTCTTTTGGCATCCGCGTGGTTGGAAACTATTTCAGCAACTTGTCGGCTATATGAGGGACGAGCAGGACAAGGCCGGTTATCTTGAGGTCAATACCCCTGATGTGATGGATCGCTCTCTATGGGAAACATCAGGGCACTGGAAGAATTATCGGCAGCATATGTTTACCTGCACCACGGAAGATGAAGCCGTTTACGCCCTCAAACCTATGAACTGCCCGGGGGCTGTTCTTCTGTTTAAGCAGGGGCAAAAAAGTTTCCGGCAGCTCCCCTTGCGCCTGGCAGAATTTGGCAAGGTTCATCGCTACGAGCCGTCGGGTACCCTTCATGGCCTCTTGAGGGTTCGACACTTCACTCAGGATGACGCCCATATTTTTTGCAGCCGTGAACAAATACTCGATGAGTGTCGCAAGATTGTGAGCTTTGTGCTCAGTACTTATCGTTATTTTGGATTTGATCGTATCAAGATCAAACTATCGACTCGGCCCGACCAAAGAATGGGAAGTGAGTCCGATTGGGATTTTTTGGAATCGACACTATCGTTGGCTCTTGCTTCCCTCAAGCTTGACTATCATATCCAAGCAGGCGAGGGCGCCTTCTATGGTCCCAAATTGGAGTTTGCTTTAAAAGATGCCATCGGCCGTGAATGGCAATGTGGAACACTGCAGGTTGATCTGAATTTGCCGGAGAGTTTTGATCTGAATTATATCAATAGCGAAGGCAACAAGGAACGACCTGTGATGCTGCATCGAGCGCTATTTGGGTCGCTGGAACGATTCATTGGTATTCTGCTTGAGCACCATGCTGGTCGATTGCCAGCTTGGTTGTCACCTTTGCAGATAGTGGTTTTGAGCATCGCCGATCGCCATGCGGACTATGTAATTGAACTTGTTGAGTGTTTGAAAGTAAATGGATTGCGTGTAGAACACGATTTATCTTCCGACACCATATCCAATAAGATACGCAAACACAGCCTGCAGAAGGTCCCGTTTCTCCTGATTGTTGGTGATAGGGAATGTGCCGAGCGAACTGTCTCAATTCGTTGTCGTTCAGGTGAAAAATCAGAAGCACTAAAACTGGACAAGGCGTTCGAGTATCTGGCTGAACAAATAGCCGACTCGCATAGCAAGTGAGGTATCCATGTACTATACGAGTATTGCAATCAAAAGGATGATTGATCAAGGGACAATCTGGTTGGGTTGGAACGAAAGGGACAGAATTCCCAAAGAAACCATGGTGTGGGAGCCCTGTGGTCTTGATCTGCATCTGGATAAGGTGTTTCAGATTTGGACTCCGTCCGCTGATATAGCAATTGATCCAAGTACGGATGATTTTTCTCTGGCCTCTCTGGTCAGTACAACTGAAATTGTGGGTGCGGAAGGGTTTTTACTCAAACCTGGACAGTTTGTCCTTGCTCAGACGCGGGAATACATCGGGCTCGCCAGCAGTATTCAGGCTCAGATCCAGGGACGGAGTTTGCTTGGTCGTCTCGGTCTCGGGGTCCATGTGACAGCTCCGTTGATACACGCTGGGTTTGAGGGACAAATTGCGCTGGAGCTATTTAACCTTGGCCCTTCGCCTATTATGCTCAGACCCTATCTCGATTCAGAAAACCAAGGTCTTCGTATTGCTCAGCTTTGCTTTCACCCGGTTTTAGGCGCGACTTACAGATCGCGAAAGCCGCAGCGATTTGTGCGACAGAGGCAGCCTTCAGGTTCCTCGGTCGTTAGGGGTGAACTGACACTGGACGAAAAGCTGACTTTGAATTAGAGACATTCATGTCCTTTGTCACTTCCCTCAAGGTGCGTCCTTTCAATTTGATTGATGCAGTATGGTAGACAAAGCACGGCTGGAGGGCAGATCGCAATGGTCTTGCTTTCGCCACTCATGTCACGAACGCACAAGGAGGCGAAAAATGAAGAAGGACTATGAAGTACTTATTGTCGGAGGCGGCCCCGCAGGCTTGACGGCCGGTATGACCTTGGGACGATTAAGCAGGACTGCCCTTCTGTGTGATGACAATAGGCCGAGAAACTATCCCTCGACGCACGTGAACAATTTCCCTTCACGTGATGGTATCCATCCAGGCGAATGGAGAAATGCAACCCGGAAAGATTTAGAGAAGTACAAGACGATTGAAACCAAAACAGCCTCGGTTCTATCGGCCGAAAAATTTGAAAAAGGATTCCTAGCAAAGCTGTCAACTGGCGAAATGGTTCAAGCGCAAAAATTAGTTCTCGCCTACGGCGTGCTCGACTCATTGCCATCAATTTTTGGCTTTAATGAGCTGTGGGGGAAATCTATTTTCCATTGCCCTTATTGTCATGGATACGAGGTGCGCGGTTCTAAGCTTGGATTCGTGACAAATCATCCGATGGCTTTTCACGCCTTGCCAATGATTTTTGATCTTGCTTCAGAACTGACCCTTTTCACGAACGGAAAGTCCGTCTATTCCGTAGAACAACTCGATATTTTGAAACGAAATAAAGTTGAGTTGATCGAAACCAAAATCCGCAAATTGGAGTATCACGGTGAGCTTCTGAAGACAGTGGTTCTGGAAGACGGGAAAACAAAAGACCTGCCGTATCTTTTCTTTTTTCCCAATGAGCCGTTCCGCTTCAAATCACAGATCGGCGAATTGCTCGGATGTGAAAAGAACGACTTTGGATTTTATAAGGTAAACGAGCGTGGCGGAACAAGTGTTTCAGGAGTATATGCATGCGGCGACAACATGAACATGGCGCATTCTGTTTTGCTCGCAGCCGCGTCCGGAGCTACGGCTGGGGCAAGTGTGGTTTGGGAACTGCTTAACGAGAAGCTCAAGTCTCGATAGAAAGCATGTGGCGCACAACTGGGATCAGAGCCAGCTTGTCCTCTTCTTCAATATGAACAAGGTCTTGCATCCAATAAATCTCGTGACCGAAAGTTCCTACATATTCTTCTGAGGACTCAGATTTTTTTTGTAACTTTCTGCTGAGGGGATGTGATATTTTCCCTCTCAGCATGCTTGTTGAGACTTCATGACACTATGCATGCCGAGGCTGCATATATGAACTTTCAAATTGCTCATGAATTGCCTGGCAGGATTCGTCTGCGTCCGGTGCAGCGAAGATTCGCAGAAAAGACTCTGAATGATCTTGTTCAAAGGATACAAGCGATCCAGACCGTAGACAATGTGCGGGGCTCCGTCGCTACGGGGTCTATTCTCATTTTCTTTAACGGAGGAACTACCACTCGTGAGACTATTCTGCAGTTGGTCAAAACAGAAGCAACGCAAAAAGTAGCTCCTTTCCGCACTTTATCTAGCCCATGGCACGGCGATCCCGTCTTCAAATCATTGATTATAAGCTTAGTGGCACTAGTGATTCAGTTTATGATCCCAGCTCCTTGGCGGCTTGCGATCCTTGTGGTCGGCTGCTGGCCTACCCTTAAAAAAGGCATGCAAGCGCTGGTGGCAAAGAAAGTCGACTCAGACCTGCTCGATGCTACGGCCATCATCGCAGCACTCTTCATCAAGGATTACACGGCTGCGGGTTCTATCACGGTCCTGCTTCAGTTCGGTGAAATTCTTGACAATCGGACACGTTTACGAACTGTTGAGGACCAGCGGGAGCATTTTCCAGTGGGGCCCGAATGGACATGGATTAGGAGAGGAGATCAAACAGTACGCGTTGCAACTTCGGAATTGGATATTGGTGATGAAGTCATTGCCAATGCAGGTACAGTCATAACTGTAGATGGTATCGTGCAAGAAGGGAATGCCCTGGTTCAGGAAGCATCCCTGACTGGAAACTCATTGCCTCAAAGTAAAAATTCTGGGGACAGAGTTCTGGCTGGAACGATAGTGGAACAGGGTGAGCTGCTCATCTCTGTCTCAAGCAGACCCGGCGAGACACGAGCGGCCCAGATCGAGCAGATCATTCAAACATCGTGGCAGCGCATGGGGAAACATGAGTCATTGGCCCAAACATACGCCGATCGTCTGGCCCCGCCTGTTCTGGCACTGAGTGCCTTAACATTCCTGCTGACTGGCAATGTGCGGCGAGCTGTCGCTGTCTTGCTGGTGGATTTTTCATGTGCTTTGAAACTATCTATTCCCCTGGCAATCAATCACACACTTTCTGTGGCTTTGCGGGAAGCGATTATCATTAAAGGTGGGAAAGCGCTTGAGGCTCTATCAAAAGCGGACACTTTCGTTCTGGATAAAACAGGTACGCTAACAACGGCGCAACCTCAGGTCAGCTTTGTCAGGACCTACAACGGCTATGATAAGGATTTCGTCCTGAGGCAGACAGCCTGCCTCGAGGAGCACTTTCCACATCCGATGGCCAATGCCGTGGTGAAAGAAGCTGAAAAGCTTCATCTTGAGCATGGAGAAGAGCATGGGCGGATCACTTTGAGAGTTGCCAGTGGATTGGAATCTGAACTAAACGGTGAACGTATCCTGGTTGGATCAAGGAAGTTTCTCGAGGATAGCGGTATCGATCTTACGGCGTGTGAATACGATGAACGATCCCCCGTACAGCAAGGTATGAAGCTGCTTTATGTGGCTATAGGACATCAGCTGGTTGGTCTCATGGGTCTTGAAAATTCCATACGATCCGACGCCGCAGATTTTGTGAAGCAGCTCAAAGCCAGCAAAGCCAGAAAGCTGGTTCTACTGACTGGAGATAGTATCGAAAGTGCGCGGCGTGTTGGGGGACAGATCGGTATTACGGATGTGATTGCTGCAGTGTTACCGCTTGAAAAACATGAGTACATTAAAAGGCTGCGGGCAGAGAGCCCTAGTGTTTGCATGGTGGGTGACGGAATGAATGATTCACCCGCACTTCTTTTGGCTGATGTTGGAGTTGCCCTCAATGATGGGTCGGAACTGGCCAAGGAATGCGCGGATATCATCATCCTGGATAACCGCCTCTTGTCGATAGTTCGTGCCAGGAATTTGTCATGCCTGGCTATGGCACGTATCAGAACCAATCTCATTGCGATAGCATCCGTCAATAGCGGCCTGCTGGCCTTGGGAGCATTTGGTTTGTTTTCACCGGTCGCCGCCGCCCTTTGCCATAATCTGACCACGGTCGGCGTGACCATGAATGCCTTGCGGCCTTATGCCTCAAGCCATTGACAAGTCGGAGATGTCAAATGTCAGAACAACTCAAAAGTGCGCTTTTGGAAGCCCTTGAAGATGAATACAAGGCTCGCGCCACATACCGCTTGATCCTGCAAAAATTTGGAGCTATTCGCCCATTTGTTAACATAATTCAGTCGGAGGAGCGGCACATCACAGCT
>JBGSTF010000322.1:0-46618 GCA_041736645.1 Oligoflexus sp. | reverse complement strand
TCCCGGTCAAAGTCGTGGAGAGCCATTTTTGGCCCCCGTCGTGGAGAAGTTCAAGCAAATTTCCCGCTATACCGAAGCCGAAATCATGGCGGCAGTTCTGAGCGCCTTCTACACCACCTTCGTCACCTCAGAGCTTGGATCGCCTTTTGGCGATAGATCGTCAGCCCACATTGCCAGAGATAAAGACCCCGATGCGCAAAGAGAGCGGCAGACCAAGACCTTTGGGCCCGGTCTTATGGTGGATCTTCTTCCAGGAGAAAAAGTCGACACCTCGTCCCCTGGTCGCCCCAATAGCAATTTTGACCCCTTCGTGCAGGCCGTGATCAAGCAGATAGGAATCGGTCTGGGGCTTCCCTATGAAATTATAACCCAGCACTTCCAATCATCCTATTCAGCCGCTCGTGGGGCAATTTTGGAAGCTTGGAAGGCATTCAAGGTGAGAAGGGCTTGGCTCGTCTCCGACTTTTGCCAGCCGGTGTGGGAATGGGTTATCTCTGACGCGGTTCGAGAGGGCCTTATCGATGCTCCCGGATTCGATGATCCTATGAAGCGTCAGGCATATTTTTGCACGCAGTGGACCGGTACCGAGATGGAGTCGATTGATCCCCTGAAAGAGGCGAAGGCGAACGAAGTGGAAATTGATACCGGCGTGAGATCACGTCGTTCGATTATCGAGGGTCAGGGGCGGGATTTTGATAAGCATATGCAGGAGTTTCAAGAGGAGGTGGACATATTCAAGCCCCAGCCTATTGTAAGCTCTGTAACGGGCGTAAGTAACTCTTCAATGGTCTAGGGTATGCCCTGCCTGCCTTTGGAAACGAAAATGGAGTTTTTATTGTGAGTGCGGCCTGGACTTAATGCTGAAATCGCCCTTGTCGTATGAGCAGATCTCGTCGGATAAATACTCTTTTGTAATCCAGTTCTGACCATCATACGACATTGCCAAATTTTTTATTTGCTCAGTGATTTGCAACTTACCATCAATCAAGCGCACCCATTTAGAAACAAATTTAGTGGAAAAATCGTTTGGATCGATCAATGTAGTGGTCACCATGATTTGTTCGGTTATTTCTACATGACGTGAGGCATCCTCACCCACCCACTGAGCCAATGCCCCAGCAAACGAGTTGCGAGAGCCAGAAAAATTCACCATCGAGTAAGTTTTAAGAATTTCATATTCTTCAGAATCATAACGGCCGGGAAGATTGGTTTTCCACCTCAGTTCTATAGTCTTGCATGACTGTTGTCTGACCTCTAGGAATTTCGAATAGGGACCTAAAGTCAAACTTCCATGATTTCCGCTTTCACACCGTCCAGACCACTTCCCTGTAAAATTTGGACAAACGTCAATTTCAGTAGTACTAAAATTTAGAAGCACAAACAATCCCATCATTTGTCATTTTCCTCCTCAAGTATGGTCCTTATATTTAATAACGAATCAATTCGTTCAAAATATCCACCTGTTCCAGGTATCGTGGTTTCGCCATGCGACTCCAGTGCCGCGGAGGTCGCATCATGAAGAATGGGTTTGCGTCCAGTTCCCCATCCGACAGGGCCATACGCACCCATTGCAACAGCCCCTTTCGCCCACAGGTACGCTGTTGTTAAGACTATGTCAGTATAGGTGAAGAAGCAATGAAATCTCCTGTTTTCAGAAAACGCATAGAAGTACTGACCTGCGCCACTGAATTGCTTGCCTTGTTGAAAGGAATCTCGAGGAATCGCGGCCTGAAAGCTATACCAAATGCTATGTCGAGTATAGATACCTGGTATCCGCCCCCCAGACATCAGGCGATGCAATACCCCAGCCCAAATGTAGCTTCCATAGGAATGAGAAAACACATAACTACGTTCAGTTGGCGACTCACCTTTTACCAGTGCTTCGGCAAATGGCGCTAGGAAATCTGCAACCAACTCTGCGCGCCTCTCCTCTTCTCGAATAAGGGTTGCTAAAACCAACAAAAGTCCTGCTCCACTTATCTGCCAGCCTGCTCTTGTCAATGTCGACAATATAAGATCCTTACTTTCTTTTAGTATATGAGATTTCCAGATGACAACATACGCTCTGTCACTTTCTGTTGCTGATCCGGTTTGAAATATTTCCGATGAACTCGAAAAATTCTTTATGAATACATCATAAACTTCTTCAAGAGAATCATAGCCCATTCCATGAATTATGATGTGCTTTGCTGGCTCCAGATCTGCAATAGAACTTATAGTTTTCCAATCTGGAACTTCGCCACCATAGAGAGCACCGTTGGGATTTCGTAAAAGAAGCAAAGATGGTTGCGGATCTCGCTCAATCTCGACTCCAACAGCAGAGAGGATCTCTTCTATGAAGATAGAAAAGGCATCTAGAGCGATTTTGGCGAGCTCATTTGTGTAGTCAATGATACGATTTTGAATGCTTATGAGAGCATCGTCAATTTTATCAAAGCACTGACTCAAGCCACCAAAGAAATTTTTTAGGTCATCTCCTATACCTGTGATTAAATCCCTGGAGCCACTTGAGAGTTGGTTTCCGAGCCGTCTTCCCGCGTCTTCAAGCCTGCGAAGACTTTTCCCAAAGGCTTCTGACGAATTCGAAGTTGACGCCTGAAACAGCTTCTTTATCTCTTGTACCTCATAATATATGTCCGCAATGGTAACAAGAGCCTTTACTTTATCTTCCTTGCTTTTACTCGCCGATTTCTTGGACGAAACTCGATGTGTTTTAGCTTCGGACTTCTTTCTTCCTACTTTTTTCTTTGGCCTAAATGAGGTTGAACGATTCTTCGACAATGTGTTTTCCTTTAGTAGAATTATTTTTATCAAATATACCTTATTTTGCTTGGTTTTGTACTTTTTGGTGCAACGATGCAGATGGCGCCATTCAACCTAGCTTAGTTCGACCACGAGAATGGCCAGAAAACATAATTCTGTTAACCATTGGCTGCATAGCTTCCTGTTATATTGGCAATGAAGACTTGGCATTGTACAATAAAAGGAGAGCTACCGTAACCACTGCTCATTTTAAGAAAAGGATGGTTCCATGAAAAATGCTTGTAAGATCTTTATGATCGCAGTCATGGTTGGTGTTGCTCAGCAGAAGAGCGCGGCAGCTTGCGACAGAAGCAAGATTTATTTTGTCAGTGCATATGATGCACTGAATTACCAACAAAGCAAAAGCAGTTTTGATGTCTTGAAGGCAAATCAAATTTCCCTTCTGGAAGGCGACATCAGCATTAAGGTGATTGGCATAGCCAAAGATAATGATCTAAGGGAAGCGGCTGAAAAAGCATCTAGTGTAGTCAGGTTCCTGGTGAGCGAGCTTGATATACCATCGTCCAAAATATCCGCCCTATCGAGAAATCCGGAAGCAGATGAATCGCCCGCATTTGTGCAGGTTAATGTTCAATGCCATAATTAGGACAAGGTCTACGGCTAGATATGTACATGTATAAGTTCATAGCCGGCATCAACTCCCTCTTACGCCATGAAAGTATCCGCAAAAAGCTAATAAGGCTGGGCAGATGCGTAGCGCCCTGAAGCGGAATGTTCTCCTATCCGATTGTGATCTAGTTGGCGAGGATTTATCAATAAATTTCTCACCCCATGGAGGCTCCTGAACCTAAATTAGGTGGGCCTTCGTATGGATAGAAAAGTACTCGACTCAGTGTATGATAAAATAATCGGCCTCTCTTTATTACTCTTTGGCTTGGCATTTGCTGCATCTCCTGCGCACGATTTCATCCAATCCCATGACAGACACAGAGATCTCACGCCATCACATCAGGCTGACGTTAACGCGATTTTGGGCGTTTCAGATCAGGCTTCACTAACCGAAGTTTCAAATATCCTACTTAAGCGCGATGATGTTGCTAGGGTGAATATTGTCAGAGGAAGTTTTGAATATCCAGAGTTTGAAATTACGCTCGGAAAAAATCAGTCGCCGAGAGAAATTGGCGACTCTGTGAATGTCGGGGCCAATGGCACTCATATATACATAGGATATTTCCCGGTGAAAAAATCGGAAGCCGTAACTATTTGGGACGATCTTCGAAAGATGCAACCAATGGGCAGCTTTTTGTTCGGCATTTGTATGGTTGGCTTTGGCCTTTTTCTATTGTTCATTCCACTTTCTGCTCGTGGTCACATTCAATCCCAGCCCGTAGTTGTTGAAAAAAGGCCAGAGCCACCAACTCCCAGTCCAGAACCAACGCCCCCAAGTCCAGAACCAGTGAAGTACGAAGGCCTTCGTATTGTAAAGGGTGGATGAGTTACTCTCGCAACTGAATAAGAGAAAATCTACTTCCAAATTTCTATTGAATGTCAACATAATTCAAAGCCCCAAGTGGTTCCCCAGGGGAACCACCCAAAACCTTCCCTACAATGGCTTTCAGAGCTAAATTTGCCTCGCACTAGCGGTGAGGTCAATGTTGTCTTTTGCTCTGAACTCCATTTTAGATTCTCAATGGGCTATGTCCGAAGATGCCCTTAAAACCTTGATCTCTTTGGCTTCGAGGATAAAATCAAAGTCAATGCTGAAATAATTGTGCAAGGCGGCAGCGAAGCTCCACTGAAAGTGGCTGAAAAGATCAAAAATGACATCCGCGCGGCTTTTCAACCGACGCCATCCTTCAATCTTTTTGACCCCGCCGAGGTGAGCTGATGCTCGATCTCCTGTTCATTCGAAAAAGAACTTTTGCCAAACTCGGGGAATTCACTTTCGAGCTTAAATCCCTTGTGCCAGATAGGATTGAGCGGGAATCACAATACCGTTGGGTGAGGCAAGAGCCGCTGAAGGTGCACCCCGTTTTTCAGTTTCTTGGCGCGGGATCTGAAGAATTCATACTTACTGGGGTCTCGTATCCAGCGTTCGCTGGCGGTCTGTCTCATTTGCAAAAGCTGAGAGAGATGGCCTCTAAAGGGGAGCCGCAGCGGCTATCGATGGCGGATGTGAAGCTAGGCCAGAACCTTGGCCGCTGGATCGTCCTTTCCATCAAGGAAACCAGAACCATCATGTTTGGCGACGGTCTGCCCAGAAAAATCAAATTCACGATTGAGATGGAAACCTATGAACCTTTGCCCGCTCCGTGACGGAGATGAGATCGACCGCATTGCTTTCGAGCAATATGGGGAGCTGCCTGGGGCTGTGGAAGCAGTACTCCGGGCGAATTGGGATCTGCTGCCGTTTATAGACAATCTCGGTCGAGTTGGTCCAATGCCGAGGCCCTTGATGCTAAGTCTCCCAGATCTGAAAAGACCGACTGAAATAACCCAATCTGTGAGGCTCTTTGATTGACTCCAAAATTCCGGATCAAGACAGCTGAAAAAGATCTGACCAATGCCATCCAATCAAGGCTTATCAGCCTAACCATCAAAGACGAAGCCGGACTGAAAAGTGACAGCATGACCCTCATGCTCGCAGATGAACCCGCTATTCAGTGGCCAAAGGACGGCCAAGTATTCGCCGTGGCGATTGGCTACGAGGATCGCCTCATCGATGTCGGGAGCTATGCCGTCCAGCATATTGCTGTCTCTGGGCCACCGAGGGTGCTGAAAATCTAAGCGACGGCTCTTCAGCAGAGCAGATCGCTGAAAAGCCAACGCGAAGAGTCCTGGGACTCGGTAACGTTCGGTTCGAATATCCGCGAGATTGCAAGGCGTAATGGTCTGAAAGCTGCCGTGGCCTTGGAACTGCAGAATGTGCTGATCGATCACCAGGATCAGACTGAAAGTGATATCGCTTTTATGACAAGGCTCGGACGCCGCTATGATGCTGTGATCAAAATATCATCGGGTAATCTAATAGCCGTGAGGACCGGCAAAGCAAAGACTTCAAGCGGCAGGGATTTACCTGCCGTGAGTGTCACAAACCCTATCAGCTATGAATATTCAGGCAATCAGACCAAAGCCTACACCGGAGTTCGAGCCTTTTGGTACGACGCGAATGCAGCTCAAAAGAGGAAAGTTTTAGTTGGAAAGGAGGGAGTTGTCATGGAACTCGATTTCAACAAAGTAACGGAGGATGGTGCCCGGAAGGCAGCTGAGAGGAAGTTCCGCGAAGTCTCACGAAAGGGGAAAACGCTTTCTTTCACCGTCACGGGCAATCCCGAGCTTTCCGCCGAGCGAAAGTGTTTAGTTTCAAGTCTCCGGGAAGGTTTGGACGGTGAGTGGGTGATCAAGTCTGTTGAGCATTCAATCGACGGGTCGGGATACTTGTCTAAGGTTGAGTGTGAAGTGGATGGTTATAAAGAAGCACCAACTAATGAGCCTGAAGATGTAACAAATTCTGAAGAATAGCGCACCGCTTCAGGTAATTCGATCCAGTTAGAAAAGTTGAGAGTTCTAAAAGTGTTATTCAAGCATAAATACTTACGAGGATAAGAATGGAAAACGTTCCAAAATCTGATAATAAAAGTAACAAGTTCTTTGACAATTCAATATCGCAGTTACCCATGTTTGTAAATTCCGATGAACTGGCCGCTACTCTCGGAGTGTCTGTTCACACAATTCGAAAGTGGAGGAGTCAGGGTCGGATCATACCAAAAAGATTTGGCCGCGCGGTGAGGTACGTTGTTGCAGATGTTGTTGCAACGTTAACCAAATAAAGGATTTCACCATGCGAAGCCGTGACGGTAAAGGATCATTTCTCAAAAATTCAAGTGGCACCTATAAAGTCAGGTTCACTGATGAAGCCAATGTTCGCCGCAGTATAAACATTAAGAATGTTACAGAGAGAGACTTTTTGTTGCGCTGTATCCGACGGCAAGAGGAACTTGATCAATGGTTCCCATCGGAAACGGCTCAAAAAACCATAGCTGTGAATACTTTTGCGCAGCTATCAGACAAGTTTTTAGAACATCGTGAGTCGGTTCGGGAAGTTGCAGAGTCAACCTTAAAGAACTATAGGGCGCAGTTGAATCATCATATTTTGCCTTTGTTAGGAGGAATCAAGTTAAACGATTTGAGTATTCGAGATGTTGAGTCACTAGCCAAACGTTTGAAGCAGACGAAACCAAAAACTACCCCCTATGCAACTATACGAAGAGCTTTGTTTGATGAGAACGAGTTTTTGAGCAGTGCATATCGCCGAGAAATTTTGACCTTGGCATGCACAATTTCAAAATTCGGTTTTCTGAGGGACTATATCAAGGATAATCCATTTAAAGCCTTTGAATTACCGGAGTGTTGCGATCAACCATATGACTACTGGCGACCTGAAGAAGAGGACCAGTTTCTGGACTGGCTAGAGTCTGGTGGGACATATAAAAGGCCCCATAAAAGCAAGCTAAAGGTTGATTATGTTCGTGACTGGAGGGTGTGGAACCACAAGAAAGTCTATGAAGTAGTGCTGTTTGCTCTGCGCACTGGCATGAGAAAGGGAGAAATCACGTCTCTATCAATGGGTCATGTAAGTTTTACGGAGAGATTGATTACGATTCAGACTTCATGGAGTTTTAAGAGTAGGAAGCAAAATAATCAGACAAAAAATGGAGGGTTCAGACGAATAGAGATGAATGACGATGTCTATGAAATTCTACACCAGTTCAAAGACTACCCAGCCGAGTTTCGGCCATTCCACGACATTATGCGCAGTCACACTCTTCATAAATTTTCCAAACTGACAAAACTTGCAGGGGTAAGGGAAATCCATTTCCATGCATTGAGGCATACTTTTTTAACCAATCTCGCCAATGGAATTGGAATAGATGAGCCAGTCGACATTATGAAGGTAAAGGAGCTTGCAGGGCATTCGGACATTAAGACAACGATGATCTATGTTCACAATGTCGGTGTCAAAAATACCAGCTCTCTGCAATGGTCTCGAAGTGAAAGAAAAGCCAATTTAGAAAAAATTATCCCTATCAACAGAAAGGAGGCTAAGAGTAAAACTCCAGCCTCCAATCTCTGATCAAGCCCCAACAATGTACGCTGAAAATTGATCGTTTTTTCTTCATCTATCGAACTCAGAATTCCAGAGCTGGTCCGAAATTCTGGTCCGATCGGGCATCTCAGATGGCTAAGCAAATGAAATGTAAGGCAAAACCTTACATCATCCCGCCCATGCCGCCCATACCACCCATTCCGCCCATGCCACCCATTGCAGGTGCTGCAGCAGCGCCGGCTTCTTGTGGTTTGTCAGCGATCATGGCTTCCGTGGTCAACAAGAGACCAGCAACCGAAGCGGCATTGGTCAAAGCTGTTTTGGAAACTTTAGTTGGGTCGATGACGCCGGCTTTGTAGAGGTCTTCGTAGACTTCAGTCAATGCGTTGAAGCCTTCGCCGCCTTTCATGCCTTTGATCTTGTCGACCACAACAGCTGGCTCAAGGCCGGCGTTGAGAGCGATTTGACGAAGAGGCTCTTCGATGGCTCGACGAACGATAGCAACGCCGAACTTCTGCTCGCCGTCAACTTTCAGAGCGTCCAAAGCACCTTGGCAACGAATGAAGGCTGTTCCGCCGCCGGGGACGATACCGTCTTCAACTGCAGCGCGTGTGGAGTTCAATGCATCTTCCACGCGGGCTTTCTTTTCTTTCATTTCAACTTCGGTAGCTGCACCGACTTTGATCACAGCAACGCCGCCGACCAGTTTGGCCAGACGTTCTTGCAGTTTTTCTTTGTCGTAGTCAGAGCTGGTGTTTTCGATCTCAGCGCGGATTTGACCAACGCGTGCATCGATGTCAGCTTTTTCGCCTTGACCATCAACGATCGTGGTGTTGTCTTTGCTGATGGTCACGCGTTTTGCTTGGCCCAATTGGTCCAAGGTCACGCCTTCCAGTTTCAGACCAACGTCTTCACTGACCACTGTGCCGCCAGTAAGAGTGGCGATATCTTGCAACATGGCTTTGCGGCGATCGCCGAAGCCAGGAGCTTTCACAGCAGCGATTTTCAGAGTGCCGCGCAGACGATTGACAACCAAAGTTGCCAGAGCTTCGCCGTCGACATCTTCAGCAACGATGACCAGTGCGCGACCAGATTGAGCCACTTGCTCGAGAACTGGGAGCAGCTCTTTCATGTTGGAAATTTTCTTTTCGCTCAGAAGGATATAAGCACCTTCATAAACGACTTCCATGCGCTCAGCATCAGTCACAAAATAAGGTGACAGGTAGCCGCGATCGAATTGCATCCCTTCGGTGAATTCGAGAGTGGTCTCCATGCCTTTCGCTTCATCAACAGTGATCACACCGTCACGACCGACTTTATCCATAGCTTCAGCCAGGATATTACCGATATCGCGATCGTTGTTAGCAGAGATGGCGCCGACTTGGGCGACTTCTTCGCGAGTTTGAGTTGGGCGGGACAGTTTGTTCAAAGCGTCAACGATCGCCTTAACAGCGAGGTCGATGCCTCTTTTCAATTCCATCGGGTTGTGACCAGCAGCAACCAACTTCACGCCTTCGCGGAAGATCGCTTGAGCCAAGACAGTCGCTGTCGTGGTTCCGTCACCAGCGTTATCAGAAGTTCTGGAAGCAACTTCCTTAACCATCTGAGCGCCCATGTTTTCGAACTTGTCTTCCAGTTCGATTTCTTTAGCAACCGACACACCGTCTTTGGTGATGGTCGGAGCGCCGAACGAACGATCGATCACAACGTTACGGCCTTTGGGACCGAGTGTAACCTTCACAGCGTTCGCCAGAGTGTCAACGCCAACGAGAATCTTACGACGGGACTCTTCACCGAAATTAATAGTCTTAGCAGTCATGATTACCTCATATGTTAAAAATGGAATAATTTAAAGTACAGGGCATCGATTAAACGAGGACGCCCATGATGTCGTCTTCACGCAGGATCAGATGCTCAACCCCATTCACTTTCACTTCGGAACCAGAGTACTTGCTGATCAAGACGCGGTCACCGACTTTCAAGTCGGGTTTCACGAGCTCGCCATTGTCCAGGCGACGACCGTTACCCACGGCGATCACTTCAGCTTCCAGCGGCTTTTCTTTGGCATTATCAGGAATGATGATGCCGCTGGCTGTTTTTTCTTCGGCCTCGACACGTTTCACGAGGACACGATCTTGCAATGGTCTGATTTTCATAAAAAACTTAGCCTCCAACTCACGTAGTAACATTCGACCCATTCGACTGGTTCAGTTCGACTACCCATTCTCAGCGTCTGCATCCGAGGAAAGGCCACAAACCCAAGCATGAAGCCTGTTCCGCGCTAAATCCTGAGCAGAGTGAGCTTGAGCAAACTGCTGGCTTTAATCAGCCACTTTTGCTTTTGAAAAATAAGTATCCTTTTTCAAGTGTCAAGGGAAGGGCTAAAAAATTTCCCGATGTGCAGAGATTACATGGGATGGAAAGGTCTAGAAGCGACGAAAGCTTCGTCGATCCACGGGGAGAGAATCGATCTGTTCGTAGCGGATATCGTGAAAGTAGTCGCGAATCTCTTGAATGAGGTGTCGGCGCGCCCTCACGGCGGTCGTTGCTTCACTGAAATCGATGCTCATCGGCGCCGTATTTTTTTCCCGAGGGACGATCACCAATTTCAGTTCGCCTTCTTCCGGTTCCCCGGAATGGGCCAGACAGATTTGCTGGATGTCTGGCCAGGCATAACGAAAGGTTTTAAAGCGTGTACTGACTTCGATCGCAGTACTGGTGACATTGATTGCACGAATTGTTCTTACATACAGGTAAATGATGGCCAACCAAGGACTCACGACCATCAGCACAAAGGCGCTTAGCAAAAGCAAAGGCGATTGCGTGATCATCTGTCCGTTGACTCGGGTCATAAGGAGAAAAGTGACGCATCCAATCAATCCGACAAAGGAGACTGAAACCAGCGTTCTCGGATACGCCAAAAATCTTCGACCACCTCCTGGGAGAGGGTCGGTGAAGTAATAGTGCTCTCGGTCTTCCAACTGAGCTTTCTGAAAATACTGAATGGCGTCGTCATCTTCGTTATCGATATCGATAATGCGGCGCCAAGTACCCTCTTCTTCGTCGAAGCGTCCGACATGCTCGAAAAGTGCCGCTTTGAGTTTCAAAGCTTCTAGGTTCTTAGGACCCATCTCCAGGAGATCCTCGATAGCCCTGTGAGCTTCATCCAGGTGTCCCTGTTCGACGATTTTACGAATTTGCGTGACGTGCTTCATAAGATGCCTATCGGCACCTGGAGGGAATCCTTAAGCCTAGCGACGGTTCAAGAGAGGTGGGTAGAAGGACTTGAAGCCATTGTTGCAAAGCTTACTGGCCCGAGTGAACGGAGCCTCGCCACAGCGCGAAGGACTGCAGTCGTCCAAGCTATAGTATTCGATGAGATTTTTACTGCCCTCGGCCCAAGCCGCACAATGAAGCTGAACCTGACCCTTGTCGTTTTCCAAGAGTACGGCATCACAAAAACAAGCTGTGCTGGGAGCCTCGGCCTGGGGCTTTGGAACTGCAGACATTTGGATTTTTTGACAAAATTTGCTAAAAAGCTGACTGCAATCATGAGCTTCACAGTTTGGTCGGGTATCGCTTTCCCAAACTTTTATCGCCTGAGCCGGGTTCTTGGATTCCCCCCAGATCGCACAGCGAGCCTGTCCATCGGTGCTGAGGGTTGGTCCACAGATGCATTGATCATAGGGCTTTGCAGCTGGTTTCGAACTGGTCGTCGCGCAAGCGAAGAGAGCAAGGCCAATCAAAGAGTAAGAAAAGAGCGAAGCAAGCAAAGGGCGCATGGTTTTCCTGTTCCGACAATTCCAGAGGGGCCGAGCAAGATGAAAAAATGACGACCCGACGACAAGGCCCCCAGTTTAGGGACTCTAAGAGCGAATGGAAAGCTTAACTTACAAGATTTTTACAAAAGTTCTTGTCGGCAAGGCGACATATGATAAGAAAGCAGAACTGTCCGCGGACATCACACTTCATCAGGGGACCTTCATGTTCATCAAAATGACTTTGCCCGAAAAATTCTTTGAGCAATCTGGAATTCGTCGGGACCATAAAGCTTTTTACTATTGCCGAACAAGAGATAGTAAATGGGTTAGCATGACATGGAAACGCTATCGTGAAGAGGTGTGTCTGCTTGCCAGTTGGTTCCTATCGCAAGGTGTTGGCAAAGGCTCTAAAATTGCGATTTTGTCTGGAAATTGCCCGGAATGGATGATTGCCGACCTAGCTATTCTTAGCATCGGTGCGGTGTCGATTCCTGTCTATGCAACCTCATCGCCTAGCGACGTTACCTATATTTTGGAACACTCGGGCGCTGAGTTTCTCTTGGTCGATCATCTGGATCGCATCGCCTATCTGCAAAAGACCAAATTAAAATCCATAGTGAGTTTTGATAAAGCCTCGAAAAAACAGGCCGAGCCCTTTGCTTCGACCGTCACTTCTTTATCGACGATTCTGCATGAAGTTAAGAATACAGTCGAAGCTCCAGTGGAACTTGAGTCGGACGATATCGCGACAATTATTTACACATCAGGCACAACTGGCAAACCCAAAGGCGTGATTCATACCCACGGCAACTTAGCCGAATCGATGGCGGCTACCTACGATATCCTGGATCACCCGAACAACGAAGTCGATCGGTTCTTCTCCTTTTTGCCTTTGAGCCACGTCGCCGAGCGCCAACTGGTTGAAATCGGTTCGATCATGACGGGATCAGAAGTCGCCTTTGCACGATCGGTCGATACCTTGGGTGAAGATCTCTTGCGCTGCCGTCCGACTATTTTGCTTTGCGTGCCAAGACTTTGGGAAAAAATTTACGAAAAAGTCCAGGCTGGCTTGCTGACGGCCAGTCCAGTGAAACGAACCGTGTTTGCGCTGGCCCGGGCATTGGGTGAACAACGCATCGCTGGAGATATGATTTCCAAGGAAAAAGATCAGAGTTTGGGCGGCATCGTCTCGGACGTTCTGGTCGGTAAAAAACTTCGAACCCGTCTCGGTTTGGATCGCTGTCGAATGCTGATTACCGGCGCTGCTCCGACCAGACCCGAAGTGATGCGCTTTTTCGCGTCATTTGGCATGATGATTCGGGAAGTCTATGGATTGACGGAAAACCTTTGTCTCGGCGTGCTCAATGATGCCCATGAGGTCGTGATCGGCAGCTGTGGTAAACCATTTCCCGGCAACGATATGCAAATTGCTGAAGATGGCGAAATCATGTTCCGCGCTCCTTGGATGTTTAAAGGCTACTATAAAAATCCGGAAGCGACCAAAGAAGTCCTGCACAGCGATGGTTGGTTTGCTACCGGTGATCTGGGAGCCATTGACCACGAAGGACGATTGCGTATTGTTGGGCGAAAGAAGGAATTGCTCAAGACCTCTGGTGGTAAATACGTGGCCCCCGTGCCAATCGAAGATAGTTTGAAAGCCAACCCTATCATCCGTGATGCGATGATTATTGGCGATGATAAGAAATACTGTGTGGCTTTGATTTCGCTGGATGAAACGCAACCAGCCGCGTCCAAGGCCGATCAACTGAAAGAAGAGCTTAAGAAGCTCCTCAAGCAAGTGAACGAGCCCCTGGCCAGTTTCGAATCGATTAAAAGAGTGGGCGTGATTAAAGAAGGTTTCACTATCGAAAATGGTGCTTTGACACCAACTTTGAAGGTCAAACGCAATGTTGTTGCTAAGCAAAAAGAACAGTTCATTGATAAGCTTTACGAGTCAGACGATGTGATCGTGTACGAAATTTAATAGAACTTCCATGCAGACGCGGGCTTTCGAGTGAACTTGCGAGTTCGCGTCTTATTTCTTGCTGATGGCCTTGTTTTCTGCCGCTAATGCCGCTGCTTCTGCGGCTTTGATTTCAACAATTTTGAACACTGCCGACAGCTCGACTCGGGTGCCCGAGGTGTCGCTGATCACGAGCTTGTGATTTTCGATCTGTGGGCCGTGAGGAAGAGTTTCGGGAATGATCGGAAATATAGCTTCTCCCACTTTGAGATCATCGCCCCAGAAACCGAATTTTTTACTTTTCTCGAACATTTCAATGCGGCAGATAATGGAAATGCCGTCTTCAGTAACTTTGTAGGTCCGCATGGTTTCGGCAGCAATTTCCCTGATAAGGTCGCCGCTAAGGGCTATATTAAAAAGTGGATTGGGCTTTTTGTCAGGAATCCAATTCTTTAAACTCTTGATTTCTAAGAGCCCAAATTCTCCAACCTCACGTTCAATTTTTTGCCTTTCCGCGAAGGTTTTTTTCACCTCATCCTTGAGGATCGGCAAAGCATCGGCGGTGAGTTTGAAGTAGTAGGAGTTGAGACCCGATGGATCATGATTGCCTGAGCGCAAGGCTTTGATCGTTACATTCAAGTCGAGCTTGTCGTAATCAATCAAAATATCCTCGGCTCTGGCCTGCCGATGGGGCGCCAAGGCTGAGAGGAAGAAGATAAAAAGCATTCGGCTCAATCGCACCGCTAGGACTCCTTGTCTCTGTATCACTTTCGGCAACAATATTGATGAGATTGAGGGCATTTAGGTGCCGATTGTTTGGTTTTTTTCGTAAAATTCGTGGATTAAGGGCACTGTGAACCTGCCTTGCGGCTGCTGACTGGAAGGCACAAGAGCCTCAAATTTCGCGGAAAAAAGCTCAGGAAGCCGGTCCCACAACGCGCTGTTGACAGGGCAGGCGTCCTGTCCTAGGCTGCGATGCTCGCAGGAATTTTATATGCCGATTCGGCATGACGGAGTCTATGGAAGCTACCCTCAATGTTCTCTTTCAAGATAACCACCTTGTGGCGGTCAGCAAACCGGCTCGTCTGCCCGTTGCGTCCGATCACAGCGGTGACCAGACTCTCTTGCAAATGGTGCGGCTATGGAACGCAGAACGTCAGGAGGAAGGCAAAAAGGGTTATTGTGTGCCCATTCACTTCCTCGACCGACCTGTTTCAGGTCTGATTCTGTTTGGACTCAGCAGCAAGGGTGCAGCTCGGCTGAATGAAATGTTTCGCAAGAGACTCCTGCAGAAAGTCTATGTCGCGTTAGTGGAAGGACATCCCGAGCGTAGCAAAGGGCGACTGGAGCATTATCTGGCCAAAGATAAGCAAAGCAACTTGGTTCGCGTAACCGGCGCCAAAGATCCTGAAGGCAAACTCAGTATCCTTGACTATGAAGTGATAGCTCAGCACGGCGATCGCAGTTGGATCCGCGTCAAGCCAGAAACGGGTCGCAGTCATCAGATTCGAGTGCAGCTGGCATCGATGGGAACTCCGATTGTTGGCGATGGCAAGTATGGTGCGAGTTTCGCTTGGGAAGGGCGCATTGCATTGCATGCGTTTTGTTTGCATCTCAAGCATCCCGTGGGTGGCACTCCCATGGCTTTGGAAGCACCAATCCCCGATTATTGGACCGAACTTTGGCCACAGCCCTGGCCTTTGCAAGCGATGAGAGAAAAACTATGAACTCATTCAAATCCCAGCCTAAAGTCCCTAAGATGCAAACCACAACGCTGTGGGATTTTCCCTCGCAGCACTATGGCGAGGATATGCAAGGTGATGCCGAATATATCGGGGCAACGCCATCCTACGTGATTTGGAACCTCTTGCATCGCTACACCAAGCCTGGGGCCTTGGTGGTCGATCCCATGTGCGGCAGCGGAACCACCATCGACGTTTGTAAAGATCTGGATCGTCGTGGTCGCGGTTTTGATATTGCTCCCTCTCGTCCTGATATAGAAAAGGCCGATGCCCGGCATCTTCCTCTGCCGGATGAAAGTGTGGACTTCGCCTTTGTCGATCCGCCTTATTCCACTCATATCAGCTATTCAGGCGATCAACAGTGCATTGGTGAGTTGGATGCTCGCGGCGGTGGCTACTACGAAGCTATGGAAGAAGTCATCGCCGATCTCTACCGTGTTCTCAAGCCTGGCTCCTACTTTGCCCTTTATGTTTCGGATTCGCAGGCCAAAAATAAGTCCTTCTGTCCCATCGGCTTTGAGCTCTTTCTGCGCATGACAAGACTTTTCGAACCCGTTGATGTCGTCTGTGTGACGAGACATAACAAATCCCTCAAGCGCAATCACTGGCATACCTCGGCGATTGAAGGCAACTTCTATCTGCGTGGTTTTAACTATCTGTTTGTGGTTCGTAAACGTCCCCTGGATACCAGCGAAACCCATAAACATGCCGAAGCTGGTGTCTTGTCTAAACTTTTCGAGGCAGCCTCCAAAGCCAAAGCCGGTGAAGTGGTGACTCCCGAAAAATTTAGCCATATGCTCGATGAAGAAGGCGATCGTCTGCAATCTCATCTCAGCAAAAAGCAGCAGAAGAAAATGCAAAAAGCTCGTGTGAGAACCCAGGAAGGTGATCGTCCAGCTGCCTCGAGAGCCCCTCGAGAGGCGAAGGGGCCTGTGATTGCTCCCGTGAGCAAACCAGTGACCCCGAGGCCGCAACCGGGAAAGCCTGCAGGAAACAAGAAAGGTCATTATGGATCTCGCAAGTTTGATCGCTGATATTCGGCAATTTTCTGAAGAGCGAGATTGGCGGCAGTTTCACACTCCCAAAAATCTAGCAGCTGCGGTGAATGTTGAAGCAGCCGAGCTGTTGGAAATTTTCATGTGGCTAACGCCCGAGCAAAGTCTGGCTTTGGGGCCTGAAAACTTGCAGGATGCCCGCGATGAAATTGGTGATGTGCTGATCTGTCTGTTGAATTTGGCCGATCGACTCGGCATTGATCCACTCGATGCTGCCCGACAAAAAATGATCAAAAATCGAGCCAAATATCCCGTCGATAAAGCCAAAGGATTGGCCAAAAAATACGACGAATTGTGATCAAGATTTCTTATCCTTCTCAAGCAATGCATACATCACCCGTTCCGCCGGAACGGTGTGATACCCCAACTTTTCCCAAATGGAAGAATTGAGAAAACCGTCGATCATTCTGATCGTCTCGGCTGTCGGGGGCAAGGAATCGAGCAGCATTTTAAGCATCAGGGAAGCCGCACCTTGCTGGCGATGATCTGGATGAACCATGACATCAGTCAATTGGAAAAGGAAGATTTCATCCGTGACGAAACGGCCAAATCCGATCAAGTCAGGGCCTTTGAAAGCAGTGACATAGTGCGAGGTCTTTTCTATCATTTTCTTGAGGGCATCAGGGGTGCGACTGCCGTCTTTATTCCAACCAACCAGGGTGTAGAGCTCGGAAAGCTCGTTGAAAGGCACTGGTCCGTTGAGCAGGACTTTGAGTTCCATAAAATTCCGCCTTTTAGCCGACTTTTCCTTCCATTGTAGCTCAAGGCGGTGAGTTGGCAAATGGAAATGGGACGGGCTGCGCGAAAGCCCGACTGCGCTAGGATTCAATCGCAATGCGATATTGAGCTAATTCAGGAAAAGCTGATTTAACCAGATGCTGCTGATGATCAGCTTGGTCTGGGTCGAGCAAGCCCAAGATCATGCCGCCACCGCCAGCTCCTGTGGTCTTTACGCCGGGTAGTCCCATAGAGTGACAGCTTTGAATGATCTGTTGCAAAGAGTCAGGAACAACAGCTGCCGAACGCAAAAGACTGCCACATTCATTCATCGCAGCACCGACCGTGCTGATGTCGCCTTGCTGTAAGGCTCCATAGACCAGCCAGGAAAGTTCATCAAACTTTTGCAGATGGCGATCTCCAGATCGTCCTTTAAAATAAGGTTCGGCAAGGCGAATCATGGACATTGTCGAGGCGCGCACGCCGCTATCGATGAGCAAAAATTGCCAGCTTTGGTGGCCCTCGGGCAGTTTGAGTTGGATGGGCCGAATCGGCTTTTCCTTTGCGAAGAGAATGCATGCTTCGTAGGCAACGACGGCAGCATCTAATCCAGATGGGTTGCCATGAAAGCGTTTTTCCAATTCGTTGGCGTAGGCTGCCAGCTGAGATGTTGGCAACTCATAGCCCAGACTCGAGGTGAGTGCGCGAAGAGTCGCGACACATAGAGTTGCGGAGGATCCTAGGCCCGCACCTATGGGCAGAGTATTTTGGCTGCGAGCATTGAGGGAAAAGGGCTCAGCTCCCAGCAGCTCCATCGCGTCAAGGAGCACACTATTCACCCGAGGTGAAGCTTCATGCCCAGCCAGGGTCAATTGGATTTGTGGCTTCTCCATGCGCGACAGGGGCGTCAAGCTCAGATGCAATCGCATCGGCTTGAGAGGCAAGGCTACAGCATGGGTGCCATAGACAACAGCATGCTCGCCCACAATAATAGCTTTGCCGCAGGCGCTGGCCTGCGACTCGGTGGGGACGAGGCGATTATTCAAAGTACTTTTGGAACTATGTTTCTCACTCACTCGTTGTTACTCACTTTGAAAGTCCAATCGGGGGCCCGTGCCGACATGATCGTGGAGCAGTCGCTCCGCAGGAAAATTTTCTTCGAGCCATCGTTTCAGCCGTTCATGTTCTTTAGCTTCATGGATCACGTGAATATTAGGTCCAGCGTCGATCGTGAAATAGGCCTCCACTGCATTTTTCCTTCGGGCCTCGCGAAGGGCCGAAAGAAAGTTCAGTGCGTCTGAATTGAGATAATGAATCGGCTCAGCTGCTGTCATAATCACCGCATGCATATCCAGTGCTTCCACTTCTAACCAACTGCCTAATTCCTGGATATTTCGCTCATAAAGGGCTTGCTTCACTCGGCGCAGGCGTTCCGAAAGTCCACTGATGCGTGGGAGAAACAGAGGACTGCTCCAAGCAGCGGCATGGGCTTCTGTGGATCCAACTGCTTTTTGTTCGGTGCTAAAGAGGACGACGGTATCGCAAAGTTGCCAATGATCGGCAGCTTGAATAGCCGAATAACGCTGCGAATCAGCAGTTTTTCCAGCCTCCCACAGGACATAGCCTCCGTAGAGAGAGCGACAAGCACTGCCGGAACCTATGCGAGCCAAATCTGCCAGACGATGGCGGGAAAATCCGGCGGCTTCCAATTCCGACCAGTTTTTCGACTTTGTCCAAGCCATCAGCGCCGCTAAAGTGAGTGCACCCAGCCCGCTGGCACTGCTGGCAATACCTGCTCCCATCGGAAAACTATTGGATGTTTCGATTTGCAGATGACCTGGAAAGTCGAATTGCAAAGCCAATCGATCCAGATGCACAAAAGCTTTATTCAGTTGCCGATCATTGCGTGAATAAAGGCGGTCGCCCAAACGTAAAGTATGGTCGGCGTTATCAATGATCGATGCCGAGCTGGTCGTTGCCAGCTGATTCAAGCTCATCGATAAGGAATCATTAGCAGGCCATTGCACGGCACCGGGACGCTTGCCCCAGTATTTTATGAAGGCGATGTTGCTCGGGACTTGAGCGATGTAACGACCGTTCATAAATGGATCCTCGATGAGAGACAAGCACCTGCTTCATGACACGCCAGCGGCAGTTGATACCAACCCTGTGCGGTCAAGGTATCAAGAGCGGCCTTAGTGTGTTCCTGAGTTCCGATCACGAGCAAAGCGTCTTCACCGCCAGCTCCCGTGGTCTTGACAGTCCACTCTGTATCAAAGCCAGGAACTTGCGAAAACCTAGCGAAAAGATCTTTTGGGAAATAAGGAAACTCAGCCAGAATACGGCGATGCGTGGCTACCTTTGCGCAAAGCTCCGGCAAAGCAGAAGCGCCCAGCTGCAAGAGTCGGAGCCAAGCGCTGATGAGTTCGTCAGATATCTGCAAGAATTCTTGGTGACGTGGGGATTGAGCCAAAGCCTGGCGAACACTGCTGCCGACTTTTGCTGTGGGTGCTCCCTGGCCGCCGACGAGAACCCGTAGATGAGGCAGTAGGTGCTCCGTTGGCATTTTCTCAATCAAGGGTCCAGGCCAGTTCTGAAAGTCTGGCGTCCAGTGCAAAAGTCCGCCCATGGCTTGGGTCAGGACATCATACCCTGAAGCAAAAGTTTGCTGCTCAAGCTGCATATGGTAAACAGTGCGCGCCGCCTCCAGGCGTGTGGCTTGGTCCCATTCTTTTCTAGCCGTTGCCAAACTTAAAGCTCCGAGCCATACGCCTAAGCGGAGAGCCGTTGAACTGCCAAGACCAAAGCGAATATCCAATTCAGATTCGATTCGGCAGCGGACATGAGGCAATGCAAAATGTTTGCGAGCAAAAGAGGCGACCTGAAGGAGCGGTTCCCTCCGGATTTCTTCCAGAGATGCTGTGTCGAGACTTTTGGCAAGAGGCCAAAGATTCGATTGTAGGATCCAACCACCTGAGCTGGTCTCTTCCATCTCGACTCGAAGCATTCTATCGACTGCAAAACTCAAGGCAGGATGGGCTTCGAGCACAGCGTATTCGCCTGCCAGGAGGATTTTGCCGGGTACGCTGAGGTTTACAGTTTTCAATGCCGCGGGGCTCCTTTGTCTTGAGCCATGCGCAGATTGCTTTCGTGCAGACTCATATGGCCGCGTTGAATACCTTCGGAGGCCAATGCCCTCAGCGCCGAAAGATTTTGCGCCAATCCAACCGCAACAACGATTTCAGCCAAGCCCTGGGCACTCGGTGAACCGAGCAGTTTCAGGGCACCCTGAGCGGTCGGATGCAAAGTCGTGACACCGCCGACTGTGCCAAGTGCCATCGGCAATTCGATTTCGCCTTCCAAATCACCTTGGCTATTCTTCCACCAGCGCGTCATGGGTTGGTAAACACCTGTGCGGCAACTGTAAGCATGAGCGCCTGCTTCGACAGCTCGCCAATCATTGCCAGTGGCGATCACAACGGGATCGATTCCATTCATAACGCCCTTGTTATGCGTGGTCGCGCGATACACATCATGGGCCGCGAAAAGATAAGCTTGCTCAATGCGATCCACCACTTCGTCACCATTGAATTCGCGATTAGACAGCGTATTCTTCGGCACGAGACAGTGGGCGCGGGCTATTCTTTTATCACAAAGATTAGTGAGAATGCGCAAACCGACTTCGCAGGGCAAAAGCTCTTGCATGCGCTTGCCGAGTCGTTCGCACATGGTGTTGATCATATTCGCGCCCATAGCGTCGCGGGTATCGATATCGATGTAAAGAACCAGTGACTTCAAAGGCTCGATGTAACGCCAGGAAAGGCTTTGCGCCCCGCCGCCACGAGCTAGCAGTCGATGGTGGCCTTCATTTGCATAGGCAATCAGATGAGCGCGTTCGGCGCTGAGTATCGTTTCAAAGTCACAGGGTTCGCGAAGAAACACCTGCACCTGACCGGTGCCGACAGGTGCCGTGCTACTGGTCTGGAAACCACCACCCGCTCGAGCGAGTTTGGCACCATGACTGGCTGCAGCGACGACACTGGACTCCTCGACAGCCATCGGCACGAGCACATCCTGGCCATTGATGAGGAAATTGGTGGCGATGCCAAGCGGCAATGCGAATGTTCCCACTCCGTTTTCGATAAAAACATCGACCAGCTCGGCACTCAAGCTGCCGAAGTCGCCAAGAACGGCATTTTGACTGCGATCGAGCCGACCCATACCCATGACGATCTCTCGCCTTTGGCCAATGGGGAGTTCGTAGAAGCCGGGGAGTCGTGATGAAACAGGACTTTGCGCCGTTTGATAACGGTTTTGAAACAAATTGCGAGTGTCACTGGTCATGCTTGCGTTTCCACTGGATGGACAGAGTTCAGTCGCCTTGATGGGGGCGTCATCAGAATGCCTCAAAGCTAGGCTCAGTTCAAGTTTTCTTGAACCGTGTCTGACATCCTGGAACTCTTGGCAGAATGCCTTCATAGTCAAGGATTACAGGCGTCTAGCGAAGCTCGATAGCTTGCCAGTCCGGCTGAAAACGAAGATGGATCATGCAGAACTCACCATTGAACTCCTAGGGCCTGCGAAGGATGGCTTCAAACTCTTGCTCCAAAGGACGTCCAAGCACCAATCGTGGCGCAAGTTCATTGAGATGAGTTGCGCCTGTGGCCATCATGGTAAGTTTCAAGCCCTGCCTGAGTGACTCTAACACCGCTAAAGGCGCCTCTTCATCTTGAAGCGCGGCTCGTAGCAAGGGGAGGCCGATGCCTACCAGATTTGCTCCAAGTCCAATCGCTTTAGCCACAGTGAGTCCATCGCGAATGCCGCCGGTCGCGATCAAGGGTAATTTTGGAAATTTTTGATGGACCGTCGCTAGGCTATAGGCAGTCGGAATGCCCCAATCGCGAAAGCTTAAACCGAGATCGTTGGAGACTTCGCTTCGGCTTCGGAGTCCTTCGATATGGGACCAGGACGTGCCGCCTTTACCACCGATATCCACTGCGGAAAAACCCATATTCAAGAGCCGCTGAATGGTTTGAGGGGTCATGCCGCAGCCGACTTCTTTAGCGATAACAGGGACTTGCAGATTTCGGCAGATACGTTCCAAGCCCTGGAAAAGACCGGAGAAACGGCGATCCCCTTCCACCTGAACGAGCTCTTGAACGAGATTGAAGTGAATAGCCAAGGCATCAGCATTGATCATCTCCACAGCCCTTTGGCAGATGCTGAGAGCATCGGGACCGGTGAGCTGCGACATTCCGATATTGCCTATAAGAAACAGACCTGGTGCGTGCGGTTTCACGGCGAAAATAGCCGCATACTCCGGATTGTCGAGAGCGATGCGTTGCGAACCGACGCCCATTGGAATATTGAATCGCGCGGCTGCTTGAGCCAAGCGTCGATTGATCTCGGCGCCTTTATGAATGCCGCCTGTCATCCCTGTGATCAGCAGCGGAGCGGCAAAGGTACGACCAAGAAACCCGCGGCTGAGATTGAGATCGGCTTCATCGACCAAAGGCAAAGCCTCCGGAATGAAACTCAGTCGATCGAAACCAGTGAAACGATCGCTAGCTTCAACATCCCGACTGCGACAAATTTCGATGTGCTGATCTTTGCGCAATTGCCCCATCATGTCTAAAAGGCGTGGTTGGTCCTTTTCATCGACCACGAAGACCCATTCCGCCGCGGTTGGCGTGCAGACGCCATGGAGGGTGAAAGTGGGACCCTCGTGCAAACTGACGGTGATCCGCTGCAGATGAGATCCCCCCTGGCTGCCTGGAGTGGCTTGCAAGAGGAGTCGATCTCGACCTAAGGCTTGGACAAAACCGGCACTCCCCTGTTCTGACAGCCATGGCAGTGCGGGTTCGAGTTTGATAAGATCGGGTGTCCTGGACAAGGGAGCCTCCATCAGCGCAGGAGCAGTTCGAGGTGCTTTCTTTACCACAGGATGATTCTCTAGACAAATCTGGCTTGGAGGTTTTACATGAAAAAACTTAGTCTGGCTTGCGTCAGTCTTCTCTGGGTATCAAATCTGGTTTTTGCAGGTAGCAACAGCAAAACGGAAACCGTGGAAGAGCAGGAAAAGTCAGAGGTTAAGGTCTTCTGCTCGAAGAATTCCGAGAAAGAGGCGGTCAGCGCTTGTCAAAAGTGGTTGGATGCCCAGGTGAAAACATTGGGACCTCGATTGCTGACCAGCTACTGCGGGGAAGGTGAGCTGCAAACCGCCAACAGCGGTTGCCTCTATAAAGCCACAGGCGAACTGAAATACGTTCTTAAAAAATTCAAAACTGAAACGGAAAAGAGCAACTGAGATGACTCAGCCCCACCTATTGATTGCAGGCGCCGGATATTTGGGACAAGCCCTCGCCGAACGCGTGATTGCGGAAGGCCGGTATAAAGTGTTCCTCTTGCGCCGCAGCGCAGTGCCATTGCCAGGGGCTCAGTTGATAAGGGCGGATCTCTTGCGCCCGGAAACAATGAGCGAATTGCCTGCAACGGATGATATCGTATACTGTGCAGCGGCGGATTCGCACAGCGAAGACAGCTACCGACAAATCTATCAGTTGGGTTTGCAAAATCTTGTTCAAGCCGTCCGTGCCAGCGGTGGATTTCGTCGAATAGCCTATATTTCCAGTACTTCAGTTTATGCTGAACACCAAGGAGGATGGGTCGACGAAACCAATCCAGACTTGATTCATCAGGGGCCTTCGCGCTTTATGGTGAGCGGCGAACGGGATTTGATCGAGAGTGGCGAGGACTACAGTGTTCTCCGCATGGGCGGTATCTATGGTCCCGGTCGAACCTATTTTCTGCGTCGAGTCAAAGAAGGAGCCGAACGGCTTTATTCAAAAGGCGGACTGTTCAGCAATCGGATTCATCGCGATGATTGCGTTGGAATGATTCTTCATACGCTCAAGCAGACTCAAGGTCGGCAGATTTACAATGGTGTTGATAGTGAATCGGCGGATCGCAATGAGGTGATTCGATGGATGGCCGGGCAGCTTGGAATCAATCCGGAGACCCTGCAGCGAACCGACGATTTAAGCCTTATCTCCCATCGTGGCAACAAAAGGATTCGCAACGATAAAATTCTGGCAGCTGGCTACCGATTTCTCTATCCAACCTATCGCGAAGGCTATAAGGCTTTGCTTCACGAAGTTCGGCCTTAGTCTTGTGTTTGGTAATTAAGGGCTTGTGGGTTTTGCGCAAAGAGATGCGGTGAATTTATTATCACCCATCTCGGCGTGAAACTTGGGTGGATTGCTGCAGTAATCTGTAGAGTAAAGGACCCGATCGCCAGACCAGGCATTGAGAATCCATTCATAGTCGGAGTAGGCCTTGATCTTAAGGCTTTGCCCGGTTTTATAGGGTTTCTGACTATAGATTTCAGCTCGGGTGCCTGGCTCCCGTAAAGAAAGTTCTAGCCAATCAATCGCCTTCTTATCTGAAGGTAAACTCAGCGCTGTTATGGTGAGACTGCTATTCATAGACGATTCTATATGCAAATAATCGTCGCTTGGTTGTGTTGGTACGACCCGATCGTCCTGGACTTCCACCAGATTTCTGGCGGTTCGGCAGCTAAACAGGACTGAACTGATGGCGAGCAGCCAGACGAAAGCTATCATACTGTTTCCTCACAAGAAATCCCAACACTCAGGTGATGGAAGAATTGGAGACTTTGGCCTTAAGCAGAGGGAAACCATTTCTGACATCATAGCAGATTTCTATGTCCCTAGCTTTGGAAAAGGCGGGCGATCATAGTCCTCTTTCAAGGGAGGGAACTCTATCATGTCGATCATCTGCACGGGCCTTCTCATCGCTGTTGTGGGCCAACTCTTGCTTGGGTTGAATCTTGTAACAGCGGCAGCCGATCAAGTTCGGCAGAATTATGAAGATGACGAACAGTTGGCTGTTTGTGGAGGGCTCCTGGCCATGGATGAAAATCTCCAAGACGCTGTCAGGACTTGGGAGAACTTGGGCTGTCGAGAGAGCCAGAGTGAAAAGGCCGATGTCACGGAGGTCTTGGAACTTTGGAGGGGTTACTACCCTGAATTGGACCTGGGATCCTGCCAGCAGGCAGGCCGATTGCAAGTCTTTCTGCATAGGGAAAAGAATCCACTCTTGATGGATAGTTATCCCAATTGGGTGGTCGACTATCGTTGGCTTGGAGTTGGGGATGGTGGAAATGAATGAACGCGGTAGTATTGAACTTTTGCTGCTGCTTCTCTTTATCTTAATTCTGCAAATTGGCCTATTTTTGCTGAGCCATTCCTTGAGCGTGAGGATGAGACAAGCCTATGGCCATCTGAATCTCTCGCCGGCTTTAAACCTTGAAAAGCCTGAAGCCGATGATGTCTTCGGTCAGGATCGGATCAATCCGCCGCCTCGGCTTGATTTTGGCGCAAACAATCAACGCAATATCGATGCAGGAGCCTTATGTTACGTCGTTTCACGTTTCGGCTGCGAACGTTCTGGGACAAACTTCCGATGCAACTGAGCATTTTCAGTTGGCCGCCCCTCCTGAGTCATTGTCTCGCGTTCATCTTGGGGACTTTGGCTCTTCGCAGTGGCAGCAGTGCAGCTCCGTTGCCGACAGGTAAAATTTTGATTCCGATTGATAAACTGGCTCGGATTGAAGCAGATACGCAAAGTTTCAGTTCGACACAAAAGTGGAAGATTGTCGGAAGGCAGGGCGAACAGTGGTGCCGCATGGGGGACGATACGATTACACTTTGGAAAGCTCCCGGCAAAAGCGGCGGCACCTATGTTCAATGGCCTGCTTCATCCGTTTGGATCGATCGCTTGCCGCATGCCTTGCAAAAAAAGTATGCCCTCTCAACTCAAACCTCAAAACTGGTATTTTGCGGATCGGATCGAAAGCAGCCTCATTCGCCCGATTATTCAGGAATTGTCTATGATTAAGCTCCTGCCATTGCTCTTCCTCTTCCTCCTTGAAATCAGTTCAGCCTTGTCGGCGGTTCCTCAACGCTTGCAGCTCGAAGTGGGCGATGTGCAAAGCATTACCATTGATCCTGGGTGGAGCTTGCGGCTCAGTCAAAAGAATATTTTGAATGTAGAAGAGCAGGGTAAAGGGAAGTTTCAGATGATTGCCCTTCGATCCGGACTGGTCTATGTCCGGGCTTTGGATTCTCAAGGTCTGCCTCAGCAAAGTTGGATTGTAGCCGTTGAAAGTCGTCAAGCGGATGGTAAAGCCGATATTCTTAGGCATCCCCGATGGCGCCCCCTGCTTTGCATGGAACCAGGCATTCGCTGCGATGCAGAGACTTCGACCATTGTGGGGCACAGCGAATCGCTCATCTGGTTGCACAAGGCCCGTGAACTTTGTGACAAGCATCCGCCGTGCCGATTTCAGGCCATTCTAAGTCCCAATGCCCAAACGCATTGGGCGGCAAAATTATCGACGGAATTGAATACTCCAAAAGTCAGTGTCGATGCCGATGGTTTTGTGAAGGTCGACAGCAGCTGTCAAAACCAGGAAAGCAAACGCGAAGAGCAGTGGCGGAAATGGATTCAGGAGCGATTTGGAGCACCTTTGCAGGTCCGCTGTAGCGTGTTTGGCGAGGGACGCTATCGGCTTGATATTGTGGCTCTGGCCCATAAGCGAAGTGATTCGGACCTGAGCAATCCCCTGCAGTGGGGGACGATTCATCTTTTGCCCCAAGAAAATATTGAGGTCTTCCTGCAAGGGCTCTCGAGTCGCCATGATACCAAAATTCTGGCGCGCCCTGAGGTGCTCTTGAATCTGGGTGGGAGTCTGGAAATCACCGATGGAATGGATATTGCCACACTGGCCCCGCAACGGGATCAAACCCTGGAAATATGGAAGGCTGTTGGATTTTCCCTGCAAATGAAGCTTTTGGAGCAGCATGATGGGGAAGTGAAAATGTCGGTAAACCTGCAGCTGAGTCGTCCTCAAGAAGGGCAGCGTGCCCTGGATCGATCGTCCCTGCAAACTGAAGTGTGGTTGGGTTTGGATCAATTGAAACTCGTCGGGCATATTCAGGCGCGAACAGTCGGTTTTGAAGAGTCTCGCGTCCCTTGGTTGGGGGCCATTCCATTTATTGGTGGCTTATTTCGGTGGCAAGTCGATAGCAGTGCCGAAAGCCAGGTGTATCTACTGATTCGACTTCGAAAACAGGATCTAGAGCTGCCGTCGCCTGAACAGTGGCAGGAGGCGGCGCCTATCGGTGCCGCTAAGGACTTGAGTCAACGTTAGCTTATCGTCACTATTGGCCTTTTGGAGTTATCCTAAAAGTTCTTTGGGAAACTGATTTTGCAGCGAAATGTGTTCATGGCTTGCTTTTATCAGGATAGCCGATAAACACCAAAGAATGCTTTGAATCGATGAAATAAATACGAAAACGGCAAGTCAAGGCAGAGGGTAGCACCTCTGCTGAGATCTTCTATTCCATGGCAGTATGATGACTTTCGAATCCAGCAGATTTCTCGCTCAGTATTGGTAAATGCAACAAAGCCCTTTATGAACCAGAAGCACTCTATTTGGCTCGTAGGGTCTTGACTTTTCGAGTTTGCTACTCGAAATTTTAGTTCCTACAATATTCAATCTGCTTCAATTTGGAGTAAGCGCTTGGCATTGATCTAGATCCAAGCTGGGTTGAATCGACAACCTTGACCTGCTATTATGAACCCCTATACTGCAGAATTCGAAGTCTGTCAGCCCTTTGAGAAATCGATCGCGAACATTTTTCAGGTCCACATGATCATTCTGCGAAAAAATATATAACTCAGTTGTCTCCATATTGGAGATCTGTGCAGGTAAATGGTAAAGTCGCAGCCGCCTGCAAGCTGAACATTGGCAGGTGCTTCACGGCCTGCCTATTGCAAGACCAAGACAGGAACGGATCAACTGCCATGACCTATGACCCACGACAACAGCCTCGCACACTCGTAGATTGCCTCGTAAACTCGGCTCATGCTCAAGCTGGGCGAGTCGCCTTCCGCTATTTGGCTGACGGTGAAGAGGAAACGAGCTCTTTGACATATAAACAGCTTTTTGAAGTTTGTATGAACCTAGCTGCTGCCCTATCAACAAAGGCAGAGGCTGGCGATCGCGTGGTTTTGCTGTGCAGCGGGATAGAATTCCCTAGTGCTTTCTTTGCCGTGCTTTGTGCCAACATGGTTGCAGTTCCAGTGAATCCGCAGATCACTCGGCGTTCATGGCTGGCACTTCGTATGATCCTCCTCGACGCTGAAGCTCGAACGATAATTGCAACGCAACAAACTCGAAGCCTAGTGGAATCGTATTTGAAGGATGATCCTCTTGGTGAGACTTTGAAGTGGATCTGCTTTGAGGACGTAGTAGGTCATGATCGACAGAATTATACGAGAATCCCCATCGACGAAAATGCCCTTGCTTTCCTTCAATACACATCGGGTTCAACAGGAACGCCTAAAGGGGTGATGGTAACTCACGCGAACCTCATGGCGAATCAGAAACAAATAGCCCACTTCACCCATTCGTCGTCCCAAAGTATTTTTGTCAATTGGCTTCCTGCATTTCATGATATGGGGCTTATCGGCAACATTTTGCATACAGTGTATGCGGGTTGCGAAGCGGTGTTGATTCCGCCGGTCAGCTTCATTCAAAAACCTCTGCGTTGGCTCCAGGCTATAACGCGCTACAAAGGAACAATATCCGGCGCGCCAAATTTTGCTTACAAAATTGCAGCTCAGAAAATCAAAATCAGTGACAAACAAGGCCTTGATTTAAGTACGTGGAAATTTGCCTTCAATGGGGCGGAGCCGGTTCATGCCTCCACCTTGGAAAACTTTGCGAGCTATTTCAAAGACTGCGGCATGGACTCGGCTGCCTTGTCGCCTTGCTATGGTATGGCCGAAGCTACGTTGATGATATCGAGCAGCGAACCCGCCGAGCCTTATAGAGTGGCTGACGTTGTGGTCGACGAGTTTCAAAAGGGCGTCATCAAGATTGCAGATAGGCCAAGCGTCCAAACCAAACGATTGGTTTCGAGTGGTCAGATTTGTCCGGGCATTGAGTTGCAAATCGTTGATCCTAACCTGAAGAAACAGGTCGATCCGAATCGGATCGGTGAGATATGGGTGAGGGGAGCAAATATCGCTCAGGGTTACTGGAAGCGCTCTGAGCTGACCCAAGAGCAGTTTTGCGCGACTCTAAACGATCATCCCGAAAGCGTTTTTTTTCGCACAGGGGATCTAGGTTTTATCCTCAACGGCCAGGTTTTTATCAGTGGGCGTCTCAAGGACCTCATCATCATTCGTGGCAAAAATCACTACCCTCAGGATATCGAACTTTGCTCCGAGCAAAGTCATATAAGTCTGCAGACTGCAGGTTGCGCGGCCTTTTCCCTTGACTCGGAGCGAGGCGAACACTTGGTTGTGCTTCAGGAGATCAAAAAAGAGGATCGAAGTTCCATCGATTTTGAACAAATATCCCAGGCAATTCGGGCCGCGATTGCGCAAAATCATGGATTGAATGTCGATACTCTGGTGCTCCTGCGACCTGGAAGTGTGTTGAAAACCTCGAGTGGCAAGGTCCGTCGACAGGCCTGCAAAAAAGCCTTTTTGGAGGGGACACTTTCACCTCTAAAAGTACTTACATCACAGAGCAGCAACCCGGAAACAGCGGTACTTGACCAAGTGGATGAGAGTCATTCCCCGCAAAATATAGAGTTGCTCCTGCGCTCCGCCATATTAAGCCGAAAGAAATTGCAGGCCACAGATCTGGCTGGCGACCAGGAGTTTTCATCTTTTGGACTGGATTCAGTGGACCTCATCGAGATGGCCGGTGAACTGTCCCAGTACTTGAAAAGGCCAGTCGATCCTGCTTTGTTTTTCAACTACCCTACGGTTGTTCAGCTCTCTGAGCATTTGGGGACAAGCGAAGAGCCCGCCGAAAAAAACGCTGTTTTGGTTTCCAGTCAAGATCATTTATCGCATTCCATTGCCGTAATTGGAGTGAGCTGCCGCTTTCCTGGGGCTAGAAACAAGGCTGAATTTTGGCACATGCTCGCGCAAGGTGGCATCGGGATTTCCGAGGTGCCTCCTGATCGGTGGGATATCGAGGAATACTATGATCCCAATTTGAGTCATAGAAATACCATGAACACGAAGTGGGGCGGGTTTCTTCAAGATATTGATAAGTTTGATGCCTCGTTCTTCGGTCTGTCAGCGGCTGAAGCGTCCGGAATGGATCCACAGCAGCGGCTCTTGCTGGAGTTGTCTTGGGAAGCATTGGAAGACTCCGGTATCACGGCCGATCGCATCAAGGGTACCGAAACCGGCATATTTGTTGGCATGAGCAGCGTTGACTTCCTAACAGGACTTAAGCATACGCCCAACCGAGCCGGAACGGGGGTTAGTAATAGCATAGGTTCCAGTCGCCTTTCGTATTGGTATGACACGCATGGGCCAAGTATTGTCGTGGACACGGCCTGCTCCTCCTCGCTGGTTGCTTTGCATCTTGCCAGTCAAAGTTTAAGAAATGGCGAAGCGACTCTAGCTTTGGCTGGAGGTGTTAACCTCGTCCTATCGCCCAAGGTCAGCATGGTGCTCTCTCACGCCGGAATGTTGGCACCGGATGGCTTGTGTAAAAGTTTTGACGAACATGCGAATGGCTATGTAAGGAGTGAGGGGTGTGGCTTCGTAGTTCTCAAGAAGCTCGATGATGCAAGGCGTGACGGGGATCGGATCCTGGCGGTTATCGAAGGCTCGGCGGTAAATCATAATGGTCGTGCTAATGGTTTGACAGCCCCAAATGGACTGTCGCAAGAAAAACTCCTGCGTCGCGCTCTGGCCGACGCCCATATCGCGGCGCACAAGATCGACTATATAGAAGCGCATGGTTCCGGAACCGCCCTAGGGGATGCTGTAGAGGTCAGAGCCCTGCAGAATGTCTTTAAGCATAGCGATGAATCGGATGAAAAGATTTATTCGCTGGGGTCGGTAAAAGCCAATATAGGGCATTTGGAAGCTGCTGCTGGCATTGCGGGCTTCATTAAGGCGGTCCTGGCTTTACAATTTAGAACTATTCCTCCGCAGCCGGTACGAACAGACTTCAGTCCGCAAAAAGGCCTTGAAGGGACACCTTTCCGAATACCTACATTGAGGTCACCAGCCCTGGGACAGCCCCACTATGCTGGAGTGAGTTCATTTGGTTTCGGTGGGACGAATGCCCATATCGTTCTGAGAGCTTATGATCAATTTGCGGATGACGATCAGTCGCCTGATATGCCACAGCAATTGCTACTGCTCTCGTCAAAAACCGACGCGGGCCTAAGGGAATTGGCTGCCGCGTATCAGTTCCATCTTCAGCAAACCGATGGTCCAAGTCTGCAGGAAATTTGCTATACGGCAGCCCGAGGTCGGGTCCACTATGATAGAAGGCTCAGCATAGTCGCTACAACACGGCATGAGGCTTTGGAAAATATCAAGGCTTACCTGAGCGCTACGGCCAGTCCAGACCTTTTCCAGTCGAGTCCAATGTCCGCCACAGCCGTGGGGATCAACCTTGTTCATGCGACCGGCTCGCTCCTATATCTTGCGGTGTTTATGAACGCCTCCCATGAAGGCTTCCAACAGCGAGTTTGCGAGATCGATGACTTTTTAGCTCAACAATTTGGCCAACCGTTTTTTCAAGCGCTTTTCCAAAGATATGCGAGTCAAGGTATCCAGGCTGAACAGCTTGACACCAAATCGTTGGCTTTGGTGAACTTTCTGGTTACGACCAGTCTCCTGGATTTTTTTAAAGATATCGGTGCTGCTTTTGCTAAAGTTGAAAGCGCTGAATTTGGTGAGCTTCTTCAACTTTATACAAAGGGCGAAGTGAGTTACATTGAAGCTTGGACGCGTTTGCTATCACAGCATCAACTCGTCAAGGCTGATTTGGCAACTGGCGGGCGTCATCGGGCATCGAGCCCAATTTCTAACCTAGAAGGTCAAATTTTCGATTTCTACATAGGACCTGATATTCGGCAGATGGCGCGATCAATCGCCAGACTCTATGTTTTGGACAGAAATACCGCTTGGAATAAAGTGTACCCCAGAAAGCTGGAAGTGATTGTCGACGTACCCCACTATCAATTTCAAAGAAAAAGGCATTGGCCGAGTTCAGATGAAATTGAATACCCTTTGAGAGAGAAACAGTAATCATGGCTATAGGTATCGAAAAGTTCAATCTGTATGCGGGTCAATTCGCTTTGGATATTGCGGACCTTGCGAAAGCACGCAATATGGATGCCACCTACGTTCGTGATGAGCTGCGCTGCGAGGCGCGATCAGTCTTTCCCAAATGGGAAGATCCCTTGAGTATCGCAGTCAATGCCGCTAAGCCCATGCTCAGTGAAGATGATATCAATAGCATTGGTCTATTGATTGTGGGGACAGAGTCTGCTCTTGATTTTGGTAAACCGATCTCCAGCTGGGTTCATCGCTATCTGAAACTTCCTGCATCCAGTCGCAATTTCGAAGTCAAGCATGCTTGCTATAGTGGCACCGCCGCCATGCGTATGGCTTTATCATGGCTGGCCAGTGCTGCTAGGCCTGGACAAAAAGCATTGGTGATCGCTACCGACATAAGCCGTAGCCATCTAGGTGAGGATTCTGAGGTTATATGCGGTGGTTGTGCGACAGCGCTACTCCTAAGCCATGAGCCCAAAATCTTGAAAGTTGAGGTCGGTCGCGAAGGTCTCTGGGCACAGGAAATTGCGGACACCTTTCGACCAACATCGCAGCGGGAAATTGGCGACAACAGCCTCAGCCTTTGCTCATATTTGGATGCTTTGGAAGGCTCGTTTCAAGACTATGAGCAGCTCCATGGTGCGACTGATCTTCATGACTTTTCCTATCATATTTACCACGCACCTTTTCCTGGTATGACTTTTCAAGCTCATCGTACCCTTTTGCGCCGGCTAGGAAAAATGTCCAAGGCTGCGCTGAGTGAAAATTTTCAATCAAAGGTCCAGCCCGGGCTTCAATTTGCAAGGCTCATAGGAAGCGCCTACGGGAGCTCCAACTTCCTTTGCCTCATGAGTCTTTTGTCACAGCCTTTGCTTGATCAGGCACAGAACCGACAAGTCTCCATTTTTTCGTATGGCTCTGGTTGCCAAAGTGAATTCTATTCGGCAGAACTGGGTGAGCAGGCTACTGAGCTGGTTGCAAGCTTAGGGATCCAGGAACGTTTGCAGCGTCGCCATAGGCTCACTGTCCAAGAGTATGAAGGCATGGAGTTGCAGCGCGATACCATGATTGACCGGCAGGATTTTCAATTAGAAAAGGATGGGCAGTTTGCTGAGCATTTCGCTGGAAAAGGCCTTCTGGTTCTGGATAGCATTCAGAATTACCGGAGGCAGTACCTATGGAGCTAGAGCCGGGCTGTCTGCAAATTCGAAAAATTGAAAGTTTAGTGCGCTTGACCTTGAACAATTCCTCTGGGAACAATACCCTGAACGCGAGCTTGATAAAGGACTTGAGCCTTTCATTGCAGGCCATGGCTGCCGACCCGGAGGTCCGCCTGATTGTTCTCGACGCCATGGGCCCCCATTTCTGCCAGGGTATGCAGTTGGATTTTGCTGCTTCTTCAACTTCAACAGTTGCCGAAAACTTTCGTTCGTTTTATGACTGCCTCCTGAAATTGTATGAATGCCCCAAACCTATAATCGCCTGTGTCGATGCGCAGGTTACGGGCGGCGGTGTTGGGTTGGTAGCTGCTTGCGATGTGGTTTTAGCTGGTCCAAAAGCGCAGTTTATCCTTCCTGAAGTTATCTGGGGATTGACACCGGCTTTGATTGTGCCGTTCCTTTCCACTCGAGTCCTGCCAGGAAAGTTGAATTATCTCATTCAAAGCACCAGAAATATCAGTGGATCAGAGGCTGCCGTCTTCGGGCTGGTGGATGAATATAGCGAAGAGCAATTGGATGTGGTCCTTATGCGACAAATGAAGCGAATCTATCGCTCCTCTCCCAAGGCCCTCGCAGACGCCAAAGTCTATACGCAAAGCATAGGTTTTCATCCCCGTCAGGTTCAGGAATCTGCAGTGAAATACCAGGAACACTGGTTTGCCGATACTCGGAATATGTCGGGGTTGCAGCATTTTCACGACAGCAACAGTCCTCCCTGGTTTGCCAAACCTCCCCAAAGGAGGCTGACTGATGAAAATTGAACGGCCCACTACAGAAATTTGTTTGTGCCAGATCACTGATGACAAGGATTCTGGCAATTACAGCGTTCAAATGGTCGCTGATCTCGGGCAGCTGTTGGAGAAGATTTCGCAGGAATCTAACACTAAAGTTTTAATCTTGACAGGCAGCAGAAAAGTATTTCAATCGGGAGCAAGTGCCGAACTCTTGCACAGGCTTTCCGAAAAAGAAATGGGAACATCGGATCTACTACCAATGATGCAGATGTTATTGGATTGTCCCATTCCCATTATAGCTGCCATGGAGGGACACGCAGTAGGGGGAGGCCTGATATTTGCACTTTATTGTGACTTTGTGATTGCGGCCCGAGAAATGCGCTATGGCCTCAATTTCTCTGAATTCGGAATCACACCAGGCTTAGGCGCGACTGAGTTGTTGCCGCAGCTGGTGGGTCCGCATTTCGCCATGGAAATGCTCGCCACCGCTCGCCTTTATAAAGGTAAGGATCTTGAATCGCGGGGACTGTTTAATGCTGTCTTACCACAGGATAAGGTGCTGGATGCTGCCATGAACTTAGCTAAATCCCTAGCAGAGCGACCAAGATACCTATTGAGTCTGCTGAAAAGCAGCCTATCGGCACCCAAAAGCGCTGCATTGCGCAACTCGGCTGAAAACGAAAGAGCCATGCATTTGCAATGCTTTTCGCAAGCCGAGACATTAAAACTTCTCAAGGAAAGTTCACACAAATAAGCGGAGCGCAAGATGAAAAAGACTCAGGTACTGGAGATTATCGTCAAGAATATCAGAGAGAATCTGGAAGATCTTCAGGAGGAGATCGATCCCAAGCGATCCATGATTGACTATGGTGCCAATAGCTTGGATATCGTCGAAATTGTTTCGCAATCGATTCGTGATATTGGAATCAAAGTACCCCGCACCGAGCTCATGAATCTGAAGAGCATCGATGAGTTGGCAGAAGTACTGACGAATTACAGCAACCAACAAGCACCTTAAGGGTCGCCATGTTAAAATCAATTGATTTACTGAGTGCAGAAACGCTGGCAAATCCCTACCCAGCATATCGTTATCTGCAAGAAAGTGATCCGGTGCATCGGTCCGCATTGTTTGGCGGTGCTTGGGTCCTCACACGCTATGCTGACGTTCTTAGTGGCTTAAAGAATCTCCCATTGCGTGAAGTGTACTCAGAATCATCCCGGTTGATGAGCCTGAGCACGGATGTCCCCGATCACCTTAGATTTCGTAAGATCGTTCAGAATACCTTCAGCATGAATGCAGTTCAAAAATTATCCGGCGTGATTGAATCGAAGGTAAAAGAGCTGCTTTCCATAGAGAAGAGGCAGCTGGATATCGTAGAAGATCTCGCCAGTCCACTTTCTACATTCGTGATTGGCAAAATCATTGGCTTGGATCCATCAAGTATCGATTTTGTTCGCGAGCGAGCTGACGCTCTGGCCCGCTTTGTTGGGTCAGGGCTGCCGTCCAGGCAGGACTATGAAAAAGCATCGCGAAACTGCCAGGAATGTGAGGATATGTTGGTCGATATCATGAAAGCGCGAAGGCTTGAGCCTCGGGCTGATCTGATTTCGGCGATGCTGAAAATGCAAAGCGATGGAGTCGAACTGAGCGACGAGGAGTTAATCGGAATTTGCATTTTTCTTCTCCCCGCCGGCCAGGAAACCACGACAAATTTAATCACCAATAGTGTGTGGTCTCTCCTTAGATTTCCGGATCAATTGGAAATCCTGCGCAGAGAACCTGACCGTATGAATGATGCCTTGGATGAGCTCATGCGTTTCGAAAGTCCTATCCAGTGGATTGCCCGGGTGGCCGAGGAAAGTTTTGAGCTACAAGGTAAAGTGATCAAGAAGAAGGATAGGGTCCTGCTTTACCTGGGAGCCGCCAACCGAGACCCTGAGGTGTTTCCTGAACCTGATAAACTGGATATTCAAAGGACTCATAAAAAGCATTTGGCATTTGCCTTTGGCAGTTTTTATTGCCTTGGTGCGCCTTTAGCCAGACAAGAGGCAGCACTTTGTATCAACGCCCTGCTGAATCGCTATTCGACTTTGCGGCTGCCTGAACAGGTTCTGGATTGGACGCAGGGTTCGGCATTCCGTAATCTCCGTTGTCTGAAAGTTGAGGTTGATGCCCATGCCTAAAAACTGTTTTCATCCCGACTTGTTTGCTCAGAAAGTTATCTTGATCACGGGCGGCGGAAGCGGCATAGGATTTCGGACAGCTTGCGACCTCGCTGAGCTCGGTGCTATACCGATACTCCTGGGGCGTAATAGCAGAAAATTGAAAATAGCCGCGGAAAAGATTCATAGCCGATCGCAGCAGGCTGATTTTGTTAGTTGCGACATTGCTCAAGAGGAACAAGTTTGCGAAGCGGTTAGGTCAATTCTGATCAAGCATGGTCGAATTGATGGATTGGTTAATAACGCTGGAGGGCAGTTTGCAAGTCCTTTGTCCAGGCTCTCCAAAAAAGGCTTTGAGACGGTTGTTCAAGTCAATTTGATTGGTGGATTTGTAGTTGCTCGTGAAGTTTACAATCAATATATGGCAAAAAACGGTGGAAGCATCGTTAATATCGTTGCCGATATGTGGGAAGGGTTTCCAGGCAACGGCCATTCAGGAGCCGCGCGCGCCGGTATGGCAAATTTCACCAAAACCGCAGCGTTGGAGTGGGGACGGCAGGGGGTGCGTGTCAATGCCGTTTCGCCAGGAATCATAAGAACCAAGGGATTTGAAAAATACTATCCTAAAGATGTGAAGGAATTCGTAGACAAGGTTGCGCTCCCCGCGATACCACTGCAGCGTTATGGCGATGAAGAGGATGTAAGTTCAGCTATCATATTTTTCCTAAGCGACGCTTCTCGCTATATTTCAGGCGAATGCATGAAAGTGAATGGAGGCACCGTTGTCCATTCTCGCTTCTGGCCGTTTCCAGACATTGATTTAGAAGACTTCGTACCTGTTGAATACCTGACCAAAGACTTCAAGGCGATAGATGAGTAAAGAACATATCGTAAATCCTCGAGCAAGCTGTGCTGGAAAATTTTGCAGACTTCGCACTCAGTATCGGTAAACGCAGCAAAGCGAGTTTACGAGACAAGCGTGTTTGCATTGAATTGTCGTTGAAGGAAGGGGAATCGCTTTTGCGGCAACCTTTAAGGAATATTAATTATAATTGTCACTTAGAGAAAGGACATTTTTCTTCAAGGATGCTCTTGAGTGCCTTCAGTGCATCATTAGCCGCTTGGTCTGTTTCTATCGGCGTTTCTATAAAATCGTAGTCGTAAATAAGGATGATTTTCTCGCTACCTTCAAAAGCATAAAGCTGGTAGGAAGGTGATTGAGCAACAAAGTGGTAGGCCCTTTGAGTCTTCTTGGGGATGGTGGCAATCCATTTCTTAACTTGAGCTACATCAGCAACATCGGTGCTCATCACACTGCAGTCGAAATTCTGAGCCCTTACCTCACCAGTTATACCACCGACAATCTTTTGCAGTAGCTTCTCAGGAACATTAGATGATGCAGCTTTTGACACGTCACGGTTCTCCTTGGTACCAGCCGGTGTGCGGCAGGCCCCAAGCATGAGGAAGAGGAGGGCGAGCCATTGTATTTTCATAGTTCACCTTTGGTTTAAATAGCTTGAGATATCATAACAGAACACCATGTCACTGGCAGAAAAAAAAGATGAAAGGCTCTCTAGCTCCGTGTTTGTCGTTGTACAACAATCTAGGAGCTGTTGGCGTAGCTAAACGTCAACAGCCCCTATAATAGTGCGACTTCAATCAGAATAATTCCGTGAATTCTTAATTCCCGGTACCGACCTCAGCCACGGATCATTCCATCGAAACGGAATAACGCGATCGAGATTGGGTTCACCTAATAAAAGCCCCAACAAGCGATCAAAACCCAGGGCATTTCCCGAGCATGGTGGGATGCCTTTTGCTAAGGCTCTAAAGAAATCTTCATCTTCCGGCACAGCGCCGTGACCCAACTGTTCTCGCTGCTGATTGCTACTCTGTATTCTTTGCCGATTAAGCGTGGGATCAAGCAATTCTGCGAAGGCATTGCACAGCTCGACTCCCTGCAGATACAGCTCAAATCGTTGGGCCCTATTGTTTTCTACCAGTGCTAGTGCACATTGAGAAGCCGGGTAATCGTAGAGAAAGACACTCTCCTCATCCTTGAGACGGGGTTCGATGACATCAAGCAGGATCTTAAAATAGGCTGTTTCAAAATCGTCATCTTCCCTTATCGAAAGAAAGCCGCGAGCCCGCCCTTTCTGTGCCAGATCGGGGTCGCCATCGACGAGCTCGATCCCGGACCAGTTGGAAAAAGCCTCAAACACTGTCAAACGCCGGGCTTGGGCCTTTGGCATTTTGACAGAGAAGCCTGCTGAACGAAGGCTCTCAGCCACGAAAGAAATAAGCTCCGAAGTCAGACTCATAAAGTCTGGCAGCTTGATCCCTGTCTGGTAAAACTCCAACATGGTAAATTCTGGGTGATGCCAATCGGCCAGCTCACCCTGATTGCGAAAGCATTTACCCAGGTGATAGACCCGATCCAAGCCCAGGGCCAAAGCCTGTTTTAAATGGATTTCCGGACTGGAACGCAGATAAAGTCGCTGCTTTTGGCCGCGAAAATCCTGCCAGTCAGTCGCGAAGTAGCCCAAATGCACCTCAGTGCCAGGGCTCAACACGGCGATGGGAGTATCGAGACTTAGGTAGTCGCGTTGACGAAAGAAACTATGGATAGCATCCTGAGCTGTCTGACGAGCCTTCAGGATGCTCCTGAGATCATGCATGGATCAATCCTCGTCATCCTCTTCCGCTTCATCCATCCACTTCAGAGCTTTGTCCAAGGCGCTACCTTTTTGAATCTTGCTATCACCATGCACGTCTCTGACGCCCAGTGGGACCCCGGTGGCTAGTTCGAAAGCTTCAGCGATATGACGAACCGGAACGATTCTCAATCGACCTGATTTGACCGCCGCTTGGGTTTTTCGATGCAGCATGAGATTTTGGGTGTTGGCCGCTGGAATGATCACTGTATAGCTTTCACTCTTACCAACCAAATCGCAGATTTTATAGAATCCTTCGATTTTTTCATTCACGCCACCGATGGTTTGCACATCCCCAAACTGATTCATGGAACCGGTGATGGCAAGGTTTTGCTTCACAGGAACTCGCGCCAGCGAACTGATGATGGCGATGACTTCGGCGAGAGTTGCGCTGTCGCCATCTATCATCCCGTAGTTTTGTTCAAAGCAAACGCTCGCGGTAAACGCATGGGCTTTGTTGCGGGGGAACACGGCCTTGAAGTACCCGGCAATGATCATCACAGCTTTATCGTGAATCTTGCCAGACAGCCGAGCTGCTCTCTCGATATTGACAATGCCTCGCTTGCTCGGCGAAGTTGTACAAGTGATACGGGCAATTTTACCAAACGAATAATCCGCATAGTCATAGACCGCGAGGCCATTGATCTGACCGATACGCGAACCGTCGACGCTGATCAAAATATCCTGCTGCTTGATCAAACGCAGCAGATACTCTTCCTGCAGATTCAAACGGTAGTATTTTAGATCCAAGGCATCTTCGACATCAGACCTTTGAACAGATTCCGTCTCGCGTTCTTTGGCGATAAAATCCGCTTCAATTGTCAGGTCTTTGATTTCGCCAAATTGAGTCGATAGCAGGTTCTGATCTTCAATCAGACGGGATCCGTACTCAACAATCGCAGCTACGGCTGACTTGTCGAATGGCAAGAGATTCTCGAGTCGCATACGAGTTGCAACGAAAGTCACATAACTCATGATGTTGTCTTGAGTTCGTTCCATTTTAAAGTCAAAGTCAGCTTTGATTTTGAAGATCTTTTGGAACTCTTCGTCCTGCTGATACAAAACGTGATAGATCTCGTCAGTACCGATCAAAATCACTTTAAGATCCAATGGAACCGGCTCAGGACGAAGGCCTGAGGTTGGCAGCAGAGAATATTGCTCGCCCATATCTTCAATGAAACCCTTGCGGTTTCTAAGAATACGCTTAAGGGATTCCCAAATGTTCCCAGGTCGGAAAATATCAATCGCATTCAAAACCAAATAGCCGCCGTTGGCCCGATGGATGGAACCCGACTTGATCATCGTAAAATCAGTGAGATACATCCCGTGTTCGACATTCTTTTCAATTTTGCCGAACAAATTATAGTAGGTCGGATTATTTTCAATGATGACCGGCGCTTTTTCGATTTTACTGTTATCGACGAAAACGTTCACTTTGTATTTGGTGAACTTGTCTTTGTCCTCAATATAAAGCGCTTCTTCGGCACTGGCAGCTTGGTCTTCCTCGACAAATTCGAGAAGATTCTCTTTCACATCCTCGCGGACCTGCTCGATATACTCGAGAATTTCCTCGTACTCTGCATATTCTTCGAGCAGTGGAATAATCAATGCTGAGATGATCTGCTCGCCGATGGAACTGCGCAGGTTTTCAAGTTGCTCGCTGGTGTCTTTATCAATGGCTCGCACCTTGCGGGCGAAGTCCAAGACCTCAGGTTCGAGCTCTGATCGCCGATTTTCAATCTCCTGACGCTCAGGTTCCGGTAATTTTGAGTAGTCGCGTTCAGTGAGAGGTCGACCATCGACGATGGGAATGGTTTCGATACCCATGCGCGTGGACTTGATGACGAAGTCTTTGGTCTTTGCCAATTTTTCGAGCTCACTGTAGAGCTTGGATTTGATGTCGTTGGCCGAGGAAATATAGGTGTTCACCGCATTTTCGTAGTCTTCACTCTGCAGGGCGACCGGAATCTCCGAACGCAGAGCTTTGACGAGGTGTTCCATATTCTTTTTGAGCTTACGCCCCTCGCCGCGAGGCAACTTTACGGCCCGCGGAACCTCGATATCGGAAAAATTATAGATGTAGACCCAATCATGGGGAGCTGGTGAATCAGCCGACCAACGTTCCAGAAACTGGCGAATCACGCTGGTTTTACCAGTGCCTTCTATGCCAGCTACATAGATGTTGTAGCCGGGGCGCTTGATGCTCAGTCCCATGTTGATGGCGCGAATCGCGCGATCCTGGGCGATGATGTCGTTGGAGCTATCCAAGTCCGCCGTGGTCTTGAACTTAAAACCCGCTGTCGAGCAGTTGGCATAGACCTGGTCAATCAGCAAGGCTTCGGGCAGTGGGTGGGAACCATTTGATTCCTTCCTAGCTGCGGCTTTGTTGGTTGGGCTGGCTGAACGCTTGGGTTTGGCTGAGGGCGCTTTGGCCTTGACTGTTTTTACAGCTTTGGCAGGCTTGCTCGATTTTTTTGGGGTCTTCGGTTTTTTACTCAAGGTCAGTTCAACTCCCTACGCCATACAAAGCGGGGAGGATGATGTCGTCCCAGCAGCATCGCTGTTCATCATCCTCGTCACCGTTGGCGCATTAAAACGTCAACGCGTGCCTGAGGATCTTGCAGCGCCTCCTGGCAGGCATCAACGCATCATACAAATACATCCATGACTTCGATGAGTTTGAACTCACCGGCAACTTCATTCAGCTTGGGTGAAAGATCAAACTCCATCGCCGCTGGTTTTAATCTCAAAAGGAGATTGGTGAGAAACTTCTCACCCTTGCCATGGGCTTCCGTCAGAAAATAGTCTCCGTAGGCATCAAGAAAGTCAAGCGCGTCTTCGACAGAATCACGGCTTGGCTGTTCCATAAGATGTTGGATGCCTCGCTGCAGCCATTGCGATAGCTCTTGAAAATTAATCTTTTCTTTGATGCCGATGCGCAAGCAGTCATTGCAGATTTGAGTTTTGATCTCAGGTGGCAGAAGTTCGAGATAGTTCCCGTAGGTGTAGTTCAGGGTTCGATAGGCACCGCGGCGATTCCTGGTCATCTCCATGAGGCGAACTTTTTCCATCACCAATTCATAGGCGTCGACCGCGCCCTGCACGGCTTTGCGCTCACGCTCAAGCAAAGCTTCGAGTTGGACTTTGTGTCGTTCGCGAAGCACCATAAATGCTTTATGAACCTCGTTGTAGCTGAGGGGATCATGCACGTCGGGATTTTTATTCAGAGCCTCCGTGAGGTACTCGACGACATGCGGTACTTTGGTGTGGGTTTGTTCGGCGATCTGGACCAGACTCCATTTGACGCTGTCCGGCCATAATTTAAGCACCGCTTCCAATTCGATAATAAAGTCCAGCATCGTCGCCCCCTTAAAAAGGAAATGGTGAACGCAGCGCTCGGTACGCCTGTGAGATATAAGCTTTGGCTCTTTAAAACAGCTTACGGCCAAGCACGTCGAAATGCAAAACTTTTGGAAGAGTTTGACGTAGCGGCGGAGTTGCCGTCTGGGGCATCTTACCGAAAGACCAGCGAGCTTTTTGTCTTCCTTCAGGATTCAGCAAATGCAGAAAATGATTTTTTCAGGCAAGTTGAGGCGAGGGGATTGGCAATATGTCCAAAAAAAAGAAAGAGCAGCCGGAAAAACAAGGGAGACCCTTTTCTTCCGGCTGCTCTTGACCTGTGACTGACTTCTGCTTGCCCCACATAGGAAGACCCGCCAAAGCAGGTCTTGGGTATGTTGGACGCTCCTGCTAAACAAGAGCGAAGCCAGATCAGCTTATTTGGTCCGTAAGGCTCTGCGCAGACGCATCATACGACGCTTCTTACGACCGACTTTACGACGACCCTTAGGATGCTTTCTTCTGTGTCTTGACCCGTGCAATGTCCACTCCACACGTAAAGGTTGGTGACCGGAGCCAGGAGACTATCGGCCCAAAAGGAAAAACGCAAGATTTTTCTTGCTCGACTTTCCTCGCTCAAGGCACACTGTCAATGTGTCAGCAATGAATCAGAGAACTGAAAGCGGAGGCAATTCCACTTATGAGCCCTTCTCCTGTCGATCATGGTCGTCGCCTCGTGCCCATGCTGACCGAATTCTTTGTTCGATCTCGTTTTGGTGTTCAGGTTGTCGCCACCACTTTAGTCTTTCTGGCTTGTGCCAGTTTCTTTATCTATCAAGCATTTGAGCAGCAATACCAGAGCATTGCCGAGATTTTTGGGATTGTCGACCCCAAGCTGAAGCATGAACTCGTGTTCAATGACATTCTCATTCGCAATGTCCTGCTCCTGGTAGCTTCTATTTTGACTTACATCCTTGCCATGGTGATTCTGATCATTCGATCACGCCATAAGTACTCGGGCCCCCTGGTTTCCGTTCAGAAATTTATCGAGGCAGTTACGCGAGGTGAGTACAGCCATCGCATTGTGATCAGAAAAGGTGACGAAATGCAGGAGCTGGTCGTTCTCCTCAATGACATGGCCGACCAATTGGAACGTCGGCACGGTCCAAGGGCTCAGGATGCGGCACCAGGACAAGCTTCTGGCTCTTAAAGGCTTGGCTTTTTCTTGCGCGGATGATCTTTTGCCATTATGGTGGGCCCTCCTTGTACCTTTGGCCGAGGATGCCCGTCATGCAGGACCTTTACAGCTCAAGCCTCGTCGATCTTGAAGAGTATTGCGCCAGGATTGGCGTGTCGAAGGTTCATGCAAAAACCCTGTATAGACGCCTTTTTAAAGACCTCGATCACCAGCCTTGGACCACACCGGGACTGCCCCATATTCTGGCCGAATCGATGGCCAGAGATTTTCGCCTGAATCAAGCCACAATTGCCGAGGAATCCCTCTCTCGTTATGACGGAACCGTGAAGTTTTTGGTGCGTATGGAAGACGGCTCTCTGGTGGAGTCCGTACTGATGCCCGAAAAAAGGCGCATCACACTCTGCATTTCCAGCCAGGTTGGATGTGCGATGGCTTGCACCTTCTGTCACACGGGTCGTATGGGTTTGAAGCGCAATCTCACGGCCGGGGAGATCGCGGTTCAGATCGTCATTGCCCAGAAATGGATTCGGGATCATCAGGAATGGCGCGAAGAACGCGGCTATCCTAGCTTTGTAGCTGTGTCCAATATCGTTTTTATGGGTATGGGCGAGCCCCTGGACAACATTGACGAAGTGTCGCAAGCCCTGCGCATTCTCACGGATGCAATGGGCCTCAACCTGAGCCTCCGTAAAATATCGGTGTCGACCGCCGGACATATGGATGGTCTCAAAATCTTGCTCGAGCGTTTTCCAAAAGTGTCTTTGGCCCTGAGCCTACATGCCAGTACCGAGCGCGAACGCTCGCAGCTGATGCCCATCAATCGACGCTGGCCCATATCAGAGCTGCTTGACTTTCTGCGAGAGTTTTATCGCCATCGCGGCGATGAGGCCTGTTTGCTTGTGCAGTATACGGTTATCCGAGGCGTGAATGATGGATTTGACCAAGCGGATCGGCTCATCGAGCTTCTTCAGGGTTTACCAGTTAAATTGAACCTTATTCCCCTGAATGAAGTGGAGCCTTCGCGATTTAGAGGTCCAGATCCAGAAGCTCTGGACGCTTTCAGAGATCGAATCAATGCCGCAGGCATTCGCGTCATGATTCGCTATAGTAAAGGCCAGGACATAGCCGCTGCCTGCGGTCAGCTGGTCGTCAAAGCTGAAATGAAACAAAGGGCGAGCAGCCAGCCGACTGGTATGTGATTGCACAGCTGCTACCCAAAGCCCTATCATAAAAACATCACATTCGAATAAAACAGCAAGCCTACATCAAGGAGCCAGGTGTGGAGCAGGACATCCGGCTGGTTTATGCCGCAGCAAGCAATCAGGTGCGAGTGAATTTTCCCGCAGTCCTTGTGCTCGAGGAGCGCAAACCTCCAAAGGACCTTTATAAAAGAGCTAAAGCCAAACTGGAAGATGAGCAAACTAAAGGCAATATCGAGGCCTTCGTCCTCTATGAAAGCGCTTTTAATCTCTATTGGTCTCATCTCAGGCAGCGAGAAGATATCGAAGGAATGACGGCTCACTTTTGTATAGCTCAAGGCTTTCGCAACTATAAAGACATGAGCCTCAAGCAAAAATCCGACTCTCGCGAGTGGATGATCAGCATTGGAGTCAATCCAGAGTCCTTGAGCAAGATCGGCTGGCCTCGATTCCTGGCTTTTGTGCTCAAATATATGGGTGTAGAACCCTATTCGAATCCTCGCCTACAAATGCGAATTTTAGAAATTTTCTGGAGGGCCGTTGGTGGGGAAAAAATCCAAGACCGACACCTGAGCCTTTTTCCTCTCGATGAAGAATTGCCACCTTTAAAATTTTCCCAGGACAAGCTGCATGGAATGATCGTTGCTTGGATCAGTGATGCGAGTCTCATTCAAAGCAGTGGTCACAAAAAACTGTTCACTCAAATTCAGAACTTCATTGAAAAAAACAAGGTTTCACTTGGTGACTACGCCTTCCTCATGAAGGAATGTCAGGATCAGCTTAAAGAGCTGGCTATGATGCCTGAAAGCTATGGCTTTGGTCTTCCTCTGGGATTACCTTTCGCAATTAAAGATCTTGCTGCCTCGGCCCTTAAGAAAGATGCCGCGGCCTCCCAGGGTAAAGATATATTCAAGAACACCAGAAGCCAGGCCAAGGTGCCGGAAAAAAGCCAAGCAGCCAGCAATCGTCTGATCGAAATAGAGGTGAATGAGGATCGACTGGAAGCGATCATTAGCTGGTCTAATGACGCGAAACTGCAGTCTGGATCCTATGATGAAGATCGTAAATGGCTGGATCAAGCTCTCGCTGAGCTTGGTATTTGCTACGGTTTTGAAAGCTATTCAGAGAAAATTATAAGTCTGATCAGCTTGGGACAAACTTTGAAAGGGCAGATCATCGCCCGAGGTCTGCCTTGCCGTTCCGGAGAACAAATCTACCTTCATCCTCTGTTTTTGGAAAAAAATTCGGGTGATACAGATACCGTGATTGATCTAAGAGCGGCCCAAAATCGTCGGGTTGTAGAGATTGGGGATGCGATTGCAGAATTGCGATATCGCGATGGCAAAGCCGGATACGATGTGTTTGGCAAAGCCATATATGCGACGGCCAAGGTTGCTAGCTATACGATTGAAGCCGGTCCCGGGGCCGAACGGCGTGAAGACGGGCGCTACTATGCCAAAATCCGAGGCGTGCCAAAAATTGAAAGGCATCTGGTGTCCTGCTTAAGCGTCTATGTTCATCGTGGGGATGTAAACCTTAAGTCGGGGGATATCAACTTCGATGGAACAGTAGAAGTCAAAGGTAGCATAGACAATGGTGCTCGAGTCTTTGCTAAGGGTGACATCATCGTGCGTGGAGGAATAGGACGGGCCAAGGTCAGCTGTCGAGGTGATCTCAGCGTGCATAAAGGCATCGTGACTTCAAGGGAAGGACTCGTGCATGCGGGGGGCGATGTTTCAGCTCTCTTT
>JBGSTF010000295.1:0-7689 GCA_041736645.1 Oligoflexus sp. | reverse complement strand
TGGCGTAGAAAACACTTCGTGTAGGGGAAGCTTTCGGAGGATCAATTGACCTGTTTATTCGCAATGAGAGTTCAGCCTATCAAGCAGAAAAAGATGGTGACTGAAAAATAGCAATCATGACCCTTCGGTTCCTTAGATTGTTTCGTGAACTTTGAATCTCACTCACCCAAATTGAAAAGGTATTTATGCGATTAGCAAAGTATTTACTCACAGCAGCATTCGCGATTCTATCTGGCTCCAATATCGGTGTTGCCGCTGCTCTCCCTCCCGTAAAGTCAGTAAAAGGCATTGGCTCGGGGTGTCGCTCAGGAATCCAACTCACACCGGTGGGTTCCAATTCCCTCCTTGTGTCTTTTTCGGACCAGTTCGCTTTGTCAGCAAATCCTGGAGATCCACTTTCTGCTGGTCGTGGCTCATGTGTCGCTGATTTCCGGCTCGCAAAAGACACTGCATTTAACACAACTCTGATCTCGACTGCTTATGCTGGTGAGGTCGATCTTTGGGGAGCTCCAAAACTGAACTTTTCCATGACCTATTTCTTTGCAGGTGGCGGCTTTTCCGGCAAAATAACTAATACTTGGAGTCCAAGCACCCAACCATTGAAAGGGGTTTGGAAAGATCCTAAAGCGGTACCTATTAATCCTGCAAATTACATCACAAGCCAATGTGCGAGAGATGTGGATTTTCAGATGAATTTTGCGATGACACTCATTAATCGTCGGAGCAATGCATCTTCGGGCGGAACGGCGCAGGCCAATTACATTCTGTTGACCTTCCAAACAGAGGATTGCAGTCTTTAAACAGAGTAATCTCATTGGGGATCCAGATCTCGCTCAAACGCTACAAGGGATTTGGTACGCACCTAGTATCGTCGCCAATCCATTGAAAGATGATGGGACCCATGAAATGATTCAGGAGATCAAATTGCTCGAACTAAGACAACCAATAGTAAGTGATGAACGCGCTTTCCGGGCCGCCATTGCCGATTTTAGGTGCTACGATCCAGACTGGACCTTCGCATTTCATTTTGACGAGAAGACCGATTTTGCGAAGTACGTGCAGAAGGTAAAGGACTGGTCCGAGGGTAAAGACCTTGGCGAATTTGTCCCGAATACATTTCTTGTAGCCGTGGTGGGAAGCAAGATCGTGGGACGCGTGTCGCTGCGCCATAAGCTCAGCGATTTTCTCCTTCGCGAGGGCGGCCACATCGGATACGGCGTAGTGCCATCAGAAAGACGTAAGGGATATGCGAAGGAAATGCTTCGGCAAACGCTGCCAATAGCCAGGACGTTTGGTCTAGCGAAGGTTCTATTGACCTGCGATGACAACAACGAAGGTTCAGCGCGAACGATCGAAGCTCATGGTGGCATTTTGGAAAACAAGATCTTAGACTCGGGAATGACCGTTGCCAAGAGACGATATTGGATCGACCTATGAACATTCGTGAAATGAGCGCAGAATCTAAAAACGATAATCTTCTATCTGGCCCAGAATGAAGGCCGCTGTCACCAGTGGCAATTTCATTTTAAGATCATCAGATCTGCATGCGCAGAAGATTTGTTGGGCACAAAGAATAATAGGATCTGCAATCAAGAGTACTTGCTTTCGTGTTTGCCGCTGGTATCAGCGGCCTTCATTCTGGGCCAAGTGGCTCGCTATAGAAAAAGTTTTCATTAGTGACTGAGAGTCAACTTGTCTTTAAGCAACCAGTTGAGCATTAATCGCTCGCCCTGCGTTGCATCAGGACTTTTAGCCCTGCCGTGCGCCGAATCCGGACCTTATAACAAAAAACCCACATTCGGAAATCTGATGTCATCACGCTATCGTTGCTACGATCACTGAATAAAAGACATGATTGCCGCGTCGGGCGACGGCTAATTTATTTCCTGATCTTGCGAAACCCCCTGATTCCTGTGAATCAGAAAATGAAACCAATTGAAGTGCCTCCCTGCAGGGCTTTGTGCCAGGACCTTTAGTCCTTTCCTGGTCGAATATTCGTCTTATCCGAAAGGGGTTCTCTGGTGTATTCCAACTTTGACTCTTTGCGTTGAAGTTGAATCATATACTCGTCACCTGCTATTCATCTTCGTTGCGCGATACTCAGCACTTCGTTGAACACAGATGTCTCGACCAAAATTATCTTTCATTTGGAAAAGGAAGTTTTCAATAGGCTTGGAATCCTTGTCCGTCCAAATATAATCCGGATGTAAGTTATGGGGCTTGCCGAGTGACAATCCAGGCTCAAAATAGACTTTCCCATCTCGCTTCGATAGGTTGATTAGGGTCATCAGAATTGGTTTTACCTCCTGATACATTTGAAACATTCGGGATTCGTTTTCATCGACCAAAAAGAGGCCAGCGCCGTTTAGATGACAATTTGCGCAAGGGACTCCATTATATGTTCGCTTCTTTGCCAAAAAATCCATACCCGAAGATATCCATTCCGATTCACTCATGCACTCAGCAAATAATTGCATGAGCGAGGCCGATCCGGTTTCATATGCCAAAGGAAAATCCAGCTCACGCTGGGGCTTGATGGCGAATTTTATCTCAAAGGGTACTATGGATATAGCTGTCGAAACTTTGCCCTCACAACCGCTGAAATTCTTAGGAACAGTTCCAATCAAATAGAATTTTTCATCTGTCGAGGACGATTTCAACCATGTGCAATCGGTGTCCAATATAAAATCAGACCAATACTGCGCCCCCAAACCAGACCGTGAGAATTCGATTTCTATGCTTTGGCCTGGAGGATAAGCTGGAATCTCGCTTGATTGAGTGAATTGGCTTCTCTGCATCCGACAGGTCTTCTCTAGTATCACACTGGTGGAATAGCGAATGCCCGGTAAACCCGTTTCCATAAGTTTATCGGCTCCGATCAGCAGGTTTGGGGTCGGATATCCCTTTGGCAAAACAAGATACGAGGCCTGCAAAAGCACGGAATTTACGGGCACCGCATCACCCTGGAGTATGAGCTTCGCCTCAATCACAAGCTCGCAAACATAGAAGTCGTTCTCCAGACTCAAGGCACTCAATTCAACTTCTCTATTCAGTGGTTGATTTAAACCACTGGTAAAAAAGATTTTCGGCCTTGTCTCTTCCTGTCCAAATGACACATCACAAATAATAGGTAACGCTATGATAATGCTAAGTAAGGACAGATTTTGAAGCCAGTAGAACGAAGGAAACATGGGTTAATCCCTTTGTAGAATGAGATCCTGCCAGAAGACATGATTAAGAATGGGATATTGCGTTTGATGGGGAAAATTCAGCAAAGCCATATTTAGCTGTAAGAATTGTTCTGGGAATTAGCCCTAACAGTATGATATCATACGTGTTAGCCGCCAATTAAAGGTACTTATCATACAGATTCACTTCGACGTCTATTTGGACAGAGCTGTCGTTGCTGGCATTCGCGCATATAAGGTTCACGGATAGAGCCGATTGTTGCGCTAGGTGTTGAAACCAAGGCCCTGGCACGACGCAAAGAATCAAAGTTTAACACGAATGCCGCCGGTAGCCTTCATCGGTTTTGTCGCAAAATTTTGATAGGCTATCCGCGCGCAAGGTGCACCTCTGAGTGATACTACGGCGATGGTCTATGATCTTTGGGATCGTCAGATTCAAAAGACCAGTTTGGGTCAGACTCTGAATTTTGATTATGACGCTAACGGCAATCGCACCGTTCTGCAAAGTCCCGGTGGTCAGACGAACTTCACCTATGACGCTCATAACCGGCTTTTGACAGTAACGGATCAGGGTAAGGCGACGGTCAAGAAAAATGGACTTTTGCAGAAGGTAAGCCATCCCAATGGCACAGAGATTCTATACAGCTATGATCAGGCCAATCGTCTGTTGAGTGTGGTTAACCAAAAGACCGGTGGCCCGGTGATTTCAAGTTTCTCCTATACCTACGATACTGATGGCAATCGACTCCAGCAGATCGAACTGCAAAATGGCTTGACCGGCAAAGAGAGCCAAAGCACCAGTTACACCTATGATGAGAATGATAGGTTAAAATCCTTTACCGTGCGCTGAATCCGGACAATATAACAAAAAACCCACGAACATTCGCTATCTCCCCAAAATTCCGAATTCCCATTAGCATAAATACAAAGTCACATTCGGAAATCCAGCTTGAGAAAGGACTCAATAAAATTCGGGGAACTCCAGTATCTCAAGCATTGCCTTCCGGTTAGTCGAAAACAAATGGTATGCTTATATAGAATATAGATGCCATACTCCCATTATTTCATGAGCCAAAAGTGGACTTAATGATGAAGATATCTAACATTGTTCGATCGAAGTTGCTTGTTTTGAAGAAAATAAGAAGAAAGCCTAAATCATCCGCTCAAACAAGGGGACTTAAGTATTTTATAAGAACAGAAAAGGAACGCTATGAAAAGCTTTTCTTCGAAAATCATGCGTCTTTGGTAATCAATCGCACGAACATAATAATCGCTATTGTGACAATCTTTCCGCTGAACGTGGCCCATTGGGCCCGCAGTGGCGATTGGAGATATCTAGTTGCTACACTACCTTTTATTGCAACGATGGGAATTGGTCTATTCATCTCGTCAGTGAGATTAATTTCCGTTCGAAAGTGGCTGCCATTAGTGATTGCAACTGGGTTCTATTTTTGTAATGTTGTGAGTCTGTCTCTCCATTTAGATCACGTAGATATTAAAAATCCGGAGTTCGCTCCGGGTCCGGTCATTTTCATTACGATGACTACCCCAATTGCATGCAGCATAATTTGCCTTCTTCCCAGCATCTTACAGACACTCAGCATAAATTGTTTTATGATCATAATATACTTTATATCTACAAATCCTGTTAGACAAGCTTTGGGCATATCAAACATAGTACCCCAGCTCATTCAGGTGGCCGCTCTTTCTTTTGTATTTTCACTTTTATTAATAACAACTATTCGCTATAGAATTCTCACCACACTTCAGAGGTCAGAAATTGAGACAAAAGGCGACATTATTCGCTTAGAGGCCGAGAAAAATGCTACTATTCTACGATCGATTCCACAGGGAGTATTTATCGTTCGAATACTGACTGGTGTTGATACAGGTTTTGTCATCGACGGGGGATCCCTGTCGCCAGCATGTGAGGAGATGTTAGGATTGCCGCCTCAAGGCGGCCAATTAAGCTTCTCTGAGGACTTTTTAATGCGTCTCGAAGGGGTGCATGCGGACGATCAAAGAGTCGTTTTATCCGAAGTCCTGGCAGCGGTTCTTGAATCAAATGAGATCACATGGATGATAAACAAAGATCATCTACCTGAATCGGTAATTTTTAAAGTAGCAGACTCTCAAAAAATATTGGCCATGTCGTATGCGCCTCTTTATGACAAACAAGGGACTGTGAATTCTGTTCTTTTTTTATGTCAAGATCGCACAGATGCAATAGAAGCAGAGAACAATGAACAGCACATGCAAGCGCAGCTATCCGATCTCTCCGACCTCATAACTGCGGGACGTGACCATGGCATTAAGATGATCAACGTTATATCAGAACTGATGCGATCTGCTGAGGTTGGGGTAAGCGAAATTTTGAAACTCGGGCTTGAGCCAACCGAGAAAAGGGGGGAATTAGCCAAAAAGATTTTCGTTTTTTTACATACGGCCAAAGGCAACGCCAGGACATACGGGCTTCGAAGGCTGGCGGCTTCGATCCATGAATTGGAAAGCCTAATTATTCATATTAGAGATAGCAGTCAGTTAGAGTTGTCTTTGAAGTCTCTAGAGGATAAACTTGATTTGTCGAAGAGCCGCCTTGCCGACCTTTTCCAGGTCTGCAAAATCGTAGGTTGGGATGCTTCTAATAGCATAAGTTTGCCATGGGAAGGCTTCAGAAGAATCCATTCCCAACTTGACCTTAATGCGCTTCGCTTAGAGGTGGAAGAAAATCGGGATACAGACAGTGTTGCTGAAACATTTTTAGCACCGAGTTTCGTAATGGTTCGCCGGCTCCTTCCAATATTCCAACAAGCGATTTCAAGCGCCAGCAAAACTGCGAAAAAGCCAATTCCCCAGACAATATTTGAAATTAACGGAAGAGATATATGGCTTTTGAATGAAACCTATGAAATTCTCGCAACTATGCTCCCGCATATTGCTGCAAATACTATAGATCATGGAATCGAGACGCCTGATGAACGAAAAAGCGTCGGCAAAGAAGAGGTAGGAAAGGTGTATTTTAGAATCTCTCGAAATAGCTACGGCCTGGAAATTTCGTTTGGTGACGATGGTCGCGGCATTGATCCAGAAAAAATAGCCTCTACCGCTTTGGCTAGAAATCTTTTGAGCGAGAAAAAACTTTGTAGCATGAGTTTGGAGGAAAAAGCCTCACTCATATTCATTAACGGCTTTTCGACCACGGCAATTGCTTCCGAGCTTTCAGGAAGAGGAGTCGGAATGAGCGCGGTAATGGAAACTTTAGGACAACTAGGTGGATCTGTGAAGATTGATCTGAGTAATGAAACATTGAGCGGACCTAGACCATTTCAAATAAGATGTTTACTGAATGAAAATCATTTATGGGTTTAAAAAATGGGGTCTTCCGCTAAATGTGTGGGTGAGGGAATCTGTGTTTAGCGCGGATTTAGCAATTTTATAGTGGCGTCCGGCGGCCAAATCTGAGATTTTCGAGTTACTTACGCTTGAAAATAGTCAAAAAAGGTAGCGGATGCTTCTCAAAACCATCCTAAATTCCATCGAAAATCACAAGGGCTTTGTTTATGATTCGGTCACCTGGGATGACAAGGCCGAACGGAAATCCCTCCTTGTCCAGGTCCTTCCGACTGCCAGGATCCCAAGGCGGCGCTCAGAGATTGGATGCAAAAGGTACGCGATCACGCCGAACTCAAGCCTTCCATCAAGCACATGGACGGCATGGAGTTCGATTGGATGGTGCCTCTCCATCTTTGAGCAAAAGGTTTAAAAACGCTTCCTAGGGGGGTTGGTAGATTAATTGACTCGCTTGGGTTTACCCTAAAGCGATTGGGAGAATTTTGCCTAAATTTTCTTTGCAGCGAAATTACTTGGCGAGTCGAGTGATAGATATCAAAGTGAAGTTCGTTGATAGGTTGAAGATGGCTGCCTGATAAATTTTTCATCCACAACACTTGACAATATCTCAGACCACGACTCCGCAGCGGATCTTTGCTAAACAGCCAAAACTTTTTGTACATTGGGATTACATAAGGCCGTGAAGATGGGAGCCATATGAATCGAGAGGTTCAAGTACGGTTCTGAGCGAAGCTGGAGGGGAAGTTCCTCTGCCTTACTCGCCGAATCAGTAATAGGTAGAATATTTTACCAATTTTCAAAGGTAGTTGTTGAATCCTAAAACTTTGGTATGCAGAACATGAAGAATTCTTAAATTTCGGGCAAACACTATCAGCATGGCTAGCAAAAAGGCTTCTACAATGTCAAACAGAACCGTAGCCACTCTTCCTGCATCTGTGGTTATTCAATAGCAATCTGAGGGAGACTCTTCCACGTCGTCAAAAAACATGGAGAACTCAATGACACTTGCCCCCTGCCAACCAAACCATCACTGAACTGCAGAATCTCATCAAGACCCGTTTCACGGAATTCAATCGTCAAAGCTCTCCTTCGCGTGGTCGCCGGTATCCTCCTGAATTGCGGGAGCTGGTACAGCGAGGTCATGCGGCGG
>JBGSTF010000291.1:0-11747 GCA_041736645.1 Oligoflexus sp. | reverse complement strand
TTCCACGGTTTACGATCTTCTTTACGATGGCTTCTTTGAATTCTCGGGAATAGTTCGAATGTCTTGACACTTGTCTCTACTTGCTCGCCCTGTTATGCGCATTTTGGATCAAGCGACAACTTTCCTGAAACAGAGGGCAAGTGCTGTGAAAATGATAGCTCATGATATGCGGGCTCCTATAGGAGTTTTCGAACGATTTTCGAACTCACCTGGGCTCCCTGAATACGATGTAAATCTTCTTAAGCAGTCTATTAATAGACTGCATTCGATGATTGAATCTTTCAGGTATTCCGAGATTGAAGCAATAATTAGAAGGTCGGCGACGACCCTCTGCTTTGATGATGGCATAGCTATGCTTCGAGGCAAAAATCGTTCAAAACCCCTAAAAGTGAATATGGTGGTAGATGTTCCAGGGTTAGTTTCAATAGATTCGACGAAACTCGAGCGAGCCTGGATGAATCTCGTATCCAACGCTATAGATGCCGCCAAAACCATGGTTACTCTTGAATCAGAATTCAAAGGCAGTGGGTTGATCATTAGAGTCATCGACGACGGCCCCGGCGTCCCCGAAGAATTCCTCCCCAAACTCTTCCAACGCGGAGCCACTCACGGCAAGCACGACGGCACTGGCCTGGGCCTTGCATATGTAAGGCAAATCGTGCGTGGGCATGGGGGTGATGTCACCTATCGAAGGGAAAGCGGACTTACCATCTTCGAGTGCTACTTGCCCAACGCAGTCGTTAGACATCAGGAGGATACCTTGCAGGACCAGTCAGCTCCGTTGGTTGAGAAGGCAATTAAAGTAAAGCAAGTCGGCATTTGTTTTGTTCCAAAGTCTATGGCAGAATCTGTGTGCGCACAACTGGCTTCACATAGTTCGGTGAAATTTTCCTTTTCCATCGAGTATGAGGGAGCTGACATTGTCGCTACCAATGACCCAGATCTTGCGTTGACTGCCATAGAAGAAGGCAAGCACCCGCTCGAGTTTAGAGCAAAGCTCTCTGAAGCCGTTGTCGTGGATATGCTTAAAAGGAGATTTGAGCTTGTTTGAAAAAAGAAAGCTCCTCGTTGTCGAAGATGATCAGCAAGAAATTGAAAATATTTCGAGAATTCTGAAGTCGATTGGCGTCGATTTTACATTAGCCACGAAGATTCAGGAAGCCATGGATGCTCTTGAAAAGCAGTCCTTTGACTACCTACTGAGCGATCTTCATATCGAGACCAAAGCCGGGTTTGAACGCCCCGATGGCCTTTTAGTGATCAAGGCGGCCAGCGAGCAGCAGCCGGGGATCATCATCGTCGCCAACTCCTCTGATCCGAGGGCTGAGATCTGGAGCGAAGCTCTGGCGGCAGGTGCCCAGCACTTCATTCGAAAGCCAGTGTCAAAGCCAGATGAGCTAGTCATTGCCTTTGGCCTTGCCCGCGAACGAAAGGTTCTGCTAAGCGAGTCTAACCGAAAGTCCAAAAGCAAAGTAACAGGTCGCTGGAAAAAATATGCCGATGGGTATCCCTACGGAATCGTAATTGGCGAGCGGGAGCTGCGGCGAACCAAAGGCGTCGCCAAAAGCAAGAATGCCAGTATCGTCCTTACCGGCGAAACTGGAACGGGAAAAGAAGAGATCGCCAAACTTATCCATAGATTTAGGGTCGAAAGTGAGGGTCCAATCCCGTTTGTTGCTGTCAACTGCGCGACGATTGCGGGAACCCTTGCGGATTCCCTGCTTTTTGGTCACAAAAAAGGCAGCTTTACCGGAGCCGATAAAACCACACATGGTTACATTGGTGGAGCGGATGGTGGAATCTTATTCCTTGATGAAATCCAGACGCTTGAAATCCAAACGCAGCAAAAGCTACTGCGAGTTTTGAACGATGGCAGTTACTATCGCGTCGGCGAAGTGATACCGAGTCGAAGCCAGTTTCAATTGATTGCAGCGACGACCAAAAATCTTGATGCTGAGGTCGAGGCGGGCCGCTTTCTTATTGATATCCATATGCGAATGACCGGACTCGAATTGGAGCTGCCGCCACTTCGTGAACGGGCAGAGGTTATCCCGGCACTGGTCGCGCTATTTTTATCAAGAAAGGGAATCGATATTCCCGATTCCGTATTCGACGAGCTGGTTGCAAAACTTAAAATTTACCGATGGTCGGGAAATATCCGGCAACTCTTCAAAGCCCTCGATGGCTGGATTTTGACCTGCGAGTTTGACGAAGTGCCTCTGACGGTCGAAAATTTTCCGATCATAAAAGGCATGAAAGCCCCGGGAACAGACGATGCGGTTTTCACACCTACCGGCCCATTCGATGCGAACAAAGCCCTCCGCGAAGACGTTAACTTTGATCTAGCTATGGCCGAATTCGAGAAGGCTTTGCTTGTCGAAGCTTTGAAGCGTCATAGGGTTATCGGTGAATGCTGTCAGGCGTTAGGCATGGCGCGATCAACTTTTGATGCAAAACGGAAAAAATACGGGATTGGTTGAAAAAGACTTGCTCACCGTGGTCAACTTTTACTAGCAACCTGCCTTTTTTAGGCAGGGTTCTTCTCATCCAGTAAAAATGTCACCTCTCATCACTTCCTGATTTTAGAGAAAATTTCACTATTTGCTATTGAAAATCTCCTGCTCTCATCCCTGCGGCTGCGTCCGATTTGCAAATATTCCTTCCAATTTTTCATCTGAACCATTTTGCAGATCATTATCTTAAAAAAAAATTCTAATATTATCGAATCACTAAGCCGCTTTCCAAAAATAAGAGTGTCTGTTTTTCTTTTGATCAAAATTTTGGTCCGGTGCTTGCTTAACGCTTCATTGGGGTGATCAGTGACACCAAACGGAGTAGAAGATGTCTATAATAGAAAAAATTGATTCTAACGAACAAACCGTGACTCTTTCTCCGCCTGGCGGCTGGAACGATCCACGCGGTAATTTCAGCGCTCTCATGCAACATCCATGGTATGCAGCAATCTTTGAGATTCAAAGTCTCATCATCGTAACAACACATGACTTCTTCCGTGAACGTTCCTTTAAACCTGTGCTCACTCCGGTGACGACGGGTTCCATATCAAGCCCCATGGGTCTGGGCAGCGATAGCGTACCGGTCTCGGTGAATCTCTTCAATCAACAGACCTATCTGGCAGATTCCCTTCAGTTTTCCCTGGAGTTCCTGCTTCGCATTTGGAAGTCGGGCGTCTTCTATATCATGCCGAGCTTTCGAGGCGAGGAACCCGATGCGACTCACCTCAATCAATTCTTCCACGTGGAAGCTGAAATGAACGGAAACCTCACTGAAGTCATCGCTTTGATCAACGATTACCTGAGGGTCCTGACGCGTGCCATCCTCACGCTCCAGGATACGAATCCCTCCTTTCAGGGCTTTGACTTCGAGCATGTGAACTGCTTACTCGCCCCTCGTATTCCAGAGATTACCTATCAGGAGGCGCTGCGGATCCTTGTACAGGAAAGTGTCAACCGGGACGTCCCGAAGTTCACAATCGATAAAAAAGATGAACGCAGGCTCGCCCGGAAATTCGGGGGAGCCGTCTGGCTCACCCATCTTCCGGCCAACCTAGTTCCCTTCTATCAGGCGATTGATCCCGACCAACCTGATCAGACTCTCGCGGCTGATCTGCTGCTGGAGATCGGCGAAGTCGTAGGCTGCGGGCAGAGGCATGCCACAGCGGGAGAAACCGAAGCCGTGCTCCAGAATCACGGTGTCGCGAAATCGAATTATGAATGGTATTGCCGCATGAAGGCTGAGAGTCCGATGGTGACCTCCGGTTTCGGCCTGGGCGTCGAGCGATTCATAGCCTTTGTGCTCAAGCATCACGATATCCGTGATGTGATGCTGTTCAATCGTCTGAAGGGATATGAAGCCTATCCATGAGTAGCTATGACTTGAAATTTCCGGTCGGCGCCATCCGACTCGTACTGTCGGACGAATGGCGAGAACATTGTCTGAGAGAGCTCGATCATTTCGGGATCCACCCTCAAAATGTGGGCAACGAGTTGATCGATCTGCACATCGAGGTCCTGGGTTCGCGTGGAGACTTGTCGATACCAGTTTACGGTAGCCAGATCGAGATCTTCCGCGGTTTTCATGTTCCTTGGCTCCAGGGCCGGGACCAGGTTGAAATCCTCTTGAGCGACCCCGGACTACTGCATGTCGCGTGCATTCCGGAGCATAGGAAGATAAATCTGCAGCCGTTGTCACGAGACAGTGATTGGTTGCCCTGGCTACTTCGAATTATCCGCGAATTTGTTATTCACCAGGCGGAGTCCAGCGGCGGTTATTTTTTTCACGGTGTAGGCCTGGAGCATAAATCTCATGGGATAGTCCTCACAGGTTGCAAGGGCACAGGAAAGACCTCATTGGCGCTGAAGATCTTAGAGGCTGGAATCGGTTTTCGCCTTGTGACAGCCGACAAGGGCTTTCTGGGCTATCGCGGGCAGTCTGACACGATGGTCGCTATTCCTGAATATGTGCGTATTCATCGAAAAAAAGTGCTTTCCGTGGTGCCCCTGATGGATGTGGCCGCTCGCGGACTGCACCGGGCCGTGAAACCGAATACCGAGAAGATTGAATTTGCGCCCAAGGAACTCTGTGAAGCTCTGAACATCGAGTCGGTCCCGTCCGCCGATTTCAGACTTTTGATCCTGGCCGACTGTTCCCAGGAATCGACTGCGGATCCCGTGCCTTCCTGCCTTCAGCCCGAGGAGCTGGACGCCTTGGATCGAGACAACAGCATGGAACGCACTAAATTCAGGACCCATATTGTTCGATCGGCCCTTGGCCTTGGTCCTGAAAGCGCTCCTTCGGACGATGGACCGCGCAGGGCGGCGAGAATGGGGATTAAACTGAGATTTGGGCATGATTCGGATCCTTTGAAAATAGCCAAATGCGTCCAAATAGCGCTGGAAAAAGGGGATTGGTGATATGAAGGAATGCGAAGAATTTATCGAACGGCATCAGGGGGGGCAGGGCGGAGAGATTATCTCGATCAGCAATAGAAATAGCGCTGTGTACCTTTACACGAAGGGTTCAGATCCTGGGCTCATCTACAAATTCTATCGCGACTCCGGTATCAATCGAGGAGAGCAGCAGTCGCTTCTGAATCATATCAGCGCCGTCTGTACAGTGCATCGAGTGCGGGAAACACTGGCTATCGATTCCTCTCAGTTTCTGGCTGTGGAGATTTTTGATTACGAGCCCGGGCGGGTCACGCTCGCTGATATCGCTTCACGGAACCAAATCGATGAAAGAATTCACAAGGATCTTGGTTCAACGGTCATGGCTATCATAAAAAGGCTGGAGACATATCCGATCGATCGGCAGCGCTTCGGTCTTATTAAAAATGAAGTTCCCCTGTTTGCGGACCATCCTTCGTATCTAGATGCCTACGTTCAAAGATATTTTTCGAGAATTTCGCCAGGACTCCAGGAGCGTCTGAGAGAGGATCTGCAGTCCATCCTGAACATGCGTTTCAGGTCTGAAATGGTTCTGGAGATGGCCCAATTTTTTCCTTTCGACTGGAATTTAGGCAATCTCTTCCTGGACTCCCATGGGGCGATCGGCGTGGGCTCACTTCCGATCATGGCCCTGGGTTCCATCGAACAGGCTATTGGCTGCTTTGCGGCGCAGCTGCCCGTGATCTGGGCTGATCGCTTCATCGCGGAAGCGGCGCACTCCTTTCCCATCAATTACGCGGGCGTCCTATTTCACGAGATCCTGGCCTATCTAGGGATCCTGGCCTTTGCATTCGCCAACGATCCTGGCTGCGATCTTTCCGAAGCCACCATCTGGGGTTTCAGGTTTCCGATCCTGGATCGGGTGCGAAGCCGAATCGAGGCGATCCATGCTTGATACTCTGGATAGAGATAACGACTGTCCTGGTCAGGACCTCATTCCCTTCGACATCCTGGCCGTAACTTCTCTCGAAAAGGACCTTCTCAGGTCGCTGGTGCAGGAACATTATGGGCTCCATCTTCAGGTGGAATCCGCCGCCTTTCCCGAATCCTTCTCAACGACTTCAAGAAAGGCAATATTCGCCGTCGCTGGCAGCGGTCCTCGGGTTTTCATAAAAGAAAAGCCACTTTATGCGGTTCGCGACGGACGGCATGTTTTCGCCGCTTCCTTGCAGAATGCCCTGGCTTCACGCCTGCTGTTCATCTGTCCGATCATCCTCGGTCAGGACCAGAGACCCTTCTTTGCTTTCAAGGGCCGACTATGTTTTCTAACTCCCTATATAGAATCCTCAGTTTTTTCAGGGTCCATCGAGTCATCCGTGGCCATCGCTGCGGCAGTGGGTGAGATGCACAGGGTTTGCCTTGACCTAGCTCCGCTCCATGGCGCGGGGATGGATGACGTCTTTGAATGGAATAACATGGCCCTCCGCGAGCTGGAAAACTTAAGCTTTGCTCATGCATCGGTCGCGGTGGAATTTCTGTGGCGGGCCCGAACACTTAATGCAAGGCTCCGCTGCTATCCGACGATGCAGGGACCTGTGCACGGGGATCTGTCCGTCTTCAATTTCGGCTTTTCCGGGCCTCGGGTCGTTGCCATCCATGATTGGGACAGCGCAGGCTGGGGCAGCATCATGCAGGACTTCGCGGAGTGCCTCGTCAGCAACTGTCTCATGTTCTACAAGGGTGCAACGTCCAAACTGAGGCTCGACCATGACTTCTTTTTCGATGCTAGTCGTTTCCGCAGGATGCTCGGCGCTTATCGGCAGCATTGCCCCGCCATGGATAGCGACACGCAGTATCTTCCCCAGCTTGTGACAGCCACCTGGCTGGAGCTCCTCCTGCTCGGCGTCATGCGCGGTGATTTTTCCCCTCATCGCGTTCTCCAGCATCTTGGGAATTCAGATGAACTTTTCACTCAAGTCCAAAACATCGTGGCTATCAAAGAGGAACTACATGCAAAATTCGGTATCTGAGTACTTTAGGAACAAGGCTTCGCACTATGATGACGTTATTTTTCAGCCCTACTGGCAGCTCTCCGACGATATTCTGTGGAACATTCTCTGCCACGAGGTCTTCGACAAGCTGAATCCCAAATTCACCTTCATGGATGCAGGAGGCGGTACAGGTCGCTGGACTCAGAAAATTCTCGATCGCTATGTGCACTCCCGCGGTGTCATCATCGACGGATCACCCGACATGCTGGGCGTCGCGCAGGCGAAGTTTGAAGGTCAAGAATATCACAAACGAATCAGCTGCATTCAGGCTGATTTCGATAAAAAACTGCCACTTTTGCCCCTGGATGGCTTCGATGTGATTTTCAACCTGCATAACGTGATCGGTTTCGTTACTGATCCCACCCATTTTATTAGTACCCTGCATCAGCATCTGCGCAGCGGAGGTCGCCTAATCTCCCTTGTGCCCAATCGCTATCACTGCGCTTTCTTCAATATCAAGAATGGGAATATGGATTTGGCCGAAGACGCCATTCGACAGAGCCGATCCAAATTCGTGAGGGATATGCCCGCCATTCATCTATTCGATGTTGGAATCATGAAGGGAATCTATGAGAACACCGGACTCTGCCAAACGCGTTTTTGGGGCTTTCCGAACTTCATCTTTCCGGGATACCAGGAAACCCAGCTTCATGGAAATACAGAGTCTCTGATTGATATTCTTTCTCAAGGTGAAATCCGCGAAAAAATATTTAAGCTTGAACTTCAGGAATCATCGAACGTCCAGATTCTCGGTCGTTCGAACAATATTCTGGTCATCGGTAATCGAGATTCAATCTAAAACTTTCCGAATGTCTCGGGAAGATAATGTTAGGAGTATTTATGAAGAAGAGTTTGCTTTTGCTCGGTGTTGTTGCTGCTGGAAACTGCTTCGCTGATGAAGCGCAGAAAACAACTATTGCCAAGTCTGAGCCATTTGAAATCAAATCTTTGATTAATTTGGTTCTTGGCGCAGAGAAGACTGTAAAGGCAGAAGTCGATGCAGCCAAACTTTCGACACTGAGGGAGTCGACGCTACCAAGGTCCGGAGGAATGAGTTGATTTGAATCGTGTTACACCATCTGATTAGAGATGGGAGGGGGAGATGTCTCGGCATCTCTCACTTAACTTTATGGAAAAAACATGCTTAAGTTGAACTACCAAGTCGTGGTCGAAGACAAGTCAGGTCATTTGATCAGAAATTTAAAAGGCCGCTCGATCGCTTTTGATGATATTGTAAGATTCATTGAGCGCGCCTGTAGCTTTGATAGCGCGTATTATGTCGGGATTGGTGGGTCAATCCTAACTCCTCGTTTTCACCGAACATCTGACATTGATATCTTTGTCGTCAATAGCAGCGATAGCAAACAAATAGAGATCCTTGAATATCAGGAAAATCGCATAGACATCGAGTTTATCCCTGTTAGGTTTTTCAACGATTTCAATGACACCGTTAAACGAATAAATGAAACTGATTCCCAAGCCCGCATCGATTTCCCATTCGCCTATTCGGTAGAGCGAGTGGCTTCGTCACTGCCGATCCATGCAGACGTCAATCGTTTTTCGGAGATCGTTGATAGGGAGGCATTCAGGAAATACCTGCTGAACCTTCAGCGGGTTCGCAAAGAGTCAGCGGTTACCGACGCTATAGGTGCATTTCTGAGTAGACATTGGTCCTATGCGGTTATGCGGCTCCGTGATGCGAGCAATCTGCTACTGGATCGTTATCTAACTGTCAAGGGTGACCTGAGCGTTCGCCATGATAATCGCACCCTGAAAATCCAGCAATTCGGCCTCAATCAGACAGATTCCCTGGTTCATCTCTTTTTTTGTATCCAATCCTTGAGTCCGGTTACTGAGGATCATCTTCTATTTCAGAAACTACTGGATGAGTTCAAGATTCTGGATTTGGAAATGGAACTGAAGATACAAGGAGCTTTCGCCAATGTCTTCTGAACACTTAGTTTTTCCAGTTGAAACGCGCTTTTTGGTCGAAGGGAATCATGGCTATATTTCTTCCTATGTCAAAGGCTATACGAGCGAAAAAGTAGTCAAAATCCACCTCCATGGGCTAATCATCTGTTGGCAGATTCTGGATGGCAAAAGCTTGCATGAAATTGCTATTATTATGGCTCAAGAATTTGACTACGATTTCGCTACAATATTGAAAGAAGTCGAGAATTTAATCGCGAACCTTCTTAAGAAAGGTCTCCTGAAGCATTGCACTTCAATATGATCGAAGATGAAAGTGAGAAAAGTCATGAACATGATAAAGCCGGCATTACTCCAACCTGGGGATCGCGTTGCTGCTGTTACCCTGTCATGGGGAGGTCCCTACGTTTTCCCGCATCGCTTTGAAGCCGGAGTTCGACAGATCAGGGAGGTGCTTCGTCTAGAAGTCGTTCCTTCGCGGCATGCGCTGAGGGATCCCGCTTGGTTGCTCAGGAATCCCGCAGCGCGGGCCGACGATCTTATGGAGGCGTTTGCCGATCCCAGTATTAAGGGCATCATTTCCTCGATTGGCGGGGACGATTCCATCCGCATAGTGCCATTTATTAAGCCCGATATCATCCGAGCTCATCCCAAAGTCTTCCTTGGCTACTCAGATGCGACCGTCACGCATTTGGCCTGCCTGAAATCTGGGCTCATTAGTTTCTACGGGCCATCTATCATGTCGGGCTTGGCGGAAAACAAAGGCATTCCCGGCTATCTGCTGGATTCCCTCAGAAGACTCCTCTTCGATCCAGACACCGGAGCGATCATTCGCGAAAATCAGGGAGGATGGACCCGCGATTTCCTGGATTGGGGTGATCCTTTGAATCAGGAGCGACGCCGGGCTTTCCGTGAGCCAAGCCGTTGGAATATTCTGCAGGGGACCGGTTGCTATCGGGGCCACCTCCTGGGGGGCTGTGCGGATGTGTTGGAAATGGTGAAGCAGACGGACCTCTGGCCTTCGCTTGACCTCTGGGACAATGCGATTTTATTCCTCGAGAATTCCGAGAACGCAGTGTCACCCCAGATATTCAAGCAGTGGCTGCGCAACTATTCAGCTATAGGCGTCCTTGATCGCATCGGTGGATTCCTGTTTGGTCGGCCAGGGCACATGAAGCCAGAGCAATTCCAGGCTTATGATGACGTTATCCAGCAGGTCCTGGTCGCGGAATGCGGGAGGACCGATATCCCCATTGTGACCCAAATGGACTTTGGGCACACCGACCCCATGTTCACGCTTCCTTACATGACCTCCTGTGAGATTGATATCGCAGGTCGCCGAATGACGCTGGGGGCGGCAGTTTCCTGAAGGATAGCTTTCCTAAGTCCGGGGGACGGGGTGAGTAGCACAACAGAAGGTTTGTTAAATCTAAGGAACGGACTAAATTTTCGCGGGAATGTATGCCAATCGAATGAGTAAGCCGTCACTTATTCATGACCAAACCACAGCAAAAGAAAAGGCCCGCGCTTACACTCGGACCTTCTTCAGTAAGCGCCTGTCAAAGACAGGCGCTTACTCATAGGGACTGGAATGGGATTACATCATCCCGCCCATGCCGCCTTTTATTTTCGACGCATTTTTGAGTTTGATACGGATGATGTGGATCGGTCTTTGGAGTGAAACCACGCGATGGCTCATTAGAAGGACCTCTGTCGTGCTTAGGGTACTTTTGCTTGCTATCGGCAGTAAGCCGCCGGCGACGAATGCAAACCTAAAGGCATAGGACTCTATATTAACTGGCATGGCGGCGCAGGAGCGTGGGTGTCGGACTGGGGAGAGCGACCTTCGAATTCACGGGGAAGAAATTTGGAGCTTAACACCCACACTTTCCGCCAATTTCCAATCAAATTTCCGCGATTGCCGAAGAGAATGGGGCGCCAATGCAAAGGCTCCATCACATATTCTTAACTTCGCCGGTGTTCTAGCATTGTGCGGATTTCGCTTGCATAAGTGTCAGACTGACATCCTAAAGAGTGTGGTGATTTGAATGTGGCTAAATAGCTATTAGGTTTAAGCTTTCTCGCGAGTCTGAGTAAGAAAAGATCGCTCAAACGTTCAGCTGTAAAGCAAAAGGCGTGGACTTCCCAAAAGGACGTGTATAGTTGAAATGGCGTGTAATGGGAATTAATGCGTGGAAAAATCGAATCAGCAGCGTACCCAGGTTCCGGTGAAATTTTTAGAGCCGCTTCCCGAAACTGGAGAATGAGCGTCGAGCCTAAAAGTGGCGCGAAAATGCTAGCCGTCAGCTTGGTCTGAAAAAGGTCCCAAAGAGGATCGCTGAATTTTCGATTGCGATTATTGTTTGAGCCTTTATGGCAGGAAATCAGGGTTATTCAGAGTGTGGCACAGGCTGTGCTGAAAGGCTGTGAACCGAGTTCGCTAAGACGCGTACCCATTTCATATGGAGCTTTGGAATCATGTTCAAGTCTTTCACAGTCTTGGTTACCGTTGCCGACCTTGTCGCTGGCTCATCAGTCTTTGCTCAGCAACCGGATTCCACGCCAGGGGGCACCAGCAGTCAATCAGGCTCCACGACCAGAAACCAAGTCTGAGAAGATTGAAGTCACTGGGTAAGTTTTAGTTTTTGAAGGTACCGAAGCCCTCTATGTGGAAGCTTCGGTACATTTTTTTGCAAATGGGGGTGGTGTCTTGAAGTTTCTGGAAAAGCTTTTCTGTATCGTCTCATTTTTTTTAGCAAGCGAAATTTGCTTTGCAAAAAACTGCTTGCATGATGTTAAAATAGCCGTCCCTTCGTTTCCCGAAAAAGTACCTGACCCGATTTATTCGAAAACGTTCTTGGAT
>JBGSTF010000275.1:0-30767 GCA_041736645.1 Oligoflexus sp. | reverse complement strand
CCACCAGATGGTAGGATGGTAGTTCGGAATGGAGGCTTTTGAAGAACCTTAGCTTGGAAGCCACATCAAGGATCAAGCAGCGATGGTTCCCTTGGCTCCTGCTTCAGGCGAATCCGACTCTGCAGTGCTTTCTCCGCCGTGTTCGTCCTGATTGGCGCGAATCACCCGGAGGGCCTCTTTCAGTCGTGTTTTCATATTTTTCTGACTGTCAGCCAGCGCATACTTGTTCTCGTCCACCAGCATATGCATCTGTTCTTGAACCAGCTCTCGACGCCGCGCTTCCAATGCATTCATCAGGAGGGCTCGCTTCTGCTCATCAGGGAAAGCTGACAGCAGTACGGCGACTTCATAGTTGGAGAATGGCCCCAAGACTTCAACTCGAACAGAATCTGGCAAGGTAAAAAAGCTACCGATAGTGATCACTTTGCGACGCAAATGACGTCCCACAACCGGATTGCTGCGACTTATTTGCTCAATAAGATCATCTTCCATGTCCTCGCCACTTTGCGCCACAATCGCTTCAAAATGGGCAAGATAAGGCAGATAACGATCCTCTCTTTTCCGCGAAAGAAAAGTCTCGACCACAGCTTCAATTTCCTCATCGGCATGACCAGAATCCAGCGCCTCGGGCATAGCCGCAAGGGCGCTGAGAATAAGGTTCTTCTCATCGGCATTGCGTTTGAATGATTGCAGCAGCTGGACCAAAGATGGAGCATCCAGATAAAGCATGAACCGACGCAGATCCTCCTCGCTCTTCAACTGTCTGGCGACAAGTGCCAAATCTTCGCTCTTCAAAGAACCCAAGAGTCGATGGAGCTTCTGATCCAAACTCGCTCGCGTTCCGCCCTTCCATCCAGCTGCCAAGAGCCTCGTTTGATAGGCTTCTGCAAGCTCATAAAGAGCTTCAGTCTTATCAAAAACTGAAGTTTCTGCCCGACCAATCAGACGAAGCAATTGGTCCTTCTGCTCAGAACTCAAATGATCAAAGATTCGATTGGAATGCTGCGGTCCGAGCAATTCCAACACCAGCACGGCTTTGAAATTCTGCGACCCTTGTCCGAGAAAACTTTGCAGCATTTCAATAACAATAGGATCGGAATGAATCGTGTGCTGTTTTTGCAAATGGACCAGGATCTCTTTCAACTCAGGATAACTCGGTTGCTGGGAACGGCTGGTCGCCGCGACCGCTGCCGACGCTCCGGCAGGAGCCATAGATGGTGAAGCATTACGCTCTGATCCTTCGCTGTTACTAGAACCACCTGTTCCCGACCGAGCCATAGAATCTGCGACACCCTTGATCGACTTGGCAATTGCTCCAAAAGCCGCCTGAATCGAACCCAAGCCGCTCGCCATCGAACGCGAGGGTAAAAAAGCGAGGGTAAAAATACCCGCATATATCAGCAACAGCACCACGCCGGCTCCGACCGGATTGCTCTTGGCGAATTCCCAGAAATCTTGAAAACTACTCTTGCTCGCTGAGGCAGGAGTCAAGGGATTAGTCTTTTCACTGCTCGCCAGCTTATCCTGGAGATCCTTCATGTCTTCCTTATACTGATCACGCTCTTTCTGCATTTCGGCTTTCAAATCTGCAAGATCTTTGGCCGATTTTTGACTGTCTGCAGCACCCATACTGGGCAATCCCGCGACCGGTTTAGGCGGTTCTTCCACCTGCAAAGGCACACTTTGCAATTCAAGTTTGACCAGAGATCCCGTCAGCTGCTGCAAGCGCTTGCTCAGCAAACTCTGCAATGTGGATTTTGTTTGAGCATCCATCCACTGCGGAACCAAGACGCGCACCTGCAAATCCTGCAACTTTTTCAATTGCTCAGCACTAGGAAGGCCCTGAAACGACTCTGGAATGATCGAATCGGGCGCGTAAGGGACATCGCCCAAGCCTTTTAAATTTGCAGGCATCGTGAAATTCACATCTATGGCATACTGATGAGGCTTCAGATATTTTTCAAGAATTGACTGCAGCTCATTCTCAAAGGAGTGCCGAACCAAGGCAGCCTGCGATTCTGCAGAAGGAGTGATGGAGACCTCCTTCGTGCGTGCTCCTTGTGCCAAAGAAACGCCGGATGTTAAAATGAAGAATAGCGAGATGGCTGATAGCATTCCGTGAGACATGGGAATCTTCCTCTTGTTCCAGACTGCACAAGGCAGCAGGCGGGACAAACCTCACCTGATATGAGTCCTTATCGTCGATCGCCAGCCAGGATTAAGGAAAACATGAGAAATTTATTTTTTCTGATATGTTTCACAGCTTTATCAGTCTCTAGCTTTGGTTGTGCCAGCAAAACATTAACTTTGGTCAGTAACGAAAAAGCCAATATCAGCTTGGTCGATTACGACGACCAAGCCGGCGAAGGGGATCTGGTTGGTGAAACGCCTGTGGCCATTGAAGTGGATAAATTGAAGAGGCAATACCTTAGGGTCTGGGGTGAGGGTCTCTATCCTCAATTCTGGGTGATCAAACCTCTGGAAGATTCCAAAACTGAAATCACCCTGCGCATGGAACGTAAAGAAGAATCCGGCCAAGGCGATGCTGCAGGAAAAATTCAGGAAATGAACCGATCCTTTCGTATGCTCATGCGAGCTTACAAAGCACTCACCGCCAAGGACTTGGAGACTTCCAGGGAAATATCTAAGCAAATCAATCAGTTACAACCTGATTTGGCGGCTCCCCATATTATCACGGGCTTAAGCTTCCTCGCCGAAGGAAATAAGTCCAAAGCTCGAGCCGCATTCCTCAAAGCCAAGAACCTTGATCCTGAAGATCGGGATATTGAAGAACTCCTGCGCTTGAGCAACCCATGATAAAAATCTTAGGCAGGCTCAGTCTGCTCTTCGGACTTGCTTGTGTAACTTGGCCAGCGATCGGTCAGGACCGAGACAACGATGCGAAAATTTCAAAAACAATCACCGTGGCCGGCAAAGACCCCTGGGATTTGGATCTGCATTTTGGAGCTGGATTCGGCACCTTTACCACCAAGGATAACTTCAGCAAAAGCTTTGGTGGACTCCTCACAGGGATTGCGGTTTATAACGAATATCTCATTCCAAGATTCACCAGTTCTGCTGCTTTCGATCTGTTGATTGACGGAGGCAGCCTTCAAGTCATCCGCAAAGGCTTTTCTGGAAGTCTCACCTGGAACTTCCTCGGCGGCAAAAAGCAGCAGATCTATCGCCTCAAACCTGGGACCTTTGCCAGCAACAACAATCTGTCCCTGGGTTGGGTTTGGCGACTCGGCTATGATAGTTTTTCAGCAACGCCTTCCGCAGTGGGCGCCTTGGAGCTTACGGGTTCTAATGTGCACCTGGATACCGGTCTTCGCACAAGCTGGAAATATGGTTCGCAATCAAGTCTGGGCCTTGAACTCATGGTGACCGTCCTCTCCATGGCCATGAGTATCGAAAAATCCACACAAAGTGCAACTGAAGTCTCCATCGCTTGGCGCTATTACCTCTAAGTCATAACTTGATCCCAATCTCAAATTTTCCCGTAACATCCCTCGACTTTTTAAAAAAACCATGTTCATACCCAAGGTATCAACTCAGACTTGGTATTATTCTCAAGTTCGCAAGTCCCTCGCCGAATGTTCCTTCTGATGGAATGAACAATTCACGGCTCGGGGCTTATGCGAAACGTCAAAGCGCAACTCATGGGGTTAGCCCTCTTGGCAATGTCTTGCAATAAATTGCAGACAGCCGGAGAGAGCAATCCTATTAGCTATTCAGGGATCACGACGATCCAGGCGAGTTCGGACAATAGCCTCATTCTGGCCTGGAAAATCCCCTTCACGGTTCAGCTCGAAAATTACGAAGTGTATGTTTTGCAGATCGAGGCGGAAGACGCCAAGACTCTGCGAGAGGAAGCCTCCGAGAAGACTGTCGCCAAAGTCGACAGTTCGAGCAAGAGTGAATCAACTGACAAATCAAACAAAGACACCCCTGAAAGTTCAGACGTTTCCGAAACTGTTTATCCCTCCGGAGTCATGGACGTACAATCCAAAGGTAAACTAGTCGCCCTGGTCAAAGCTGATCAGAGTTCCTATCGCACTGCGAATTTAGACGAAGGTTTCTACCTGTTCCAGGTCAGAGCCCTTTCTTCGGATGGCCGACGCGACAACAACACAGCCGCCCGTCTGGTTCAAGTCAAAGCAGGTCAGCTGTTTAAAGGATTACAAATAGCCGAAGTGATCGGCTCCGATGTCCATTTGAAGTGGATCCCTTACCCGAACATTCGATCCACCGATACCTATCAATATACGATCTATAAAGGACCGGCCTTTAATGACAAGGTCGCCTTCACCAAAGATTCGGAATTTATGTATTCGCTTTTGACTGAAAGCAGTGGCGATACTCTTTACTTTGGTGTTCGCTTCGTTGATGCCAAAGGAATTGAAGACAGCAACACCTCCCTCATTCCGCTGACGGTTCCTGTGATCAACAAAAATTATTTGGGTTGTCTTTCGGTCCAGGGGCTGGGCTCGGATCGGATCAAAGTGAACTTTGAATGGCCAACCGACAACTACAAGTCGATGAAGGTCTATCGCAACCAACAGGAAGCCTTCGTTACCTTGGATCGAAAAGTCACCAGCTTCATCGATCGAGGATTGGTTGAAGGTGAATACTACACCTATACCTGTCAAGGCGTAACCGGGAAGGATATATTGCCTGGAAGCAACCAAATCAAGGGTGCAACCCTATCCAGTAACCCTCCAACCTTCCGCGGAATCACCAATATTAAAGCTGATGGGCCTCATGGAGCAACCGCTTCCTGGGGCGTAACAACCGGAGTGCCCGCCCAATCTTTTGAAGTCTATGCCAATCCCGGAACAAGTGTTGACTGGGCGGCGGATCCTGTCAGCACTGTGGAGCCAAGTGTGCTCAACAGTTCAATACTCAACTTAGGCGATGACCTGCCCTATGCTTTCGGCGTCAGAGCCTGCGGTGTGAGTGTCTGTGATCCCAATACCGAGCAACTTCTGGTGACTACTCCGGATGCTGGCGCTCCACAATCCCTGGGTGCAGACAGCGCGGTCGTGAGCAGTGGAAAAATCATCATCCAAGCCCCCTGGCAACCTAAGGATGGCGGAATCGTTAAACGGAAAATTTATACTAAGCTCGATGGTGATCCCAGCACTGATATTCGAGTCTATACCTTAGCACAAACAGTCAACGTGACGACGATCACCAATCCACCTAAGGTTCTGACCCTTGACAACACCATCAGCGGCAAGACCTACCACATCATCGTGCGCGACGAAGATTCGCATGGCAATATCAGCAGCAATACTAAAGTTGTGAGCGTATCGATTGGAGATCTCCGTCCACCTGACTTCAATGGTTTGAACAACAACGGACTGCTCGTGGGCCCCTCGGGCTCAGAAGAAACCACTCTGATAGCTAATTTCCGTGCGATTCAAAACTACCAACAGTTGCCTCGTGGAGCCTTTGGCTATCGATTCTACATCCGTGAAGGCGGAGGAACGTCGTGCAGCGAAGACCACTATAAGTTCACCGTCGATGCTATGCTGATTTCGGAAGGTGACAGCAACTACACAATCACTGGTTTAAAGGCCAAAACCCTTTATTCTGTCTGCATCAAGGCCATTGATGTCAATGGCAACCTCTCCACCAATAACAACTATCTGAGCCGCCAAACCCAGGACAAAACACCACCTGACTTCGACGGCCTCCAAACCCTCAGCTTCGATGCCGCCCAAGGCATCGTGAAGCTGAGCTGGAACCCTTCGAGTTCCGCCGACATCTCGGCCTACAAAATCGACACTTGGTTGACATCTAAGCTCACTGGATCCGTCCTTCCGATTACAATCCAAAGAAGTTCAACCGACTCGCCCAATGCCTATGCTTTCGACGCGACGGTTGTGCCGTTTCAGAGTGAAGATACCTTAGAAATTATTGTCAATGCCTGTGACAATGCTGATGCCATTGCCAACGGATCGAAAAATTGCAGCAGCTTTGTGAGATCACAGGCCTTGAAAATGACCTTTGCCGATATTGATCCACCTCCTGGATTTATGGGCATTGCTGCCACTTCGGACCTCATCACGACAGTCCAAGGCGAGGTAACAGTCAAGTGGATCGATCCAACCAATTGGGCCGACTATGCGGGATTTCAAGTTTACACTCTGGACTCAAATAACGCGATGACCCTCATTAAAGACTGCCCATGCACGGTGATGCCGGGCTGCCAGGAACACCTAAACAGCTGCGATGTCACAGGTCTTAATGATTTCCGAACCTACCGTTTCCATGTGAGGGCTTACGACAACGCCAGAAACTTTACGATTCTCGACCCGGTCATGTCCTTTGCTGACAAGCGCACCTTGGACTTGACCAAACCTAACTTCGTCTCTAACCTTTCACTCTCCTTCCAAGACGGTGGATCTCTGCTCAATTGGGCTCAAGCGAGTGACAATCAATATGCAAACGAAAGAGGAGCTACTCTGGTCTATCGTGTCTATCGCAAGACAGCTAGCAATTTTGCAAATCTACTGAATCCTTCCAGCAGCGGTCCACCATTGGCCGAGATAGCTGACCGAACGTATTTTGATGCTTCAAATCTCGTCAGCGGAACTCTCTATTACTATACAGTTTGTGCCGTCGATGCGAGCAACAATGAAGCCTGCGATGGCACGTATAAATCGGTCCAAACACCAGACTTGGTGCCGCCTATCATCTCGGCACTCAGTACGACTAAAACCTCCAGCAACAAATCCTGGAACATTGCTTGGACAGCGAGTGACAACACGACGAGCAATCCCAATCTGCTATTTCGCGTGAAAGCCCGAATGACGAGCGATCCCACCGAAAAAGTCCAGGATAGCGACCCGACCATCTTTACCCAAACCGGTGCTAGCATAGCAACCGGACTGGTCGGGCCGATCAATACCGACACTTACATTCTCTATTTGCTCATGGTCACCGACGAGGCCGGCAATACCAGCACCAAACAGATCGCGGTCTATTCTCAGAACCTCGTGGGAATATCGGCCGTCCGAACCTCAGAAGGTCCAACCACAGGCAACCGTTTGCTGCTTATTGAGGGCAGCGGCTTTCATAGCAGTTCTGTCGTGACCATCGGGGGCAGCAACTGTCAGAACACTCAAATCGTATCGTCACGACACATTCTCTGCAAAACCCCGGCAAAGCCCTTGGGCACCTATTCGTTGACTATTAGCAACAGCGACGGCTCAGCAGCAACCTTCAACAATGCCTACAGTTACTGCACAGAGAATGTCAATTGCACCAATATCTGCAACAATCCTAGTAGCTGGCAAACCAACTTTGCCTTGGAAACAGGCCGCGGGACCACGTCCACAGCTCCTTATATCATTTGCGATTCGACCCACCTCAATAATATGCGAACTTTGCCCAATGGCCGCTACTATTCGGTTATGGCCAATATCGATCTGAACGGTGTGGCTTGGACCCCCTTAGTCACTGCCTCCGGCACTGGGTTCCAAGGCAATTTTACCGGCAATGGCAACATTATCGCAAACTTCAGCTTCAGCAATAGCAACACAGATAACTATGGATTTTTCAAATACATCAATGGCAACAGCAAAGTGTCGGCACTGAAGTTTATTAACGTAAACATTACAGGTCGCGATCGGGTCGGCGCCTTGGTCGGTGATACCGCAAGTGATTCGAATACTGTGATTGAAGACATTATGGTGGCAGGTACAGTTACCGGTCGACAGGATGTCGGAGGAGTCATGGGTCGAGCCATGGTTCAATCGTTCAACTTATCGGCATACGGAAGCGTTTCGGGCAAAAAGACTGTAGGAGGCGTCATAGGCTATAAGCAAAGGAACGGTTCCAACCTTTATTTTGAAGGGACTGTGACAACCGTCCCCTTTGACCAATACTGCTATACCGGAGGCGTCGTCGGCTACTGGGATGGCAATAGCGGAATAGCATCCGACATAAAGGCTGTGGGTAGCGTGATCTGTGATCGAGTGTCTGCATCCACTGAGCTGCTTGAGACAGGCGGCTTGGTCGGCCGTATCAATGATCATTCCATCAGCAGCGTCGCCTTCAATGGGACTGTACTCGCCGATCGCCGAACCGGCGGCATCGTCGGTACCATTGTTCGAGGGACTGTCGAACTCGCTCAAGTCACGGGCACGGTGCAAGGCGGCAACGTCACTTATAGTTGGGGCTTAGAAACAGGTGGCGTGGTAGGCCTGCTGCATCGATCGAAGCTTCTCAACAGCAGCTCGTCTGCAACAGTCACCGCCTACAATTCTTATGTCGGAGGATTGGTTGGTAACTCAGCTGGTGGCAATGCTTTGACAGCCACAGAACCTCGTTCCGAGGTTCGATCCAGTGCCGCTTATGGTGACGTCACCAACTCGATCGCCCAGCGAACCGGCGGAGCCATTGGCAATGCAAACAATACAGATATCAGCAATTCAGCTGCCAGCGGAGTCGTTAAAGGTGGACGCGGTCAAGTCGGGGGATTTCTGGGCTGGGCCGATAGCTCTGTGCTTATCGACAGCAGCTTTGCCAATGGTGCCGTGGATGGAACCGGATATGATAATGTCGGCGGATTCGTCGGTGTCATGGACTACAACGGCGGTCATGTCTTCACCAACTCCTTCGCCAAAGGCGATGTGACAGGAAATAACAACGTAGGCGGATTTGCTGGTCAATGCCGAGGTAACCTTAGCAAAGACTATGCAACGGGTGCTGTGCTGGGCAATTCAAGCGTCGGTGGCTTCTGCGGTCGTAACTACGACCTCAACCCCGTACTCATTCCGCCCATCACTAAAATTGAGAGCAGCTATGCGACGGGTTCGGTGACGGCTGCCGTCGATCATGTTGGGGGCTTCATCGGCCACATCTACCGCTCTTTGGAACTTCGATTTTCCTATGCAACCGGCGACGTTACAGGAGACTCCAATGTCGGCGGATTTGTTGGCTCCATGGATCAAGGACCTTCGACTGTGGAAAAAAACTATGCCAGCGGTAAGGTTACAGGCAAGAATCGAGTCGGGGGATTCCTCGGCTATGGCTATCGCTACGATACGACCATGCAGGTGCTAAACAATTACTCTCGCAGCAATGTGCAGGGAGAGGCGGATGTCGGTGGCTTCGCAGGACTGAGTGGAGCCGTCATTTCGAAATCCTATTCCTCCGGCAAAGTCACACAAGGTAATACAGCTTCGAATCTAGGTGGTTTTCTAGGACGTTTTGTCAGCGGCGGAACCCTGGTCGCTCCAGAATGCTACTGGGATACCACCAACTCTGAGCGAGCGACCAGTGCCGGTGGAACAGGCAAAGCGACCTTTGACATGAAAGATCCAAACACCTTTGTGAACTATGATGCAGCTATTTGGTCGATCAAGAGCGGTTCTTATCCGACTCTTCAAAGCCCGGGGAGCTGAAGAGCATGAAAGCATTCATGACATGGATAGGCGCCTTATTCATCCTCAGTCTTGGGGTGAGCAGTTGCGATAAATTGAAGACCATTCAAGAATCACAACCGATCCTTTTCAAGGGTCTTAAATCGATCGAAATCTCGTCCAAAGGTGGGCTCATTCTGCTGTGGGAACAACCCACTTCGATTGCTATCGTTGGATACCAAGTCTTTCTGCAAGATCTGACAGCAACCACCGCTTCGACTGATAGCCAGTCGCCAGCCAAAGCCCTGCAAGCAGTGAATTCACCGAGGTCCCTGGGTTTGGCCGATGAGAGCGAAGGCTCTGCGGCTGGAACATCAACGGTCATTCTCGATCTTCCCGATGCCACTTCACCTGTCAGCAAAGGCAAGCTTCTGCAGATCGTGTCCGGCGATCTGAACTCCTTCGAAATCGACAGCATGTTGCCCGGAAACTACGCGTTTCAGGTAAGGGCCGTCGCTGCTGATGGTCGTAGTGATAGCAATCCTCGAGTCGTGGTGCTTTCAATTGAAAGCACCATCGGCTATACAGGGATCAGCAAAGCCGAACTGGTCGACAGCGACCTATACTTGGAGTGGCCAGCTCTTGTCACAAGCCTTAAGGGCCAAGATGTCAACTATACAGTTTTTGAAGGACCTGCCTTCAATAAGCCAGTGGCTATTACCACCGACACCAAGATGCAAATATCTCTGCGCGGTTCGCGTCCGGGAGCGATTTTTAGTTACGGTGTCAGGTCCACCGATCCCAAGGGTCGAACGGATCGCAACACTAAACAAATATCCGTCACTATTCCTGAATCCAATGCTGGCTTTGAAGGCTGTATCAAAGGCGAAGCCAGGGGTGCTGACCGAGTGCGTATCAACTTCGCATGGCCGGTCGAAGAATTTGAAACCCTGAAGATCTTTCGCAATGGAACTCAAGTTTTCGCGACTCGCGATAAAGGTGTCACTGAGTATGTTGATGTTGGACTGCAGGAGGGCGAAGTCTATCAGTATTCCTGTGTGGCTGCCTTCAAAGATCTCGTTCTCACGGGAGCAACTAAGCTCACCATAGGAACACTCACATCCAATGCTCCAACCTTCAAAGGGGTGCGCACAGTTGAAGTCACTTCCGCTCACAAGGCTATCGTTCGCTGGGGCGTTACCACCGGAGTTCCATCCCATAAATTTATGGTCTATGCCAATCCTGGCACACGAGTGGTTTTTGAAAATGACCCTCTAGCAGTGGTCAATGGCGACCAAACTGAAGTCGAACTCACCGATCTTGGCGATGAACTGCAGTATGCCTTCGCAGTCCGTGCCTGCAGTATTAAGGGTGTCTGTGATTCCAACGAACTTTCCCTCCTGGCCAGCACTCGAGACGATGGAGTGCCCCTGACACAAGGTGTACAGTCCCTCATGGTCAGAGATGGCAATCTCATCATCAATGCCCCATGGACACCGTCCATGGGAGGGATTCTTAAACGCTATGTCTATATTAAAAAAGACGGAGCTAGCTCATCCAATATCGGCGACTATGTTTCCGCCATGACCATTCCGGTGACGACCGCTGGCAACGTTCCTCAAGAGCTGGTTTACACCAATGTCACTGACAACACCACCTACTATGTGATCGTTCGTGATCAGGATCCTAGCGGTCGGACCAATACCATCAGCACCCCCAGATCAATCTTTTCGGGTGACACTCAGGCCCCGAATTTTCCGGGGATGACCAGTCTTGTCAATGGCATCCCAGGCTCGGATGAAACCACCTTGCGAGCCCGATTCAGTGCGCTTGATATTGAATCCAACACCAATAAATACGGCACCAACGACTACGCTGCCTATGTGCTTCCAGGAGGCGGCAATGCATGCTCTCTGACCGTGCCCTTCCAAGTCTTCCCAGCATCGAGCTTCACAGCGCTAGCAGATGCCGAAGCTACCATTACAGGATTGCAGCCCAAAACTACCTATGGAGTCTGTCTTAAAGCCCGCGATCGGGCCGGAAATATTTCGTCGACCACGCTGTCACTGAACCGACAAACGCTAGATTCAACAGCGCCGAGTTTTGACGGAATTCAAACGATCTCTTTTGACAAAACCACAGGCAAGCTCACGTTGGGATGGACTGCTTCAACCACTGCCGATGTCTATGAATATCAAATTCAACTTTGGAAGGGCGATCCGGATTCTTCTAAAGTCCCCACGACCTTGCTCAAACTGCCTCAGGCCTCGGCAATGACTGGAACAAGTATAAGCAAATCGAACATCAATCTAAATAGCGGGGACGACGTCTATGTATTGGTGAATGCCTGCGACAACGCTGGAGCTATACCCGGTGGAACGCAAAACTGTTCAACCCTGACTGGCTTCAAAACCATGACTTTGCCGGACATAGAACCGCCACCGGGATTTTTGGGAATTGGCGCCGAGCCTGACCTCACCACTCCAGTGGAAGGAACAATCAACGTTACCTGGATTGCACCTTCGGACTGGACCGATTACAAAGGCTTCAAAGTTTACTTAGTTGACACGAATAACAATAATGCCCTAAGCGAAATTGCAGGCGGTGACTGTCCCTGCGCAACTCAGGGCTGTCCAGTGCCTGTGACATCCTGTCCGATCAGTGGATTGGGAGCTTTCCATTCCTATACCTTTCATGTAAGAGCTTATGATGCATCAGGCAACATCACTCAGTTAGATCCCTTGGTCAGCGCCACCAGAAAGAGGACCAGCGACACAACCCCGCCGAACTTTAGCTCCTCACTTACGGCGGTCTTTGCCAATGCAAGTGTGGCTTTGACCTGGGGTCTTGCTACGGACAATCAGTATGCCCAGGAGCCGGGTGCCGTCATCAACTACGAAGTCTGGCGCAAAACGGGATCGACTTTCGCAACTCCCCTGGCTCCTACGACTGCGGATGCTACTCTGATGACCAGGACGCCTGATCGGCTTTGGACCGATCCAGGCACTGATTTTGAAAGTGGGATAGCTTACTACTACGAAGTTTGCGCTGTCGATGGTTCCGGTAATCGCACCTGCGATGGTAACATCAAAGACATCACGACCCCAGACCTAGTGCCACCCGTCATCTCAAGCTTTACCTCGAATAAGACGGAAAGCAGTTGGAATTGGACTCTATCTTGGACCGCTTCGGATAACGCCACGCCGGCGAACAGCTTGTTCTACCGAATTTATACAAAAATATCCGACAATCCCAACGACAAAGCCACTGTCAATGATACTCTCATCGTGGCGCAAGCTAGCGACACCAGCAAAGCCAACCTTGGTGGTCCGATCAACTTGAATACTTATGTCCATTATCTGCTTGTCGCAGAGGACGGCATACCCGCACAAAACAAGTCCAGCAGAACGCTGTCGCTCGCCTCAAACAATCGAATCACTCTCACCTCTGTACGCTCCAATGAGGGTATCCTGGCGGGTGGCAACACTCTGGTTATCGTGGGCGATGGCTTTAAGCAGGATGCAACGGTCAGCATCGGGGCTTCCAATTGCTCCGCCCTTCAGGTGATATCACGCAAACATATTCTTTGTACCGCACCTTCAGGCTTGGAGGGTAACGTTCCGGTTACTGTCCGAAACCCTGACGGATCCAGCGCTGTCTTGGGCAATGGCTACCGCTACTGTGATCCCGCTGTAGCCAATAGCTGTCAAAACATATGCAATCGTCCTCTGAGCTGGGGAGGAAGTTTTGCATCTGGAACTGGCGCGACCGCCGCGAGTCCCTATGTGATTTGTTCGGCAACTCATCTGAATAATATGCGTAATCAAACAGCGGGAAAATACTATTCTTTTGGCGAGAATATTGATTTAAACGGAGTCGCAAATTTCCAACCCATCACCAATTCCGGTCAATGGGACTTCCGCGGCACGATTCTTGGAAATGACTTTATCATAGCCAACTGGAATTATACTGACATCAACAATGATTTCATCGGGCTCTTTAAAATATTGAACTATTCAGATGTCAGCAATTTGGGGCTCATCAATTTCCAGGTTTCGGGCCGAACCTATGTCGGTACCCTGGCCGGCGCAGTCGGAACTGTGTCATGGAACGGAGATTCCGTGTTTGCGGCCGACTACATGACTCTCGACGGTATTTTCAGCACTGGATCTGTTAGCAGTGCCGATAGCTATGCGGGTGGAGTGATCGGTCGAGCCCATAGTAATGCTTTTAACATCATGTCTTTCGCCAACGTCACAGGTCGACGTTTCGTTGGCGGACTCTTTGGCCGTAAAATTTGGGGTGGATCTAACCTGGAATTCAATGGAACGGCCCTCGCTACAGGCAACAGCAATCAATGCTATGTCGGAGGAATTGCCGGCTATTGGAGTGCAGGGAGCTATTCCATCACCAACGCAAAATCGGCTGGAACTATCACCTGCCGAGATGATGCCGGACAGGATGCGCAGTTCACTGGTGGACTGATCGGTCAGCTTTCCCAAGGTACCCTCGACCAAATGTCTTCAAGCGCAACGATCAGTGGCCGGACCTATGTCGGAGGTCTGATCGGTGAAGCCAATACCACCATAACCACAAATGCCAGCTTCACCGGAGCAGTCACTGGACGCTATCACACCGGCGGACTGTTTGGTCAGCTTACCTATACGAGTCTTACCGGCTGCAGCAACAATGGAACTGTCAGCGCAGTGGTTCCAGTCCGCATTCCAGCCGTTACGGGTGCCGATACCGCCGGAGGTATCGCCGGTCGAATATACGGAACATCGTCAACCCAAAGAGCGCTGATCAAAAATTGCGTCAACTATAAGAGCGTTACCAGTGCCTATCGTGCAGGCGGCATCATCGGTTACGGAGACAACTTCACCATCGAAAGCTCGTCCAGTGCGGGTGATGTTACAGCTACAGGCCAAGCCGGTGGTTTGGTCGGCGAAATGCGCCGAGGATTGCTGGTGGATTCTTTCGCAACAGGAAATGTGATTTCACCAGCAGGTGATTATGCAGGGGGTCTCATAGGAGCCGCTTGGTCCGATTCGGATGGTTCAACCGTCACGCGCTGCCAGTCTTCGGGAATTGTTGTTGGCCAAAATAGGATTGGTGGCTTAGCTGGATACTACCGTGGCGAGATAACTCTTTCAAGTTCTTCAAGTCAGGTCACCGGCAACCAGGATGTCGGAGGGCTGGTTGGCTTCCTGGAAAATGGTACGACCACCCGTAATAACAATCTCCTAAGCAATACTGCATCCGGAGCTATCATCGCCGATACCCGTTGCGGCGGAATGTTTGGACGACTCCGATCCTACTCTTTGGTCAAATACAGTTCGGCGACAGGATCGGTCACCTGCCCCACCTATGCTGGCGGTTTGATAGCGCAAATCGAGGGTGATTATGTGACGATCGAGCAGAGCATGGCACGAGGCAATGTAACCGGTAATACCAACGTCGGTGGTTTCCTCGGCCTTGCATGGAGCAACAATAGCAATAACCTTGCAATTTCCGATAGCTATGCTCGAGGAAATGTCAAAGGCAATCAAAGCGTCGGTGGCTTTGTTGGGCAGTCAGGTGACGTTATTCAGAGAGTTTACGCCTCCGGTCGTGTCGATAAAGTATCCAGCGAAACCGACATCGGTGGATTGGTCGGCAAATTTTGGAGTCCTGACGGACCCAATGATGCCCCCAATAGCTTTTGGGATAAACAGTCCTCTGGACGCAGCAGCAGCGTTGGGGGAATCGGCAAAAATACTAATGAAATGCTAGGCAGTGCTCTTTATACCAACTGGAATTCGAGCATCTGGTCCTATTCTAACCAAGACTACCCTCGCCTCCTCTGGGAAATTCCAGTCGGCCCCTAAAAGGCTAAAGCGACAACTGACTAGCAAAGCTCCATCCCCGGGGCTCGATCGCCTGTTTCGAATGTGCTAGACTTAAAGAGTCCGCTGCATCAAACGATCCATACCACACGCTTGAAACGGATAATCATGTTGTCCCATCAAAAGCTCGGAGCTTCCTTGCCGCGGGCGGGCTTCTTTTGGATACTCGGTATCCTCATGGGTTCGGACGTCTTTGCAGGCTCGACCATCAGCCGTGGGCCGCAGAACTGTTTAACAAATTACCAAGTGATGGATGTCACGCCTATTCTTCGGTCACTCGCTAAGGACGAACTCAAACCTAACGAGCGTCCGGAGGTTTCAGCGCTTGAGACCAAATTACTCAGCTCTCTTCGCTACCATTCTATGCAGATTCCAACTCAATGGAATACGACCGAGCTTCAGGATCTAGCTCGCGAAGTGCAGAGTTTTTTGTTCCAACAGCAACCGGATCCAAGTTTAGAAGCTCTGCGAAGCCAATGGCTTCTTTTGATGTTGGCTCAGCATCAATGGGATATTATTCTCCCTGCGCTCGGCAATCGGAACTCGATAACCCAGGAGCAGCTGAAAAATTTAGCCATGTGGCAGGAAGCTGAAGCTCGCTTGGGTGCTGGTCAGCTGCAGCGAGCATCTGAACTCTTAGACATGTATAGGGACACCCTCGCATCACTCCATCCTTGGATTCTCTGGCGAAAAATGGAAATCAACTTTCTGCTTGGCGACAGTGAACAGTCCTTGCAATATCTTGACCTTGCCCTTCGCTCCGGAGTCTTGGATCAATCTCCGTATTCGGAAGGGATCGAAGCCCTTGATAGATTTCTCCAAGCCTTTACTGTCAAGGACAAAGCAACGCCGTCACTCCTTAAAATCCTTGCTGAGGCCAATCGATTTCAACAGCTTAGTTTGGCGGCAAGCTGTACTCTTAAAGTTTCACGTAGCACCGACAATCGAAGAGACGCTTTAAACAGCCTTCTTAATATCAAACAGCCCAGCTCTTTGAGTCTTATGAGTATAGGGCAACAAGTGGAACTGTCACTGATCGAACCGGTTATGATTGAAAACTTTCTCACGCTCTTAGAAAGATACGTTGAACACGCTGGAAAAGTATTGCCAAGCAGTGGTGCCGTATCTATTGAACAGCAGCGTGAGGATGTCTTCAACTTCGTCGAAGTGCTGCAGAAAGTCCAAAGATATGTGTTGGGAAATTCGGCTATTTTGGGCTCCCAGCTGCAACTCAATCGACTCGATCAAATCTTCACCAAGGCATCAGGCGCTATACCGCCAGCTTTAGAGCAGGTCAGCCTCCTCATCGCACGTGCAGAAATTTTGGAACGATCTCATCACTGGCTGGAGGCGTCCAATATATACAGAGAACTCGCCCTTAAAGCACGGACGCCTGCTCTGCAAAGAAAATACGCTGACAAAATGCTTCAATGCTTAGGTCAAGCAAGCACCCAATCGGCGGTTATAGCGACTGAGTCCGACACCAAGTCTCGCAATGAGACCCAACAAACCTACCTGCAAGCCTGTGAAGTCTATCAAAACCTGATTCCAGATGCAGGTCCACAGGTCAGTCGCTGTGATCTCATGCAAGCTCGCCAGGCATTGCAGAGTGGCGATGCCGGTGACGCAAGGCAAAAACTTTGGCAAATCGTCTATAGCTTTCCTAATTCTATTGAAGGTCAAACGGCAGCCGAACGATTGCTCGACATCGCTCGCAATGACCCCGATGAACTCTATTTGACTTCCGACAATCTACTCAAAATGCGCAGCTACCAAACGGGTCCCTGGGGTATAAAATTGCAGGAAATTCGCCGGCAAAGTGCTTACCTAAGAGTCACCAAATTGGTCTCAACGGAGGATCGCTCTGAAGCATACTTTTTCTTTTCACAAAAAGAAAAGGGCTCTGAACTTGCCAACAAAAGTTTGCTTGCTGCCGTTCAAATCGATCAAGAATCAGGACGTCTTAGCCGAGCTATGGATAGGCTTGAAATTTGGTTGCAGGACTATCCAGATTCCCCAGATGCTAACACTAAACTGCTTGATCTGATTCGAATCGGTGAAAAGAGTCTGCAACTGCAAAAAACCCGAGAGTATATCCGAAGGACAGAAGGCAAGAATTGGACCACAGAGCAGGCAGATTTTCTTTCGGAAAAGGCTTGCAGCATCGACATCATTGAGAACCCTCTTGAGGCACTGAATACTTGTCAAAAGCTGCCAGACCAATTGAGTACGGGGCCTCGTTTAAGATTAAGACTGGCGCGAGCGCTTGCCTATAGTGGCTATAGCAATCAATTGAATAGCTATGCCATGCAAAGTCTTATCCCTCGCAAGGATTTCAGCATAGATGAAAAAATTGAAATTCTCGACCTGCTTCGCAAGGCCGATGCGATCACGCCTACTAGTAAAGAGGACGCAAAAACCAGCATCACCAATTACTATATCGAACAAACCGACAGCGTTGGCCCTCACTCACGGCGCATCTTAGGAGCCTTAGCTTACCAAAGTGCACAGAAATCACTGAAGAGTTTCCTGGAACAACCCATCCACGCAACAAGGTCCGATGAATTGGTGAGTGCCGTGCAGGCCAAGAAACAAGCATTTGATGAGCTCGAAGCCCTGTACAATAAAGTCCTGCAAACCAAGGATCCTCATTGGGGAAGCAGTGCATTATGCGACCTAGCATTGGCCGCAGAAAGCTTCGCTGAAGCCTTGGGTCGAGTCCCTGATATCGAGGGCCTCGATAGAAAGAAAATAACGACCCAAATGGTCAGTCAGATTGCAGCTTGGCGAGCGAAGTCGAAGAGCTATGCGAGTTCAGCCAGTAAGACGATTGAGAAGTATGGAACACTTCATATTGATAATCGCCGCATTTTGCAGGAATCTCGTCGATTGAGAGAAGACCCCATCCAATGGAATGACTGGACTCCGCCAGCCGAGGTCGACTATGCCACTTACTAAAACCAGCTTGTTAGGAATTCTGATCGCCTCTCAAACACTCTACGCTTGCAAAAGCCTTACCCAAGGGATTTCTTTTGAATCCACTGACACAATCGGGCGATCCCAATCATCAGCTCCGGAACCTAGCTGGCAACGCTGGGATGATGTCTCCGCAAGCCTATTGGCTGAAAGCAGCTTGCCACAAAATTACGGCGAACCAAGCGCTGAAACTCTCGCCAAAGCCATTGAATTCTGCCTCGTAAAGAGAGATTTTACTCGAGTTGAGTGGTTGAACAGTCGATTTTTGGAATCAAAAGATCCCCGTAAGCAAGCGCTGGGTCAATTCTATCAGGGCCGCTTGCACGCTCGCTTGGACGATTTTGATCGAACCGAGGAATCTTGGCAGCGAGCCCTTCGCCTTGATCCTGACAATCAGAATATTAAAAAGAGAATGGGTCTTCTCTATGCTCAGTTTGGATTTTTTGCTAGGGCGCTGACCACACTTAAACCATTCGAGGACGAAACACCCATCGCAATCACGCTTGTGGCTATGGAAAGGCAGCTAGGACTCAGCGAACAGGCAGATCGTCGCTGTGAATTGCTGCTTAAACCCAACGACCCACCTGCCGAAGCTTTTTTCAATTGCAGCCTCTTGGAATTCCAAAACCATCGCAACGCGGTCAAAGCCATAGAATGGATGGAGCAGGCCCAAAGAAAGGCTCCGGTAGACTCAAACCTAGCGCAAAATGCCAAAGGCCAGCTGGGTCTTATGCTCGAGTGGAGAGCCCGCTTTCAGTCTGCTCGCTAGGCAATACTTTCCGACTCCGACCCATCTCATTCCAACCTAAACTAAAAGAAGGCCCTCGTCCTAGGACTGACTGAAATCTGCAAAGGTAGTGTCATGGGAACTTTCAATTACGGTACCGTCTTTGCGTTTGTCGGCTGCTTTGTCATCGTCATAGTCAGTTTGATCATGTCACTCGAAAACCCCTGGGTGGCCTTCGATCTTCACTCGATTATTTTAGTATTGGGCGGAACTCTATTCGTAGCATCTTCCTGCTTTCCCTATAAGCAAGTTCTCAACCTTTTTAAGGTGTTTATCAAAGGTATCGCTCGCAAGCCAGCCAACACCCATGCAGAAGTCTTTGAATCTATCATTCGACTCAGTAAGGCTCGGGTCCAAGGACGTGAAGCCTTCAAACAGGCCTCAGAGGATGTTAAACATCCGTTCCTGCGCGAATGCTCTCAAGTTTTGCATTGGACGGACGCCGATATTTCACGCGAAGAGCTGCGCGAACTACTAGAATTGCGAGCTGAAACGATATTTGCAAGCTACAACCAAGATGCAACTATTTTCAAAACGATCGCCAAGTTCCCTCCCGCGTTTGGGCTTATGGGCACCACGATGGGCATGATTGCTCTCCTGCAAGCGATTGGCAAAGGCAAATCGGACAGCATCGGCAGTTCCATGTCCCTGGCACTCCTGGCAACCCTCTATGGGCTGGTCTTGGCCAACGTTGTATTTTTGCCTATCGCTGAATACTTGGGTAAAAAATCTCGCGATGAATTTGTCATTCGAAAAATGATCATCGAAGCCATTATGCTGATTCATGAGAAAAAGCCAGCAAAATTTATCGAGGAAAAGGTTAAATCCTTCCTCCTTCCTGGACAACGTCAAATGAAGAGCAGCTAAACTATGTCACGCAGCCCCCATCACATGGAGCAGCATGAGGAAAACGACGAAGGTTGGATCGTCTCGTATGCCGACCTTGTGACGCTCATGCTTGGCTTTTTCATCCTTATGTACAAAGTGGTGGCCGACGAAGGTTCGGTCAAGAAGCTGGAAAAGAAGATTGGCGAGTCCCTGTTGGGCAATAAGCGTCCAGCCATGGAGCAGGTGATGGAAGAAGCGACAGAAGAACGGAAAGCCAGGGCTTTTCAGCTTCTGGTTACCATGCTAGACCTCGGTGATAGCGCCGAGAACGCTGTTGGCAATATCGAAAGAAAGTACTCTGAAGCCGGCAACGCCGAATCTTTCAAGAAAGTTTTGGAAAAGGATTTAAGTCCCAAAGCCAAGGATCAGTTGCAGGTCCTTAAAGCCGGGCCTCTGCAAAAAGATGTTTCGCTACGTATTGTCATTCCCTCAGACACCAGTTTTCGCAGTGGAGAAGCGGAAATCATGGGCCCCACACGCGAGAATTTAGCCGAATTGACTCGTAGCCTTCTCCCCATGAACGATCTCCTCGAAGTCGAAATCACTGGCCATACCGACGAGCAGCCCACGCGTGCCGGAGGACGCTGGGCCAGCAATTGGGAGCTGTCCTCGGCTCGAGCGGCTGCAGTTGGAGCAATTCTAAGGGCAGAAGGGCTTGCTGGAGAAAAGCTAAGAGTCGCTGGAGTCGCTCACTTTCAGCCTCTCGTTCCGACCACAGGCCTCACCGGTGATGCCTTACAATCAGCACGATCCAAAAATCGGCGCATCGAAATCGCTATCAAACGTAAAAGACCAATCGTCAAACCAGAGCCGCAAGAGGAGCTTAAGCCCAATCCATGAGCAAAAAGCCAGAACAAGGTCAGCAGTGGCGCAGATGGGGTCTTATACTCATCATCCTATCTGTGCTTGCTCCAGCCCTATCCATCGGAACTATGCTGTACTTTTACGTCAAAGATGAAATGGAATCCCGCCGAAGCATAGCCTTTATGAACTTCGAGCAGCAGGCTTATCGGATCAAAGAAATGTTGCGAGATGAAACGCGCTATTCGCAGAACTTTTCGGAAGGTCAGCTCGCCCTCAGGTTTCTTAAAGAACCGCGTGCTCTTCTATTGAAGGACGGGTCCAAACTTTCTTCTGTCTTCGGCAAAGTGGATTCTGATGAACTTATGCAGCTACAAAAAGCTGAGGAAACAGCTGGAGACCTCAGCATCTATCGCTCCAAAGGGCAATTGATGGCTACGACCGACATTATCATAAGTCAAAAGGCCAGTTTCGCCGATCATCAGCTCGCAACTGGCTCTTATGTGGCCCTCTGGAACTTGGAATCCAACTTCCTGCCTGAAAACCTACCTAGAGATACTCATCACATCTACCTGATCAATAGGCAATCCTCGCTGATCTATTCGTCTCTTCCCGATTTGACGGAAGATGCCATTATCAAGCGACCTCTGGTGCAGGAGTTTGTCCGGTCTCCCCTGTCTCGGGCTGGAACAGCTCTTCGTACTAGCAAAACAGGGGACTACTATGGGTTTTATATGGCAGTCCCGGACAGCAATCTAGTTTTCTTCGTTGAAAGCTCCGGCTCACGTTTTTTTGCAAGTCTGCTTGGACCTACGGCTCTGGCCTTCGGGATCCTGCTGTCGATCATGGGTTTAACTATCATCGTCTGGCGCAGCACAGTCACTTCGCTACAGGAGCAGGTTGAAAGGCTCTCTCATGCTTTGGACGAATTCTCCAAGGGCTATTTTATTCCTACGCAACTCACTCCGCAAAATTTCCTGCGAGAGCTGCGTCCTCTGGTCGAATCTATCAACAAAAATACTCGAGGCGTCCGTGATCGTGTTGACCTCATCGAAAAACCTAAAAAATAGCTCTGCAAGGCTTTTCGACTGCCTTATTGCAGCTTGTTTGACTTTTTCAATTAAACCCTGTCTTGCTGCGACCAGACAATTTGTAAGTCTTCAGCGTACCGGGCCCATTTGGATCATGCCACCTCTCAGCTCGGAGTGGCAAAAACTTAAGCTGGATAGCTTTGATGAAGGTAGCCTGCTGCGACTTGCTCCAGGAGCGAGTATTGAACTCAAACAGGTTGGAGGCCATCTCACTGCCGGCGAAATTGAGGCTAGGCTTCGCATCGCTGAGCCGCTCATCCTGAGAATGGATCGACAGATCTTCAAGAATCTCCGCTATCAAGACTATGCCTTGGACGGGATCTGGAACGATGGCAGCAATGAAGAAAAGGAAGTGCCTGTTAAGCCCTTGCTTAGCTTTGCAGCGGCCTTTGTGCGGCATTTCCTCTCGCTTGAAACAGCTCAGGAATTGCCCAAACTCAAGCCAGACCCCGAAAAATCAGCCCTGGAAAGCGGGCAAAAAATAAGTAATATCAGTATATTATCACCACAGCAAGACAGTCTGCATTTTCTCGATAGGAAGCAAGTTGAAATTCCACTCTACTGGGAAAGCATGGGCGACGGCACTAGCTTTAAAATTTATGTTTGGCCTGCTAACGATGTTAAACGTGAGGCAACCGTAACCATCAAAGGCAACAGATATATCCTCAACCTTGCTAGTTCTGGTCGCTATAAGTTGCAAATTTCCAGCGTCGACCATCGCTTTCGGTCAGAGGTCCTGAAATTTGAGGTTGACCGCCCCCTCCTGGCTATTCCTGACGATGAGCCTTTGGAGAAGCAATTTCAAAAAGCTCAGATTAAAGTCACTCCGAGTCTGGTCATCCAGTATCCTCCGGACCACTATGAAATCATGAGCCTGGATCATCGCGTCGACTGCCTTTTTGTATGGAGCGATAAGCAAGGCTTGCAAGGCGGCGATGAATATAAGCTGATTGTGCAGGGCGAACAATCGGCTGAATTTTCAAAGGTCACAACTCAAGATCACTTCGCAAGCTTGCGTCTCCCGGCTGGATCTTTTCGATACTTTGTGATGAAGCAAAATAAGATCACTCAACAGCAAAGCATAGCTAGTCCCAGCCACCACCTTCAAATTATGCGCGGCACAGGTCAATCGCCTTGGTCGAGTTTAGGCCGAAAAATTCATGAGGCAACCCGAGATGAGCTCATCCTTATCGAGATGCGCTAGCCACGGTTAATGAGCTTCTTGCAACGACTTTTTGCGTTCGTTGTCCAGTTGTTTCGCCTCAATTCGGGCTAAAAGTTCACGAGCCTGGGAACGCATATCAGCATCAACCCCGTCCGATTCCAAAACATTTTCTAAGAACTTCTGGCTTGTTGCCGTATCGCCTTTGACGTAGAAAGTCTGCACGGCCAACAAATAATTCGCCAAAGGATGCTCTGACTGACGAGCCAGAACTGATTGAAATTCAAGTTCTGCTTCTTGGTATCGACCCATCGCCTGCGCTGCCGCCGCTGCACCCAAGGTCGCCGCCATGCATGACGAACAGATTTTTTTGGCCTCAGTAAACTCTGCATAGGCCGCTTCAAAATTGCCAACTTCCAGATTCACCGATCCCAAGTTAAGGACAGGCGCTAGACTTTCTGGAGAAACCTGATGAGCGAGATTAAAGTAAGCAATCGCATCCCGATAGTCTTCCATAAGCACAGCTCTCTGCCTCTGCAACACACCCAGTAGATTCAATGCCATAGATTGCTTTGGACGGCCCTTTAGCACCAATTCTGCAAAGAACTGCGAACGATCGATTTGACCCTTTGCAGCATGAGCAATAGCGAGAAACAAAAAGGCGTCCTCATTGCCTGGATGCTCGCGTAGGTGCTTTTCGCCCTGTTGAATCACCTGATCCCATCGCTCTTCAGATAAGGATTGCATGATCTGTTCAAAGCTATTTTCACCTGCATAACGTTTGCGAATTTCTTGCAAATCATAGCGATGAAGCTGCAAGCCCTGACCCAAGGACGTGGCCTGTAGGGCTTCAGTAGGACGACGAGACGGCGATTCCGAATTCGTCGATTGACAAGCACTTAGCATTAAAAGAGTAAACAACAATAGCTTCATTCGGTACCCCCTTTAGTAAAAGAAAAGGAACTCTTGCCTGTCATCTCCGAAGGAAGAGCCAGGTAGTTTACTTGCCTTGCCGCAGCCGCAGCTGAGTATCGCCAAAACGTTTCATCTCCCACGCTAAGCTTCAAGATCCAGTCGGGTAGAGTATTGCCATGCTGAACAGCATCAGCTAAACGCTTTTCCAAGGCTTCCGCTTCTTGGCCAAAGAAGGTATTGAGATCGCCTTTGGCCTGCACCACTTCAGGTCCTTGCTGATCGATGTTGAGATCCTGCAGCAACCCTCGATATCTTTGAGCTTGGAAGAGTGTCTCGTAAAGAGCTGGGGCGCAGTGACTCGCGTAGGGAACTCGGCAGGCTTCCGCATAGGCGCTCCGCACTTTGGTGTAGTTGTCTTGAATCCCCTTAAATACCGTTTCCTGAGATCCAAGCAGGGCTTTCTGCACCACAGCAAAACCCATCTCAGCATCTTTTCGAGCCTTTTCGAAAGCGATCTGGCTCATCAGGTCACTCACCACAAACAGAGACGAGCTTTGATCACGGAGTCTCAGCTGAAAGTTCTCTTTTGTTTGTACATTGCCGTTTTGATTTTCCCGATAGCCAAGACCGGCGAGACGCGCTCTCAGTTCAGGCTTGTCAGGCAAAGTCTTCTCCAACATTGCTATATCATCCCGAATCCATTGGTTATTTAAGCTTGCTTGATGGATTCGCATCAGTTTCTGACTGAGACTATTCAGTTCGCTGTCCTCCATATTTTTATTCAAGAGCAGACGTGAGATATTCTCGCGAGCTTCACCGTACTTCTGTTGAGCCAGCAAACAATCGACAATGACAAAGTGCGCTTCTTTCCGTCGCCCATCATTAGGAAAGTTTTGAATGAAAGCAGAGTAAGCCTGAACGGAGCCAGGCAGGTCTCCCTGCGCCATCAAAAGGGCTCCTTTGTCCAAGAGAGCCTGCTTATAGGTATCATCTCGAACTCCATCCTTTTCGATCGCTTGCAGTTGGGCTAAAGCCTCTGGATAGCGCTGCAGCTCTTGTTGAGAGCGAGCCAGCAGATAGCGGGCTCGATTGCGACGTTCCGAAGCGCGAAGTTCGCCAATCAAACTCATCAGCTTAGCATTGGCTATTTCATTTTGGCCCGTGGCTAACAGCGCATCGGCCTGTCTTTCAAGAGCTAAAAGATAGAGCTCATCCAAGTGGCGGTAGACATCAAGAGGACGACTGAGCTGCAGGTCGTTTTTTCTTCCCATCAGACATAGCTTTTCAAGATCTGGATAGTCCTTTCCTTCAAGGGCATAGGCGACCAGAACGGTAAAGGTGTCCCATCGCAAGCTACGATCGACAAGAGAGTCCAAGACATCACGCAGCTGTTGTCTCGCCGATTCATGAGCTCCCAGGTGTCGATCGATGACGGCAATGTTTAAACTTTGGAGAGCCAACTGATTACCAGTCGCTTGCTCGCGCATGAGAACCAGCGTTTGCTTTAAGTTGCTCAAACCTGCTTCGGACTTACCAATTGAATTGGACCAGGGATCCCTCAGGTTCCAGTTCAATGTCTGCATTTCCAAAGTCAATGCTCGACTCAAATACTGCCCCCTTACCGACCCGGAAGAACCTTGCGCTAGGCTAATAAGAGTTGTGGTCGCTTCCTGGCGAAGTCCGAAATTGGCCAAAACATCGGCCCATTTGCTGCGAATTGTCCGCGAATCAGGATTTTCTGCCGAGCTATCCAGATACTTTTGATACATGGGTCGCAATGAAACTAAAACGGCAGGAGGAGGACTGGGAGCCAAGCCCCGATTCAGCTCGTCAATGAGGAATTCGTCGTGGAGCTGAGCAACTCGCACACCGTGAGGAGTCCCTCGAAAGGTTTGTTGCGAACCCACAAGAAACTCCTGGTAACCTTCACGCTTGCGCCCTTGCTTGTACTCCTCACGCAAAAGCAAAGCCATTTTCAAATTAATCATTTGCTTCTGCAAGGGGCTAGAGAGCTTGGCGTTGACATGCTGATAGAGAGCCATCGCCCGATCGGCCTGTCTATTTTTTGCAGCTGAAATAGCCAGACGTTCTAGAAAAGCAGGAAATTGACGTGCTTGTTCATAGCAACCGACGTTGAATGGAACAGGATCCCATTTATTGTCAAAACTTGGCTGAAGCACCCAAACACCCAAACTAAAGTCGAAAATGGCATTCTTTTCGTTAGGGGTTAGCGACTGACACAATCTCGATACGTAGCGCAGGTATGTGACAAATTCAGGGTTGGAGTCCCAGGCGGGTCGGCCTATCGAGGAAAAGCCAGCGAGACTTCGTGCAATAGCCAGTGAGGACAATGTTGAATAGCGACGATCCAGCCGATTAGCTAAGGTTTCCAAATTTTTGACGGCGACACGACGAGTATCAGCCTGTGGGTCATTGATCGCTTCCAAAGCTAGCAGAAAATCGACTAATTCGAGATGTCGAGGGTGAGTGAGTTGCGGGCGAATTTTGGCTAAGTTGCGCAGAGCTTGACTCCGTTTGTCTTCATACTGCGCTTGAGCCAAAATCAATTGAAGCAACACTGCCGCTCGTTCTTTAGGAGCGTTCAGATCCTTGAGAATTTGTGGGCCTAGGGTAAATATTTCCTGGTGCGTTTCCCCAAGGATGCGATTCGCAGTGGCCATATCTGCACCATTGTCCCGATCACCCACGACGACAGCTTGCCAATAGAGACCCTTTTGAACCAATCGATCAAACAGTCGATTTCTTCGGAAGCCTTGCTTTTCGGGCTTTGCCTCCGCAAGGGCCTTTCGATCATCAGCCAAACCCTCTTCGAGACGAGTGACACTCTGCGCAGTGCTTGGAATCAAGCCACGGCGGTTTGGATCAATGAGTATTTGCCTGTAAAGGGGGAGAACGCGAATATCCAAATCCAATCCTAAGACAGGCTCAGAATTGGATTCATGCGCTGCCGGTGGAACTTGCCCACCTGCTCCCAAGGCCATTGCAGAGTTGACCACTGTCCACCAAATCAAGATTGCGTAAAGTGTATAAGCCATGTCAATTCCTTTGTGGCTGATAGCTTAGACCCAGGTATGCTTCCACACCAATGGGCCTAATTTTGTGAGTGAGGGAACGTTGAAGATCCACCCCAGGATCTTCGTTATAAGTCAAGCGATCGGAAGGCACCGCACTGCCGTCAAAGGACCTTTTGAAACTCGCCAAAGGTATGCTGATGATTCCACCCAGAGCAAAGCCCCAACCACGATATTGAAGTCGGGCCGCTGAATGCCAGCGCGGAGCCACGAAGAAAAAGCTCGACCGAGCGTAGCCCAGAGTCTCGGATCGCCCAGAACTAGAGTCGACCTTGAGGGCACGAAACCACATATCAGAATAGAAGAGATCAACACCAGGACTCAGATCAAATAGCATCCAGTCCCAAGGGGTGAAACGCCAGCCGATCTCTCCATGAACGGCCTGAGCACTGATACGAGTGCTGGTCTGAGCTTCCAACCTTGGTTCGATTTCATCATAGGTCGTTTTCGAGGCGGCCTTTTCATAAACATGGTAGCGCCACCCAAACGACACGATTCGACTTAGACTCTGCACCAAATTAAGGGAAAATCCCGCTCCTTGGACAGCCTTTAGTTCGGCTTGGCTGCGCAACCAAAGACTATTGCGCGACAGACTATCGGAACTTATCGTTCGATAACGCAAGCTTTGAAAAGAAGCCACTGGCAGCAAAGGCTGAGTTTGGAAGACGGTGAAATCAATCGCTTGATGCAATGGGCTCGGAGGTATTTCGTCTTCAGCCTTGACTTCATCACTTGGCTCTGCGGCCTTTGGCTCAAGCTCGGCACGAACAGGGAGAAACTGAAAGCTGTTGGTTCCCTTTTCTTTCAGTGCCTTTTTGATCGCTGCAATGGTATCTGCAGTTTCTCCGGTATCTTTTTTAGGACGTGGTTTAGACTTGCGAATCTTGGGGATAAATATTTCTGGAAAGTCTCCACCTTCGATGTTGGCCGACTCCGTTTGCAGGCGTGGAGCGCTGCCTTTGGGAATTTTAGGCTGATCGGATTGCTCAGCACGAATTTGACCAACCCGCTCATCGTTTTGTTTCTTTGCTAAAAAATCCCGACCAAAACTGCTTGCATCAGTGTATCCGGATCCATCGATCTTACGTTCCGACACGTAGATTTTTTTAATTTCTACCCGAGCACCAACCTGAAAACGGCTCATCATATCTGCGGACAGAAAGATCAATGGTTTCCGCGAAATCCAGCGAAAGCTTGCCTGACAGTACGGCGCCACTAGGGACTGATGATAGAGGCAAACCCGATCGCCCTCTTTCAGTTCACTTGATACCTGATCAAGCAAAAGAAAATTGACCTCCTCGTCCATGTATAGGACCTCCGAACCACTCTCGCCGTGGGCCTTATCTGCAAACATGAGCCTACACGTTGCCCAAAGAGCAGCGGTCAAGGGCATCATTCTTTTGCGCGCAAACCTGCCTAGCATTCTTTCTCTCCCTGAGCGTGGCCTGCATGGAGGTCTCAGCTTAGGATGAATCGGCAGATAAATTCGAAACTTGACAAGGAGTAAGACTTCGCGTTTCGTGCCTTTTGACAATAACCTGAAAGACCCGATTCTCCCCCCTGACAAGTAAGACTTATATTCATCGGTATTCATTAGTAATTGTTACTTAACATGAAGTTCATCCCAAAGTCACCGATAGCCTTAAGGATGAAAGGTGGGAACTTACGCATGAATCGTCTGATCTTCGAATCAGCGCTAGCCTTCAGCCTTATTTTTGGCTGCACGGAAAAGGCTGCCGTCAAATCTGAAGATGCGCTTGTCGAGGGCCGTGCCCTGGCGGCTTCGGACTACCTAGCCATGCGCGTTCTACCCGAGAAATCGGAAGTGGCCGCAGGCCGTCGGCTTCCCTTTCGAGCGATTGGCATTCTTCCCTATGGGCGGGACGCAGATCTCACAGACAGAGGCCAATTTGAAAGCTCAGACCCCGAAGTCTTCGATTTTCCCAAGGACCAAAGCCATGGTACGGGTATCGCGATGAAAGCGGGTAAAGTCACCATCACTTTCAGTTTCGAGGACATCGAAATATCGACAGAATTGACTGTAAAAAATCGAGTTTTGGATCAGTTCAAGCTTTCGCAGGATTTCGTACAAATAGCGATCGAGAAAGCCGACAATGTCTTTGAGGAACGAAAGATTCAGCTTCACGCCACCGGTATCTACAGCGACGGAAGTTCCGACGATCTGAATTCCGTCACCACCTGGACCTTGGCCGATGAAAACTCGGTAAAACTTATCAGCGATCAACCTGGTGCGCTTCTGACTAAGGCACCCGGGAAAGTGCTCCTGACTGCCAAATTCGAAGACAAGAGCCAGTCTGTCGAAATCGAAATCGTGCAAGGATCGGTTGAACTCAAAGGTTTGAGTATCAGTCCAAGTCCTTTGCTGCTGCCCTTACAAACAGCGAAGGAGCTAAAGGTTACGGCCCTCTATTCGGACGGAACCACTGCCACCGTCACCGATAGTGCTGAATTTAGCGTCACTCCCCCTAACCTTGCTATCCTGCTGAGCAACGGCGCTTCAGGTCTACAAATTGCAAGCCAATCGCTAGGACTGGGTACTCTTTCCGTGAGCTATAAGGAGATTACCAGCGAATTTCAGCTTGCAGCTGTTGATGCCCAAGCAAGCACCTTACGCCTCATTTCAGGTCGCAACTTCTCTCTCGACAAAGGCCTTGTCGAATCCTTCGAGGTTTGGCTTGACTCATCCGATGGCAGCACCGAAAACGTAACAACGCGAGCGACTTGGTCCGTTTCAAGTCAATCCATATTATCGCCTGTTGCTGGCACTAAGGGCCGCTATACGGCTCTAAGGGTCGGAACCGCCTCGCTAACAGCGACCTTGGGCGGCTTAACCGCCAGTCGCTCTGTATCGGTCACAGCTGCCGTAATATCGAGTATTGCCATCACGAGCAGCTGCCCTACCCCACTGGGTCTCTATCAGACCTGCGACTACACCGCAACTGCCTCCTATAGCGATGCAACAAGCAAGGTTTTGACCACAGAAGTCGTTTGGTCCTTTATCGCCGGCACCGGTATGGGTTCGTTTGACAGCACATTGAAATCGCGCTTTCAGGGTCTAGCCACGGGAACTGGGACGATTCGCGCCAGCTCAGGCACTGTGGTGACACCAGTTGCAGTGACTATCGGCGAGGTTGTTCCGGTCAATCTCTCTTTACAGTCGTCTTGGACATCGCTTTCTCTCGCGAGCGGAGCCCAACAGCTGACTGCCCTTCTGAGTTATAGCGATGGGCACTCTGATGATGTCACAGCACTCGCAAGCTGGAATTACCAAATAGTCGGCGCAGGCCTAAACTTCGCCGGATATGTCAGCGACACTGCGCCTACTAAAGGACGCTGCGTGCCTGTGGCAATTGGATTTTATAAGGCGACAGCCAGCTATTTGGGAATGCAGGCTGAGAAATCCTTGCAGGTGACACCATGAAGCACTCCATGACTGTCATCCTCCTCTTGGCTCTTGGAATGGGCCTCGTAGCCTGCAAACAAGGCCAAGACGCGCTGGAAAAAACCATTCAAGATGCAGCTTCAAGTCAACAAAAAATCGACCTCACAGGTATTCCTCCCGAACGCATGATCTTGACCCCAGAAGATCAAAGTTTGTCGGCTGGTGAGGTGATCCAACTGCGAGCGACCGGAGTCTACACCAAAGACTATTCGCAGATTATTACCAGCAATAGCTTGGTCTGGACCAGCGACGATCCGACTGTATTCAAAGTCGAAGCGGATGGAACTGGCAAAGGCTTGGTGGAAGGTCAAGTGACCATCACCGCCAGCT
>JBGSTF010000285.1:0-20664 GCA_041736645.1 Oligoflexus sp. | reverse complement strand
GAAGGTTTTCCATCGAAGCGACAGGCTCTGGAGGGGCATCACATGTCATCGCCCAGAAGTGGGGCGTGCCGCCCCCTGGACCCCCTGCAAGCCAGAAAACCCAAAGCCAAATCCGGGAACCCATCACCGCGCCAGGCGGTGATGAAAGGCAGCGCCGCGCACAAGGCGCGTCGGGATACAGCCCGGCGGCACCAGGCCGCGGGCTCCTCCACGATCCCCCGCAAGCGGGGTTCGTTCCGGTCATGCTCTCGCTAAAGTGACGTTAGGCGCGGTCGCGCCCGTCACGCTCGGCAGGTTGCTGCGCCTGAATTTCCGGCGCATCAACACACAAAAAAGCTTTGGCATAAATATGCCGCATCGAACCAAAACAAGCGTTACACTTAAACTTCCCGCACTTAGTCGATTCGACAAGCTGCTTAAACCATTCCAAACTCTCCATATCGTCATACTCGACAAACATGCGATTATCGCACACAGGGCATCCAAGGCTCAGCTCACCTCGTAACATCACAACTCCCCTTCCAGCTCCCGGCGCTTTTCGGCTCGCTTACGCCGAGCCCGCTTGGTCGCCTCCGGTGTGGCGTCGAGCTTCAGCAGCTCCAGGCCAAGTTTGTTCATATCCCATTCCGTCTTGGTAGCGGCATCCGGCCTGAGCGCAGCCTCAGCCGACCGCGCCCGCTCCTTCTTCTCACTTCTGGCCGAGTCCTTCGCCTCGATCGCCTCGCCTTCCTCTTTGCTCAGCACCCGGCTTCGCTGATACCAGCGGTCGACGAACGACCAGACGTATTCCCAATACTGCTCGGCCTCAAAGTCGGGGTCATCGGTGTGCGCCAGCATCTCTTCCTCGCTGACCTCCTCCTCACCCCGGAACACCTCCCGGATCAGGCCCCCAAGGCTCGTCGCCTGGGTGCCCTTGAGCTGCCGATCCATCTCAAGGAGCGTCGGCACCCACTCGCCCCGGTCATCCTTTTTCATCTCGATACCCTTGACAGCGTACTTGAAGACCTCCTTCACGGCTCCGGCGACGGCATCCACGCCGCCCTTGGGATCGACTGCGCGAATGTAAGGTTTGGTAAGGGTCGATGGCTCGACCCCAAGACCCTTGGCCCAGTATGCTCTCCATGCTTCAGCGCTCATATACTCCTGACCACTAAAGTATGAAGCACTTACCATAATCAGACAGTGAAAATGAGGATGCACAAAGCCCTGACGTTTTTTCTCGATTGTGACCTCAGTCGCCCGCACGAAGCCAAGAGCAGGCCAAGTCTTGCGATCCACCATCTTTTTCCAGGCTTTGGCCATTTTAAGAATGGTCGCACGAAGCTCTGTGACCGGGACATTCGGGACGGTCAGGACCAAGTGGAAATAGCGGGCCTTGGGCGCAAGCTTTTGCAGCTCGGGCCAAGCCTGATACCAGCGGGCCTTCCACGCCAGCGAACGTCTCCACACGCAGCGCGGACAGAGCCGTATCCTGCAGAATTGTGCTGACTTCAATTTGTGTCGCCCCTCCCTGGCAACAGCAAACAGCAGACGCCGTCCGCACCACTCCATTCGCTCAGATTTCGTCTGCTGCCAGTAGTTACCTTCGGAAAACCAGATCATCAGTTGTTGGCTATTCTGACCGTGAGTATCCCATGGCTTATCCTCGGGCGAAAGCTCGGAAAGCCTTGTAGCATCAGGATCGTTCTTCGATTTATGAGAAGCTCGGTTGACAGTGGGCGCAATGGTCGGCACGATAGGACATGAGGCAGCCATCCTTGGCTCCTTGGGTGAACCGGGTTATTGTTGGAACTCGCAACTTCACGATAACCCCGGCTAAAATCCCTCGCAATCCCCCTTGAGAACCAAAATCCCAGCAAACCCAAGTGGCTCTAAGCAAAGAAAAATTTTCGCCCGCCGAAAACGTTTCTTAATTATCAAGGTAAGTAATACGGGACCCAAAACCGCGTCATATCCGCTCGTTTTGCCGCACGATTCAGCACGCTGCACTCGAGCTCACGGCAGCCGCAAGGCGGCGACCCTGAGATCGAGTTCCGCTTACCGGCACCGAACATCGACCCACACCCAACGAATGCAAGAGAAGCCCATTTTGCGATCTTGAGAGACAGGAAATCCGAAGGCAGGGGGACTGCTCTTGAGTGGGCGGTGAAGTTTGTCACCTTGGCTCACCTTCCGAGCGCCGCGAGAAGCTCAGCTCCGAAACACCCGCGTCGCCAGGTGAAATCCCTCCGGGCCGACCGGCCCTCAACTGGGGCGCTACCGCCCCAGACCCAGGTTAGAGGGGTGGACAAAAGGGCCTGCGGCGCTTCGGAATCAAACAACTGGTTTCAGGAGTTTATCGGTCCGTCGTGAGATTTCTCACGGGTTTCGTGAGATTTCGTGAGACAGATTCCAGGCCCTGAAAGCGATGCAAAGCCTTTGCCTCTCAGACGCTTGCGGCAGATATGAGCGGACACCTTCAGGTGAGGAGTGTGTGGAAAATTCCGGTACGGAATTGCTGCGAAGCTGCCGCACTCGCGGCGGCGTAGCCGGAAGGTTTTCCATCGAAGCGACAGGCTCTGGAGGGGCATCACATGTCATCGCCCAGAAGATCGGTCAGCGCCCCCAGCACCTCGGCTCTGATATTGGCCGACAGCCGCGTGGCGATATCATCCAGTGGCGGCATCCGATGGGTGGCCGGATCCACTATCGCCAGGCATATCCCGTGGACGATCGCCTCACCCCCGGACAGGCCCCGCTGCGGAACCAGGCGACCATCGCTGAACAGCAGTTCGCCCTTATGCAGAATCGACCAAAGATCGCTGGCAACCAAGTACTTCTTCTCGGTGTAACTCATGGGAACGCCTCCTTTCACGACTCCGCGCTATACCCTGATATACCCCCGCAACTTACGGGGTTATAATCGCACTATATATCAGGAGGGTGATAGATGGGTGATACTTTATCCCTGGCACAAGCCGCTAAACTTGCAGGGGTTACACTGGTCACGATGCGAAAATGGATCGATGAGGTTCCGGGTGTAGAGCGCAGCCAGCGCGGCGAGTACAGGATACCGAGGGAATCACTCATGGGGTATCTGGCCCATAGGGATATACCCCCCAAAGGGAAGGCCAAAGCACACCGAATCGGTGCGACGGCGACCGCTAATGATGATCAACTTCTGGAGTATTTGCAGGGGCAAATGATGGTCAAGGATCGCATGATTGATGAGCTGCGTGCAGATCTGCGGGAGGCACAAGGCGAGGTGCGAAAACTCGAAGCGGAGCTGAGAGCCCACCTGTCCGGTGGCGGATTAGGCAAGGCCCTCAGTCGATGGCTTAAAGGCTAGAGCCTTCTACTGCCTTCACTACGATGGTTACAGAGGAGTCTTCTATCGGACTCATGGTCACGATCTCATTCTCCGTGTCCGACTCTGTCACCCGCACAGTGATATCACGGTATATAAAATCCTTACCAGTCAAGGCATCCGCAGCAATCGCTGAGAAGTCTGACGCTTTGACTTCGATCAAAACACCTGCGGGTTGATCAATACCGCTTTCCATCCCAATAGCTGTACGTCTTGACATTCTAAGAGTTTCTGTTTCGGGACGAATGTCTGCGCTGCGGATGACTTCACGCATTTCAATTGCCGAAAGCATTGTTTCCGACATAGCGACTTCCTGAAGTTGCTTTCCAAGACCGCCACCGCCTATTCCGGACCCCGCGAAGGTAGTGCCAGAAAAAGCTATATAATACAAAGCAGCCAAAAGAAATTTTTTCATTTCTCACTTCCTTTCAACAAATTTGCGGCTAAGGAGAGTAGAAGAACACGGCTGCGATCATCATCAACTTCTGCTTTATACTCATCTTTGATTTCGCCAAGCCTGTCGACGCATTGCTTGACAGCTTTTTTGGCTTCTTCATACCCTTCTTCCGTTATGGATTGGTAGATATGGTATAAAAATCCTCCAGCGTCTATGTCTGCTGGTCGCCATCGATTCATGTGCAGCGCAGCTCTCTTCTGTGCGTCGGCGATCGAAAATAAAACGTCTTCCTCTGGTTGTTTTATGCGACCGTTGATTTCTCTGAGTAATCCAGCTTCAAGGAGAGCTGCCAACCTGCTTTCACCGCGTTCCTTCCCGAATAATTCACAGATTCGTCTCACTGAAGTTCCCGCTGCAGCTGCAGCAAGAGCCACAATTTCATGATCTGGATCTTGCCAGTCGAACTCATTGGACGCGACAAAGCGAACTTTTCGTTCCGCAAAAATTTTCAGTGAACCCAGGTGAACTCTATGCTCATCATACTTCGCAACGAGTTCGACAACTGATTCAATAGACATGAATGTGAGCAGAAGGGCCGTTATCTTTTCCACGGAGGTCTTCTGCACTTCTCCCTGCACAATAGCTCTAGCCGTAGTGGGTGGCATCCCGCAAGCCTTTGCGAGAGAGGCAATTGAAAGGTGAGGTTTAGCAGCTAAATATGCCTTGATTAGGCTTCGAGCTTCCTCAAGAAGCGTCATATTTGATAACCTCCATCGAGTATAAACAACAATTGTTGTCGATACTAACGACAATCGTCGTCTTTCTCAACGGGCAACAACTCAGGCCTTGCGGCTCTTCGCATCGGTTCTATAAAAAGACGCATCAATGTTGTGAAACCCATGTTGGATAAGGAATATAAAGGCTTATCGAATTTGGTTAAGTAAGAAAAAAGGACGGATCAAACCTATGTCAGTCTTTGGTTTGCCGACTTTCGGCTGACTCAAGTTTTTCGCCACGTCCTTGATCTGAAGGTTAGCCCTAGCGGCCTTCGTCGGTCAAGCCCGTGTCATCATCGTTCGTCTTTTCTCTGTCACGCAGAATCATCTGACAAATCGTTGTGAGCGATAGAACCCATGCCGTTATGGGTGCCGAAGCCTATTGTCAAAAGGAGAGAAGAAAGATGGGAGCCGGAGTCAAACAGAGAAACACATTACCAGGATTGGGTTTGGTCAGGTCGATTGAGGACGACCCTAAGGCAATCGAAACGCCTGCGCCACGGCTTATCAAACGCTGCTCATGGGATTCGTACAGCGATCAATATCCCTATGGTGTGGTCATAGGACCATCGGAACTGGCCGTGGTCAAGGGTCTGGCTAATGATCGGAAGGCTCCAGTCGTTATCACAGGGGAAACTGGAACCGGAAAAGAAGTCCTGGCAAAACTCATACATAGGCTGAGATCCGAGCGTGAGCAGAGGTTGCCATTCGTCGCTGTGAACTGCGCGACGATTACCGAGAACCTATGTGAGTCGCTTCTCTTCGGCCATCGCCGTGGCGCTTTCACCGGAGCTGATTCATCGACCAATGGCTATATCCACGAGGCAAACGGCGGAATCCTTTTCCTGGACGAGATTCACACACTCCCTCTCGCCGTCCAGCAAAAGCTCCTGCGCGTTCTGAACGATGGAACATATAACAGACTTGGTGAAACCCAAGAGCTTAAGAGCCAATTTCAGCTTGTGGCGGCATCGACGAAAGACCTTGATGATGAGGTCGATGCCAATCGCTTCCTTTTGGACCTTCGCACGCGACTGACCGGCATTGACATCAACCTTTTGCCGCTCAGGGACCGCAAGGCCGATATCCCTGCACTTATAGCCAGACGCCTGACCGACAATGAGGTGTCGATTGGAAATCAACTCTTCGATCAGCTCGCCTCTCACGTCTCTGACTTTCACTGGCGCGGCAATATCCGCCAGCTTTTCAAGGCCATAGATAGCTGGATTCTGATGTCAAAAGTCATGAGCACGCCGCTCTCAATTGAAAAATTTCCAGACTTCAAAGGCATGAGAAAGGAGGTAAATAAACCTTCAAAAACTTCGCCAGAAGGCACACCAGACCAATACAAAGATATTTTCAATGCCATCCTGGAAGGACGAAACATGGTTGATACTCTTGAGTCCTTGGAAGCTCTGATGCTCAAGGAAGCCATAAAAAAGTACAAAACCATTGGGGAAGCTGCCACAGCACTTGGTATACCGCGATCGACCATTGACACCAAACGCCGAAAGTACAGCCTTGCCGGTGCTTCTTTATACGGCTAAGGCGTCTTTTCTATAACCCAAAATTTCTTATGGAGTAGTCATCATGCTAAAAAAAATCTGTACTGTTCTTATCACATGCCTTCTTCCTGCCAGCGCTTTCGCCGTTGATGGATGCGTTCTCTATGGACATGCCGGATTCACTGGCGGCTCCTTTCAAATGGCACCCAATGACGAGTTTGTTCAGTTCTCGAGTGACATCGACAACAAAATATCTTCAGTAATAGTTGGGCCACACTGCAAATTGGAAGCACACAGCGAATGGCTTTTTGAAGGCGAACCGCAACATTACCCAACCGGCTCATATCCTGCCATCACACCAAACGACGCCATGACTTCAGCAAGATGTATCTGCGAATTTGTTTTTGATCCATCATAAGGAAATTATTTATGAAAAATATTCTATCAGCATTGGCAATCGCGGCTTTGTCAGGCACAGCAATGGCTCAAGGGTTTATACCAGCCGCTCCAAACTGCGCTATTCTTTATGGAAATGATAATTTTCAGCAGAACGAGTTCCCGGATCCGGGAGTATACGTCCTCAAGGATGACGAAAGGCATGCAAAACTCGAAGGTGAGACTTGGGGAAACTTTCAAAACAAGACCTCGGCTGCAACTGTGCGCGCCGGTTGCAAGCTGACGCTTTATGGATCGAGAGATTTCAATAGCTTATTGCAGGTCATAGAGGGGCCAAAGGCCGTTACCAGCAAGAACGGAAGCCTTTTGCATAATGATGCCGCAAGATCTGCAGTCTGCGAATGCCTTAATGTTTGGAGCCCACCTCCAGGTGCTCACATACACCCTCCGATAATCCGCCCATTTTAAATGATGAGGAACCTAAACCATGAAAATCTTTAAATCCATCTGGCTCCTTTTGAGCTGCTTCGCATCAACGGTATTTGCCGAAACTCCTCAGCTCGGTCTAATCCTTGTGGCTCCTGGGCAACAAGGCCAAATGATCGAGACCGTAATGGGTGAATCGGTTCACGGTGAATCTTCATCCCTCTCTTTCATCGCATCATATTACAGTGACATTGCCAGCGAAAACGCACAAATAGCTCAGGCAGCAGCGAAAGCAAGAGAGGAATACGAAAGGGTTCTTAGGGAAACGGGAATACCACCGCAACCAGCATTGCCGCCTAGCGAACAGAACAGAAAGGACACAGCAGGCCAAGCCATCGTCGATAGAACCAAAACCTCTCTGGACCTGCGACGCACACAGCCATTCAACATTGCAGCAAGGCAGGAAAACGAAAACAAGCGTTTGAAAGCCGTTCAGTATTATCTTACCGTCTCTAACACCACCAATAGGATACTGAGAACCGACTTTGCAAATATGGCTGATAAGGTTCTGGCTCAAGTGAATCCGAATCTTAGCGTTGAAGATCGAAAAGTCATGCTGGATATTGGAGCCGAGCTGCTGGATTTTGCTGTCGGTATCAGTGCATCAGTGGCAGTCGATACCTTTCAGGCCATCACCGGTAAACACTATAGGACCTGGGAAAACCTTGATACAGCGGACCATTTGATGTCCATGGGCAGTGTCCTAACCCTAGGCACGGCTGGTGCTGGAATCCGCGGCATTAAGGCTATTAAGAGAATCTCCGAACATCTATACGGCGCTGGGTACGCGGTTTTGACCCGCATGCCTATTTTTGAAAAAGCTGCAAGCCTCGCTGGCGAAGTCAGGTCCAGTATGTTTAATGTAGGCGAGATGCTGCCGGGCACGACAATCCCTAAATACTTCAGCGTCAATGCGGGAGGAGAAAAATTCTATGTTACGGCAAACGCTACTGAGCACATGGCGGAGTTTATTACTAGACGACCTCCTACACATAGCTTTGAATTAAAAAACGATATGTTGCTTGCAAGTTTCTATTCTGCAGTGAAAGAAACCGTATCATCAGGTGCCTGGAAACAGTCCATTGATAATGCAAGCCTTGTTGTAGTGGATGGCTGGGAGCTGGGCTTCGGTATAAGGGGAGATGGCTCACTGCCTGCAGTCAAGCACGCTTTAATGAGGAAATAAGAACATGGGAAAACATAGTAGCGAAAACCAAAAGAGCTTCATCGAACTTGATCAGACAGACACTAATAGAGACGAAATTCAGTTTCAGATAAACGCATCTTCACACGGTTTTTCCGTCCAAGGATACAAGTTTTGGTTTTATCAAAGTGACATTGATTCCTTCGCAAAGAAGGTGTCTGCTATGTTAGCTGGTAGGGAGGAAACAGTCACACTTTCTGCAATGTCTGAGTTCAAATTGACAATTATACCTAAAGATAAACACGGGCACTTTAAAGCCAAACTTAATATGGAACATAGGTTTGATGAAAATATGGCAGAAATCTATGTCGAATTAGAAACTCAATCAGTCATCAATTTGATTTCGGATCTTACGCGCGTTCGCTAACCTAAAATCCCTGAGAATCAAGGATCTTATAGCGATTGATTAAGAGTAACAGAGGGTGACGGATTGCAGGCAGCCGTCACCCGAACGCAACACGCCCATCCATTGTTTCAGAAGCCCCATGCGCCCGAGAGGGCTGATTTCATTTAGAGGATTAAAATTATGAATAAAATAGCTTTCGTAGCTTTATTTATAGCTTGCTTTTCATGCTTTTTAGGCATCCAATCCTGCAGAGGATCAGCCCAAAATTCAGAAAATGAAAAAGAAAAAATGCGTAGACAAGAGGCTAGCCGGGCCTACAAAGAACGATATATTTTTGATGTTAAAAGCGAAAAAGCTGCGTGTGACAAGGCCAGAGAAGTAGCCTCTCAGGAATACCAAATCACGATCGAAAGCTGCTCATGGAATGGTTTAATAATGGAACTTTCTCTTTCAAAAGACGGAAGCGAGTACAGAAAATCTCTTCATGTTAAATCAGATACAAGACAGGATTACCGCTTAACGGCAGATGTAAATGACAATGACATTGCAACTTTCCTAGTCGCCATGACCCAAGTGATAAGGCACTCAGCAGCAGACCACAACGCCTTTTAAAAGCTGGGACCAGAGTCCCGGCCTCTATCGTAACCACGCTCAATTTTGCGCTCATGCTCGATCTTTTTCTCATGCTCCCGGCGCTGCATTTCCATCTTATGCTCGTGGGCTATCTTCATAGTCTCGTACTTGTGTTCCCTGTCTAGAGCCATTTTGAAAGGAATTTCGATTTTTCGAGCAAACTCCTGAAATTTTCCGACAAGGAACTCTGCTGCTCGATGACATGTGTCTCTAACCTTTTCAACTCCTCTTCGCACCAGACCTTTAACCTGTCCATCTCCTGTGAATGCTGTAACTCCAGCGCGTAGAACATTTCGTTCCACACGCTGTTGATATGAACCACGAACTCTATCAAGTCCTCCCGGCTCATGGCCTTGACCTCTTCCAGGAACTCCTCGGTCATTCGCCCGTCCTCGGTCAGAACCTTGTCGTATATGGTCTTTTCTTCCATGCTGAGCACCCCCTACCTTGCGCCAGTCGTGAACTTTATCCATAGCCACAGGCATAAGGATGCCACGGCTATTCCGAGCCCGAACGCCATCCATAACGGTGTGGTCTGGTATCTTTGGTAAAGACTCTGCATGCTTTTCGCCCCGGTCTGGACTTCGGCGGCTGCGATCTCCATCCTGGAAAGGATCAGCTTGGCCTCTGCCAAAGTCCTTTCCATCTGGGACTGACCAGCCTTCACCACGTCCACGGCCTTCGTTAAAACGCCGAGTCTCTCGTCCAACAATGCGCGCTGCTGCTCGTTCAAGGATTGCAGTGTCTCCTGGTAAGACCTTTGCGATTTCTGCAATGCGGAGGTGGTCGATTCCGATATCCCGATCAGCTTCTGGCGCTCGTGGACCAGTCCCACTGCGATCTGGGCCATGTCCTGGCTGTGGTCCCGGAGTTCCGAGCGCAGGAGCTGGAGCTGCGAGGCCAAGACTTCCGACTCCCGGCCGTAGGACATCGATCCCCTGGCCGCGCCCAATTTTGAGTTCGATGGACTCTCTGGTGTAATCTTCTCCAAGGCTTGACCCCCTTGACTTTCGCTGTTTACCGTCCCGATCGAGGAACGAGTAGGTTAGTTTTTTATCCTGGCCGCGTTCACTGACGCTGACATCCATCTGACCCAGGCGGCTCACAAAGTCTTCATAACCGGAGGCCATGGCCTGCGCGGTTTCTATACGGTGCTTCAGATCCTCTTTCCAGAGGTAGGCGTCCTGGTCCCGCACCTTCATATGGATTTCGGCATCACTCAACCGGTCCCGCTGCCGGACGAAACCCGGATCACCAGGCATCAGAACCCGCTCATGGCCAAGCTTTGACTCCATCTCTCGGGCGTAACGCTGGGCATCGTAGAGCTTGGTCCTTGTGGACTGGAACTTTTTCCCCGTCTCGGGGTTGACCGCATTCCAGGCCAGGTGCAGGTGCGGGTGCTCCCGGTCGCGGTGGATGAAGATCGCATAGTCATGGCCCGGTGCATGCCGCTCCATGAAGTCCCTCCCCAGCTCGACCAGTGCCTCATCGGTCATCGAGCGGGCCTTGGGGTCGCCGGGGTTCATGCTGATCGAAGCATGGTGAATCCTTACCCCGTCGTTTTTATTCCATACCTCTCTGGTCGCCCGGAACATCCGCTCAAGCCCTGCGACATCAGAAGCTCCGAGGCTGTTATATGCCATGTGGCGGTGCTCAAGGTCAGGCTCACGCACTTCGCCCATCTCGACCTGACGCTTGCCATCCTTCAGGTAGCGCAGCAGCCCCCCAGACGATTTGCCGCTGCCGAGCTTGATAATCATAGGCGGCCCACCTTATCCATGAGCCCTTCGACAGCAGCACGCAAAGCGGTCAGCTCCTCACCATCCACATGCGAGCGATGCGCCAGAGCTGTCAGCTGGTTCAGGTTTCTCGCCATGCCGACCAGCTGGGCCAGCATCAGGCGACGGGCCTCCGCATCAAGCCGCCCCCCGGGCAGCTTTCGCTCAAGGCCCATCCGGCGAAGCCAGTCAGCGCCGGTCAATCCCAGCAGAGCGGCCTTGCCCTCTATGGCATCCTTCTCATTACCAGTCAACCTTACATAGATGCGCTCATTCCTGTCAGTCCTCGGCCTTGCCATGCGGTGCCCCCTTGCAGCTCAATCCCACGGCAATCTAACCCCACGCGGCGCATAAGGCAACGGGTCTATGATTCAGGAGCAAGTTTCGTTTCCGCTTCGCTACAACTTCACTTGCCATGATGCGTACCGCCCCCTGGACCCCCTGCAATCCGGGGAACCCAAAGCCAAATCCAGGAACCCCATCACCGCGCCAGGCGGTGATGAAGGCAGCGCCGCGCACCAGGCGCGTGCAGATACAGCCCGGCGGCACAGGCCGCGGGCTCCTCCACGATCCCCCGCAAGCGGGGTCCGTTCCGGTCATGCTCTCGCAAGTGACGTGGGCGCGGTCGCGCCCGTCACGCTCGGCAGGTTGCGCCGGATCACTCCCCGGCGCTAGAGGTCACCGTCCCTCTGGCGGTCAAGCCGCCAGTCCTCCCCTTGCAGCTCCCGGCGCTTTTCGGCTCGCTTACGCCGAGCCCGCTTGGTCGCCTCCGGTACGGCGTCGAGCTTCTGCAGCTCAAGGCCCACCTTGTTCATATCCCATTCTGTCCTGGTCCCGACATCCGGCCTCAGCGCCTCTTCAGCCGCATGCGCTCGCTGGGTACGCTCGGCCTGGGCACCGTCCCTGGCCTCGATCGCCTCGCCCTCTTCCTTGCTCAGCACCCGACTACGCTGGTAGTGCCGATCCACGAAGGACCAGACATATTCCCAATACTGCTCAGCCTCGAAGTCCGGGTCATCGGTATGCGCCAACATTTCCTCTTCGCTGACCTCCTCCTCGCCTCGGAACACCTCCCGGATGAGGCCGCCCAGGCTCGTGGCCTGGGTGCCCTTGAGCTGCCGGTCCATCTCCAGCAGCGTCGGCACCCAGTCGCCCCGGTCGCTTTTCTTCATCTCGATACCCTTGACCGCGTACTTGAAGACCTCCTTGACCGCAGCGGCGACGGCGTCCACGCCGCCCTTGGGATCGACCGCGCGAACGTAGGGTTTGGTCAGGGTCGATGGGTCAACCCCCAGACCCTTGGCCCAGTATGTTCTCCACGCTTCCGTGCTCATGTACTCCTGGCCGCTGAAGTATGAGGGACTTACCATAATCAGACAGTGGAAGTGCGGATGCACATAGCCCTGACGCTTCCGCTCGATCGTGACCTCGGTGGAGCGAACGAAGCCAAGGGCCGGCCAGGTCTTACGGCTGACCATGCGCTTCCAGGCGTTCGACATCTTGAGGATGGTCGCCCGCAGCTCCGTAACGGGAACATTCGGAACGGTCAGGACCAGATGGAAATAGCGCGCCTTGGGCGCGAGCTTATGCAGCTCGGGCCAAGCCTGATACCAGCGGGCTTTCCAGGCAAGCGAGCGCCGCCAGATGCAGCGCGGGCAAAGCCGTATCCTGCAGAATTGTGCTGACTTCAATTTGTGCCGCCCCTCCCTGGCAACAGCGAATAGCAGACGTCGCCCACAATGCTCCATGCGCTCGCTCTTCCCCTGCTGCCAGTCGTTTCCTTCGGAGAACCAGATCATGAGTTGTTGGCTATTCTGGCCGTGAGTATCCCATGGCTTGTCTTCCGGCGATAGCTCGGAAAGCCTTGTAGGTGACGGCTCGTTCCTCGGTTTGTGAGAAGCGCGGTTGACAGCACGCGCGATGGTCGGCACGATAGGACATGAGGCAGCCATCCTTGGCTCCTTGGGTGAACCCGGGTTATTGTCGATTGTCGCAACTTCACGATAACCCCGGCCTAAATCCCTCGCAATCCCCCTTGAGAACCAAAATCCCCGCAAAACCAAGTGGCTCTAAGCAAAGATTTTTTTTGCCCCGCTGAAGACGTTTCTTAAGTATCAAGGTAAGGAAATCCAGGGACCGAACCGCGTCGCATTTGCTCGCTTTGACGCGCATCAGGACCCGCTGCACTCGAGCTCACGGCGCTGGCAAGCAGCGGCCCTGAGATCGAGTTCCGCTCGCAGCGGTCGAGCATCGACCAGCCGCAGGCTGGTGCAGCAGCGGCCCATTTTGCGATCCTGAGATGGCAGGAAATCCGGAAGGCAGGAACCCGCTCTTGAGTGGGCGGTGGTGTTGGTCACTTCGCCTCGGCATCCGGGCGCCGCGAAGCGATCGACTCCGAACACGGTCACGGCCAGGTGAAATCCCTGCGGGCCGTTCGGCCCTTTACTGGGGCGCTACCGCCCCAGACCCCAGGGTAGAGGGAGGACATGATGGCCTGCGGCGCTCGAACCTCGGTCCGACGATTACATGTTATCGCCCAGAAGATCGGTCAGCGCTCCCAGCACCTCGGCCCGGATATTGGCCGACAGGCGCGTGGCGATATCATCCAGTGGCGGCATCCGGTGCTTGGCCGGATCCACTATCGCTAGGCATATCCCGTGAACGACCATTTCACCCCCGGACAGTGCCCGCTGGGGGACCAATCGGCCATCACTGAACAGAAGATCGCCCTTATGCAGGATCGACCACAGTTTGCTGGCCACCTCGTACTTGTCCTCGCTGTAGCTCATGGGAACGCCTCCTTTCGGGATTGCACGTTACACCCCAATATCCCCCCGCAACTTCCAGGGGTATAATGACCCCCTATATATCAGGAGGCAATGATGGGCGATACCCTATCCCTGGCACAGGCGGCTAAACTTGCTGGGGTTACTGCGGTCACGATGCGGAAATGGGTGGACGAGGTTCCCGACGTGGAGCGTACCCAGCGCGGCGAGTACCGGATACCGAGGGAATCCCTCATGGGATTTCTGGAGCGCAAGGATACCCCCAAAGCCAGGGGAGCAAGCAGGGGGCATACACCCGACACCGACGCAGATCAGTTGACCGCATACTTGCGGGGGCAACTGGCGGCCAAGGATCGCATGGTAGACGAGCTGCGGGCTGAACTGAAGGAGGCTCACGGCGAGATACGGAAGCTGGAGGCCGAGCTAAGGTCCCACCTCTCCGGTGGGACGCTGGGCAAGGCCATCGGTCGGCTGCTTAAAGGTCCTTCTCGGGGTTGACCTTCACCTGCACGATCTTGGATGGATCGACCCTGGAACGCACCGTCAGCGTCCGTTCCTTAAAGTCCAGGGTCTCGGGCTGCATCAACTCATCGTCGATCACCACATCCATACCCCGCACGGCCTCAGCCGCGATCCTCGCAAATTCAACCGCATCGACCGCCACGCTTGGGGGGACACCGCCTATGGTCCCTCCAGCCAGTGCCCGACCGCAAAACCCGAATGCTATCAATAGCGCCAGTGCCTTCATTGGTGGTCGCCCCCTCTTTGAAATACCTTTGTGAACACAGTGGATACAGCGAGAAGGATACTCCCGCCGCGAGACTTAGTCAGCCGCTGAGTTACGCCGTTCACGTACTCGGTGGTCATGGCTTCAATCTCGCCGAACTCGTCCGGCGTCACAGAACCCACCATAGCCATGGGCCAGCCGCCATGCTCAAGGCTCCATTCGACGATATGATGGCATCCGACCGCCACATCTTCCTTGCTCTCGTAGAGGCCAAACGATGCACCGGAGGGAACCTTAAGATAGTCGTCCACCCATTTCGTTTTTCCGATCGAGCAGAGCGAGTCGGCAACCTCAACCCCTTTTGTACCATAGCGCTCAGCAATCTCTGAGCGCGTGATCAGCTCGCCGTCATAGGCCAGGTTCACGAGCTTATACGACAATGGGTCCTTGATCACCATCCGCATGGACGAAATGCTTTCCGCCTCGCCGCTCCTATAGAGCGGTTCCAGGAACCGCGCCGCTCCTTGGAAATAGGCTTTCAGGTAAACCAGCGACTGCTCCCTGGTTGCCACCACATTCAGTATGCACAGCGCTGTGTGGCAGTCAGGGTTTCCGCCCTGATGTACTCTTCGCAGCGTGGTGTATGGAACATCAGAAAGATCGGCGAGCAGCGGTATATCCCGTCTGTGAGGCTTCTCCGCAAGCCATGTGTCGATGAGCTTGACGAGATCATCGGAGCATCTACCCATAGTTTTCCCCATTTTCGTTCTACAGTGGTGGTCGAAAACTATCACCGCTGTAGAATATTTTCAATCGACACGACCTCGGGCATTGCTCGCAGCGAGCGGACCCCATACAACTCCAGTCAGATCATGCGTTCATCACTTCCTAACCTTTTATGTGTAACGACATGATCACTCATCGAATAGGAGCAAAGTCACCCATGACACGACCAAAGGCTCTACTTCTAGCCTCCCCCTTGCTTGTCACTGCTTCGCTTGGGATGGCAGAAACCGGACGCAAGCCGAACATCCCCATCACCAAGGAGTTTCGCGAAACCATCTTGCCAAATGTAGCGGAAGCTCTGGAAACCACCCCAAACCGCCTGCCTGATACTCCGGTCCCACCAGAGCGGCCCCAGATCAATCGGGATCTAAGCGTCGCGGGCGACGTGTGCTTTGGATCGATCGGACCATGGGAACCATGGGACGGGAAAACCCTCAACTACAATGGGGATATCTTCCCGCGCGCCTGGACATGCGAGACGAAAGATTCAGTAGTCAAGGCCATCGGCTTTGCCTCCTTCTTTCTCAAGGGTTCCAGCTACGTCTGTAGCATGACGCCGTTGCCTCAAGCGCAAATCGCAGCGCGGGCCTTTGATCTGGCCTCCTTTGCCAGCACTGGTATCGCGCTCGTTGTGTCGGTGACTAAGTGCGAGAACACCTTGGAGACCAAGCTGGACGCGCTCGCTAAAGCCTGCGAAAAAATGCAGGACATGAAGCTTAACTGTGCCGGTGTCGATGACAGTCCCTTCTAAGAAACACGGAGAACCCATGAAATCCACGTTTGCATTGGCTTTGATCGTAGCAGTTACTGGAAGTTCGGCGGCCATGGCTGAAAATTCCGGTGATCCTTCAAGGGCCATTCAGTTCCTGCAGGACCTGAAAGCCCAGAAGGACTTTGAGATGTCCGGGTTCGCAAATGGCGAAGAGGTGCTGCGCGACGGGCCGCCTTCCCTGATTCCCAAAAAGGTCGATATCAACAAGTTCATCAAGTACCACGCTGGCGAGCGTTTCAAGCTGACAATCAAGCACAACTTGGCTCCAGTCGATGGCTTTAACTTTGAAATCTCGCAGGCTGTGGCTCAACTGGCCCACGTCCTGCCTACTGGTGGCCCTTTCAACGAGGAACAAATCGGCGGCGGATGGAATCCACGCCTCGCCTATGGTCAGGCTGGAACATTCACCAGTGCCCAGGACGCCTGCGTCAACGGTTTCGTGTACTCGTATGAGGTCGTAATCAAAGAGATTGCCGATAGCCCTGATGGGAAGATCCTGTTTGGACCATGGGCTGTGCCGGGAGCTAAAGCCCCGTTTTACGATTGCTTCCTTGAAGCGATAGATACGCTGTGAGCGCTGTAAGGGTCCTGAAGGTAGCCGTTGGTGTCATTGCTCTTGTGGTTCTGATGATGAACGGAGAGACCCGGACGGCGCTTGCCATAGTCGCTATAGCGACTATGCTAACCGAGCTTGACCATTGGACGAACGAGCGAAAGAAATTGAAATAGACCCAACCACCTCATAGGCCGGGGCCAAAGTCCCGGCCTCTATCATATCCCCGCTCCATCCTGCGCCGCTCCTGGTCCATCTTCCGCTCCTGCTCCATCCTCTGCATTTCGATCTTTCGCTCGTGCTCCATCTTCAGCTCGTGCTTGTGCTCCCGGTCTAAAGCCACTTTGAAAGGAATTTCGATTTTGCGACCAAACTCTCGAAGCCTTTCGACAAGGAACTCTGCTGCTCGGTGAACTCGGTCTCTAACCTTTTCAACTCCGCGTCGCAGTAGGCTTTTAACCTGTCCATCTCCTGCGAATGCTGTAACTCCAGCGCGTAAAACATTTCGTTCCACACGCTGTTGATATGCTGCACGAAGCCTATCAGCTCCTCCCTGCTCATGCTCTGGACCTCTGCCAGGAATTCCGGGGTCATGCGCCCGTCCCTGGTCAAGACCTTGTCGTATATGGTGTTCTCTTCCACGGTCAGCCCCCCCTACCTTGCGCCACTCGTGAACTTTATCCATAGCCACAGGCATAACGATGCCACGGCTATTCCGAGACCGAACGCCATCCATAACGGGATGGTCTGATAGCGCTGGTACAGCTCGGTCATGTTCCTGGCTCCGGTCTGGACTTCGGCGGCTGCCACCTCCATCCTCGATAGAATGACCTTGGCCTGGTCCAAGGTCCTTTCCATCTGGGATTGACCGGCCTTGACCACGTCCACGGCCTTGTTCAAAACGGCGAGCCTCTCGTCCAATAATGCGCGTTGCTGCGCGTTCAAGGACGTGAGTGTCTCCTGGTATGACCGCTGCGATTTCTGCAATGCGTCGGTGGTCGATGCCGAGATCCCGATCAGCTTCTGGCGCTCGTGAACGAGCCCCACCGATATCTGGGCCATGTCCTGGCTGTGGTCCCGGAGTTCCGAGCGTAGGAGCTGGACCTGTGAGGCCAAGACTTCCGACTCCCGGCCGTAGGACATCGAGCCCCTGGCCGCGGCCGATTTTGATTTCGATGGACTCTCTGGTGTAGTCGTCTCCAAGGCTTGACCCCCTTGACTTTCGTTGTTTCCCGTCCCGGTCCAGGAACGAGTAGGTTAGTTTTTTGTCCTGGCCGCGCTCGGTGACGCCGACCTCCATCTGACCCAGCCGGCCCAGGAAATCGTCATAGCCCGAGGCCATGGCCCGCGCGGTCTCTATCCGGTGCTTCAGGTCCTCTTTCCAGAGGTAGGCGTCCTGGTCGCGCACCTTGATGTGAATCTCGGCATCGCTCAGCCGGTCCCGCTGCCGGACGAAACCCGGATCACCTGGCATCAGGACCCGCTCGTGTCCCAGCCTCTGCTCCATCTCCCGAGCATAGCGCTGAGCGTCGTAGAGCTTGCTGCGGGTTGACTGGAACTTCCGCCCGGTCTCGGGGTTGACCGCGTTCCAGGCCAGGTGCATATGCGGGTGCTCCCGGTCCCGGTGGATGAAGATCGCATAGTCATGCCCTGGCGCGTGCCGGCTCATGAAGTCCTTACCCAGCTCGACCAGGGCCTCATCGGTCATCGACCGGGCCACGGGGTCGCCGGGGTTCATACTGATCGAGGCATGGTGAACCCGGACCCCGTCATTTTTATTCCAGACTTCCCTGGTCGCCCGGAACATCCGCTCAAGGCCCTGGATGTCGTCGGCACCGAGGCTGTTATAGGCCATGTGGCGGTGCTCAAGCTCGGGCTCCAGCACTTCGCCCATCTCGACCTGGCGCTTGCCCTGCTCCAGGTAGCGCAGGAGTCCACCCGAACTTTTGCCGCTGCCGAGCTTGATGATCATAGCCGGCCCAGCCTGTCGAGCAGCGACTCGACCGCCGCGCGCAGTTCACCCAGGCCCTCGGCATCGACATGCGAGCGATGCGCCAAGGCGGTCAGCTGGTTCATGTTGCGGGCCATGCCCACAACCTGCGCCAGCATCTGGCGGCGGGCATCAGCATCAAGCCGCCCTCCAGGCAGCTTTCGCTCAAGGCCAATCCTGCGCAACCAGTCAGCCCCGGTCAGTCCCAGCACCGCAGCCTTGCCCTCTATCGCGTCCTTCTCAGTATGCGTCAATCTGATGTATATCCGCTCATCCCTGTCAGTCCTCGGCCTTGCCATACGGTTGCCCCTCCCAGCGCGGTCTACAGCGGCAATCTACCCCCAGCAGCCGCATATGGCAACGGGTCTATGATTCAGGAGCAAGTTTCGTTTTCGCTGCGCTACAACTTCACTTGCCATGGTGCGTACCGCCCCCTGGACCCCCTGCAAGCCAGGAGATCCAAAGCCAAAGCATCGATCCAAGACAAAGGCCGGCAACCCCATCACCGCGCCAGGCGGTGATGAAACCCAAAGCCTAAAGCCGAAGTCCGCACACCCGCCGCGCGGTGTGCCGGTCGCCTCAGCTCGTGTTCGACTGGGCGTCGGTGCCGGACTTCGGAGCCTTCCGGCTCCTGGTCCGCTGCACCTTGCCCGTCTCCACTCCCGGCTCCCTTAAATCAGAAAGTGCATCGCGCTTGCGCTGTCGCACGCGCTTGGTGGCAGGAGACAGGGCATCCTCGCGCATGAGCGCGAGCCCTGTCTTGTTCATAGCCCAGTCAAACTTTTTATCCTCGGTAGGTCGCAGCGGCTCCGGCAGCGGACTACGGAGCGCCGCCCTTTGGGCTTCGCGCTCCTCGTCCTTCTGCTCCACGGCAGCAGCTTCCTCAGCATTCAGCACCCGCGACCGCGCGTAATACCGATCAACAAAGGACCAAACGTATTCCCAATACTGCTCGGCCTCAAAGTCCGGGTCCTCGGTGTGAGCCAGCATTTCTTCCTCGGTGACATCCTCCTCACCCCGGAAGACTTCCCGTATCAGGCCCCCCAGGCTAGTCGCCTGGGTGCCCTTAAGCTGGCGGTCCATCTCCAAAAGGGTCGGCACCCAATCACCGCGCTCGTTCTTCTTCGGCTCTATACCTTTCACCGCATACTTGAAGACTTCCTTGACCGCGCTCGCAACGGCATCGACGCCGCCTTTAGGATCAACCGCGCGAACATAGGGCTTGGTCAGAGTCGAAGGTTCGACACCCAAACCTTTGGCCCAGTAGTCCCTCCAGACATCGGCGCTCATATAGCCGTGCGAAAAATACGAAGGTCTTACCATAACCAGGACGTGGAAATGTGGATGCACAAAGCCTTTGCGCTTCTTCTCGATAGTGACCTCGGTCGCACGGACAAAGCCAAGAGCAGGCCAAGTCTTGCGGCTAGTCATACGGTTCCAGGCTTTAGACATTTTGAGGATAGTGTCGCGCAGCTCTGTGACAGGAACATTGGGGACGGTCAAAACCAAGTGAAAGTACCGTGCCTTCGGCGCTAGCTTTTGCAGCTCAGGCCATGCCTGATACCAACGCGCTTTCCATGCGAGCGATCTCCGCCAGACGCAGCGCGGGCACAACCGAATTCTACAGAATTGGGCTTCTTTCAATTTGTGCCGCCCTTCCTTGGCAACAGCAAACAGCAGCCGGCGTCCGCAGTGTTCCATCCGCTCCGATTTACTTTGCTGCCAATCATTTCCTTCGGAGAACCAGATCATTAACTGCTGGGCATTCTGACCGTGAGTATCCCATGGTCTGTCATCCGGTGAAAGCTCGGAAAGCCTTGCGCGCAGCGGATCGGTCCTCGATTTTCGAGAAGCCCGATTGACAGCAGACGCAATGCTTGGCACGATAGGGCATGAGGCAGGCATCCTTGGCTCCTTGGATAAAAACCGGGTTATCTGAGACTCGCAACTTCACGATAACCCCGGCTAAAATCCACCGCAACCCCCCTCTACAATCAAAAACCCAGCAAAGCCAAATGGCTCTAAGCAAAGAAATTTTTTTACCCGCTTGAGACGTTTCTTAATTATCAAGGTAAGGAAATCCAGGGACCGAACCGCGTCGCATTTGCTCGCTTTGACGCGCATCAGGACCCGCTGCACTCGAGCTCACGGCGCTGGCAAGCAGCGGCCCTGAGATCGAGTTC
>JBGSTF010000280.1:0-13255 GCA_041736645.1 Oligoflexus sp. | reverse complement strand
CGCGCAGGATCTGAGGCGCCTTAAGGATCGCTGGCGTAATCGCATGGAACTGATGGCGGCCGAACTGGTGAAAACCGGAAAGCTTACCGTCAAGGGCGATGGCATCGACCAGAAGCTCGACTTTGGACGAGACAAATCGTTGAACATAAGTCTTTCCGGTGACAGCTCCTGGTTCAGTCCCGAGTTCAAAATGCGCGAATTTTTGAACAAGCGCCGCTCGAATATGGCCGCAAAAAACCGCCGTAACACCAGTCCGAATATTGCCTGGATTGGGGCGGACGCCGAAGAGATGCTCCTGCGGAACAATGAACTGAAGGAAATCGTCTCCGACTTCAGACGCGATGCCGAGGTGCGCCTGCGGCTTTCGCCAGGTCTTCAGTCATTTGAAAATCTCGTCTACGTCGGAAACTTCGGGAGCGTCGATTTTTTCAAACTCGAAGCCAAGGATCCTGAGGGCAACCCTTTCATCGGTCCAAAGCAGATGCTTTTGACCACGGGCGATATCCACGGCGTACAGATGTTTGGAGCCATTTGGGATCTCAAGGCGAAGCTCGTTGCGAATCCGGTCTTCATGAAGTCGTGGGAAGTGGAGTCGCCCAGCACCCGCTTCGTTGAACTGCAATCTGCGCCGATTCTAGGGAGCTTTGATCCAAACTGTGCGGAGCTTATCAATGTTGCTTCCTGAGCTTTCCGAACCCTTCACCCATAAGGGTCGGACCTTTTACGGCGGTTTTACGGAATTTGACGTCAAATCTGACAGAAACATAAGCCCTGGCGGGCAATCGCGTGTGATTCATCTCCTCGCCCAGGATGACGATGCCGCCCTGATGAGCGAGATGGATGAAGTGGTGAGAGTTAAAACCGGCAAGGTATATGAGATCAAAAACATTTTCCTCTCAGGAATTGGGACATCTGAAGTTGACCTTGCTCTGGCCCAGGAAAAACCATTGGTGAGGACCTATTGAAGCTTCTCACGATCCGCTCTGAAATTGAAAAATCGGTAAGGATCGCCGTACCTGGCTGGAAGCTTTTTTCAGCCAACACCATGCCGGCGACGGACGACGACTATCCTTGCATCAACACCTTCTTCGACTGTGACAGGCTCGTGGATGACGATGGGCCGCAGGAAACAAGGCGTGTGGGGTTTCAGCTGGAAGCCGGTTTCAATGCCAGAAGTGGTGATCCGGAAGCGGATCTGATTGAGCTGAGGCAAAGGATCGAACATGCCATCGAGCTGAATCAGGATCTGAAGAATCAGGTGACAAAGGTCCGATTTGTGAAGGTTGACTTTGTATGCACCCATCAGGGATCGATGCCAAGAGCGTTTTTATTTATGACGGCATGGATTGAATATCAAAAGCCGCGTGCATGTCCTCCGCCCGCTGCCATCAGTAGCAATCTGCAGCCGGTGATCAACGGCGAGGAAGAGCCGGATGAATGATCTGGCTGTTCAGGATCTCATAAGACGGGTGGACAACATGCTGAGGCCGGGAGCGGTTTCTGCCGTCGACTATGAGCGCGACAAAGTTCGAGTCAGATTGGGACCGAGTCTTCAAACAGGCTGGCTGATGTGTTTCGAGCGGTCCGCAGGAAACCCGCGGACCTCGGTCCCGGTGAAGCTCGGTGAGCAGGTTTTGGTGCTCGCGCCCGGAGGCGAACTGAAGGCTGGCTATGTGCTGCGCGGTCTCAATTCAGCAGAGAATCCAAGGCCATCGAAAAGTGGAAGCATGCATCTCACGACTTACGATGATGGCCTGGAGATCTCGTATGACACGACTTCAAACAGCCTCTTAATTTCAAGGCCGGAAGGTCTGAAACTTAAAGTGAAAGCGACTGAAGTGGAGTTTGAAACGGACAAATTCGAGGTGTTCAACAAGGCCCGGGTAGGTCTTATCAAGACGATCTCGGATGTCCTCAAGCTGATATTTGGCTCGAAAACTTCGACCATGATGGGGCCCCAGCCCCTGCTGCCGGCCTCGCTCGAAGCTCCGGCAAAGGCCCAAATAATTGATTCGTTTGGGGGATAGGATGCCACTCAAGGGAACAGAAAGCGCGCTCGGATCGAAGATGAAGGCGGCAGCCAAATCCACGAGCGGCGATGGAGACCTTGCCTGGGAAAGGATTGCTGAGGTGGTTGTAGAACATATCACGGCCAACTCACTTGTCATCGGCGTAGCCCCACCGAACGGTGGACCAATAGCGGAGGGGAAAATTCAATGATTGGCATGGACGAGAGGACGGGAAAACTACTGCGCGGTCCCGAATGGATCCGGCAAGGGATAGGGCGTGGCCTTCGCACGAGAAAGGGCTCCAAACCAATGGCGCGCTGGTATGGAACGGATTATATGAGGCAGCTCGGGCGCTCCATAAGCGCGGGATCCATTCTGGATCTGACATCCGATCTTGCGGACTCAATTGAGTCGACCATTCCAGGGGCGAGACTTGAGTCAGTTATTGAGCAGGAAAACGGGGAAAAAATGCGCGTCTATTTTCGCATCGATGATGTTTCGCTGAGTGTGGAAGTTTGAAATGGATCTGCCAAAAGTCATAGATAGCCCGGAATATAAAGCAATCTTTGCCGAAAAGCTCGGACGCTTCACAGCGTTTTGCCGGCAGTCGGTGGCTTCGGACTTCCCGGAGCCGACAGCCGCGGATCCGAGCTGGCACCATCTTTCGGAGATATCGCTTACAGAGCTAATGATCCGCGAGAAGATCAATGCGGCGGCCTATGCGCAGCTCATCAAGCTATCGAATGATCTCGACTTCATTTTTAACGGCAGGATCCGCGTGGGAGAGAGTTTTGAAGCCTACCGTGACCGCATGCGTGGGAGAAAGTATGAAGCATCCTCGGCCGGGACGGTTGCCATGTATAAGGCGCTGACGTTTCTATACGGCGAGGCCACTATTGGGACAGGAACCGATACCAGGTCAGCATCCGTGCAGGACTGCTATGTGCAGAACGTCAATGGAGATCTGCTCATTCATATCATTGTCAATAGTGAGGCTTCGGCTACAGCAAATGCGGTGTTGGCAGCTCTCTCCGATGCTTTCAAAAGTGAGCGCGTAAAGCCCGCTTTGGATTCTGTTTCATTCAAGCTCGCGACGACCGTTCCCATCACCATCAGTGGCACGGTCTCCCTCATGCCCGGCTATGGAGCAGACTACAGGACGACAATCGAAAATCAATTTCGTGCTCGCTTTGAAGCTGAAAAGCGGCTCGGTTGGGCTCCTGCCGTTAGCTGGATTTCCAAGGAGCTTCATCAGACCGGGGTTCGGTCGGTTGTTTTGCGATCACCAGTGAGCAACATACCCGTGCAACCCGAGCGATATCCTGTGATTTCAGGCCTCAATCTTACGATGGAGGTGGCTGCATGATTGAAAAAATACTGAGAATGCTGCACCCGAAGTTTGACGGCACTGCCATCGAAAATATTCGGATCAGATCGGACCCTGCCACGAGAGAAATGATTCTCTGGGAATATGGTCTGGAGCCGCTTCTCCCATATGCTCTTGACCTGACCATCGTGCGCGATGAGGTGCGGGAGTTTGCCCGCCTTCATGGGACACTTTTTGCGATTCGTACAGCGCTGCGCTGGGTGGGTTTTCCTGATGCAAGGTTCTTTCGCCTGAACTCCAGGGAGTATGAAGTGGATCCCGGTAGGGTGCCGACGGAAAAGGAAATCAATGCTATCCGCGCTGCACTGGATGTTTCTGTGCAAACGAGAGGAAAGCTTATTCGCATTTTTAACGGAGATTTTGAGGTCAAATATGTCTGATGCAGGATACGTACATGGGATCGTGGTCAATCAAAATACGGGAGCGGTTGAGACGTTCCGCTCACCAGCTGTCAACATCGTCGGGATAGTGGGGACGGCTCCGGGGAGTACTGTTCTCAAAGCCAATGAGCCGGCAGCGTTTCTGGGAAAAAAGGCTGCTCTTACAGCCATATACCCGGAAGGAGCGAAGGGAGAGAAAGGGACTCTTTATGGCTCGGTGATTGGGGTCCAGGAGCAGACGACAGCGCGGGTGGTTTTGGTCCGTGCGGCATCGGACTCTCAGGCGGACGTGATCAAGGCAATTGAAGCATTTCTCAATTCCAAAAGCTTGACAGGATTCAAGCCTAAAATACTGATCGCACCAGGATTTGGAAATACAAATCCGGATGGCCCAGGACCAGCACCGACTCCAACTCCGGAGCCAACTCCAACTCCAGCCTTGGTACCAGATCCGGCTGTTCCCGCTATCGATCCCGTCAATCGCATCGCTGCTGTTGAAAGCGGATCCCTTGCCATCAATAAAAATAGGTAATTCCATGGCCAAAATTGCAAATCCTATAGCTGTAAAGCTTTCATCCATCTCGAAACGGCTCAAAGCCATTGCTGTCATTGATGGGCCAAATGATGCGGCGGAGCTTAAGATCTTCCGGGATCTCAATGGCAATGCGCGACTCTATATCGTTTCGCCGACCGTAAAGATTGCAGATGGCGATAAGGTCATCAATGTTCCAGCAAGCGCCTATGTCGCTGGGGTTTTTGCCCGCATAAAGGTCGGAGAGTCGCCATCGAATCAGCTCATTGAAGGCATCCTTGGCACGAGCGTCCCCGTGTCCTTTGAGGTCGATGATCCTGAGACCACAGCCCAGCAGTATAACTCGATGCAGGTGGCCACGATCGTGCGCGACAACGGCTTTCGCGTCTGGGGCGTGCGTGGCAGTGGCGCTTCCGAAGATCTCAAGACCAATCAGATTCAAAAGGTCAGGATTTCTGACTCCATTGAAGAGGCCCTCATTACATCGAACAGCTGGGCTCTGGCCAAGGGTCTTACCATCAGGCTGGTCGATGCCGTTGAGCAAAAGGTGAACGACTACCTTCGCGATCTCAAGCTGGTCGATGAGGCGATCATTGGCGGCAGATGCGAACGCGACCAGGGGCGCAACACGCCAGATTCCATTGCCAGCGGCAAATACTATTGGAAGTACGATTTCACACCCGTTGCGGTAGCTGAAACCCTTTATTTTGAAGGCTTCAACACGACTGCTTATTATAAGGACTTAGCATAATGAATTCGCTGAAACTCATGGCCCTGACCGTTATCTTCTTTTTTACAGTTGGACTTGTGGCAGCAGATGAGCCGCCATTCTCCGATAACCCGAACCCGATTTTTGAGAATACTTATCTCATCGACAACATCGGTAACAACAGCCGGGGAGCTGATCTCACGCTTCGCGTCCACAAGAATGCTCCTTTTGGAAATTGTGATGACAAGGTTGATTGCCCGGCGTCGGTGATCGTTTCGGGAGCGACAGGCAATGTGAATATGCCGGTGGATGTCAATGTACAGAGCCTTTTTGTGGGCAAAAGCGCGGTCATTGACTCCTCTGGAAAATGGGTCGGTTCGTCCTCCGGACTTGTCGGACCTGCCGGGCCACAAGGTCCAAAGGGTGAATCAGGCGCAGCTGGCCCTCAAGGCCTACAAGGTTTGAAAGGTGATGCCGGCGCGATCGGTCCCGAGGGTCCGCAAGGTCCAAAAGGTGAACCGGGTGCAGCTGGCCCTCAAGGTCCCGAGGGATTGAAAGGTGATACCGGTGCGGCAGGTTCCCAAGGTCCCGAGGGTCCGAAGGGTGATGAAGGTGCGGCCGGCCCTCAAGGTCTGCAGGGATTGAAAGGCGATACCGGACCCGTTGGTCCCCAGGGGCCTGAGGGTTTGAAAGGTGACACAGGCAACCCTGGCCCACAAGGTCCGCAGGGCGTGAAAGGGGATAACGGCGAAGGCTGCTGGTTTGACGACAAAACCGGACGCATCAACTGTGCCGGTGGAACGTGGATCGAGACTTCATCACTGAAAGGTCCAAAAGGTGACACAGGTGCAATCGGTCCCGTGGGCCCTCAGGGCTTGAAAGGTAATACCGGCGCCACTGGCTCTCAGGGTCCGCAAGGATTAAAAGGCGAAACCGGTGGAGCTGGCCCTCAAGGCCCTCAGGGTCCAAAAGGCGATTCAGGTCGTTGGAATGCCAGCACATGCCGCGAAGAGACAAGCTATCTTGAACAGAATTCACTGCCGCAGATGCTTATCTCTTCTGAATGCGCTTCAGATGAGTATTTGCTGTCGGGCTACTGCAACATTTCAAATGCAGGTCAGCTGCGTTCGTGGACTCCGGACTTTTCTCGCGGACGTTTTTCCTGCAGCGGCTGGAGAAACAGTGGGGTTCAACCGCTCTGGGGCGATCTGAAATCAACTGCAGTCTGCTGCAAAAAATAAGGAGAAACCATGGCAGCTCAGCTTCCCTATAGTATCGTCAACTTCAACCTTTTCCTTGCCGATGGCGACCACTCAGGCAAGGTCGAGGAAGTGATTTTGCCCACGATTGAGTACAAAACAGAAGAAATATTCAATGCGGGCATGGCCATGCCTATCAAACAGCCCGTGGCCCTCCAGGCGATGAGCGCCACATTCAAGATGAGCGAGCAGGAGATCCGAAACTTTGCGGCCGCAGGCTCGCCTCTGGCCGGCTTTGTGATTGCCGTCCTCTATGGACATTTGCAGAGCGCCGAAGGCAAAACCTCGCAGATCATCTACACGATGCGCGGATCCATCAACAAAATTGAGAACGGAACGGCGAAGGTGGCAGACATCAAGGCCGGTCAGCAGGCTCTGCAGATGGATTTGATGTCGCTCCTTGTCATCCGCGATGGAATTCCGGCATTTGAAGTGGATGCCAAAGGCGGAGTTCTGGTCCATGGGGTCTTCGATCATTTTGCTTCTCTGCGCAAAAATCTCAAACTGGCTTGAGGTAAAAATGAAACTCACTCTTAAACACCCCATTCCATATAACGATTCCAACATCTCATCCGTGACGCTGCCGGATGCAGCGCAGGTCAAGCACGAGATTGTGAGCATCCGAATCGGGAAAATACTGGCCGATTTCAAAAAAGAAAACTTTGTCAGTGAGGACTTTGTCGAGGATGATCTGGGGCTTCCTGGAAGTGCCCTTGTCCGGTTTCGTGAGTTGGAGCTTCAATGTGAACGGATGCTGCTGGAAGCATACTGCAACGATTTCCCGGCCGATGCCTTCGATGAGCTGGCGATTTCCGACAAGGACGCCATCGTTCTGATAATCAGAAAGCTTCAGAATCCGAAAGTCGTCCAGGAAAACACCGGAGCAGAACCTGGAAAAAAGTCGAGCCCGAGGAAGCGCTCCGCCTGATGCTCCGGGCTGTGGCCGTATTGCGCGAGCGATACGGTCTTACCGCTTCTGAGACCATGGCCATGACACTTACGGAATTCCGGGAATGGCTGGAAGCCTTGGACGAAAGCAGGGAAGAAAAGAAAGATGACTGCCGGGAGAGCCATGTAAATGTCGAAGCGTCAGGTGAGTGTTCTGATCCGGGCAGCATTAGACGGATCGTTCAAAAGTTCATTTAGCACGGCCGATCAGAGGATGGCCGATCTTCGTGGATCCATAAAAGCACTTTCCCGGACTTCGCGGGAGTTCTCGGGGCTTCAAAGGATTCGCGAGGATGCCGTTCAGCTCAATCAGGCATTGGGTATTCAAAAGGGCGAGCTTGAAGCGGTGAGAGTGGAGCTCGCCCGGCAGCGCGAGGCTCATGCCGCGCTGGATAAGGCCATCGAGGGTGCCCGGGCATCGGTTGAGGCAGCAACATCGGCTCATGCAGCCAATCGGCAGGAGATTGAGCGGGAACGGGCGGCCATCGAAGCCCTACGAAAACCGAGTCAAGAGCAGATTGCGCTCCTGCAGCGGCAGCGGGCAGAACTGAAGGATCTGGAGAATGCGAAAAAGAGTGCGGCAAGGGTGGCTGCTGGCGCTCAGGGAACCCTGGATGGTAAGCAGCAATATCTTGCCACTCTCAGGTCAGGAGTTGCCACGAGGGAGACCCATCTCGCCGGGCTTCTCGGAGCCGGAGCACCAGCCCCGGAGATTGCCCGCCTCACGCGCGAGCTTGACCAGCAGCGTGCCAAGGCTCAGGAGCTGGCCGATGCCATGCATATTTATCAGGCCACGACCAAGGATACCGCTCTCGCGGCACAGGCGGCAGCGGAACGCTTTGATCGTGTGAACAGAATGTTCAGCGATCAAAAGCTCGCCATGAGTGCGGCGAGCGAGGCTCAGAACAAGCATCTGACCGAGCTGGAAGAGAAGTCCCGGAAATCGGCCGAGACGCTTGAGGCCGCTAGAAAAGCGGAAAAAGAAGCAACCGAGGCAAAGAAAGCGCACAACAGGCAGGCTCAGGAGAACAAAAAGACTCTGGAGCAGCTTGAAAATAAAGAGCAGCAGCTTGCATATTCTGTCAGTGCCACAGAAAAGCGAATCGAATCGGCCACCGAAGCGAGTGAAAATTACACAAAATCCCTCGAAAGGCAGGGTCACATGACCTCGGATCTGACCGAGGCTCAGCGGCTTCATGCCGTTCAGCTCGCAAAAACCCAGGCTCTGGAAAAGCGCCAGGAGGAGATCACGAGGCTTCGGGATCGGGCTCAGGATCTTCGCTCGCAGGCCATGAGCCATTTTTATTTTACGCTTGGCAGTGGCTTTATCTTCACAGCCCCCATCCGTGAGGCCGTGGCATTTGAAAAGGCCATGATCCGGGTCAAAGCGATGACGGGCGCAAACGCCGAGGAATTTTCGCGTCTCAAAAAACAGGCTCGTGATCTTGGTGCTTCAACGATCTTTACGGCAAAAGAAGCGGCCGAGGCGCAGAACGAGCTGGCCACGGCCGGGTACAGAACGAATGACATTATCGCGGTTATGCCGAGCATGCTGGCGCTGGCCGAAAGCTCGATGACATCTCTCGCTCGAACTGCAGAAATCACCAGCGAGGTGCTCCAGGGCTTCAACATCGATGTCTCGCAGATGGGGCGTGTCGGTGATGCCCTGACTGCCGCCTACACCGGATCCGCCTCAAGCCTTGAATCCCTCGGGGAGATGCTGAAATACGTTGCGGCCAGCTCGGTCGATGTCGGATCAAGTCTGGAGCAAACGCTCGCGGCATCGTCTGTCTTGCATAACAGCGGGGTCAAAGGCTCCATGGCTGGTACCTCAATGCGCGCGATCTTTCTTCGCATGGCCAAGCCACCAAAAGAGCTTCGCCGCGTGCTCGAAGAAATGAAGATCAGCATGAAGGACAAGGACGAAAATTTGCGCGATTGGATGGATATCATAGGCGATATCAATGCCGGCATGAAAGGCGCAGGAACAGCCAAACGAGCAGCCGTATCGAAAGCGCTCGGAGGTGAGGACCACGCGCCGGCTGCATCCATACTTTTAAGGTCCCAGGCGAATGGCTCGCTCAGGCTCATGCAGCGAACGTTCGAGTTGTCACCTTCTTACAATGCCATGAGCAAGTCCCTTCTGAAAATGCCTGAGAGGGATCTCCTCGCGGCCGCAGAGAGCATCGGCATAAAAGTCAATCGCGCCATGAGTGGCGGCGGGATCATCAATGCGATTTCGGGTTCACTCCAAGGGCTCAAAGGCGCTGCGCTTGACGCACAGATGCAAAAAATATTCGCTGCGCTCAGTCTTAAATCAAAGCCCTCGGACATGAAAGCGGGGGAGTTCTCCGGCGATGGCAAAGCCGTGGATGCTGCATTAAAGCGTTTGGATATCAGCCCCAGCAAGGCTCTTGGAGGGGCCAAGACTGCTGATGAGCTGACCCAGGAAATCAGGACGCGGATCCAGACGCTGCCCCTTGAAGAGCAGCTGCAATACATCGAGATCTTCTTCTCGCGCACCCGCACGGGGGTGGCCGATCTGATGAAGGAGTTTGCCCGGAGCGGGAAAAACTTTGATCAGCTTCTGAAAGCGCTCGAAGAATCGCAGACTATGGAAAAGACCAGAAAGGAGTTGAGCAGCTCGACCGCGGCCCAACTCGATGAAGTCAAAGGCGCCATCAACGATATCATGATCACTTTAGGCGAGGCTTTCATCCCAATTCTTCGAGATATCATAGCTTCTCTTAAGCCTATGCTGAATGGCTTTGGCGAGTGGATCAAAGCGAATAAGGACGTGGCAAAAAACATCATGCTTGGCGTCGGGAGCATCTTTGCTTTCAACGGCGCCATGGCCCTTTTGAAATTCTCGCTTTCAGGCGCAGTCGCCCTCTTTGCTGCCGGGAAAACCATGGCCGGCTGGTTTGCTCCTGGAACCATGGGCGCCTCGGGCATGAGATGGCTCAGGACAGGACTCGGCATAGGAAAAAACCATCTCACCGAAGGCATCGGCATGCTTTGGGGCGGCTCAAAATCAGGCGCAAAAAAGGGCTGGGGAAAAACAAAAGCAGCCGGCAAATGGGGCGGAAGGATCCTGAAAGGAGGTGCCATGGGTGGATGGAGCGGACTCCTCAAAGCAGGCCCGCTTCTGAGCGGAGCCGTGCGGGCGGTGGGCGTTGCACTGATGGGTCTCGGCCCGGTCGGCTGGGGCATTGCCGCGGCCGTGGCTGCAATCGCAGCTGGCGGCTATCTCATCTGGAAGAATTGGGGAACAATCGGGCCAAAGCTGCAAAAAATGTGGATCGGGATCAGGCAATCGGTGAAAGAGACCTGGACATCAATCGCGAACGGCATAGGTGCGGCCTGGGACTGGGTTGTCAAAAAAATCTCTGCCGCGGGCTGGCTCCAGGGTGTCTGGGAAAAGTTCACGGGATTTTTCAAAAGCGCTTATGAGGCCGTCAAACCCTATATCAAGGTTATGTTCCCTTGGATTGACTCTGCTGTGGAAGGAATCAAGGCGGCGCCTCAGTGGATCTATGACAGCTGGGATGCCGGCAAAAAGGAATTCTCAGACCTTTTCTCAATGCCTGATGCCGTGAAAGTGCCTGCAGCGCTTGAGCGGGTTGGCAGCGGCAATGGCCCCTATACCCAGCGCAATGTGATCACGGTCAATGCCACGATCCATGTGGATGCCGGATCTTCAGCGCCAAGGGAAGTGGCGAGCAAAATCAAAAGTGAAATCCAGTCGGCGTTCCGAAATACTCCATCCTTATCCTTCCTCGATCCGGTGGAGGTCAGCTGATGGCCTTCGATCCTATACCCTTTTTTAGAAAGCAGGTTTTTGCAAAGCTTGGTGACTTCAGCTTTGAGCTTCAAACTCTAACGCCGGATAAGATTGAGCGCGAAACCGAATACCGCTGGGCGAGGCAGGAGCCCCTTGGTGCGGCTCCGATCTATCAGTTCCTTGGGGACAGAAAGGGCAGGTCGCACGAGGATAAAATGACAATCTCCGGCGTATCGCACCCGGCATTTACCGGCAGCTTTGATCAGCTCAAAAAGCTCAGGGATATGGCCTCCAGCGGAAAACCTCAGCGCCTTATCTATGCTGACACCAAAGTCGGCGAGAATCTAGGCCTCTGGATTATTCGCAAAATAAAGGAGGGACGCTCTATTTTTATAGGCGAAGGCATTCCACTTCGGGTGGAATTTACGCTGGAGCTTGAGTTTTATGGCTGAATATCTCTTGAAAGAGGGTGATGAGCTGGATCAAATCTGCTGGAATTATTACGGGAATCTGCCCGGAGCGCTTGAAGCACTTCTCCGGGCGAATTGGGCTTTCCTTGGCTTTTTTGATGATCGCGGAAAGGTGCTGCCCCTGTCAAAGCCAATCGCGATCACGCTTCCTGAATTGAAAAGACCGACATCCATAACCAACAGCATACGGATATTCGAATGATTCCAAACTTTCGTATTGAAACCAAAAACGGCGATCTCACCGAACAAATCCGCTCACGGCTTGAAAAGCTCACGGTGCGGGACGAGGCAAGCTGGAAGTCTGACAGCATGACCTTGGAGCTCGTGGACGATGGCATCGAGTGGCCCGCCGAGGGCCTCGAATTCACCGTGGCTCTTGGTTATGACAACGTCCTGACAACGGTCGGTAAGTTCACGACCAAGCATATCGGCGTCAGTATGAGCGGCAAGCGAACCCTTAAGATCGAAGCCGTCGCCATGGAGCACGCGGCTTCACTGAAGTCACAGCGCGAGCAGTCCTGGGACGCCACTACACTTGGCGCAATTGCTGAAGAGATCGCACGCAGAAACACGCTCAAACCCATGGTCTTCGATGAGTTGAAGTCGATCCCGATTGACCATGAGGATCAGACCGAATCCGATATTGCGTTCCTCGTCCGCCTCGGGCGCCGGTTTGATCATACAGTCAAGGTCAGCGGCCGCTATCTCATGATCACTCCGAAGGACAAGGGCGGGGATCCGGACGGCTCAAGCCAGCCGATCACGATCGAGAATCCTCTGCGCTTTGAATACTCGGGAGACCAGACGCAGCGCTACACTGGAGTGCGGGCATTCTGGTACGACAATGAAGCTGCGCAGAAGAAATATGTCATGTATGGAAAGGAAGGCGTGGTCCTGGAGCTGGAATTCAACAAAGCAACGGAGGACAGCGCACGCAAGGCTGCTGAAGCGAAGTTCCGCGATGTTGTTCGCAAGGGGAAGACTTTGAGTCTTACAGTTTCAGGCAATACGCAGCTGGCAGCAGAGCGAAAAATACATGCAATAGGCTTGGGCAAAGGAATTGACGGTGAGTGGGTGATCGACACAGTCGAGCATGCCTTTGCGCCTAGCGGCTTTGAGTCCACGATTGAGTGCTCGGTGGATGGGTACAAAGAGAACCAGCCTGTTTTAAATCCCGAGATGTAACAAAAGCGATTCGGAGTGATGGCGGCTGATTTAGGCGGCTTTTTATAAGCCGCCATGTAGCTGAAAGCATATAATTTCAAGTTTGCTCGCTAAATATGGTATGTATTTCGCCGTTCGGCTCGACCTTTCTCTTTTTGTATTAGGCCTTTTTTTAGAAGAGAGTTGACAAGACGTACTGTATTGGATGTGTCGCATCCTATTGTCTTTGCTATCTCTGCCAAGCTGAGTTTTGAACCAGCTTCCCAATCGCTTTGTATATCAATCAAGATCGCTATCAATACTTTCATTTCGTTAGCTGAAAGGTCCGATTTGAGGGCCATGTCCAATATATCGACTGCTTTTTGATGAAGCAGCTTGGCTTTTCTCGATTTCCTGGTGTCTTTGTCGTTAGGTACAACATCGAGGGTGATATTGTCACAAGGAACACTGTCAGCAGAAATAGTGTTCTGAGGCACAGTATCGCTGACGACATTATCACGAGGAACACTGTCAGCAGTAATAGTGTTTTGAGATACAGCATCATCGATGACATTGTCATCAGGAACACTGTCGGCAGCAATAGTGTTCTGCGATACAGCATCATCAATGACAT
>JBGSTF010000180.1:0-5494 GCA_041736645.1 Oligoflexus sp. | reverse complement strand
TCATTTTCGTCTTCAGATAATCTTCATTGAATCGATTGACGTTGGTGAGGGAAGGGCGGGTTGAACTGTTGACTCGCATGACCGAACCAGAACTTACAGCCAAAGATCAGGCTCGAGTCCTTGGTTTACAAACTTTGGTGAAGGCTTCCGTCAGTGATTTGCAAACGATGTCCCGGGCAGAGGTGAAAGTCATGAGCGATGCGCAAGGCATCGAGCTGCTCATGAAAGTTCCTGATCCGGATAAGCTGCATAAGCTACTGAAAAAATTTAAATTTGTCTTTCATGGCATCCTCGAACACAAAGATCAGCTGACCATTAAAACCGTGTTTCTGGGATTGCACGATCAACTGCTGCAGTTTAAGGGACAGGGCACCTTTCGGCTCAGTGGTCTTGGCCACTTCGATGGTCAATTGGACTCGCAGCTGGGTGCTGTGACAGATGCTCCGTTTCGAGGCACCGGTCGCATGCAGGTGCCGATCAAACTTGTGCTTTACGATAAGACTCGGCTGTCGGTGGACGCCGATCCGCGCTTTCTAAGTTTTTCGCTTGAAGCAGGCGATTTCCAGCTTAAAAATTTGAATGGCGGTATTCAAATCCACGAAGAGCTGTCGATCGATCCGGCTGGGCGTATTGGCTTCCTCTATCTGGATACCCAAAATCCTTTTGCGCGGGTGGACTACGAAAGCTTGGATCCCTATGTGGGCGAACGAAACCTTTTAAGTTTGGATCAATTGCGATTCAAGCATATCGTGCTCGGACCATTGGTCGAGAACTTTGCCGTTCGGCAGAATCTTATCCTCTTGAACGATCTTAAAATGGATCTTCTAAACGGCAGCGCTCTCGGGCGTTTCTATTTGGACTTGCACCCTGAACGCCTGCAGTTAGGTTTCCTGGGGCGTTTCTCTGGCATTCAAGGCGAATTACTCAAAGAACCCAGTAAGCGCCTACCGACCAAGGACTGGGCTCCACTCAGTGGTCGCATGGCACTGAATTTCGATATTCGCAAGCGTTTGGCGACAGGAAGGTTGGATTTGACCGAAATCGGTCAACGCCAGCTGCTCTCTCTCTTGGACGTTTTGGACCCCGAATATAAAGATGATCAAATGATTATGGCCCGCCGAGCCTTGCACGTATCCTATCCCCAAGGTCTTGCTGTGAGTATGGAGCAAGGTTTAATGGATATGAACATCAGCTTGGGAGGGGTTATTAGCAAAGACCTTTCGATCCGCTCAATACCCTTGACTGGTTTGATCAATGCCAAGGCTGGTGAAGCCTTGCAAAACATTGAAACACTTCTGCAATCCGGAGGCAAAAAATGAAGAAGAGTCTTCTTCTCCTAGCTCTGCTCAGCACGGCCTGTGTCCCTGATGTTTACCTGATCGATCGGCAAACAGTTTTGGAGCTGGAAGCGAGCGGGGACTGGCAAGAGCTGGATGCAGCCTTTCACAAGCAGCAGCTGAGTGCCGGTCCATTGCCTTTGGAATCAACCAGCGATCGGGTTGAACAGCGACAAATTTTTAGTATGACTCACAGTGATCGCGAGCAAAAGGCTGAGACCAAGCAGAAGTGAGGTGACTATGCGCGGAATTCTGGGAATATTGTTTGGTTTTTTTACTCTAGGATCGGCCCTGGTAGGAGCGGATAAGCCGCAACGCCTGCTGCAACTGCAGAAGATCACGGTGGGCCCTTTTGATAATTTTCAAGCTGCTGTCGCCGATGACGAGTCTGTTCTCTACTACACGCGGAGTCAAAATCTTTCGTCGCAAATCATTCGATTCGATTTGAAGTCAGGCCTGAGCGAGACCGTGACGGGAGCGGATACCGATGCCAAGGCTCCGGCCCTCAGTCCGGATGGAAAAACGCTGGCTTTTACCTATTTTCGCCGCGATGCCAAAGGTGACGTCTGTATTCTGCAAGGCAAGGATCTGGAGTGCCTGACGGGCGCTAAATCGGCTGAACATTCACCCTTTTGGGTTGATAGCGATACCCTGGCCTATGTCCAAAGCAATGACGCGGGCAATATTTCCAAACTGGTCTTTCATAAAATTAAGAGCAAGGAATCGACGGTGATCCTGGAAGGCACGATCTATAGCCCAAGTTTGGCCAAGGATGGCAGCACTTTGGTTTATAAGAGTCGCGGCAATGATCTTGTCCTTTATGATTTGAAGAAGCGCGAGGCGATTCGCACCTTTAGTGTTCAATTACCAGGAGCAACTGGTCCGGCAAGGTTTTCAGCTGATGGAAAGCTTTTGTATTTCGCCCAGTATATGGTCGATAGCAATCGCGATCTGATACTGGACGGTCGTGATGAAGCAGCGATCTTCCGTATCGCGGTTGATACGCAAGTCGCTGTCCCTGAACAGCTGACGTCCTTGCAGCAGAACTGCTCTTATCCCTTCCCCACAGCCAAAGTTTTGTATATGACCTGTGCATTTGAAGGCGCTTTAGATGTCTATCGCTCAGCCTTGACTGGTATCGTTCCACCGGAGTGGACCAAAGAGGACCTTTGGGAGGCCCATCGATCATCCCGTTCCTATTTCGATCGAATTCTGCTGCTGAATCACCTTCAGACTCATGCTCAAGCAATTTCGCCCGACGAACAGGCCGAACGGACCTTTAGCAATTTTGTGTTGGCTGGCAAGTGGCTGCCGGCCATGTATTATGCTGAAATCTTGGCACCCAAGCAAAAGAATTATGCCATTCATAAAATCCTTTTGGATACTTATGCTCGCTGGGAAGTTTTGCCTAAAAAGGAGAATCTCGGCGCCTTTGCCTTTCATCTGGAAAAACAAAGAGCCGAGGTGCAGCGCATGCCGGCATCGGCACTTCAGCAGCTGACGCTTTTGTACTTCGATTTTTTTGCCAATGACCATAAGGGTGCATTGCAAAAAGCGGACAAGATTGAAACCAATGATGGTCTGACTCTTTTTTGGTTAACCCAACTCATTCGGTTGAGCAGCCAAAGCAATCCGGAAATTTATACGGCAGCTTTGCAGAAGAGGCTCTTGAATCGAGACCTTTCTGAAGAGACCAGACTGTATTATCTATCCCGTTGGCTGGAACAGCTCAAGACCAATGTCGATCCAAGCGCTCGGGTTCAGCCGTTGAAGAGCCTCCTAGGCCAAGACCCGGTACTTAATGATTTGCTCGATCATGAAGTGCAGCTGTATCGATTGGTCAAAGCAGAAAATACGGAGGCGAGCATCACTGAACTCAGAGCCATTGTCGGTCGCGTCAAGCGACTCCAAGGCGATTACTATGCTATGCGCCTTTTGTTCAACCGCTGTATGATCGTGCTCTATCAGGAAAAAAAGAGCCGAGAACTGGCGACGATTATGAGTCTGTGGCTGACTTATACGAACAAAGATACCAAAGAATATCCCTTTGCAATTGAGGTTTTACGACAAAATAGTCTGGACCTAGCCTACCGTCTTTATCACAGCAAAACCCAGGGAAAAAATTTGGCGCAAGGGGCTTTTTTTGATAGCATTCGCACCAGTGATGACTTGGAATCCCATTACCAGTATGCGCTGCTCCATTTTAAAGATTCGCCATGGCCTGAGCTGATCACGAACTACGACAGTATGCAAAAAGACGGGCTGATTCGCGCCGAAAGTCGGGTGTTTGTCGATACCCTGCGCAAGGTTTTGAGTTCCCCGGATCAGGTAAAACTTGGCGATTTGGAGGATGCAGCCAAGCTCATCGATGCGATGAGCGACGATCACATAGGCGTGGGCGCTCGCTATCTGTTTCTTGGTTACCTCTACCACCGGCAGCTGATCATGACGGGCAAAGATTTTAGCTTCGATCGGGATTTAGCTGATAAAACCCATAGAGCTTATCTTTTTGCCATCGATGCGGCCTGGAACAACGATCGAATCAAAGCCGCTGCCCTGCAGAACCTCGGTCTCTTGCACAGCCAACTGCGGAATTTTTCATTGGCAGCGGAATTTTTCCAGAAGCGTCATGAGCTGAATTATCCCAGTGTCGAAGCTCAGCAAGCGGTGCTCTGGTTGGAAGCCAAGGCCATGTATCGAAGCTATCGTTTTGCCGATGCTTTGAAAGCTATGGAAGAAGCGCTGGCGACCAAACCAGCCAACGCCTTGCCCTTCCAAGAAAAGGCAGCTTTTTATGCATGGAACGCCCAAAACTATGAATTGTCCTCGCGCTATTACCAGGCATTGTTGCCAGCTCTTGGGGAAAAAGCCGGAGCCGGTTTATTTTTGAGCCAGGGATTTGTTTTAGCCAAGCTCAAACGTTGGAACGAAGCGGAACAGTCTCTCCTTAAGGCCGCCAGCCTTGCCGGTAAAGATAAGGCAAGGCCAGCCGAAGGACTTCAGCTGATCTATCAACCCGAAAAAGTTCGATTCATTGCGCTTGGACTGCTGGCTCGACTTGAACTTACCATAACCAAGAAGATCGACTATGCCCAGCAGCGCTTGGCTCTGTTTCCTGATGTGATCGAAAAGGCCAAGCTCTTTCACTTTCAACCCGAAACCTTGAGTGCTCAAAGAATCAAAGAAACCCAGGATCTGGCTCGTTGGCGTTTGGAGGCTGGACAGAAGGCTGAGGGTGTGGCGGCTTTGGAGGAATCACTGCGTTTGACCCAGGAGCACGGCGCAGCCTTCGGCTATCTGGCTCATACCATCTTCGTGAGTTTCAAGAACTTGATGCTGACAGTGCGTGAACAGAACTTGGAATGGAGCAGCAAAGCAGGGGCTTTGCTGAATTCCAGCTTGGAGGCGGCTGACAAGGAGTTGCTCAAGGAAAAGAACCCGGCAGCTGAAGTTCGGATCAAATGGGCGGAAGTCCAATTGATTGCCCTCGCCTACAAGCTGAGACAAGATCCCAACCTAGCCAAGGGTTTTACCGACGGAAGTCAGAGTATATTGGCCGCCGATGGCATCAAAATTTTGGAGAAAGAAAAGCCAGCACTTTATGCTGGCCTTGCCTCGTACAGAGAATCTCTGGCCCGATCGCTTAGGTAGCCCGGGCCTCGCGTCGGCTCTTACTTGCCTTCTGAAGGTGTTGGAGCCGGTTCCGAGCCTTTCGTTGGCCCATTTCCAGAATCCGTTTCTTCCAGAGCCACGGGAAAGTACAAAACTCCGAGAGGAGTCAAGTTGGGCACGACGACCGGAGGCGGCGCGTCGTTAGGACCGTTGGGCGGCGGTATCGGATTCCCACCCACACCCGTGTGTTGGCCGCCTTGAGCCATATTGGAAATGCACAGAAACATCCAACTGAAGCTGATCAATATTCTTTTCATAAGATGGTGCCTTTCTGAAGGAAGCTGGATATATAGCTAAGCATCACGACATGCGGCCCTCGGAAACGATTGAAGATCTGCCGAAGATCTTCTTCGAATTCCATAATTCGCTTGTGAAGCTCCTGGACGCCTTGATCATCCAGGCCATCCGTATGCAATTGGGCGCAAACTGCCGGATTGCCGAGCTGGGTCATATCAAACAGATCGACTGTATGTTTGATCTGCTCA
>JBGSTF010000057.1:0-26958 GCA_041736645.1 Oligoflexus sp. | reverse complement strand
GGATTCGTGCGTGATCTCGGTGGGAAAATATCGGTTCAGAAAAAATCTTGGCTGAAGTTTCAGCCGGTCCACCACGCGATGGAGGTGGTATGTGGAATAAATTGGTAGAGTCAAAAGAAACCTTACAAAAAATCAGTCGATGTAAAGAGAGAGATTGGGAGATCAGCCCTGGAGGAAAATCGATCTAAGCTCCAATGGTTCCTTGATGCTTTCGATTGTGTGCCCTTTACCAATTGTGAGGCCCTTGGGGAAAAACGAGCCTGTGAGATAGGCAATTGTGAGACGATCTCCCGCACTCGCATCAACATCTTCGGCAAGGATGCGCTTTGGCTCCTCACTGCCGTCATTGATCTGGGCTCCTGCCTTGTCAATCTTTGCCGAAAGAGCATATTTTTCTGCTCCGGTCTTGTGACCAAGTACAGAACCACGCTTAAGAACCTGACCTGCTTCCAGCAAAATTGTTTCTGAAAGAAGATTGAAATCACCTGCGATAAGATCGGTCGGCTGATAGGAGGCAACATCATTGAAACTTGGCTCAAAGCTCATACGGTCCTCACATTGACAAGGCCAAGCTTCGAGGCCAGATCCACGTCGGTATCTGCACCACTTTCCTCCAGGTTTTCTTGTGACTTCGAGGTGACTTTGGCTAAGAGCTTGTCAGTTTCGGTCATCTTAGTCACGGCTGCCTTGGCGTTTTGATCAGGCTCAAGCAGGACTTTTAGTGCGGCCTCTTCAACGCTTACACCCTGCTCAATCAATGCGTTGCAAAACTCGCTCGATACACGACCATAGCAGAGTTTTTGAATGGTGAGGATACGCTGCCGTTCCTCTGCAATAGCTGTTTCTGCTGCTCGTGGCGTGTCAGCGGGTTTAGGATCGTCCTCTCCAGTTTCTTTAAGTGTGCTCATCAGTCCTTCAAATGTTGCGATACTATCAATCATGCCCCTTGCGTGGGCTTCGGCACTCAGAAAAACGCTGCCCTGGCCAAAACTGGTCAGTACTTCGTCTGCCGTGGTATTGCGATTTCTGGCCACCTTGGAAACAAAGACGGCACCAAGGCTATCGACAAGGCGTTGCACCTCCCTCGCTCCAGCTTCAGTTGATGGCTCAGCGTTTTTCAAGGGAGACTGGGAGCTCACAAATCGAACCTCGTCGGGGTTGCTGTTCGAGCGGACAACGGATTGGACACCAATACTGCCAATAACCGCAGTTTCAGAGGCGATGACCTCGGAACAGGCCGACGCAATCCAGTAAGCAGCTGAACAGCCTTGTCCATCAATATAGGCATAAATCGGCTTTTTGGAGCGGGATTCAAAGATAAATTCGGCAAGATCATTGCAGCCGTTGGCCTCGCCTCCCGGCGAGTCAATATTCAGTACTATCGATTTAACCGATGGATCATCAAGGAGAGTTGCAAGATCGCGGAAGGCTAACTCATAGCTGGTGACAGAGCAAACCTCGGTGAGTAGGTTTGCCCTCTTGAACATCGCCCCCTGGATAGGGACGATCCCGACTCCATCCCTGATGGTGGATGAGTGAGTAGAGCCTGGGCGATTGCCCAGACTTTTTTCCAGCGCGGCTGAATCGAATCCGCGATCTGCAACTGTGAAGATCACTCTCAGTCCGGCTTCATTCATCGCCCACGGTATCAATTCAATCATCGAAGCCAGACTCAATCAGTGCCCTCCACAAACTGAACTTAACTCATGATTTCTCAGCAGTCACTGGAGCCGGAAATGACCACTTCACCTTGAAGTTACGAAAGCAAACCCTTGCGCCATTCAGCTGGATCTTGGATGACTGCTCTGTATTCAGTCATTGAAGTGATCCGGGATTCCCAATCAAGGGCGAGAAAAGAAACCGAATGCGCTTTGCTCACGCTGCCATCCTGCGCCTTGGATTCTATGGATACCTGGGCTGAAACCGTGAAGTCCTTATCCCATTGATCATATTCACATAATAAATCAAGAATCTGGATAGTATCTGTGAAAGGGTAGCGCCGAAGGGATTCGATAAAATTGTCTATATTGTCAATCTGCTCGTTCGATAGCGGCCAATACGCTTCAAAGTCCTCAGCCAGCATTTGGCGAACCGCGTCCCAGTCCTTTGCAGCCACAAGTCGGATGAACTGACCAACTGTTTGCGTTGCCTCTTCGGTTTCTCTTCCCACTTGATATCTCCATTGAATGTCATATTACACATGACATCTACTTGAGCCACTTATCGCTTCTTTTTGTACTCACAATGGTACTGATAGATGGTTCCGGGCTGATCGGCGCTTATTACGTTACTCGTTTCGTCAGTCCAAAGTTCGCCATTTCGCATGCTTGCTTTAAATGTGTAGTCGCCGCTATAGATTACATTTTTTCCCGATGCAAAAACCTGGGTGCTAAAAAATCCTTTTGCTGAGAGTGTTTGAAAGTTATCAATCCATTCAGAGTAGTTCGTATCATTGTAGAATGGAGCTGCAGAAAACATGTTTCCGCTTGTGCTGTGCCTGCCAATTTTGTAGTGAATCGGAACAGGATTATCAAAATCAAATAGAGCTAACTCAGCGCAACCATCCTGATAAACTTGTAAGCGGGTCTTGTAGGTAGTGTTGTCCTCTGTACATTCGCCTTCCCAGAGACCTTCAAATAGAGCACATTTGAGCGGAGGATCAGTGGATATCTGCTTTAGTCGTCCCGCCTTGAATGGTCTTGCAAAACTGCTATTTGTGCTGAGTATGATGGCAATCACAAAAATTCGCTTCATCTTGGTGCTCCTTGTACTGAACTGGTGATAAATTCTAAAGAAAGTCTATGCAATTTCCTTTGCTGCTGTCCAGCCAGGGCTATTGTCGGAAGCTATTTCACGCTCCATCTTTTCAAAATCCTTACCAGATTCTTCAACAATGGAGCGTCTCGAAGCCGTTCTTGTTGCCAGCCGTGTTTCGTCAGCCTTCGCATCCTTCAATCGATCAATGGATGGCATGGAAGGTCCAACCCACTCGGCGGATGTATAGATCCTTCTCTTCACGGTTTCAGAAAAACCCGGTGCTGACATCATTGACATTGAGACTGCCTCAGCAAGCACCCAATCATAGAATGGTTGGCAAATTTTGGACACCGCCCATGCCCTACGAATCATGACGAATTTCCAGGATTCCAACAAAGCAGCACGAGCCGCTGTATAGGAGCTTTGGAAGTTTTGCGTTAGAACCTCGAAGGGAATGGATAGGCCCATGCCGATCTGTTGAAGGACAGCCTGAATGAAAGGCTGGTAGTTGGCGTTCGGACGGCCAGGAGTAAGTGTTTCGACCTTTTCGCCAGGCAACATATTCAGAAGCATCCCAGAGCCAAACTTTTCCCGTGATCTCGCCTGGGTATTGATCTGGCGCGAAGCAAGGTGAGCGTCCTTTCGATCCCCAAATGGCCCGAGTCCTTCGCTGGTCACGAATACACTAAAGAATGCACTGATCACTGCCGCCATAATCTCGCTTTCCGTGTAGCGGCTGATTTGCTTGAATCGCTCGACAACAGGAGCAAGAAATGGCTCGCCTCGCGTTTGTCCAGGCAGACGGCTATGAAAAAGATGCAGGACGATGGGATTGCCATCAGCATCGAACCTCGGGATTCTCAAGGTTTGCTCCGGTTCCATCGACCTCATCCGGTCGCGGTTGACGATGTGGTAGGCGATGGCCTCACCATCCTCATTCAACTCGACTCCTTCGCGGATGTCCCTATCATGACTCCCCATCATTGGGTTTCGCAGGCGTGAGCCTTCAATTATCTGGATGCAGGTTCCAAGAATTGCACCTGGCCCTGGTTTGTAGCGTTTCAAGATTAAGCAATCGCCGTCCAAAAGTACCGCCCGCAGAGCAATTGCCTGGTTGATTCCAAAAGGATTTGCCCTAGTGAAGTCGGAATATACAGAGCTGGCATGAAGAGAAAAAATCCTCTCGGCTGCCTTCTCGAATTCCCGTGCCTTGGCTTCCGGGATCCCCAATACCTCGTGATCGAGTTTGGCCTGCGGCCTTAGTCCATCAGCTATCACATTGCTGACCGTATTTTCAATGGCACCGCGAGCAATCGCCTCGTTCCGGTCCAGATCATGACTTTGGTTTCTCAATGCGGATAGTGAGGGAAGGATGGCCTCGTCAGCGGTCGCTTCTGGTGGATTCCAAAGCTGAACAGCAGGATTCAGCCTGGACGTCGATCTGTAGGGACTATCGGCGGAAGAATGCTCGGGAATAAGAATGCCGCTTTGCGTTTCAGTGTATCCGTTCATCTGTCGTCCTTATTCTGGCACTACGATATACGGTCCAAGGCCCTCTTCGCGCTCAACCATTCGGCGCAGAAATGCCTCGCGACGATACAGCTCTTTGAGATCCCCACGCCGTATGCTGCGGCGGTTGAGATTTACTTCGAGGTCGATCTCCTGGCCCCCGGCTTCAATAGTTTCAATCGCCCGCTGGACGCTTTCAAGTTGTTGACGATAAGATTTCATTTGGCGTTTCCATCAAGCTGGTCACAAAGCCGCTCAATGTTGATATCCAGAAAATGCCGCGCGGCATCAGCATATCGAAGGCAATCGTGGGCATGATCCGCTACGCCGTCAGTTGATTCATAGATGAGCTGAAAGCTACCTTCGCGTTTCACCCATTTGGCTTTGGGAGCAGCCAGCTCTTTAAAAAAGCTCGAATCAAGCCGCCTATGGAAGTGCAAAATCTGGGGACCACCGTGATCAGATGCAATCCCGTTCTTTAGTTTTTCCTTGTGATCTTTCCACATGATTAGTGACCGGCCAAGGTCTGAAAAAAGCCGCCCATGTGTTGCAAGCTTGCCAACTCTAAAAAGATAGATGTTCTCTTCCTTTAGGAAAGTTGGTTGGTCGATAATTGGCGCGGATGGCGTCCCAATACCTTTGATCGGCAGGATGAACTCGCCGAGTCTGTTACGACAAAAATCATAAACGCTATCGGTATTGTGACCGCCCGTATCAATGCAGGTCGCTGCGATGCGCAGCGTCTCTCCCTGGTGATGTCGATAGGTAGTCCCAAGCTTTTCATCTACACGCTGCCACGTTGAAATTTGGTTGCTGTCGCCATAGATCACCCAGTAGTCGAGTACCCAGCTTTCACCATTACGGCCAAATGCACGCGTGCAAATATTGATATGGCTTGGATGGGTGTCGACACCGGCCACAACCAGGCCAGCGCCCTTTGGAAGAGTCTCAGTCGGAACATAGTCTTCGGCCAGATTGCCGAGATCATCCGGATTAAGTGATGCGACTGAACGATCCTCCCAAGTCTCGGCCAGGATGTTGTTCACAAATACCTTGAGCTCCACGGGGTTGTCGTAGCCCTTGCGAAATTGCTCGGCACAACTCTTCCAGCTGTACATGCCGATTGGAGCATAGAGAGCTGGGAGAAAATACCCGCGCACATTGCCAAACATCGGAGTGGCTGTTGGCCGCCATTCGCCGTGCTTTAGCAGATATGTCTTATCCTGCTCCCAATGGCTATAACCACAGCGAATGCAGCGAAAGAAGGGAACTGGTCCCGAGAAGTCGATTTGCTTCCAGACTATAAGCTGCATTTCTCCACACGAAAGGCAGGGGACAAAGTATTTTCTACGGTCAGTGGTCAAATATTCGCGTTCGATGCGACATTGATCTTTTATGGACGGCGTGGAGATATAAAAAAGTTTCTTCCTGCCTTCATAGGTGCTTGTTCGGCCAAGTGCAATGGTGCAGGGATCGCCCTCGCCTCCGGAGTCGTCACAGAAGGCCGATACTTCATCGAAGATCACCACCTGTATGCTGGAAGCGCGGAGTGAAACGGGACTCAGGCTCGTGGCTAGATTGCAAAATGAACCATTTGGAAAAACCTTGCTGATGATCGTGTCTCGCGTCCGATCCTTGCCCTGGCCGTACCGTTCAAGATTCTTCACTTTGCCTTGGAGCGCAGCACAATTGGCGATCATTGGACCGAGCCGTTCTTTCGAGAACTTGGTGCGAAGCTCGTCGTTTGGGAAGACATAGAGCACGGGACTGCCTGAATTCTCAAAGCACCAAAGGCAAAACGCGAGGGCACTGAGTGTGCCACCAGTTTGCCAGCCTTTTTGAAGGACCACCTTCTCAACGCCGTTATCGGGCATGAGAGCGTCCAGAATTTCGTAAAGGTAAGGCGTCCGCTCCAAGTCCACGAGGCCAGGGAAGGGGTTTTTACCAGCCACAAGATAGAGATTTTTCTGGGCATGCTCGGAAATTGAAATATCAGGATTCGGCCTAAAGCCAAACGAAAGACCAGGAAGTACCGATGAAAGGTGCCGGTCTACATCAAGAATCAGAAACTGGTGCCTCGCTTTCGGGGTTGAGAAGATAGTTGGCTAGGCCCTGCAAGGCTTTGCTCAGGGATTTCTTGAGGAGCTGACGACATTCATTTGCCGCAGCTTCAGCTGCCTTTTGAATTTCTTCAGTGTTGCCAGTGGATATGGGTGAAGACACCAGTCGGATAATGATTCCATAGATCTCTCTATTCGTAGTTACAGGCACCGTTAGCACAGCATCTCGCGCAGCACGAGCTGCCATGAAAGTTTCCTGCCGGAATTTATCAACAGAGGTGAGTTCGCCCGTCTCGCGCAAAAACTCAACCTTTTTCATCAGAGCGGTATAATGTCGATCGATGGACACTGAAAGCTCCACCGGCATGATCTCTGTCGGCAAGTCGGTTGATGCCAGGACGCCGTTCCCACGATCCTTTGAATGGTCTTTCGATTCGCGCCATTCCAGGCATCCGTCGTAAACAATGATTCTCTTTTTATCGCCGTCGACAACTACGCTTTTACGAAGGCGTCCGCTTGAAATTGCTCGCGACACTGCTGATGGAGCGACGTCCAGTACCTTTGCGAAATCAGTCAAGGAGGCTTCAAATCGAGACAAAGGGGCGTAAACTCTTGGTTAACTGGCGGTCAAAATAGAATGAAACCATTGCTTTATTGACTCAAAACTTTTGTGCAATCGGGTGAGCGATCGGGGTGGCCCGTCACCCCGCTGATATTATTGAGGAAAGGACCCAATCGCGATTCATCCTTATTTTCATAGTGCAAGAGATTTCTTTCGTAACCATCTATTTTAATATACCTAAATCCTGATTGCGTTTTGCGTTTAGCCAAGTCAACAGATCAACTCGCTTATCGCACGAATGAGACGAGAAATTCCTCGCCACAGTCCACGCATCCGATGGTCTCACCCATAGGCGCTGGGTCTTCTAGCGCGTGATACCCCTTACAGCGCGGGCACCAGCAGCCCCAACAATTGTCATTTTCGTCTTCCAGTTCCGCAAACACACGCCGCATTGGTTGTTCAAAGCCTCCCAATGCGGTTCTATAGCAACAATCACTTGTAAGGCAATGTCATGGGCATTAGGCACCAGCGCGAAGGCGCTTCTGCCAAATTAAATAAACTCAGCGGATTAGAGCCCCATTCTCGTCAAATTTCACGGTTACTCCTGACGCAAATTCTGTCCCTTGTATGACCTGAGCGCCGCTTAGCACTGCAGTTTTAATCGTACCATTCAGATGAAAGGAAAATTTGTAGGATGTGACCGCATCGGTAGCGCTCGCTGAAATAGGCATTGTCAATGCGTTAAAGAGTATTATGACACTTTTGGGGATCATATTCGGCCAGAATTCAATCAGGTCTGAGTTCTGCATCTGTTCGTAATATGATTGATTAAAGCGTACAAAGCTCAGATTTCTCTTACCTCCATTGATAGTCAAAATGAAGCCATCAAGTGTTTGCTTGAATTCGGATCCGACATATTTTGAAGAATATTGAGGGACACTACTAATATAGTCGCTAAGATATACTGAAAAAGACTGAAATCCAGCAGTGGTCTGATTGATAGAAAAGTCAGCAGATTTTGTGTTAATCGTAAACATAGAGTTGCGACTAATCATAATCGTATCGTCTTTTTTGAGGCTAGCTTTCAAATTGTTGCTGTTAAAAATCTGATCAATCTTGCTAGTAAGCTTGGTACCTCCATCGCTCGCTATCTGCTCTAAATAATAATTGGTACGGTTTAAAGTAAATCGAATTTGTCTTCCTGCTGGGGATTGAAGAAGGCCATTCTTCATCGAATTTTCATTATCAGCGACGGCCATTGCTGATAGATATCGAGCATAAAGCTGCCAGTGATCTTTATCCAGATTCTGTGCCCCCTCATCCAGAATAGCGAGATTCAGAATAGCAATCGCTTTGGCATCTATAGATATTCGATCCCAGTAATCAAGATCAACAATGAATCGAGGATCTTCTTCTATATTGCGCTCGATTTCCTTGACTAAAACGCGTGGTTTGCAGTTAACAGGAAGTAACGGATCAAAGGAGACACTATAGGGTCTATCATGTTCAATGCCACTCTTCTTAGAGAATGAAAAATCTGGATCAGCAACCCTCTTTTGTAATGCTGTCCCAAGGTATGGGTCGATCGCATTGATTCTATCCAGGTAAAATGCGAGAGCAGCTATTTCATCATTTTTTTTGGTTTCAAGTAGCTTGATATTCCAAAGTTCTCGCGATTCGTAGTTGATCATTAATTCGATCTTATCATCGCAATTAACGATGTCAACGAAGGAAATCTTCCCGTCAGTCGCCTCTGGCGAAAGTTCAGAAATCTTGGTGTAGTTCTTTTCACGACAGCTTAAAAGGATTAGTGCAAGAACTACAGGAATAAATTTTTTCTTCATGGGCAACCCGCCAATAATAGATAGATTGAATAGACAATATAGATTCGCATCAAAGCGCGGAGCGAGGGAAACTCAACATTTACTCTTCACGATCCGCTGTATCAATAATTGTCCGGTGACTATAAAACATTCCGCACGCGGCAGCCCTGCCACGAATGCCGTTCGCCGTTCAAATCAAGCCAAAAATTCATTGTACCGGGAAATGTTGAACTGCTGCATGTGCTTGCGTTTGAACTAAAGATAGAAACTGCAGGAGCATCGACCTTGATTCTTTGGGAATCGCAATAGCTTCCTTCCTTTGTCAATGAAGCTTTGCTTATCTTGAAGAATTTATACTGCCATTTGTCTTCATTTCCCGTCTGAACTTGCATGTAAACTTGATATCCACCTTCTTTGACAGAGTTGACCAAAAACGATCCTATATAGGAATTGCCAGAGTTTTTTGTGCCGTAACGCCAGCATTCAATAACGTTCTTGTCGCCACTATAAGAGACGTCACTCGATACTTTTACGCTGGCCGCTACATCACCATCCCCGTTGGTAAACTCTGGAGCATCACGAATGTCGGTACCTTCACAAACCGGAAGAACAAGGGAGTTCAATCGCGCTGGTTTCACCTCGGCTTTGGTAGTGTCACAATACTTGTTTCCTGGAATCGTTTTTGCTACCAAAACAGCTCCCGCTTTATCCTTTCCTTCGTAGACCACGGAAAAATTATAAGTACCGCTCGGAATCAGGAGGTCAGACTTCAATTGTTCAGTTGAAAGTACGACCTGCTTTGTCACGCCTGGCTGTTCACCCACAATACGTTGATAGGATAGGGTAGCTTTTGTGTAAATGCCCTCTGCCGAATCAGGCATTGTCACCGATACTTCTGCCAATTCACTCGTATCATCTTTGGACTTTTGACCACATGCGGAAATCATCACTATCGCCGCAAGACAGATTGATTTATTGAACTGCATAAAAATCCTCACTGTAATTGAATGAACCACAAACACTAGTTGCCATGCCCTCAGACTAGTGGGGGGAATGGTCCCAGTAAAACCCAAAGTCTGGTTGTTTACCTTTCGCAAGAAGTTGCAGCAACAGGAAAAAGGTTACGCAAATTTTCGGCGGACAATGTCCGTAGTAGTGATCAGGTATAAGAATTTGCATTGCGGGTAATCCGATCGTCAGAGATGTCGAGTCAATTACAATTTGTCAATTTTCTGGCTTTAGTAGAGCTTATTGTAAAATACCGTTCTGATCTGAAGGCTAACCGACGAACGATATTTTTTTCTCACCTCTTTACTTTTTTCACCAGGCTGCTAAGTTCCCTGCATTTAAGATTTAGCAAGGCTTTCAACGGAGGTAGGTGGCTATGGCAGTGTATACTATGCGCGGCGTTTCAGACGAGCTAGTGGTCTATAATGACCGGCTAACGATAACTCCTAAAGGCTTGATGGGCCTAATGAACAAGGGGCTCAAAGGTACCAAGACTATCCCCTTTCAGTCGATAACTGCTATCCAGTTCAAGCGAGCCGGTTTAACGTCAGGCTATATCCAGTTTACTCTTGCTGGAGGAACGGAGAGCAAGCGTGGTATCTTCGCTGCTGCATCCGATGAAAATACTTTCATGTTTAGCCGTAACAACGAGCTAGTAGAAAAGATTAAGGCGCATATCGAATCACGCCTTCAGGTCCGTAACCCTTCCCCTGAACAAACGAGTAGCTCAATCAATGACCTTGTGAAGCTCGGCGAGCTTCGTGAAAAGGGGCTGCTTACGGAAGACGAATTCTTACTTGCTAAACAAAAACTCATCAACATTTCTCACCCATCCGCAAATAATGTGGATGCATCCGAATTGCCACCGTCTGAAAACGAAGAAACATCGAATCAACTTGGCTACTTCGCAGTCGGAGGTACCCAGAATCAGCAGATGAAGCCCTCGGGATTCCGAGTTAGGCCTTGGAAAGTAGCCGTGGCCGGAACCGCGATAATTGTTTTTATCAAGTGTCTTCCGTCCAAGAGTGACGATAAAGAGGTGTCGCAGCATGATGAAAACCAGGAGACGGTTCATCATGAAAGCGAACTGTATTCTAACGACGGCGGAGGATATCACTCCTACAAAATGGACGGCAGCCTTGTAGGTAGCCAATGGCCTCTCAAGGTTAACAATGTGACGATACGCTGCTATAAGGAAGACGAAGTCATCTTTGAGACAGCCGACGGTAAAAAATTCCGGGTCTATGGACTTCCATTCGGCTGGGATAAGGATTTGGATGATCTCAAGTCTAGTGGGATATGGATTGAGGAGCCCATCCTTGGTGGGGGATTCCTATCGACGGATCCAATTAAAGATTTAGGTCTTGCCACTTGCAAAGACGAAGCTGAAGTAAAGGACGCAATCGCTTTGCTCCGGAAAACTGCTGACGAGAAGGACAAAGAACCAAAGACAGCTGGTCGACATATTGCTTCGAGCGAGCGTAGAAAATTCAAAAATCTCAAAGGAGTTTTTAATCAACACAACTGGGGATATAACAGAGAGAAGCAGCTCATCATTTCAAAGAGAGGAGGTTCAGAGTATGTATCGGTCTCTGAGCTTGAGCTAAGTGCTGATACCGACGATAATTTTAGGGAAAATGTAGAACGACACCTCTTGCGAGCTATCTATTTGTCTTTCATATTTACAGATTTTGATCGAATTGAGGTGTCGTCGGTACCATATGTGGTCAAGCACTATGAAGATCTAAAGCACGGAAAATATCGAGAAGATTTGAGGACTTCAGTAAGAATTGAGCGGTCAAAGGTGATTGCATGCACCCAGGAAGCCGCTGGTCTGTCTACGTTGGATGAGGTGATTGATATTCGTGGCCTTACCGATCCAGGCAAAAAAGAGATCATAATCGAGCAGTTTTCCGCAGCTATAAATCCATATTTGCATCAGCCAGACAAAAGAAGACGACTCGTGTCGTGCATGAAGCAAAGCTCGACAATTTGAGCCAGATCTATTGGGCCAGAACATTCAATTAGTTATGTTTAAAACTGCTTTATTGTAATTTCGGAGACAATGATAATGAGAAAAATAAGCGGTGTTGTGTTCATAGTCTTTATTTTAACTCTTCAATCAGCATGCGGAAAGAGTGAAAAACTACAGGCTCGAAAGGCCTATGGTGAAGACAAAGACTCGCCTGCTATGCTGGATGAGATTAAAAACTCACTTTTTGTTAAGACGTGCAAACAAAATGAAATAAAGTCACCCGACACGATTTTACTTAAGGCTATCATTAAAGTGTCAAACATATCTGATAGTTTGACGTGCGAGGAACAATTCTCTGCAATACGCGAAACTAAAAAGCTGCAACTTCAGTTCCAGAATATCTCTAGCATTTCAATATTAAGAGATTTTAAAAGCCTCGAAGATCTGGATATTTCAAAAAACTTTATAGATAGCATAGATGATTTAGGGTCGTTAGAAAATCTTCAGAACCTGAACTCATCTGAAAATCTTCTTGAGAATGTTGATGTGCTCAGAAATTTTGAGAAGTTAGAGAGTCTGATACTTGCAGACAACAAAATATCGTCCATACCTAACCTAACAAGGAACTCAAAAATGAGTTTTATGGAAATTTCAGGGAATCGGTTGGATTCGGTAGTTTTTCTAAAGAACTTGACAAATCTAAAGACCCTGAGTTTTATGGACAATTTAGTGACAGATGTTTCCCCACTTACAGAGCTTGGGATTCTTCAGGTGCTTCAAATTAACAGGAATCCTATTTCAAAAGCTAAGTGTCTGTCACAATTGAAGTCGTCAAAATATGAAAATCTGCGCTTTGCCTGCAATCAACTTGAAGACTGAATCAAAGGATTAAAACGGTATTACAATAAGTCAGCGGGCTGGATCAGATACCCCTGTAACTTGGAGTTCGCCACAGCATCTGATCCTTGCCCTGCGCGTCTAAAGTCTTGTCTACAAACATCATAGATTGTGATTGATGTGGGGTATTTGTGAAACGCGAATTAGTCGATTTTCTGAAGCAGGAATTCTCAAATCGATTGTTTGATCAAAGAAGCGAAGGAACGAGGTGCATTTCAAATGCCATAGTTGGATGGGCTAAGGTCAACTCACTTAAAGTTTTTTCTGAGTATAGAATGCCTAAAGAATTTATTTATCACAAAAGAAAAGGAGGACCACTTGAAAGACCAGCTATCATTGATTTTGTGATTAAAAAGTCAGAGACTAGCTTGTATATCGAACTTGACTCTTCACAAAAAAAATGGAGTGTCGCGAAACTTCAACAGATCAAAAATGCCGGCGGCGATGTGCTTTGAATTAGGTGGAATATAAAAGACAACATGCGATGCGCGATCGGCCAAAGTGAAGATTTGTCAGATTTGATTACAGATGATGTAGTCTATCTTTCGTGCGCATCCAGAAATAGAAAACGCCGCAGTGCTGATCCATAAGCAATATGATTTCTTTTGCCTAATAATCAGTTGGCCACTGCATCCGAGAAGCCCCAATGGATTACTGAATTGCAAGAGCACCAAAATTGGATTCAGGGACTTGCAAGAGGAGTGCTTCGTCAGAAATTTGTGCATGCTGCTCCATCCATTATGTCGTTTCTAATTCCGGAGATGAGCGACGGGTATTTTTGCTTGACGTTTCTGTCCAGCAAGAAGCATGGCTTTTAACTAACATGGCAAGCATTCACGACCTTTTCCAAGACGCTGCGGTGATAGATACCGATGCCATTTGGATAACGCTCAGACTCGGCCCTCCTAACTTCGATCCCCATCTCTCGACTCTTTTTTGCCAGCAAGCGGCCTAGTCGATTTTGACCAAGAGACGCAAGCTGAGGGTATCGGCTGGCGGCAACCACAGCGGTTGACCATTCCTCGGATTCGCCCAAACGCTGGTTTAGCTGCTCGATCGTCTCATCCTTCACCTTTACAAGCTCAAGCACCTGGTTCCGCGATTTGACGGCCAGGGATGCTGTATTCATGGCTGTGGCTGTTTTCCGATCGGATATGTATGCTTTCGTCCTGATTGCTTCGTCGCGCTCTTGCTCAAGCCGCTTGAAGTTATCGGTCACCTGCTGGAAAAAATCCGCAGTCATGAATCTAGGTATTTGGTCAAGACTAACCTGTAGTCCGTTTTCCTGGACCAGCTTTTCGCATTCAAGGAAATAGGCCCGGACTCTATCACCCTCCTCGGTGTGCGACATCATCGCGATACACTTTGCAGTGTCGACCGTCACCCAGTACTCAATTGCGGGCCGACCCCGTCCATTTGAATTTTTCACGTTCGTGTGAAAAAATCCGTAATCATTGTCTTTTTTGAATCTTTGCAGCTGATCATGCGCCCAGTCCGCAAACTATCTCCTACAGCCTAACTGGCTCCATATTTCTCGGAGAAATAGCTTTGCTGAACCAGCAATCTTTATGGGGCAACGAAAATTCAATCGTATGACGTTATCTGCAGCACTAATCATTGAGATTTCCTTCCATGTTTGGCCTTATTGCCGGTAAGATGCAAAAGCTTGATGAAATCAACATGGATAGCATTGGTATTCATGTTTGGCTTCTTTCGGGCTTGTATTGTTTTTGTAAGCATCGGGATGACCGGACCAATTGCTTCTGAAACGAACTGGGGATTCTCTCGTTTAACTATTGTGTTAAACGAGCATCATTCCGATTTACTTTGATTTTCCTCGCTTCACATTTTTGTGAAACGAGCCACGGTCCCCACCGTTTACGCACTTGCTTTGGTTTTAGTGAAAACATTGGCGACCACCTTTGACGTCAGCCCGTACTGGTCTTTCATCCTATCCATGATCCGTTGGCAGAAGGTCGGCTCAATCTCCACTGCCTTGGCAATGCGTCCAGTTTCCTCGGCAGCCACGAAGATCGTGCCGGAGCCTGCAAAGGGATCGTAGATCACGTCGCCTTTCACCGTGTGGTTCTCGATGGGCTTCGTGTATAGGAGCATTGGTTTTTGCGTAGGGTGTATGCGTTCAGAAACGGTGGGCACCGACGCTTCCCAGACGGTCGTCTGCTTGCGGTCACCTTGCCAATGAGCCGTTTCAAAATTGCGCACGCTATATATTGCGGACTCGTGCTTCCAGTGGTAGGCGGCACGGCTCATCGCCGCACGGTTTTTGATCCAGACGATCGACTGCCTTGGCTCGTAGTCGCCATCTCTTGCAGCCTGGAAGGCAACGTCGGTTGCCGTAGCTGCGTGCCAGATATAAGCCACGCGGGCTTTGGAAAGGTAAAACGCCTTGCTCCAGTTTGCCCTGTGATCGTTTCTGATCCGTAGATCTTCTAGCTCACTGTTGCCATCCTCTCGAGAGGAATTCGACTTGTGCCTATCGCGCACCTGAAACTTTACGCCATAGGGTGGATCCGTGACCATGAGCTGGGGAATGGAATCTCCCAGCAGGGCCCCGATCATGGATTTTTCTGTGGCATCGCCGCAGAGTAGAAGGTGAGGGCCAATCTTAATAACATCGCCAAACTTAACCAAAAAAGAACTCCAAAAAGCGAAACACTCTGCCGACTGTCGACAGAAAAAATGATCACGAAATAAAAAGATTGTTCAGAAACATGCGATCAACTGCTTCTGTCACAGTTTTCTCAAAGTCCCAGCGAGCCTTCGTCACCTTGCGGTCTTTGAAAAGATAGAGGATCCGAAGCGACCGGCCACGGTTCACCCTCTGAAAGATTCCGCTAAGGCCGGAAAACCTGTGGCCGCTCTTCCCCTCAAACGACCCAATGAAGGTGCCCGTCTGCGAGAGGATCTGCCTGGGCATTTTACTGCGCGGGATGAACATATCGGGACGACTACGGATCTGTGCCGGAATCGCCAGATGCTTCCCCTTGGCCTGGTGAACGTCGCCCGTCTCCTGCTTTTCCATGAGCTCGTCCAGGGTGTAGACGCGGGCTATGGGATTGGCTTTGGTGGCAGCCTCAAAGCGAATACCCTTAGTGATCCAATCGCGGCGCAGCAGGAATTTGGATGGCATTTCCGCCTTCACCTCAGCAGCTGCATCCCGTGCAGTCCGGGTTAGGGCCTTCACGATTTCAAACTCTATTTCGCCTCGAATCGCGGAAACAGATGGGATTTCAACGTCAATGGCTATCATGGCAGGCGCAGCAATTCCTCGGGACTATAGTGGTTGATAGCCTGCAGATGGACGTGAGTCTCAAAAGCTAGATTTACCATTTCCTGGCAGGATTCATCGGACGCCCCTAGTGCCTTGCAGATGTCTGTAATGATAGCTGGTGCCGGTGGCGGCGTTTTCCCCGATTCATAGCCACGAATCGTTGGTCTTGTGTAACCCGACCTATTCGATAGCGGGAGCAGTCGCATTTTTTGCTCAAGCCGCATTGACTTCAGTTTTTCACAAAATAGCATAAATGAGTCCCCAAATTATTGAGACTAGGGCGAGGTAGATCAACGCTGCGAAGATTTGCCTCTGCCTGGTCCTCTTCCTTCTTCTCTGCATCTCCAGTCGTGCGCCGTCCATTTTCACGAGTACAGTGCCCCAAAGTTTTCGCTTCAGCTCGTTATCCAAACTATCACCTCATAGCCAACGCAATTCGTAGAACCCGTTTTATCCATCCTCGTCCGAAGACGCTAAACGTCTTCATTTTGCGATAGGATTCCAACCTTTGGAACAAAAATTCCACGGCAAATTCTGTGCCGTTCACGCTTTGAAGAGCCATTAGTGTCTTGACGCCGATGATGCCATCGACGGCGATCTTTCTCCCCAACCCTACAAGCGTATTCTGAACAAGCAGCGCGGCTGCAGTTTTGCCCATGTTCACGGCGCTATCAAAAATAGGAAGCCTTATGAATGCCGGAATTGAGTCAAGCCCAAGCTGCTCCCAATAGGCTCTTCGGTAAATTCCCACGGCCTCGGCTTTGGTCAACGCTCGAACGCCGTCCTCGCCCAACTCAGGGTGATTTCTTGCCGATATCCCATACTTCGTTAAGCCACCAGAATCGTCATTTTGGTTTATGATCTGCTCGCCGCCTTCGAGCGAAATTACGGCCTCAACGGATTCTTCAAAATTCATCAGGCTGCTATCTTCTTTGTTGCTATACGGCCAACGATGGTCAGAACATGCTGCAAAATTGCAACAAGCTCCGATCCTGAGATATCTGCCCATTCCCTGGGAGCATCGGTACTTCCCTCGATTTCCGCCGACAGCTCATGTCGAAATTCCTCCGACAGGGCGTACTTCATTAGCTCTAGCTTCGACAGGCCGCCTGTCAATCGTGCAAAGAAAAGCTTTTCTGCCACCATGCCGATGAGATCCAAAATCTCCAGTGTTTCCTTGATGCCGTATACTTCACCTGTCCCTTTGTGTGCCACTTCCATTCAATAATCCTCTCGCTTGTTAAGCGCGTTTTCTACGCGCATGATTCTTGTTTCAAGGAGCTTGATTTCCTTTTGGTAGAAAAGGTCAAAGCCAAGCTCCAGCTTTTCGAGACGCACGGAAAAGACGTCTACCTTTTCCCTTACCGCGCTTATGTCGCCCCTGATTTGACCGATCCATTGCATGATCACAAGAGCGGCAGGTACACCGCCCGTGATCCCGGTGAGCAGGGACTCAACCAATTTACTGTCCAATTCGATAATGACGGGCTCCGTGCTTAGCTATCTGGGTGATCTGCGTCAGCAGCTTTGCCTTGCTGCGATAGGGCCTGCTCGGACAGCGACCAGAGTCGCTCGTAGACGGCCCAAGCCTGGGGCGTGTCGGTGACTTTTACCAGCCGCTTGATGGCTTCCTTGCTGAGATGAATTTCCTTGGCTTTGATTTCCTTTGCCTTTCTTTTGGTCATGACGCCGCCTTTATCGTTTCGTAAGGGATTTTGAAAGTGCGGATGGTGTTGAGCATGTCCTTGGGTTTCATGCCAAGCTTCACTGACAACTCATGCAGTGACATGCTTTCTTTGAAGTCGAGTAGTTTGAAAATTCTATCGTCCACAGGTTCTATCCTCCATTCCTGGGATGGCTTTCTTAGTGTTGAGAGGGTGATTTCAACCCTCGGCGTTTCGCCTCTCTCGGCGAAGTATTTTTCAACAGTCACCACGGCGATTCGTGAGTCGTTGACCAGCACGGTTCCCTGCAGGCAGTCGCCGATGAGCTTGCAGATATTGTCACAGTCAGGTTTGACTGCAGCATAGAAGACACCGCTCGTCAGCGCCTTTGGCCTTGTCCTGAAGGCCAGGATGTCTAGCTTCACTGGCTCATCGAGCAGTGGACCCTGATAGGCCACAAGAAGTTGGCGACTAATCTCGTTCATTCGCGCCCTTGTTTTGGGTGCTTTATACACTTGGCCATGTCGCGTGCGTCTTGCTTCCTCTTTGCCTGCAGGTTCCATTGGAATGATGCAGTGCAGTATCCGCCGCGTTGACTTCAAAAAGGTATGTCCTGATCGAAAACGGTGTCAGTATTTTCTTCTTGCACTCGTTCACCTTCCGGCTCAAGTTTTCGCTCTGAAAGAAAGACTATCTTGTGAGCAAGGATTTCAGCGATGTACTGCTTTCGGCCATCCTTCTCAAAGGAGCGCTTTTTCATCGAGCCTTCGATATAAACCTTCGATCCCTTCTTCAAATACTTGGCGCAGTTTTCCGCCTGCTTTTTCCAGACAACCACGCGATGCCAGTCCGTTATACTTTTCCACGAACCGTCCTGCTGCTTAATAGAGTCGCTTGTGCCAACGTCAAACGAACACCATGCGGTTCCGCTATTTGTGTAGCGACTATCTGGATCTTTGCCGAGATATCCAAGAATGCGAGCCTCGTTTACGTTACTCATCTTTTTTTCCTCCCTTAAACTCAGCGATCAACGCCGCGAAACGCCCCTTGAAGTCCTCTGCCGTATGACCGTTCAACTCGGAAGCAATCAGAGGCCATTCCGATTTTGGAACCTTTTGGTCCAAGAGCTGCTGGTGAAGCCAGGCCAACTGCTTTGGATGCGAGGCGTCAAAGGCCGAAGGGGCAGGTTTTCCCGCCACCGGATCGATGCGAATGGGATCCTGCATCTCGTCGTCTGTGTAAAACTCTGAAAGCTCTTCCGGGAATGCCCGCCGCAGTGCTTTGGCTTCGGCACATTTTTCGAGCATTGTCGTGGGCATCTCGTTCCAAATGGGAACGCGCTCGCGATACTGTTCCTTATAGTATGCCGTAGCCTTGAATTCGCAGACCTGGCTCTGGACAATTCGTTTGACTGTCACGGTGCAGCAGATCGGCTTTCCGTCCGCGCCCATAGTAAGGTCGCTGGTTTCGCACCCTGCATAGGCACCTGTCCTTTGGGCAATCAGCCTATAGGCTTCGATGCTCAGGATGATTGTGGGTTTGTCTCTAACCTTCATAAAGTAGATGTGCCGCGCCTCGGGGTTCAGACGTCGCGATCTACACACGCCGATGTAGTGCTCGAACTCCAGGTCGGTAGCATCCTTCGCATAGTGTTTGCGCAGAAAGTCCATTTTTTCTCTGGAGAATTGAACCTGCGACCCTTGCTTGTGCTCTATGAGTTCGTTCATCTTATAATCCTCGTTCACGTTTGACGGTCTTGCTCTGACTTCGCTCCTTAGCCGACCAGCGCACTAAGACTTTTTTCTTCAGCATTGAGCTTTCTAAGCTCCTGAAATCCCCTATAGGGCAGACCAAGGGGCATCACTTCCTCTGGCAAGCCTGGCCAGTCGTCCGTGGCTTTGCATTGCTTGATTGTTTGCAGTGTCCGATCGATAAGATCGCGCCCCAGCTTTATCTCGTCTGAAGTCGCTTGGTAAACCGCCGTAAGCCAGGGAGCATCCGACTGTTGTGCGACGAAGAGATATCGTTCCGGTTCCACGCCCGTGCATGCCTTCACGCCCGCTAGTGTATGCGCAGCCGACACATAGTAGTGATAGCGATAGGCAGCTTCGCGAAACGCCCAGTGACTTGGATCGGCTGTGGTCTTAAAGTCGACCACTGTCTTATAATCGTCCGTGATAAAATCCGGGCGACACTTGCAAAGAAGATCTGTCAGCTCATCCATCCAGTAAAAGCTCACTTCAAAGCGTCCGGACTGATCCAGGGCGGCCTTGGCTGGGGGAAAGCTGCGGGTTGCGGCGGCCATTTGCTGGAGGTTCTCCCATTCGCCTGGCTTAAGACAGATTTTTCCTTCGTTTTCTTTCTCAAAGGCTTTCCAGCTTGCTTCCGACCGCGATTTAGCATTGGGACCTTTCAGCGCAAAATCGGCAAAGCTTCCGTCCATGATCGCGTGGAAGAGTCGACCCATTTTCATGGCCATGGAATCCTTTTTGTCCTGACCTGGTTGCCGTGCCCTGTGAAAGACAGCCGGAGCAATCGCAGCTGCCGCTATCCCAGTCTTTGACATGGCATCGTCGGCGTGATAATCGCTCATCAAGCGATCTGGATAAATTCCTGGTGTCATTTGCATTCCCACTTTGTGATGCAAACGCGCTCATATCGGCCAACGAAAGGATGAAAGAGGGTGCTAATATCGCCATCGCAGCCGAGCAGTCTTGAGTTTTGTTCGAACGCCGTGGCGACGACCTTTATCGTGTCTTCCAGAAATAACTTTCTGAGACTGAAATCAGCGCTGCTGAGTTTAGGTTGCAGCCTATACGGATGCCCAATCAGGCCAAGATAGGTCGCTACGTCCTGAGCCTTCATGCCCCTAAAGTATTTTTCAGTGATCTGGTCGACGGGCAGCCAGCTATCGACCTGAGTCTCTGCGTTTGACCGCTCTTGGGTTCGGCGCTTCAGTTCGCCAAGGAGAGCGTCTGTCGAGAAACGGCGAAGACCATCCGTGCTGATTGCTGTGCCCGAGAGTTGCTCGCCGAGGGTCTTGCCAAAAACGTCCTGTAACGGCTTCGGATCAAAATTCATTTCGGGTTTCCTCACTTTTAAGTTCGAGAGTGACGACATCCATAAGAAAGTCGTTTAGTTTTTCATATTGCTCTTCCAAGACGGCCAGCCTCTTTTCCTGCTCAAGAAGTTGCCGCTGGCATTCCAAAGCGTGCGCCTTTGGACTTAGAACCTTGCCAGGCTTACTGTGCGCATCAAACGGGCGTCCAGTCCGCCAAATGGCTGCGAAGGTATCCACGGCACGTCTGGTGCCTATGACCTTGACGATCTGGTAGAGCCCGGCACGGGTAATGAAGCGGCTTGAGTTCACCTTGGGGCTAATCACTTCCGCTTCTTTCAGAAAAGCGAGTGCTGATGCTGACAGTTTTCTGGTTTCGATGTGCAGCTCTTTGATGATCCGCCGCAGCTCAATGTCGGTCAGCTTTAAGGCCCTGGCCGCATGGTCGGGAGTCAGTCCCTGTTCACCGCCGATACTTATGATGGGCAGTGGCAAAGTCCCGTCTGCTGTGATTAAGTTTTTCAGTTCAATGCTGATGTGATTTCCTTTCACCATGCTTCGTTATTCCCAGAGGCTGCGTTGGAGGTCAATGTCATCGCCGTTGGCCACTGCTGTTTCATAGGCTCTGCGGGGCCAAGAATGCGTTCGAATTTCCCAGGGAAAAGAAGCACATGCCGAGCGCGGGTGACGGCGACATAGAGGAGGTTGATTTCTTCAAGCGGGATCTTTTCGAGAAGCTGGCCATCGTCAACGAAAAACCTGTCTTCAAAATCCTGAGACAGCTGCACCCGGTCCCATTCGCAGCCCTTGGCCTTGTGGGCTGTGATGAGGGTATGGCTGGCCTCAGAGGCCGGACGGGACGAAAGCTCCCGCAGATGATCGATGGTCCTTGGAATGTCAGATCCTTTGAGCTTTCGCAGGATGCTGATTCCCCGCAAATAATCGACGCGGCCCGTAAGTTTGCACTCGGCGTGAAAGGCCGGAAGCGAAGAGAATTCGCGAATATAGGGATTTTTGATGAGCTTGTATTGTTTGCCAGCCAGCGCGTGGATGTCTTTAAGGTCGCTCAGAAACTCTGTCGATATCGACTCGCCGATGGAGAGGTCGGTCACTCCCTCGGTAATGAGCGACAAGGCTTCATCGACGACTCCGGCATTGGTACGGCAAAGAATAGTCGTTCCGTTTGCTGGGGAAAAGGATTGCTGGCCGGATCCGACGATAGGCGGGATCGAACCAGAAGGATGCTTCGCAGGGTGAAAGGTATACTTTAGCGCCAGAACCCTGTCTGCCAATCTCGCAATTCCTGGACCAAACCGAAACGATTGAGTCAGGGGCAGGCTTGTTATTCCAGATGCCTCCATCGATTTAATTGTATTGACGGCACCCGTGAAGCCATAGATGGATTGGTGTGGGTCGCCCACATAAACTTTGCGGGTATTTTGCTGCTCGACGATGTCCAAGATCACGGGGTTTGCATCCTGAAATTCATCAATCATGATGGTCGTGTAGCTACTAAGGATAGGCTGAGAAAGCTGATACATTTTCAGATAGGTCGAGTGTTCCATGGGTACTCGAGAATAAGGGTCCAGCATTCCTTCCCAAAGCAGCGTAGCGTCGTTCCCCAGCCGCGCGTAGAAGCTTTCAAGTCTCGAAGACGACTCCTCGTTCGCGGTCAAACGGCCTATGGTGTTAACGATGGTTAGGTCGGCAGACCCCAGGCTTGTAAATAACGTGGTCCTTTTATCAATTCCTATGCGGGAACCGAGGCCCAGAAGGGCCTCAAAGCTTTCCTCCGGTTTTTCCCCTCCCATATCTCGGATGCCCTCGATCAGCTTTTCCTTGAGCCTTATGAGTTCAAGCAGCGGCTTATCGGTAAGGCCGACCATCGCAGCGAGTATGGCTCCATAGCGCCGACGTATCCAGGCCGTGGTCAATTCCTTCTCGGCTGTCCTCTCGAACTGCCCTATTGTTTCCCTGACGATCTGGATGTATTGGCTTTGAGACAGACCAGGAATGATCGACTCTATAACGAATGTTCCTTGTATATGCGCCGCATAATCAAACCTTCTGGCTTGGTAAAGCTTATGACGGAAGCGATGCACCCCCATGGCCGTATAAGCCAGAGAATGCGCAGTCCGCACGGTGACGTTGGAGGGAAATCGACCCTTGGCCTCTTCGACAATTTTTCTGTTGAAGGCGAGGTATAGGAAACGATCCGCTGGATTGTCCTCTGCCAATTTAATTAGGATCGTGGTCTTGCTGGCTCCAGCGAATGCCTTGATGAGAAGGGCCATAAGATTTGCCCTGTAGGCCCTTAAAATCGCCTGCTGCTGCGGAGTAAGGATCATACCCGCACCTCCGGGTTGATGCGAATGATCTTGCTGCCGTTGGCCCGTTCCAGCGAATCCTCAAGCTTTAGGACGTTCAGGCGGCACAGATCGTCAATGGCCCGGTCAAGCTTTTTGGGGTTCTTAAGATGAGGAAACCCTGCGCTTTGAATATCGCGCCGCGACATGCCATCGACGATTCCTCCCGATTGGATCCTACTGGCGAACGACCTCACTGCCGGGTCGTAGTAGCTGTCGGATTTGGAGAAGGTTTTGTGGGCATGAAGGGCCAGATAATCACACCAGCGTTTGGCCATCTCCGCTGCAATCCGAGAGATCTCGGCCCTATCCCCGGTGGTTCCTTCAAAGACCAGCACAAGGTGAAAGATCAACGCTAGGCTGCAAAAAAGGCTAGTGTACTTGGAATAATGAGAAGTCAGCACTGGCGAATACTCTGCTTCGCGAAGCCTGTTTTCCTTTTCTTCGAGCCATGGGATGAAGATTTCCCGCGCTTCGTCCGAGAATTTGATGGTTCGTGGATCACCGTCCTTCCATCCAGGAATAAAGTCCTGGGTATCGAAGTCATAGAAAGCACGAAACATTCGCTCATAGATTTCATATGCTTCCGGTATGGGCTTGCGATCTACGAAGGTCCATTTTTTGATGGACTTGTCATGGTTGATGATCAATCCAAAGCGATTGATGAGGCCATCGTTCTCTTTGCCACCCTTATCGATATCGGCAAGGATATGTGCAAGCCAATCCGGTTGAACGCCTCCCACCACCGCGACGATGCTATCCCCCTTAAGTCGGTAGGACTTCCTCTCCAAGTCGATCTTCAGACCTCCCCAGCTTTCAAGGAAGATCCTGCGTTGGTCTAGCTGACCCATGGACAGTGACCGCCACCAGCCCGAGAGCTCATCGCAGAACCACAAGACGCCGTTGGGATTACTGGCCATAATTTCCAGCGCACGCTCCGGGGTTGCGTCCCTGACGACAAGATACCTTGGCCCTTTGGAAGAAAGCTCAGCCAACTCGCGAGCAATCTTTGCAAGATCACTCCTGGCTGCTTCAGCAGCAAGGCTGTCCTTTTTGCGAACGGCCACAGTCAGCATCGACTCGCATTCTTTCTCCCTAATTTTCAAGAGTTTGGTCGACGCCTCCAATTCTGCGACGAGGGCGCTGTTGGAGGTTGCCAGCTCACTCTCAATGGTGAAGATTGGCAGGAGAGCTTTTTTCTGCATGGCCGTTTTCTTTTCGCCGCTTTGAGCAATCAGCAGGCACCAGACAGGTGCCGGAACGATAAACTCCCGACTGTGCTGCTTGGGCTGCACGAACAGCTTTCTACCGGCGAGGATCGAAAGGCCCGCGATGCATGGCGCAGCCAAAGCATCGATAGGTGCCTGAAGATCCTCAGCTAGGTATTCCAGCCAGTATCGAAGAGACTCGGGTAACATCTCGTCGGGATCGAATTTAGGAATTCGTTCCAGCTCGCTTAAACTCAGCCTTGGCGCTTCCCAGGCGTGTTTAACGTCCCGACTTTCGTCAATGATGTTTTGGAGTGATTGCAGGGGCGTTTCCGTTCGTTTGATAAAGTCTGTGACGTCGATGCCTTCATCGCCTGGGAGTTCCACGAGTTTGATGGAGCGAACCAGCGGCCTGAGATCCAGAAGAATAGCCTGTGCGTATTTGGATCCGGGTTCGTCCTTATCGGGAACGATCACAACGTCCTTACCCTTAAAGTAGGTTGCATAGTCGGGCTTCCAACTAGTCGACGAGCCTGTTGTTGTTGCTGAAAAGCCAAGGCTTTCGAGAGTCTCGACGTCTTTTTCCCCTTCGCAGATGAGAATCTGATGGGAGTCCTTCACTTTGTCCCAGTGATAGGGCATGCAAGGCTTATGACCCTGTGGTTTACTGAGCCACCAACTCCCGCTGTGGAAGAAAGCCTGTGGGCATTGCTTGCGTCCGTTGTCATCTCGAAACTTAAAGACAACTTTGTTCTGTCGACCATGACGATCGAGCCAGAGGTAGGACGACTCGAATTGGTAACCCGGCAGGCGGTTTTTAAAGTGATCGATAACTGTGTCCAGCTCGCGAAAGCCAGACGATTTGCTTCGTGATCGCGACTCCCGCATTTCAAGTCCAGCGTGGGAGGCCAAAGCCTCCACAGCCTGGGGAAAAGAAAGCTGCCTTTGGTCTTGATAAAAGGACACGATATCGATGGCTCGTTCATGCTTCGCGCACGCAGGCGAGAAGCACTTGAACGTACCTGAATCGTCATGACAGGAAAGCGATGGCGAGTGATCATCATGGTAGGGACAAAGTATAAGACCGTTCCTCGGAACGAAGCCAAGGATTTTAGCAATATCGCTTGGTTTTAGCCTTTTCTTGATTTCGACAATAAGGTCCGATAGCGAATGCGTCTTCAAACGATTCCTCTTTAATCTCGGAAGTTTTCTGTATGAGTCCTGCAATGTGCAAAACGACGATAGTGAAAGCCTTACAAACTGCCTGGGAAGATCGATGTCAATGTTGTATGACACAGCCATTCATTGAAATGGCTTCGATGTTTTTTCTTCACAAAACCCCTATATTTATAATCTTTGATTATAAATAATTCTCTCCCCTCCATCTTCCTCCTCTTTATATATTTATATAAATATATATAAAGATTCCCAGGAAACGGGCCTCTATAAAGCTTTCTAAGGATACCTGCCTGCCCCTATGGGGCCTATATCACTCCATGACTTTTGCTCCTACCGATGCGAGCAAGGCGCAAAACACTACCGACCCCCTCATTTTTTCCATTTTTCTCTCCAACAATTCGTTATCATTTGGTTAATCGCGTTTTTGCTTGTTTTGCAGGTCAGTCAACGGTTTAAGCGTTTTTTGAGTTTCTGTGGCGTTCTTCATCACAAAGGCAGTCTTCGGGCATGATGATGCCCACACCGGCAGCTTTTTGCTCCGATGGTGACCGCTGACTTGCATAGAACATTGTCTAAGCGAACAAACTGTTCGCGTGAAGGATTGCCTAAACTCCTACTCGAAACCGGACCTGAAAACGGCTGCGCTGTACCAACATTGAACGAGATCCTATCGAAGGATCCGGTGCGATATCGTCAGCGCCAGCAGTCAAAGGCGACGCGAGATAAGAGGGGCCTGCTGACTTGTGCGCGGGTTTATATTCAAACCTAATCCTTTCACACAAAAGGGCAGCCTCTCTCATATCAACAGTGCGAGAGTAGACTGGACGCTAGTCAAAGGCGATGTCATCGCCACTGACCACTGGTTGCACAATCGATCCCAGCCGTGATGAGTCATGTCAGTTTGATGTGCCATTTTCTGTCCCCAAGATTGAACAGGCAAGAGCGTAAGCTCATCCTAAAGCCTAACTTTTGTCGCAATATCGTGACACACAACGTGTCTTACACGAAACCGACTACACGCGGTTCCGGTGGGTCCTCAAGTTCAAAGAAGAGCCTCGGCCCATTTTTTTCGCTAATCGCTATCAATTTATGGATCGATGACCTTGTACCAGAGTGAGCTCTGCTCAAAGTGTGTAAGGCTTCGTTTTTTAGAGATAAATTGATCTAAATGATATCGGATATGGGTGCCTAACGAAGGCGCTTTGTAAAGTAAGGGTCAATATCACTTTCGTTTGATTTCTCATTTAAAACAGCGAGTTCAGAAAAGTCACTCCCTGCTAGCGAGCGACAGTTGGTTTAAGGACAGCACTGAATACGAAGACAGTCGAATTCGACCACGGTATCCCGGTAGCTGAAGCTCTTAGGTATGCGATCAAGGAATGGCAAAGAGGGAAAAAACATGCGCGGAATCTGAAGCGCCTGGCGGATCAATCGGGATTGAGTTACCAGACTATTTTGAGCATCGCCAAAGGCCAACCCGGTAAACGGGAAATGGCGACCGTTCTAAAAATAGCACGTCATATTTTCGAGGACGAGCGCCTAAAGTCCTTTATTGCAGCGTACTATCCTGAGCTGCCTTTTGGCACTATTGTTGGTCAAT
>JBGSTF010000040.1:0-6997 GCA_041736645.1 Oligoflexus sp. | reverse complement strand
ATGTGCCAGTGATTTTTTTGGCTTCATGAAATCCATCAAATCCATATCCACCAAGACTTTCAAGCAGTTCGCGATCGCAATCCGGAAAGGTCCCTTGGGGAGATACTTATTTGAAAACTGTGAACGCTCTATCATTCTTTTCTTGCCAATCCACCAATTGCAAAGCAGTCTATGCTGCAACGTCGCTGAATATCGGATACCGATTAAATCGCCTTGAATCGACAATTTTGCAAAATATAAGACATAACTAAGAATGTCGGAATTCAAACATCAAAGGGAGCAATGTTCGTTGGGAAGTCACTTTTTGTGGCACACGTTTCAACTACAAACATATACAGCTAGTAGTCAAATGGTTGGCAGGGGTATTGCAGTTCAGCTGGGCCCAAAACTTCTTCACCTATAGGTCTTCATGATATTCACTAAATCAATAATCGGCAGAGAATCTGTCAGCCAGAAAAAAGCTGGGATGACGCATTCAGCAAACGACTCAATTGCTGACTCTCGCAAAGACTTAAAAATGAGTCCTCAAAGGTATTTTGGACTCCTAGTTGCTCAGGTATTCAAATGACGGTACCGTTATGCTTGTTGAATCGAAATATTCTTGTTTGACCGAACTGCTCTTCAATATGGCTTTATTTCCAAAGAGGTCATACATCGTTACGGACTGAATGCGGTATATTCCGCTCTCCGGCAAAATCGAAAAGTCGAAATATGCATCTACAATTCCATTGCCTAGCGTTATAATGTTCTCCTGAGTAGCAGAGAAAAACTTAATTTTTCTTGTCACAGGATTTATGAGGAATAAATTAATCGAGGAAATGCCAGATGCCTCGTCTACTAAAAAATCAAGCTTTTGAAGAGATCCTTTTTTGACAGACGGTAGGGTGAAATAGACGTTTGATACCATAGGTGCATCACTCTCGTACGCCTTTCCGGACTCGATAGTTAAAAACGGTAGAGCGACATTGGGAGCCAAAAGCATATTCGTCTTGTCCGCAACCATGTCTGCAGCGTTGCCATTGCGATCAGTAATAGTCAGGTGCTCAATCGTAACTTTGCCTTTCGCAACAAGGTCCGAAATTGGCACTCGTGTATAAATCTCCGTGACGTCGCCTAGTCCATGTTTAAAGCGATATGCTTGAGGCTTGGGCTTATAAGGAATATCAAGAAAGGAGAACGTGATAGTGGTATCAGCAATTTCTGAGATATCGTTGACGGCAAATTTAACAATCACGAATTTTTCATCAGAGGGATCAAAGCTCAGTTCAGCACGTTTTAAAACTGGTGGCGCAGTATCATTTGGATCGATAAAGGAAAAATTGGTCGAAGAATAAACTTCTACCGGTTGCCAAACGTCTCCATTTTCAGAGTGTAAACCTCCAAGCAGACATAGCTTTAGAGTTTTTCCGAATGGAATTTTGAAATTTAGTTCGGCAGCTGTCAGCATATTGTAGTCTAGCGCGACGTCCGCAGCCACAGAATTGCTGTAATTACTCTCGTCTTTGCAGTTTGTTTTGTCGATTTCGCCTATCTGAAATCTGTATTGGGTTACCCCGCTTCCCTGGATTGTAATCTTCAATTTTTCAGCTTGTATGGATCGAGGTAAACTATCTGCTGGCATTGCGATTGGGAATCTGTAGAGTGCGTCGATAGCCTCAAGATCGCCACTACTGAAGCCTAAATATTTATTCTCTAATACAGCGGCTGCAAGGGAACAATAATTCATTATTGAATATTCGTCAAAGTCTCCAATTTGTAGCGCAGAAGCCTCCCCTTGACCATTCATCTGATCTTGATCACAATCGTAATTGTCTCTTCGATTCATTTCGTGCCGAAGCCCGATCACATGGCCAAATTCGTGGATTGCATAACTGGCTTCGCACTGGCTACCTGAGAAATCAACTCCAGGTTTGCAAAGACTTTTGAGCCCAATCGACACGCGAAAAACTTCTTTTGCCGCCGAATCTACAACTCTCGTTGTTTTGCTAATCCGTGAGTTAGGATCGAAACTGACAATTACGTCGTTACTTCCGTCACAATTAAGCCATCCTGAAGATGTAAATCCAGCAGTCTTAAGGGCAGATGACACTGCAGATTCCACATTTTTCTTGTCGAGTTCAAATTCTTGATCTTCAAAGCAGGTATTCAGGTCAAGATTTGTTCTCTTCACATAAGGATTTGAAACGTACGAGCCCAAAGTACTAATCCCTTTGGACTTATTACATCCAATCTGCATTATTAGAAACAATGAGATCGTCGTGATGATCCAAATACCTTTCGGCAATCGATTGCTGATAGCGAAGTCTATTTTAGATCCCATGCTTTTTCCTCTTTGCATCAATGCTGCTACGGCTTATTTTTAAAGCCGCACAAGCATCTCCGATGGTGCGATGTCTTTCGATGGCCTTTTGCAAAATTCTCTTTTCAAGATTATCAATGCTGTCCTCAAGGCGAACGTCTTTACTCATCGCGTCCATCAGCAAAGACATTGCTTCTCTTACTAAAGGATCTGCGGGCTCGTCATGCACCATTACCGGATTTGGATCTCTAGATGAGAGGCCAGGCACAAAAGGAAGATAATCCACAGACGGTTGAGTACCTTGGCATTGCGCAGTTATGATCCAAGTTTGCAGAAGCTTAAATAGTTGCCTAATATTGCCCTTCCATTCAAAACTTTGTAGTCGCTTACATAGACGTCTGAATTCGTCTTCTGTCAGCGACAACCCATTTTTTGAAGCCAAAAATATTCCAACCAAAGCAGGAATATCATGTTGTCTCTCACGCAAAGGTTGAAGAAAAAGTTCTATCCCGCCTGCAATTCTCATGCATAGGTCAACCATAAATGAACCATCATTCACCGCATCTTCGAGGCTTTTGGTCGAGGCGGTTATAAGCTGGAATTTAGAAGTAAGCGTTTTTGTGTCCCCTAATCGCTCATAAGTACCATCGTTAAGTACGCGGAGTAATTTTTGCTGACATTTCATATCAAGATGATGAATCTCATCGAGAAAAAGTATCCCACCGTTAGCTTCCCCCACATAGCCATTCGTGGTATCTGCGGCACCACTGAAGGAACCTTTCTTATGTCCGAAGAGCAGGGAGGTTGCTAAATCACGTTCAATAGTTGCACAGTTTACTGCAACGAATGGAACATTGCCTTCAGCAGAGGTCCTGAAAATGTGCACGAGCTTTGCAGCCTGCTCTTTTCCAGTTCCAGTTTCACCTGTTAGCACCAAGGGAGTTTCGGCGTTTTTTGCCATACCTTGCAGAATCCGACGAGCTTCTTGTGGCATGACAATTCCCTCGGGATAGCGCTCGTAAATCTGCTTTAGAAAGTTCGGCAGATTGATAGGTTTATCCAGTTTTGTTTGGATTCTTTTGGATATTCCTTCTTGATATGCAATCATAATTGCATCGGGGTTTTTGATTGGCTTGGTAATGAACGATCCGGCACCTTGCTGGGCCGATTTATAAAAGGTGTCGAGGCGCGGATCTCCCGACATTGCAATTGACAAGATCTCTGGATGGTTGGACTTAACATACGAAAGGAGCCTAATGCCTTGCGGCACCCGCCCGTCCAATATATTTTCGTCCAAGTGTATATCTGTTATCATGCAGTCGATTGCCTGCTTATCGCAGCACGCGGCTGCTGCATCGTAGTCCTGGGCTATAACCCATTTCCCGCCTAAGCTTGATATGTATTCCGATATTCTGTGTAGCTCGTCAGCGTTATCGTCAACAATCAGAAATCGTTTGCCTTTCAGATCACTTTTCATACTGGCGTGTTCCTCATTGCAGTGGATTTCAAACTATATTTTCCCAAAATCTTTTTTGTGATTTCTTCGCTGTCGTGGTTAGGGCTGTGATGCAGTGTAGTCGAATGATACCTGCTCATCGACTCTAAGATCAGGTCGTGATCGTCAGTATAGAGGATATCCGAATTGCACAACTGCTCTGGATCTTTCAGTGTCTCTATTCCATTTGCAAGCAATTGCTTTTTGACTTCTTGATTCGTCTTTTCTGGCATAAATTTGACGAATACTCTAGGCATTCGACGTTCATTCTGAGTTGAATCCGTGCCCACGGTTTGGATGTCTTCACTTTCATCAGTCAAATCGGACGAATTTAATATTTGAGGTAAAGTTATTGTGAAGACTGTGAAGTGATCTCTGCGATCGTAAGATATTGTGCCTCGATGAGATAGGATGGTGCTTCTGACAAAATTTAATCCAAGGCCGGTGCCTCCAGACTTTCCAAAAGTTGCTCCTTCTGAGAATAGTCTTGGGACCAAATGTTTCGGTACTCCTGGACCATTGTCAATTACTTCCAGACAATAGTTTTCGTCCTTATGATTGCAAATCATTATGATTTCGCTCGCTCCGGCTTCGATAGCATTAAATAGGAGGTTGTGAATCGCTCGGACTAACTTTGAATGATCCATTAAACAACGAATTATTGACTCATTGCCTTCGCAACGAACCAACGTGTTCTTCTGTCTAGCGATGGGTAAAATTTCAGAAACGATGTCGCCCAGCTGAAGGCTATTTGGAGAAAGTCTAACAAGTCTGGACAAATCTGTATTTCTTAGCCCGTCAATCATATTATCAATCCTGGCCAAGCTTCTGCACAATTCACCTCTAATCCTTTGAAAGTCAATCCAATCATTTGCTTTTGAAACAGCCTCAAAAACAGACAGAGGATGCCTAAGGTCATGAGCTACATGAGCAGTGACTTTTGCAATTGCTTTGTACTTCTCGTGTTCCTTTTCTGCTTCCACGCCTCTAATGAGATCTAAAAGCATTGAATGGACACGAGCTGCCATTGACTCAATTTCGGTGAACGAGGTTAGGGATCTATTCTGTGCAAATTTTTCAAGGCTGTCTTCGGTCCTGGCGTTATCGAAAAAGTGGGTAACTCCTGAAATTGATGAGGCCAAATTCATGGAAAAATCGCGGAGGGACTTTGTCTGAATAAAAGAGAACAACAGAGTTATTGCCATGAAAATCGGTATAAGTATGAGCCAGTCATTTATCCTTATCTTATTTTCTAGCACAAGAGTTCCAAATCTATTGCCACCGTAGGTTATGGGGTGGCTGCTCATGTAGAAAAGTCCGCCAGAATTCATTATGAACTTATTTTCTTTGTGCTGAGGCAACTCAGGATCCTCTGCGGGAGTTGTAGTTGCAGATTCTCCTCTGTTGTTAAGTATCCAAAGCCTAGGTGTGTCTTCGTTCTTGAAAGATGCCGCAAGGCTCTTCATCTGAAAAATATCACCTGTAGCGACCATCAATCCAATAGACTCTCCATTACTAGCAGCCAGGAATCTCGCTCTACGGAAAGCATCATTTGCCGATAGAAAACAAATAACCACGAAAATTGCTAGCAGCTGAAGCGAAGTGCTGAATATCATCAAGCGCTTACTCCGCTTGATTACATGTTGTGAGATTGGCTCCACTTTCGAGACTGCTGTAATTTTCAACTGCTCACCTCGCAGCATATGTGGTTTCTAGATCAAAGATAAACATTTAAAGTATGATTCAAGTCACCAATAATAAGTTCGGCAAGTTTGCTTTTGGGCACAGGTTGTAGAGCCTTGAGTCCTTTGCTCAATGCGTCGTGATATTCTGACAACAACGCGTTGAGAAATGCACGCCTTGCGATGTCATTTTCGTTATAAATAAGACCTCTGCAGCATTCAATCATATAGCTTAATGCAACTGCGGCATGGAGTGCGCTTATTGGCGGGCGAAGGGTCTTACGAACTCCAGAGTAAATCCATTCCTCGGCATCGGGCAAAATTTCTGAAGCAAATTGGTAATGCATCAATGCCTGATGGCCAAGTTCGTGTGCGAATGAAATATTCAAGGAGATGTCGGGATAAGGGCTACTTAATGTTATCCCTGTGAAAATTGCACCTACACAATGTCTCGTTCCGAAAGAATTGTCACATTCCTGTCGAGTATCAGCAGCGCATAGGGGTAACACAGATTTAACTATGCCTTGAAACAACTCTTGCTGCCAATCAGACCAATGTTTTATCAGTCGAACAGCCTGATCATAGGTCTCCAAGGAATGAGGCATAGCGTCGAGAATTTCGTGAAAAATGTCTATCTTAAGGCCTTTTGTAAAGACTTCCGTGCCAGGCGACAGACTGAACAAGTTCAAGAACATTCTAAGATACGCTGATCTAAAGTCAAATTGTGTTGCAGGATTCAGCAAAGATGGTTTCTCATCTTTTCCCAAGTATGCAAGGCATATATCGTCAGAAGACATCCACGGAAGGTAGGATGTTTCTGGCGAAAGATTTAGTCTGCGGACACAGTTGAGAAAATACGATTGAGAGATCGTGGCCAATTTTAGTTGGCCAGATCTTCCTAAAATCCAACTTTGATCACTTGCTTTTTTCAACGGCTAACTCGATATTCTGTGCATTTAGGGCACCACGAGATTCTCCCTGTCCAACCGAGAGAACACGAGGCGACATGAAGAAAATCTGATAACGCTCATGCAAAGGCACGACGATCATATTGTCCGCTATGTTCTTCGCCATTTTTGTTATGAGTTCTTTCTTTTTGACTATTGATTCAGTTGACTCTGCATCAGAAAGGAGTTTTTGAAGCTCTGGATTGCTTGCTGGAGCATTTTTGTGATCTTCTTGTGGTGCATAGGCCGAAAATGTGGTGACGGGATCGTAGTCGACATAACGCCCGTAAACTAGCATTGCCGCATCCTTCTTAGCATCGTTGATTTCCATATCCGCACTCAGCGATAGATCGACTTTCATTCCAATCTCAGTCAAGCTGTCAGCGATTCGTCGATAGTATGGATCTGGCTTCTCACCTGGGTAGCCATGGCAGACAAGTTTATGTGTAGCATCACGAATTTTAGCTGGCAGAGATTTGAAGAGAGACTTTGCCGTATTGAGGTCAAAAAGTGGTTTAGTTGGGGTATGACCGTATGCAAAGACAGGAATAATCTGGTCTGTAGGACTTTGGCC